>NZ_CP115450.1:0-628750 GCF_027627435.1 Kitasatospora cathayae | reverse complement strand
ACCTGGGCACACCGATCTCCCGGATGCGCAGGATGTCGACGGCGCCCAGGTCGACGCGCTTACCGTCGGGTCGCTCGAACTCCTGGAGGAACCTGGGGTAGTTGTGCAGTGTCACCAGCCCCGGGTGGGCCGTGCCGAACGAGTAGAAGAGGTCGGTCAGCGAGTGCTTCGCCAGGAGCTCGTAGGCGTGCGGCCCGGCCAGGTCCCGGAATGTCGCCTCCTGCAGCAGCGTGTCGTCGCCGGCGGAGCGGAAGGTCCAGTCGTCGCGGATCAGCGGGTGCATCCGGTAGACCGCAGTGAACTCCTCGGTGAGCGCGTAGGGGACGCCGAAGTGGTCCGTCCTGCCGCCGACGATCCCGCTGATCACCTCGTTGCCGCTGAGCCGGCCCAGGAGCCGACGCAGCCGCTCGCCCTGGAGGCCGTACCAGTTGGCCCGCAGCGCGGCGACGGTGGTCGGGTGGCTGATGACCGCCGGGGTCCACTCGACCGTGTGGATCTTGGCGATGAGGGCGGCGTTGATCAGCCGGGCTCGTTGGAAGAGCTGTTCGTCCGTCCACCGCGGGTAGTCGTCGCGCAGCCGGTCGCAGATGGCGTTGTGCTCGAGAATGAACAGACGCTGCATCATCGCCAGGCCCAGCCAGAATCCCGGTGTGTTCGCCGGATCCTGTCCCTGGTCGTCGGGGATCGCCGCCCCGTTGAGGGGCTCCCGCAGCTTTCCGCCGTCATGGCTACGCAGCCGCCGCTGCGCCTCCAGACTGTCGCCGTAGAGCTGGGAGGCGTCCCACCAGTGGGTGTCCTGGTTGATGAAGGTGGGAGGGAGGCCGTCGCCCGGCTGCCTGGTCGGGTCCGGGATGGTCCGCGGCACCACCATCGGGCGGACCGGCCATGGATCGTCCTCCAGCAGCTCGATGGTCCACGGATCCTCCATGGTGCCCTGCCCATGGCTGAACCAGTCCCGGATCATGAACTGGATCCAGGTGGCGACCAGCGAGTTGACCGTCGTGGCGGGCACGAACTCGTCGCGGGTGAGCAGCGCGCGGCTCACCTCGCGGGGGCTCGGCGAGAGGATCTGGGGCCTGATCTCCGGAAAGGTCCGTCCGGGCGGCACATTGCGGCCGAAGCGCGAACCGGCCATCCCCATCCGTGGGTTCGCGAAGTCGTTGTAGGTGCCGTCGGCCGAGCGCTCGGTGGTGTCATTGGCCCGGCGTGGCTCGATCCGCGGCAGGTTCGTCGCCGGGAAGCCGGTGGTGTCGAAGAGGTTCTTGCGACGCAGCAGGTTCCGCAGGCCGTACAAGATCGCCAGGCCGAGCGGCCTGGGCAGGCGGTCCCAGCCGATCTTGTGGTCGACGAGAAGCGCCAGCTGCTCGTACGCCCGCAGGAAGAACGCGGGCTCGGGCCGGTCGGTAGAGCCAGTCGTCTGCGGTTTGCCTTGCGGGGTGGGCTGCTTGGCCATCCTGGCCTCCTCGGTTCGATTGGAGCCGCCGGTGCCGGCGCTCCTCGGTCGCCTGGCCGTGGAAGGCCGGGGCGACGGAGTTGAGGGCCGCGGCCTCGCCGCCGGCCTCGAAACAGCAACCCGCGGCACCGGCCTTCGGCCAGGCCTGCCGCCCGCGGCCCTCCGCGCTCTCCTGATCCGACGACAGCGGAGTTGAGACTCCGCTGCGCGTCAGGCGAGTTGGGCGCAGCCGAGGATGGGGCCTGCGGCCTCCGCCGCGGTGCGTTCATCGTGACGGCTCCCGCGCGAGGACGGTCAGCGCGACGTTGACGGACGAGGTTGCCGTGGCGATCGCCGCCGACCGGGACGGCAGGTCGCCGTTCTTCCCCGCCCGGACTTTCCGAATGTGCTCACGCCGCGCTCACGGCTGCGCTCCCAGCGGCATCGACAACCCGAGTTCACCATCCTCCGGTGCATGGCGCTACCGGGGAGAGCCGAATGCGTGACATGCGTGACATGGTGCGGGCTGTGCGCTCAGGCCGGGGCGAATCTGTTGATTCGCCAACAATCTTGTTGACATTTTGCGGACTTTGCCGACCGTGGATCAGACTGCTTACGCCAGGTCCGGTACGCAGGGCGCGGGAAGCCGATGGAGGCGGTGCGGTGAACACAGCGAATGAATATCCAAATTCCGGGAATTCCGCGGAAGGAGATGCCTTCGACCAGGAAATCCGCCTCGCCGTTGTGCTGAACGGCGGTGTGAGCCTTGCCATCTGGATGAGTGGTGTGACGCTGGAGCTGCACCACCTCGCGATGGCGCGCCGCTGGCAGCGGTCGGTCTACGAGCCGTTGCTCGGATTGCTGCAGGCCGATGCGCGAGTGGACGTCATCGCCGGGACATCGGCGGGCGGGATCAACGGCGCTTTCCTGGCCCTCGGTCTCGCACGCAATCGGGACCTCCGTGGCCTGCGGGACCTGTGGCGCGATCACGGCAGCCTGGAGAAGCTGCTGCGCAGTCCACTCGACAAGGACCCGCCGTCCCTCCTGCAGGGGGACGGTTACTTCTTCCCGAGACTCGAGCAGGCCCTCGACGGGATCCTCGACACCCAGCCCCCCACGTCCGCCGATCAAGGAGCCGCGGACAGCTACGGCCACCCGGTCGAACTCATTCTCACCGGCACCCTGTGGGAGGGCCGGACGACGTCGTTCACCGACGACCTGGGGGTGGGGATCACCGAGGTGGACCACGACGCGACCTTCAGGTTCGCCAAGCCCGTCGCCGGCAGACCCGCCCTCGGCGACCTGGCCGTCGACGGCGATGTCGACGGTGTCGTGAAGAAGCTGGCGAGCGCGGCCCGGTGCACCTCCTCGTTCCCCGGGGCGTTCGAGCCGCACTGGGTCGATGTGGAGGCATCAACCACCGCCGGGGACGGACCGTGGCCGTCATCCGCCGGCGGTGCCAACTTCCGCCAGTCGCAGTACGTCCTCGACGGCGGTGTGCTGCTCAACAAGCCCATCCGCCCGGCGTTGGAGGCGGTGTACCGGCAGCCCGCGGGAATCCAGGTCCGTCGCGTGCTCGCCTACGTCGTGCCCGATCCGGGCGAGACGACGACCCTGCCGGGCAAGAAGAACCGCCCGCAGGCCCGGGATGCCGTGCTCGGCGTGTTCACCCGGCTGCGGTCGACCGACTCGGTGTCGCGTGAACTCGCCGAAATCCGTGGCAACAACGAGGCGGTGCGCCTTCGACGTCGGGTCAGGGACCGTCTCGGGGCAGCCATGACAGGCGCCACCGGGGACCTGTCGAAGCCGGCCTGGAGCGGATACATCGAAGTCCGCATCGACCTTGCCGCCCGGATCATCGCAGGACTCATCGCCGCGGGGCAGCCGGCGCAGCGGGACAGGTGGAGTCGGAGCGAGCTGGTCGACGTGCTGCGAGGGCTGCTGTGGCGGGACCGCGGCCAGGCCGCTTCGTTCATCCCCGCCGGCCCCTTGGACCGAGCCCTGAACCGGGCGGGCAGCGAGTGGGACTGGGGCGTGACCACCGTCGAGCGGCTGGCGGACATGGCCGTCGACGTGCTGAGGCGGGCGGTCCTGCTGGCGCCGATGAATACCGATCAGCGCCGGAAGGTCATCGCTGCCCGGCACAGGCTGAACTCCACACTGGAGGAGATCCAGCAGGAGCGGCGCAGGCTCGACGACTACTGGGCCCACGCGCCCGCGTCGAAGATGCCGAGCCGCAAGGCGAAGCCCGGATCGAAGCCCGGATCAGGGACGGCGACGAACAAGGACGAGCTGGAGACGTGGCTCGACGAGATCCTCAAGGGATGGACGCGCCAGGAAGACCGTCAGTGGCAGTACGAACGGGCCCGTGCGGTGGCCGGGGTGCTGCACGGCTGCGCCTCGGACATCGCTGCCGTCGCCCGGATTCCGTGGCCGGCCGAATCCGACCGCCAGGAGAGCGAACGGCTCAGAGCCCTCCACGACTACCTGTTCGGCCCGGCGAGGGGGCCGGCAAGAGCGGCGCGGGTGCCGTGGCGCGGACTTCCGCCCGAGCACGAGGTGCTGCGGCGGATGCTCCGGCTCGACGTCGTACAGCTCTCCTTCTCCGGCGCCAGCCAGGACGTCGAGCAGGAGGTGGAGCTGGTCCAGTTCTCGGCCAAGGATCCGGATCTGCTGACGGGCAGGCAACTCCACCACTTCGGTGCGTTCTACCGTCCGTCCTGGAGGGTCAACGACTGGCTGCGCGGGCGGATGGACGGCGCGGAGCACATCGTGCGCATGCTGCTCTCGTCCGACCAGCTCAGGCGGTGCGCCGTGGTCACGGCGGACAGCGGGGCCAGCTCGCCCGAACGCGCGGCCGAACTGCTCGACGCCGTCCGCGAATGCGCCCTGTACACCAGGTCGGACGGCGACGATCGCAGCTGGCTGGAGGCCAAGTGGGAGGAACGTGAGGCGCAGTGCAGGACATTCCTGGAAAGCATCGTCACCGTCGTTCACCTGAACACGCCGAGGTGGAGGCGCTGGACGCGGGACTCGAACCGGACCGGACCGCCTGGGGCCGCGGTCGACGCGGCCGGGCTGCAGGCGTGCATCGAGGTGATCACCCAGGCGGCTCAGACCGACATCCTCAGGGAGGACATCGAGGCGCTGGCCATCTCGATCAACGGTGAGCCGAGCAGGGACCGTACCCGCGGCGAAAGCGGCTGGCTGAACCTCTACAACACGCGGAAGAAGGACGCTGCCGGGGGCGTTCTCCCGACCCAGGCCCTGTGGGACCTGTGGGCTGAGACCTATCAGATCGGTGGGGAGCTGATCGCCGGGGACGCGGGTAGCGACACCTTCGCCCGCACGGTCTCCCAGGCAGCATCGGTCGCCGTCAACACCGCGACCGCACCGGAGCCCAACTCGGCGTTCAACCTTCACAAGATCAAGCTGGTCGGCACGCTCCTCGCGGCCTTCCGCGGCTACACCCTGACCGTCTGGGGGATGGTCACCTTCCTGACCCGCCGGAGCGGGTTCGGTGCCAACACGGTGGAACTCGTCATCGCCGCCGGCGGGGTGCTCCTGGCCTGCGCCCTCTTCGTGCCCGGCCTGCCCGCCGCGTTCACGCTCGCCGGAGCCCTCCTGCTGCTGGCCGGGGCCTCCGCATCGGCCCTGCTGGTCAGGTCCGCGCCGCCACCACCGACGAGGCCCGACGGGAAACCCTCGACGAACGATCCCGCGTCACAGTCGCCGGCTGAGGGAGCCCACAGGGTGGGACGGCGCCTCGCGGGCGTCGTCGTGCTCCTCGCCGCCGTCCTCGCCTACCTGATCTGGGAATGGGTGGCGCACCACTCGCACGAGTCCGTGCTGAGCGTGCTGATCAGGATCGGCGTGGGAGCGCTCGTCGTCCTGGTTGGCTGGTGGGTGGCCGGAGCCCAGCGCCGCCCATCGGAACCGGACTCGGAGACCGGAACAGCCCGAGCCGGACGCCGCGATCGAAAGCGGTGAACGGCCGGGCGTGATGAGCTTCATCGACGTGGTCCGGCAGCCGGGCTCCGGCCTGCGGAGACACCCGCGGGCCGGAGCACGGGACCAACGGTTCCACCAAGGCGTGGGGCCTGATCGACTGGTCGGGGAGCACGAGGCACCGGGCGCTCGAAGGCGTGTTGGCCGTCGCCCGGTGCCTCGTGCGTGTGCGCCGTTCGGGTGTCAGTTCGTGGGTGCGCCGCGGCCACGACGGCGCAGGCGAAGGCAGAGCCCCGCGGCACCGGCCAGCACGGCGGCGCCGGCCGCCGGCAGCTGCCATGACGTCGCGGACGACTGATCGGCGGAGGCCGACGAGGACGTCGGACCCTGCGTCCCCGGCCGTGCCTCGGGCAGGACCTGGGGCGGTGTCGGGGCCGGTGCCCCGGCTGCTGTCCCCGTGCCGTCGAACAGCCCGAACCCTCCGGCGAGCCCGTTCCGGTCGTAACCGGATCCGGGGAGCTTGTCCGCGTACCGGCCGGTCACCAGCTTCTGGTAGGCGGCCAGCGGGAGGCTGTGCCTGCCGCCGAGGCCCGTGGTGGCCTCGCTGTTGAGCGGCTCGACGTCGCCGCTCGCGGTGAGCCGGTACCAGGCGTGGATCTGCGGCTCGGTGAAGGTGCGGGCGTCGGCGGTGGTGCCTTCGGCGAGCTTGAGCTCGTTGTCGCCGTCCTGGATGCCCGCCAGTCCCCAGCTGCGGCCCTTGTCCGGCGGGGCGAGCAGTACGGTGGCCTGGTGACCGTCGGCCGCGCTCACCCGCGAGGCGAGGTAGGACAGCCTGAGCGCGTTCTGCGGTGTCGGCTGGGCCTTGCCGGCCACGAAGTCCACCGACAGCTCGTACATCGGGACCGGGTCCCTGAACTGGAACGACGGTGGCGCGGCGACTGCGTTGGGGGTGTTCGGCCGGCTGCCCGCACCGCCGCCGTCGGCGCCGGTCCCGGCTCCGGGCGCGGTCGCCGTCCTCGCGGCGCCGAGGAAGCGGGAGACGGTGTCGTGGGTCTGTCCGGAGCGCAGTACCTGCTGAGCGGCGCCGTAGTCGGGGACGTCGGCCCCGCTGTCGGCCCGGGCTGTCGTGGTGGCGGCTCCGACGCTCACGAGTGCGGCGGCGGTGAGCGCAACCGCCTTCAGGGTCCTCATGGTTGGTTGTCTCCTCACGCGTGGATGCCGACCCGCGAGTGGGTCCACTGGAACGAGCCGTTGCTGGCGTAGGTGTTGAAGTTCCACCAGGTGTACGTCTGGGTGCTGGGCCACGGATCGCCCACCGCGATCATGTTGCTGGTGCTGTCGTAGCCGTAGATGACGTTCATGTGCCCGCCGCCCGAGGTCCAGCCGATGCGCACCGCGAACGGACGCCCGTTGGCTATCTCGTTGGTGACCTCGCTGAACGAGGCGTTGCGGTTCAGGTCGTAGCCGCTGTTGCGGAAGCCCATGGCGGACAGGCCGTTGGCCATGTCGTCGAGCGTGGCGGGCCGGTCGTTGCAGTCCAGCCAGCGGCCCTGCTGGGCGAGGCGGCAGAAGTCGTACTGGTTGTACTGGTTGTAACCCCAGTAGGTGGCGACCGTCAGGCCGGAGGCGTCCCAGCACCACTCGTCCTGGACCTGCTTCTGCATGGTGATGTCGAGTGCCGTCCAGCTGGTGGGCCGGGTCGAGCTGCACAGCGGCAGGTTCCCGGTGTCCTCGCTGATGAAGGCGTCGGCGATGTAGTAGGCGCCGGACCAGATCCAGCGGTTGTCGTTCTCGACGGTGTCCCCCGTGGTCCGGCAGATCATCGGGATGCGGTCGCCCGGCGCGGCCTGGCCGGAGATCCGAGCCGAGAGGGAGGCCAGCACACGCTCGTTGACGGTGCTGTAGTTCCCCTGCCCTCCGATGACGGTTCCCTTGACCAGACCTGCCTGGGCCACGGCACCGATGCCCAGCGCGGCCGCGGCGGCCAGCACGGTGGCGATGGCCGTCACGGCCGCCCGACGTGATTTCCTGCGGTGTCTGCTCATGCGTCAGATCTCACTCCCCGTTAGGTGAAGCCGAATGCGGGGGAGTCTGGCAGAGCCACGTCACAACCGGAACGGAGAAGTCCGGGCCGAGTTGCGGCTACGCGCATAGACGGCGCACGTCGAGCGTCAACGGGCAGTGGTCGAAGGTGACTTGTCGTTCTGCGGCTTCAGTGGTCTAGTCCACTGTTATCTCATTGTTATGTGCCGTGGGCATATTTCAGACTGTGAAATTTCACAGGGTGAGTGCAATGTTACTCATGATGACGATTTCAGAAGGGGAGATTCGAGAACCCGAAGAAAACCTTATGCGGGGCGGGGTCGTCCTCGCCCGGTGCGGCCCTGGCCCCAATGCCGTGCGTCCGGGTGGCCTACTTGGTTTCGACTCGTCCGATCGGGTCGGGCGGGTTCCCAGCGCCTCGCGGGCGGTCTGCCAGGCCGTGTCGCCGGGGTGGAGCCGGCTGCGGAGGTAGGCGGCGGCCTGGAGGACGGATACGGAGAGGCCTGCTCGCCGGTGTCGGTTCGGGAGACCAGCAGGGGGCACCCGGCGTCGACCGAGGGGACGCATGGTTCTCCCGGTCGGGCCGAGTGCGGATTTCGGCGTGGTGCGGTCAGACGGTGGTTTCGCGCAGTGCGCTGCGCGACACCGGGATCAGTAGGTCGACCAAGCGCTCCACGACGTCGCGCAGCAGGTCGTCGACGGTCAGCATGCCGACCGGGCGGCCGTCGTCGAGGACGGGGAGGCGCCGGACGCCGGCGTTGCGGAAGGTGCGGTACGCGGTGTCGAGGTCGTCGCCGGCGTCCACGGTGGTGACCGGGGTGGTCATGAGGTCCCCGACCGGCTGGGCGGGGCGGGGACCGTGCGCGAGCCCGCGAACGGTGAGGTCGCGGTCCGTCAGGATGCCCCGCAGTCGGCCGTGGTCGGTGACGAGCACGCAGCCGACCGCCTCCTGCTCCATGACCTGCGCGGCCTGGAAGGCCGTCGTGGTGGGTCCCACGGTGACCGGCGGTGTGGTCATCAGGTCTCCGGCCTTCATGACGCGCCCGCCCTTCGGATGCCGTTCAACGAGACCCTGACGTCCGGCGGGCGGTCGAGCGTGTTCTTCACCGTGCAATGGCGGACGACCGCGAGCAGACCCGCCTCCCGTTCGGGCGGCAGGCCGGGGGCGGTGACCTCGATGGACACCGAGGCGATCCGGGCCGGGCGGTCCTGGGCCATGGTGTAGTCGGCGGAGACGTGGAGGCCGCCGCGGCTGAGGTCGTGCCGGTCGAGGTAGCCGCCGGCGTAGTGGGCGGTGCAGGAGGCCAGGGCGGAGGCGCACAGCTCGACCGGGGTCGGCGCCGCGTCCGCGCCACCCGCGTCGGTGGGCTGGTCGACGGCCAGGCTGTGCGAGCGGACGCCGATGGCGTACAGGTCGCCCGCCACCGGGTCGACCTCGATCCGCCCGGGTCGCGCGGTCCGGGGGCGGTCGACCGCGGCGGCCTGGCGGAGCAGCATCCCGGCCAGCTGCCGGGCCTCGGCCGGGGTGAGCGAGACCCAGACCTGGTCCGTGTCGTACGGTTCGCAGAGCGTGTCGAGGACGACGCGGCCGCTGTCAGGCAGGACCTCCGGGGTGAAGCGGGAGACCGCGAGGGTCCGCCCGCAGGCAGTGTGCATCAGCTGCTGAGTGGTGGTGCGGGGCTCGTCGGTCAGCACGGCGCTGCCTCCGGATGTTCCGGGCCCGGCAGGATCACCAGGCTTCCAGTACCCAGCAGACCGCCGCCGGGCGTGCCGGCGGCAGGGCCGATCGGCCCTCCACTGGGCCCCATCGGCCGGGCCGGCGGGAGCGGTCCGGGGTGGGGCCGGGGCCCGGCCGGCCACTGAACCCTCGGAACCCGATGCTGCTCGGAGCCCTCGGAGCCCTCGGAGCCCTCGGAGCCCTCGGAGCCCTCGGAACCCGAGGCCGCTCGGCCGGTGGGCCCAGGGCCGTTGGGCCCTCGCCAGGCACCGCCGACGCGGCGGATGCTCGAATCACCGGCGCTCCCCGCCGGGAGCAGGGAGTGAACCACCATGACCGCCACCGAAACCGCCCTCTCCACCGCCGATCTGCAGCTGCTGGCCGAGGCCGGAGGCCTCGCGCCCTCGCTGCACAACAGCCAGCCCTGGCACTTCCGCGCCACCCCCGACCTGCTCGGCATGGAGGTCCACGCCGACCTGACCCGCGCCGTCCCGGCCGCCGACCCCGACGGACGGGCACTGCACATCTCGATCGGCGCCGCCCTGTTCAATCTGCGGGTGGCCGCCGCGCACCTCGGCCGCGAGGTCGCCGTCCGGCTGTTCCCCGCAGGGGAGGGCACCCAGCCGCGAGCCGTGCTCGACCTCTCCGCACCGGCCCGTACGTCGCGGCCCTTCGGTGCCGACCTCTATCCGGCCCTCACCCAACGCCACTCCAGCCGCCACCCGTTCGCCAACCGGGACGTCCCCGAGGCGCTCGTCGGCGACCTCATCGCGGCCGCCCGGGAGGAGGACGTCACCCTCACCCTGCTGGAGGAGCACGGGGTGCGCCGGGTGCTGGCACTGACCTCCGAGGCCGAGGCCCGGATCGCCGCCGACGTCACCCGCGAGGCCGAGACCCGCCGCTGGCTGCGCCTCGAACCCTCCTGCGACGGCATCCCGCTCGCCGCCCTCGGCTCGCACGACCGCGACGCCCGCGTCCCGATGCGCGGCTTCGCCGGCCACCCGCCGCGCCACACCACTCCGGCCGCACGCTTCGAGGCCCTGCCCCAACTCGCCACCCTCACCACCCACTTCGACCGCCAGGCCGACTGGCTGCGCACCGGTCAGGCGATGGAACGGGTCTGGCTGCTCGCGACCGTCCACGGCCTGCGGGCCTCCGTCCTGCACCAGGCCGTCGAGATCCCCGACACCCGCTGGCGCCTGCGCGACCCCGTCGACGGACCGGCCCACGTTCAGCTGGTGCTGCGGCTCGGCTACGGCCCGCCCGGTGCCGCCAGCCCGCGCCGCCGGGTGGAGGACGTCCTCGACCCGCCGACGGCGGCGGGGTAGTGGCAGCTCCGTCGGGGTCCGCTCCGTCGGGGCGTCGCTCGGGAAGGCCGGTGCCCTCCATGCCGGGATCTGCCAGGATCCCGGCATGGAGGTTCGTCGCCGCCTCCCGGTCAGTCCGACCCGGAGGCGAGGGTGCGTGACATCCCGTCGAGCGCCAGTTGCATCGCCTGCCACGGGCGGCCGCTGTGGAAGGGGCGGCCCGCGCGGAACCGCACGGGGAGGTAGACGCCGAGGGCCTTCTTGCCGAAGCGCCACACGGGCGAGGTGCCGACGCGGTAGCGGTCGCCCGCGTCGGCCGCGACGCGCACCGGGCAGGTGGGGTCGCCGGTCTCCTCCAGCGGTACCTGGGCGAAGGTCGCCTTGTCGAGCATCTCCATGACGCACATGCTGATCGGCTCGAAGGGGCGCGGCTGCGCCAGCAGCGTCGGGTCGATCACCGTGGTGATGTGCTCGGCCACCGCGTGGGCCTGGAGGAAGGCGAGGAAGGCCTGCTTGACCGGGAAGTCGCCGGCGTCGCCGGGGGCGTAGACCTGCGGGTGGCCGTGGACCTGCCGGGTGATGGAGAGGGTCTGCAGGAAGCCCCGGTCGTCGCGGGGCAGGCCGTGGTAGTCCACGGCGGCGGCGTACGGCGGGAAGGCGACGAGCAGGTCGTAGGGGTGGACGGAGCCGTCGGCGTAGCGGACCTCGTCGTGGCCGACCTTCTCCACCACGGCCGAGGTGTGCCCCTCGATGCCCCGGGCGGCGAACTCCCGCTCCACGACCTGGTGCAGCCTCGGCCCGAAGGCCTGGACGTAGCCGGACTCGTAGGTGCTCCAGGTCAGGTGGACGGACGGGCGCAGCCGCGCTCGGCGCAGCCAGGTGTCGAGCATGAACGCGATCTCGTACAGCGGCCCGGCGCACTTGTTGCCCGGTGGGACGAGGAACAGCACCCGGCGGTGCTGCCCGGCCCCGGCGGCCTCCTTGAGTTCCTGGAACCGCCGTCCGAGCGAGTGCATCTGGCGCGGGGTCCACACCGTCCGGGCGTGTTCGGCCAGGCCGGGCACCTCCTGCGGGCGCATCGCGGCGCCGGTGGCGAGGACGAGGAAGTCGCCGCGCAGCCGGGTGCCGTCGACGAGTTCCACCGCCAGGGCGTCCGGATCGACCTCGGCCACCGTGCCCTGGTGGAAGGCGATGTGGCGCCGGAACAACGGCCGGCGCAGGGGAATGTGGAGCGGGTCCTCGGCACCGCCGAACGGCAGGTAGATGGTGTTGGGCTTGAACAGGAAGTCCTCCCGGTCGGCGGCGAGCGACAGCCGGACGCCGTCGCCGAGCAGGTGGCGCAGCCCGAAGGCCGTCTCCAGCCCGGCGAAGCCGCCGCCGACCACGAGGACGTGCGGTTCCGCGTTCATCGTGGGGATTCCTCCCCCAGGCCGGAGTCGAGGACCGGCGGGCCGTCGGGACGGATGATCCGGCCGCTGATCCCGGTGGGCCGGATGCGCATCCAGGTGTCCCGGGTGCCGCCCGCCCAGGGGTGGGGGTCGGCGTGCCGCTCGAACCAGTGCACGAGTTCCTGGTCGGAGACGACCGAGACCGTGCCGTTCACCAGCACGCTCCAGCCGGTGGCGAACACCTCGTCCAACTGGTCGACCTCGAAGGCGACTTCGCTGCCATCGGTGCGGGCGAGGGTGCCGTCCTCGGCGGTGCGGTAGAGGATGGTGGCGTCCAGCACCCGGTAGTTGACGGGCAGCGCCACCAAGCCGCGCGGCGCCGTCAGGATCACCCGGCCGACGCCACCGGAGCTGAGCCTGGTCCAGCAGGCCGCCGGGTCCAACTCCTCGAGCCTCACCCGGGAGTTGGCGAGGGCCTGGCCGGACGGCACCTCGCGTCCGCCGCCGAGCAGGTCGGTGACGGTGGTGTCGAGCGCGTCGGCGAGCCGGGTGAGGGTGGTGGCGCCGACCGGGACGGGGTGGGTCTCCAGGTATGCGACGAATCCGGCGTCCAGGCCGCCGCGCTCGGCCACCAGTTCGCGGGTGAGGCCGAGCCGGGTACGGCGGTGGGCCACCCGGCGGCCGAGGTCGCCGGGGCCGGACGTCGTGACGCGTTCGTGGACGGTCTTCATGACGACCTCCGTGGTCAGACCGGGGCGCCGTTCCGGACGATCACCAGCGGCACGGTGCAGCGGTGCACCAGGGCGCGGCCGGTGGAGCCGAACAGCAGGCCGCGGAAGCCGCCCAGGCCCCGGCTGCCGATGACCAGGCAGCGGGCGCGGGTGGCCACGGTGGCCAGCATCGGGGCGGGGGAGCCGGTGAGCACCTCGCGCCGGACCCGGACGTCCGGGTACTTCTCCCGAAAGCCGGCCAGCGCCTCGGACAGGTCCGTCAGGGACTCCTCGATCAACTCGGGCCGGCCCGCCTCGGCCGGGCGCCGGACCTCCACGGCCAGCACGTCGGTGCCGCCGATCGCGGCCTCCTCGAAGGCGAAGCCGATCGCGGCCCGGGACGCCGGCGAGCCGTCCACCCCGACCACGACCGGCCCCGGGCCGGAGACGCCGTCGGCGGGTTCGGGGACGAGGGCGAGCGGGCAGTCCAGGTGGCCGGCCAACGAGGCGCCCTTGGAGCCGGTCGGCAGGGCGGAGTGCGCCTCGCTCAACCGGCGGACGCCGAGCACCAGTTGCGCGGCCTCGTCGGCGGCCTCGCGCAGCACGCGCACCGGCCGGCCCTCGGCCAGCTCGGACGTGATCTCCAGCCCCGGGTGCCGCTCGTCGGCCAGCATCCGGGCGGTGTCCAGCACCGCCTCCCCGGCGGCCCGCAGGCCGATCGCCCAAGGGTGGTCCGCCACGTCGGTGCCCCGGTCGACCGGCCACTCCTGCGCGTGCAACAGCCGCAGCGGCAGATGGCGCCCGGCCGCTTCGTCCGCGGCCCAGCGCACGGCCCAGTGGCTCGCTTCGGAGCGGTCGACGCCCACGATCACGGGGCGGCGGGTTTCGAAGCCGTTCATCGCAGACTCCTTCGTCGGCCCCGGCCGGCGCCGTCACCGACTCTGTGCGGAGCCTTGACCACCTTCATCGTCGGCCGCCGACGACCGGGCGTGGCAGGGCCGATCGGGCCGGGCCGGCGGGCCGGTGGGCCCAGCCTTTCAGCCCGCGATCTCCTGGGCCGCGCGGCAGTCCGCCGCGTCCGGCCCGGAACGGGGGCCAGGCCTGAGGGCGGGGCGGCGCCGTCAGCTCGCCGCCTCGGCCGAGGCCACCGAGTGCTTCACGGCGGCGAAGCTGTCCGGGGTGACGGAGATGGAGTCGATCCCGGCCTGGACCAGGAAGCGGGTGAAGTCCGGGTCGTTGCTGGGGCGTTGGCCGCAGAGGCCG
Source organism: Kitasatospora cathayae (assembly GCF_027627435.1). Classification (GTDB taxonomy): domain Bacteria; phylum Actinomycetota; class Actinomycetes; order Streptomycetales; family Streptomycetaceae; genus Kitasatospora; species Kitasatospora cathayae. The sequence continues at coordinate 614,942 of NZ_CP115450.1, read as the reverse complement.
ACGTGGCGGTCGGCCGCGTGGGCGGTCGCGATCAGGGATTCGATGCTGCGGGTGACGGCCGGGTCGCGCTCGTCGAAGAGGTGGGCGAGCAGGCCCGAGTCGCGGTCGACGCCCAGGGTGAGCTGGGTGAGGTCGTTGCTGCCGATCGAGAAGCCGTCGAAGCGTTCGGCGAACTGCTCGGCGAGCAGGATGTTCGCCGGGATCTCCGCCATGACGTACACCCGCAGGCCGTTCGTGCCTCGGGCGAGCCCGTTGTCGCCCATCACGGCGAGGACCCGGTCGGCCTCCTGCGGGGTGCGGCAGAACGGGATCATCACCACGACGTTGGTCAGCCCGAGTTCGTCCCGGGCCCGGCGCAGCGCCTGGCACTCCAGGGCGAAGCCCTCGCGGTAGCCGGGGTCGTAGTAGCGGCTCGCGCCGCGCCAGCCGATCATCGGGTTGGCCTCGGTCGGTTCGAAGGGCGCGCCGCCGACCAGTCGGGCGTACTCGTTGGTCTTGAAGTCGCTGGTGCGCACCACCACCGGGTCCGGCCAGCGGGAGGCGGCGATCCGGGCCACGCCGTGGGCGAGCCCGTCGACGAAGTAGTCGGTGCGGTCCGGGTAGCCGTACGTCAGCTCGTCGGCCAGCCGCCGGTCCTCGGCGGACAGCCGCTCGGGGTGGACCAGCGCCATCGGGTGGACGCGGACCTGGTGGGCGACCACGAACTCGGTGCGGGCCAGGCCCACGCCGTCCGCCGGCAGGCGCCACCAGCGGAAGGCGGCGCCGGGGTCGGCCAGGTTGAGCATCACCTTGGTCCGGGTGGCCGGGAGCGAGCCGAGGTCGGTCTCGGTCGCCTCGTAGGCGACCCGGCCCGCGTACACGTGGCCCTCGGCGCCCTCGGCGCAGGAGACCGTGACCTCCCGCCCGTCGGTGAGCACGCCGGTAGCCGAGCCGGCGCCGACCACCGCCGGTACGCCCAGCTCCCGGCTGACGATCGCGGCGTGCGAGGTGCGCCCGCCGTGATCGGTGACGATCGCGGCCGCCCGCTTCATCAGCGGCTCCCAGTCCGGGTCGGTGATCTCCGTGACCAGGACGGCGCCCTGCGGGAAGCGCTCCAGCCCGACCGGCTCGGCCAGCGCGCACACCGGTCCGGCGCCGACGGCCTCGCCCACCGCGATGCCGTCCACCAGCCGCTCGCCCGTACCGGTCAGCCGGAAGCGGTGCAGTACCTCGCCGTGCCGGCGGGACTGTACGGTCTCCGGGCGCGCCTGGACGAGGAACAGCTGCCCGCTGATGCCGTCCTTGGCCCACTCCAGGTCCATCGGGCAGCCGTAGTGCTCCTCGACGGCCACCGCCCACTCGGCGAGGGTGCGGATGTCGCCCTGGCCGAGTACCGCGCGGATCCGCTCGTCCTCGTCGGTGTCGACCGTCGCGGTCGAGCCGTCCTCGCCGTACACGGCCTTGCGGCGCTTCGCGCCCAGCTGCACCTGGACCACCGGGTCGAGGTGGTGGTCCTTGAGCACCGGTTTGAACACCGTGTACTCGTCCGGGTCCACCTGACCGCTCACCACCGTCTCGCCCAGCCCCCAGGCGGCGCTGATGACCACCACCCCCGGGAAGCCGGTCTCGGTGTCCAGGGTGAACGCCACGCCCGCGCCCGCGAGATCGGAGCGCACCATCAGCTGCACCCCGACCGACAGGGCCAGGGAGAGGTGGTCGAAGCCCATCCGCTCCCGGTAGTCGATCGCCCGGTGGGTGAACAGCGAGGCGTAGCAGCGGCGGCAGGCGTCCAGCAGGGCGTCGGCGCCCCGGACGTTGAGGAAGGTCTCCTGCTGGCCGGCGAAGCTCGCCTCCGGCAGGTCCTCGGCGGTGGCGCTGCTGCGCACCGCGACGTCCGGGTCCTCGCGCCCGGCTTCGTGGGCGAGCTGCCCGTACGCCGCGAGGACGTCCCGGGCGAGCGGGGCGGGCAGTGCGGTGGCCAGGACGGCGGAGCGGATCGCGGCGCCGACCTCGGGCAGCGGGACGCCCCCGTGCAGCCGCTCGACCTGCTCGGCGATCCGCTCGCGCAGGCCGCCGGTGTCGAGCAGTTCGCGGTAGGCGTCGGCGGTGGTGGCGAAGCCGTCCGGCACTCGCACCCCGGCGGGGCCGAGGCCGTTGATCAGCTCGCCGAGCGAGGCGTTCTTGCCGCCGACCAGGCCGACGTCCTCCCGGCCGAGGTCGCGGAAGCGGATGACACGGCGCATGGCTGCCTCCAGACACGTCGAGGGCTCTGTCCCCTACCACCTTCCGTGGGTGGTGGGCGGCGCTTCGAGAGGCGTGCGCCCTCGGCGACCGGACCGGTCGGCCGCTGGATCGGGGCCGTTCGGCCCAGGGCGCCGCGGGCTTGGCCGGGGCGGCGGCGCTCAGCGCGTCCGGTGGCCGTGCTCGGCGGAGATCCGGTGGGCGTGCGCGACCATCTCGGCGGCCGCGTGCTCGCCGACGCCGAGGGCGTGGGTGAGCCGGTGGACGCTCCAGCCGTGCCGGGCGAGCAGGGCCGGGACCGGATGGTGCGGACTCCGCGGAGCCGGCAGGGTCGCGGGAGTCGGCGGTGCGGGCGCGGTCGCGAGCGCGGGCCCTGGCGTGCGGTGGCGGACGACCGCCCGGAGCGGTTCGTCGGCGCACCAGGCCAGGAACGGGACGACCTCCGGCACCGCGTGGGCGAAGATGCAGACGATGAACTTGCGGATGTTGTCGTAGGTGCGCCGCCCCTCCTCGACGGCCGCGATGATGGTGGCGAAGTTGTCGTCGCGGCGAGCGCCAGGGTGATCGTCGGAAGCAGGCCCTCGGGCACGTTGGCGACGAGCAGGCCGATGGCGAAGGCCACCGACGCCGTCAGCGAGAGGCCGGCGGCCAGGCCCATCGGCAGGAACGCGAGCCCGACTCCGACCGCGATCACCGCGATCAGCCGGGCGACCCGTTTGACCTGCTGTTCCAGCGGGCTCTCCTCGCGTCGGGTGCGCTGGCTGAGCGCGTTGAGCGCGATCACCGCGAGGATCGCGCCCGTGAGGTTCGGCACACCGCTGACGGCCGCCAGCGCGGCGGCGAAGGCCAGCAGCAGGGGGAGGGGGCGGCTGAACTGGCGCGCCAGTTCCCGCGGCCAGCGGCGGCCCTCGCGGCGGCCCTCGCGGCGGACGAGCGCGTTGGGCCCGTACACGGTCAGGCGGCGGGCGGCCTCGCGCTCGCTGAGGCCGTCGGGCGGGGTCCGCAGGTCGCGGAAGAGCAGGCCGAGCGGCTCGCGGGCTTCCAGGGCCGGGGCGTCGGCCGGGGGTGGGGCGGTGCGGAGGGCGGCCGCTACGTCGTCAGCCACGGCCAGCCCCGTTCGTCATCGGGGGGTGCGGGCCCGGTGGATGTCAGCACGTCCGCCCGGACGTCGGGCGTCGGCCGTCATGGCAGTGGCAGCCGCAGCGGGCTGCGGGCGTCCTCCACTGCGGCCAGCAGCGCGAGGTGGTCCCGGTACTCGGCCCGGTCGATCAGACCGGTCAGCAGAGCGGCCGTGGTGAGGCGCTCGGCTTCCTCCCAGGTGACCGTCGGCCGCGGCTCCGGGCACTCGGCGCGGTCGGCGTGGGCCGACCTGTGGTGCCGGGCGGCGATCCGCCCGAGGGTCCTGAACAGTGCTGCCATCATGGCCGCCACCTCCTGTCGGATTCCCCGATGACCAGCCTTCCGAGTGGCTGCTCTTCGGGGCAGTGGCTGAACGCCCCCGGCGGTGGGGCCGGTCGGACCCGTGGGTCGGGTCCGACCGGGTCCGACCCCAACGTCCGGGAACGCCGGACGATCAGGTCGAGAGCGGTTCCCGTTGCCTTCGCCGGATAGGTGTGGCGGCCCGTCCGTTGGTGGGTGGAGGATGTTCCCGCGCGCGGTCAGACCAGCCCCGCGCCCCAGGCACGGGCGCGGTCGAGTTCGCCGGCCCGCAGCGGGCCGTCGTTGCCCTCCACGATGAAGCCCTCGGGTTCGGCGACCACGTCGTAGTGGTGGCCGGAGAGCCGACGGGCGATGCCGTTGGCGGCCCCGCCGGCCCGGGGCATGTCGACCCGGGTGTCGAACGCGGCGGCGTACGTGCCGGGTTCGGTCGGCGGCAGGTCGTGGAACCAGGCCCGCAGCCCCGGCCCCTCGGCGGTCTCCCGCGCCTCGGCCGCGGCCGCCGCACGGTCCTGCTTGTGCGCCTCGGCGGTGACGGCCATCCGGCGGCTGAGCCCGGAGGACATGCCGTGCATGTGGGTCGGGCCGCCGACCACCAACAGGTCCGCGGACCGGGTGGTCTTCGCATCGGCCTCGGCCACCGGGAGGCAGTCCACGGCCGCCGCGGGGTCGGCCTGGTGGATGCCCTGGGCGATCGCCTCGGCGATCTCGCGGGTGTTGCCGTACATGCTCTCGTACACGATCACGGTGTGCATGGTCTCCCTCTTTCGCTCTGTCCGGCGTCGCTCCGCAACTCCCGTGCGGAGGGGGGCGGTTCGGTCCGGACCCGGTCGACTACGGGTGGGTGGGAACGGTGATGACCGGGCAGTTGGCACGGTGCAGCAGGCCGTGGGGGACGGAGCCGAGGCGCATGCCGGTGAAGCCGCCACTGCCGCGGCGGCCGACGACCACCGCGAGGGCGTGCTCCGAGGCGATGCCGAGTTCCTCCACCGGGTGGCCGTGCACCAGCTCGTGGGTCACCGTCACATCGGGGTAGCGGTCGTGCCGGCCGGCGGTGCACTCGAAGAGCAGCCGTCGCAGGAGCTGGACGGTGGCCGGTTCGTCGAGGTGGCCCACCGGCGGGCGGTGCCAGACCCACAGGACGCGCAGGGCGGCCCGACGCTCGGCGGCGAGGTCGAAGGCGAAGTCGACGGCGGCCTCCGAGGAGGGGCTGCCGTCCACGCCGAGCACGACGTACGGAGGGTCCTGGGTGGTGTGCTCGGGGTCGCGGACCACGGCCACCGGGCAGTGCGCCTGGGCGCTCACCGGCACGGCCACCGAGTAGGCGCTCAGTGTCTCGGCAACTCGGCCGAGTCGACGGGAGCCGAGTACGACGAGCGCGGCCCGACGGGATTCCCGACACAGGGCCGGGGCCGGGAGGTCCTCGGCGATGTCCGTGGTCAGCGCGAGGGCCGGATGCCGGTCCCACACCACGGCGGAGGCTCGGTCGATGGCCTGTTCGGCGCGCTCGACCAGGGCCTTGTGGTAGCCGGCCTGGTCGAGGGGGCGGAACTCGCGGAACAACGACGGGACGGCGTGCACCAGCCGCAGCGGCAGGCCGCGCCGGGCGGCCTCGTCGGCGGCCCAGGCGGCGGCCATGCTGCCGGTGTCGCGCGCGTCGACGCCGAGGACGACGGAACGGACCCCGTCGTAGGGGCGTACGGATGTCATGGTTCCTCCTCGGGAACGCGGACCGGGCGCTGTTGGGGCCGTGCGGCGGCGAGCTGACGGGTGGCCTCGGCGGCGGTCAGCCCGGGCGCGCGGGCGCGGAGGGAGACGATCACGGCCGCGGTCCGTCAGTCAGCGAAGAGGTGCGGGTGGGGCGGGACCGTCGCGTCCTCGTGCCGGTAGTGGTGGATCCGGGTGTCCGGACCGGGGAAGTACTCGGTCACCCGGTCGTCGTCGGACCAGCGCACGTCGTACGGCGGGCTGCCGTCCGGGTGGTGCAGGCCGACGATCTCGCCGTCCCTGCGGGCCGCGCCGGGCCGGGTGGCCTGGACGATGATGCGGTCTCCCACGGCGGCTTTCATGCCGTCCTCCCAGGTTCGGTACCGGGCCGGGGTGCGCCCCGGTCGTCCGTACTCCCATGGCACCACCGATGGGGAGGTTCGGCAGGGGCCGGTCGGTCCTCGACACCGGGCCCGCCGACCCAAGCTCCGCCGACCCAAGCTCCGCCGACCCGGGCACCGGGCGCCCGTCGGGCGGTGGTCCCCGTCCGAGGAGACCGGGTCGGGACGAGTGACCCGGCGCGGATGGCCCCTCGGGGCCCGGCACCGGGGCCGTCAGGCCCTCGGGGGACCGGGGGAGCGCTCGGAAGACTGATGTGCGGGAGTACCTGCCACCCGGTACGGAGGAGGCGCGACATGTCCGCCACAGCCACCACGCCAAGGCGCCCGTCCACGCACACGTCCCTGCGCCGGCACGTCCGCCGCGCCGTCGGCCGGGACCACAGCCCGCTCTGCCGCCCGCTCGACCGGGCGTACAGCCGTCTGGTGGCCGGGCTGGCGCTCGCGACGCTGGCCGCGCTGGTGGTGGCCGCGGTCGCGGCCCTGCTCGTGCACCGCGCGGAGACCCGCACCGCCCAGCAGACCGCGCGGCACCGGCACACCGTCACCGCCGTCACCACGGGCCCGCCGGTGTCGGTCAACCCGCGTGCGGGTGGCGTCCGGGAGTACGCCCCGGCCCGCTGGACGTACCCCGTCGGGCCCGGCACCGGGAGCGTGCCCGTGCCGGAGGGCACCCTCACCGGGACGGCCGTCCGGGTCGGACTGGACGACGCCGGAAGCCCCGTCGGTGCGCCCAGGTCGGCCGATCTGATCCTCACCGACGCCGTGCTCGTCGGCTTGGGCGCGGTGACCGTGCTCGGTTTCGGCGCGGAGGGCGTCTTCGCGCTGCGCCGCCGCGCGCTGGAGCGACGGGCGGAGGAGGGCTGGGAGGCCGCCTGGGAGCAGGTGGAGCCACGCTGGTCCGGGCGGCGGTAGCGCAGGTGAGGCGCCGCCCCCGACCTCAGTGCTCGCCGAGGAAGATCTCGCGGACCTCGCGGGCGGCGTAGTAGACGAGCACGTAGCCGGCGGCGGGGTCGGCCCACCACCAGCCGAGGGTGCTGTTGAGGACCAGGCCGAGCAGGACCGCTGCGGCGAGCAGTCCGTCGATGAGGGTGACCCGGCCCTCGGTCCTGAGGACGGGGTTGTCCAGGGCGGCGCCGGTGCGGGCCTTGCCGTAGGCGAGGGCGAACATCACGGCGGCGGTGACGGCGGTCCAGGCGATGCCGAGCGGGGAGTGGTGCGGGTGGAAGCCGCTGACCAGGACGATCGTGGACTGCGCGAGCAGGTAGAGGCCGAGCAGCGCGAAACCGGTCCCGATCAGCTTCAGCGCCCGCTTCTGTCGGTCCTCGCCGGTGCCGGACAGCTCCCAGATCACGACGGTGGAGGCGCCGATCTCGATCAGGGAGTCCAGGCCGAAGCCGGCCAGCGCGACCGAGCGGGCGCTGATCGCGGCGACCGCGAGGATCACGATGCCGATCACGTTCCAGCCCAGGGTGGCGTACTCGAGGGCGAAACCCCGGCGGAGCAGGGTCTGGCGGGAGGTCCCGTTCACGGTGTTCACCGCCGGATTCTCCCAGACCCGCCCGCGGCCCCGGCAGCTCAGAGGTGGAAGCGCCGGGTCTCGCCCGGTCCGATCGTCGCCTCGGTGCCGCGCAGGCGGATCCGGACCGGCTCCTGGCGGTCCGCGCGCAGGCTGACCGTGACCGTGCGGCGGTCGACGGCGATCGTCAGACCCCAGTGGCCCCGGTAGCGCAGGTCGAGCTCCAGACGGCCGAGCGCGGACGGCAGGTGGGGGTCGAGCCAGAGGGCGTCCTCGCGGACCTCCAGGCCGGTGTAGCAGCGCTGCAGCAGGTCGACCGCACCCGCCATGGCGCCGAGGTGGACGCCCTCCGCCGTGGTGCCGTGCTGGTGGTCACGGAGGTCGGCGACCAGGGCGTCGCGGAAGTAGCGCCAGGAGGCGCGGCGGTCGGAGCGGGTGAGCACCCAGGCGTGCACCACGGAGCTGAGCGTCGAGCCGTGCACGGTGCGGCGCAGGTAGTAGTCGGAGGTGCGGCGCAGCAGTTCGTGGCCCGCGGGGTGGCCGAGGCGGCGCAGCAGGTCGCGGACCTCGCGGGCGGAGAAGAGGTACCAGAGCATCAGCGCGTCGGCCTGCTTGGAGGCCTTGTAGCGGTTGACGGTGTCGCCCTCGGCCTCCAGGATCCGGTCGAGCCGGCGCAGGTCGGGGTAACGGTGCCGGTAGCTCTCCCAGTCGAGTTCGGCCAGCCGCCCGTAACCGTCGAACTGGCTCAACACGCCGTCGTGGAAGGGGACGTGGAGGTGCCGGCCGACCTCCTGCCAGCGGTCCAGTTCCAGGTCGTCCAGCGCGAGGCGCTCGCGCAGCTCGGCGCGGCGGTACCCGGGCAGGACGTCCAGGGCGTCCTGGGCGCGGGCCAGCACCCAGGAGGCCAGCACGTTGGTGTAGGCGTTGTCGTCCAGACCGGGCCGGGCCGCCCAGGGGTAGGCGTCGTGGTACTCGTCGGGGCCGAGCACACCCCGGATCGACCAGTGGCCCCTGGACCGGTCGTAGCGGGCTGCCGAGGACCAGAAGCGGGCGATCTCCAGGAGCATCTCGGCGCCGGCCAGGGCGAGGAACTCCCGGTCGCCGGTGGACTGGTAGTACTGCCAGATGTTGTACGCGACGGCCGAGCCGACGTGCCGCTGGAGGTGGCTGTGGTCGGGCAGCCAGCGGCCGGACAGCGGGTTGAGGTGCAGCTGCTGGGACTCCTCCCGGCCGTCGGCGGCGCTCTGCCACGGGTACGCCGCCCCGCGCAGTCCGAGTTCACGGGCCTGCCGCCGGGCGGCGTCGAGGCGGCGGTGGCGGTAGCGCAGCACGGCGCGGGCCAGCTCGGGGAAGCACAGGTTCAGCAGCCGCAGCACGAACAGCTCGTCCCAGAAGACGTGGCCCCGGTAGGCCTCGCCGTGCAGCCCGCGGGCCGGGATGCCGACGTCCAGGTCGACGGAGTGCTCGGAGTGGGTCTGGAGCAGGTGGAACAGGTTCAGGTGCAGCGGGCCGGCGCCGTCGAAGTCCGCCTCGATCCGGCAATGCCGCCACAACTCGGCCCAGCGCAGCGCGTGTTCGGCCAGCAGCTGGTCGAAGCTCCCGGCCTCGGCGACGAGTTGGCGGGAGGCGCGCAGCGGGGTCTCGATCGCCCGGTCGCGCGAGGTGTGCACCGCGACGGTCTTGGTCACGGTGACGGGCCGGCCCTGCTCGGCGTCCAGGGTGAGGTGGTGGGCCGCCCAGCCCTCGCGGGACTCGGTGCTCACCCGCGCCGCGCGGTCCGCACTCGTCCGGGCGCACAGGGCGATCCGCAGCGGGGAGTTGGCGGCATCGGCGGCCAGCCAGAGCAGACCCGCCTCGTCCACCCCCTGACCGGCCGGGACGAGGTGGCGCGCGGTCAGCCCCCGGTAGCGGAGGACACCGGTGTTGGTGACGACGCCGTCCAGGGCCGAGCGCACCTCCAGCGGGCCGGACCAGTTCTCCGGCGTGAAAGTGCTCTCCAGCGCGAGCAGGTGCGGACGGGCCTGGCTGACGAGGCGGCGCTGCACCAGGCGGGTCCGCCGCCCCCGTTCGTCCACCACCAGCGCGCTGCGGGTCAGCACGCCCCGGCGCAGGTCCAGCTCCACGGTCTGCTCGGCGGGCGGTCCGGCGAACCACGCGCCGTCGGCCGGGCGGAAGGTCAGCGGCAGCCAGTTCGGGCAGTTGACCAGGTCCTCGTTGGTGACCGTCCGCCCGGCGACCGTCGATTCGGCCCGGTCGTAGCAGCCGGCCAGGTACGTGCCGGGGTAGTGGACCCCGTCCGCGACGGACTCCGGTGCGGCGCCCCGGCTGACCAGGTAGCCGTTGCCGACCGCGCACAGGGCTTCCCGCAGCCCCTCCTCGTCCGGGTCGAAGCCCTGGTAGCGCAGCGTCCACGGGTCCGGCATGTCCGGGTACCCCGCCGGCGGGTCTGCTGCCACGACGCGACCTCCGTGCCGACTGGCCTGCCTCCAGTCTGCGCACCGCCCCGCCGGGCCGCTCGGCGGGCGGGCGGGGCCGGTCGGCCCTCGCGGCTCGCCGATCCGGCGCGGAGGCTGGAGGGGTAGCACGGCGACGGCCGAGGAGGAGGCGCCATGTCCACCGTCCACCCGCCGCGGAACACCGCCGAGGCCCTGCTGGCCGACGGCACCACCGTCGAACTCCGCCCGCTCGGCCCGGAGGACCACCGGGCGGTGCTGGACCTGCACGCCGAAGGGATGTCCGAGGAGAGCCGCCGGATGCGGTTCTTCGGGGTGAGCCGCAACGCGCCGGAGCAGGCCGCCGACCGGCTCTGCGGACCGTTGCGGAGCGACCTGCTGGCGCTCGGCGCCTGGGTGGGGGAGGAGTTGGTCGGCGAGGCGGACTGCGAGCTGCTGGACGAGCCGCCGGAGACCGCCGAGCTGGCCCTGTCGGTCGCCGACCGCTGGCACGGCCGGGGCGCGGCCACCCTGCTGCTGGAACACCTGGTGCACGCCGCCCGCGCCGCCGGCATCCGCTTCTTCGAGGCCGACACCCTGTTCGGCAACCGGGCCGTCCACCAGGTCTTCGCCGACCTCGGGCTGCCGGTCGAGCGCCGCTACGCCCAGGGTGAGGTCAGGATCCGGGTGCCGCTGGACGACGAGAGCGGCGAGCGCTACCGCTCGGCCGTGGACGAACGCGGCCGCCGCGCCGACGTCGCGAGCCTGGCGGCGCTGCTGCGCCCGGCCTCGGTCGCGGTGGTCGGGGCGTCCCGACGGGCGGGCTCGGTCGGGCGGACCGTCCTCGGGAAGATCCGGCGGGGCGGCTTCGCGGGCGAGGTCTGGGCGGTCAACCCGTACGCCCCGGAGATCGACGGCGCGCCCGCCTACCCCTCCGTCCACGCGCTGCCCGCCGTGCCGGACCTCGCCGTGCTGGCCGTGCCCGCCGGAGCCGTCCCCGGCGCGGCCGAGGAGTGCGGCGCCGCCGGGGTCCGGGCGCTGGTGGTGCTCACCTCCGGGCTCGGGGCGGAGGAGGCCCGCGGGCTGATGCGGGCCTGCCGTCGGCACAGCATGCGACTGGTCGGGCCGAACAGCCTCGGCATGGCCCAGACCGATCCCACCGTCCGGCTGGACGCCGAGTTCGGCGGCGCCTTCCCCCGGCCGGGCACCGCCGGGGTGGCGGTGCAGAGCGGCGGTGTGGGGATCGCGCTGCTCCAGCGACTGGCCTGGCTGGGCATCGGGGTGTCGAGCTTCGTCTCGCTCGGCGACAAGTACGACGTCAGCGGCAACGACCTGCTCCAGTGGTGGGAGGCGGACGACCGCACCGACCTCGCACTGCTCCACCTGGAGTCCTTCGGCAGCCCGCGCGCCTTCGCCCGCACCGCCCGCCGGGTCACCCGGACCATCCCGGTGCTGACCGTCGACGCCGGGCGCTCCACCGCCGGCCGGCGGGGCGCCGCCTCGCACACCGCGGCCGCCGCCACCCCCACCGTCACCCGGGAGGCACTGTTCCGCCAGGCCGGCATCACCGCGACCCGCAGCATCGAGGAACTCGTCGAGGCCGCCGCCCTGTTGCACGCCCAGCCGCTGCCGGCCCCGCGCGGAGCGGTCGCCGTGGTGTCCAACGCGGGCGGCATCGGCATCCTGGCCGCCGACGCCTGCGCCGAGGCAGGGCTGGACCTGCCGGAACTCCCGGCCCAGCTCGCGGATCTGCTCCCGCCCGGTGCTTCCGTCCGCAACCCGGTGGACACCACGGCGGCGGTGCGCCCGACCGAACTCGCCCTGTTCCTCCGCGCCCTGGAACGCGAGGAGGCCGTGGACGCCATCCTGGTGTGCATCGCGCCGACGGCGCTGTGCGAGACCCCCGGCCAGGACCCGGTGCGCGCCCTGCTGGAGGGCCCGGCGCGGCGCCGCGTCCCGATCGCGGCCGTACTGCTCGACCAGCAGGTGCCCGTCCGCTACCGCGGCTGCGCCGACGGCGGCAGCATCCCGGCCTACTCCGACAGCCTCTCCGCCGCCCGCGCCCTCGCCCACGCCCGGAACCGCGCCCGCCGGCTCGCGGAGCCGTTCTCACCGCCGGCCGATGCGCCGGACTGCGACCGCCGCGCAGCGCGCAGTGTGGTGGACGGCCACCTCACCGCCCACCCCGAGGGCGGCTGGCTCGACCCGCTGTCCACCGCCGACCTGCTGGAGGCCTACGGGCTGCCGCTGATCACCTCGGTGTGGGCCCGCGACGAGCACACGGCGGCCGTCAGCGCGGCCGGCCTGCGCCGGCTCGGGCACGAGGGGAAGGTGGCCCTGAAGGCGTACTGGCCCGGCCAGGTGCACAAGAGCGCCGCGGGCGCGGTCCGCACCGGACTGGCCGGCGATGGAGAGGTGCGCGCCGCCTACCGGGAGTTCACCCACCACTTCGGGGGCGAGCTGGCCGGGGCGGTGGTCCAGCCGATGGCCGCACCCGGCGTCGAGCTGCTCGCGGGCGTGGTTCAGGACCAGGTCTTCGGCCCGCTCATCGTCCTCGGCCTGGGCGGCACCGCCGCCGACCTGCTGGCCGACCGGGCGGCCAGGCTCGCCCCGCTGAGCGAACGCGACCTGACCACCATGGTCGCCGAACTCCGCTGCGCACCAGTCCTGTTGGGCGACGGCGGGGCGTTGGGCGACGGCGGGGCACCGCCGGTCGATCTCGCCGCGCTACGGTCCGTCCTCGCCCGGCTCTCCCGGCTCGCCGACGACTTCCCGGAGCTCGTCGAGGCCGACCTCAACCCCGTCATCCTCCGCCCCGCCGGCGCGGTCTGCGTGGACGCCCGGGTCCGCCTCGAACGCCGGCGGTCCTTCGACCCCTACCTGCGGCGGTTGCGGCGCCCGGCGGCCGCCGAAGGGGAGTGAACACCATGAAGCACAGCGTTCTCGACGGAACACCGGCCGACACCTTCCCGCCGGTGGAGCCCGGACGCCCGCCCGGCCGAACCCGGATCCGCGACTGCATGAGCCGCCCGGGCATCGCCGTCACCCCCGGCACCGACTTCGCCACCGTCGCCGCCGTGCTGAGTGCCTCCCGGCGCGGCATCGTGCCCGTGGTGACCACGGACGGCACCGTCACCGGCGTCGTCGCGGCCTCCGACCTGCTCGCCGCCCACGCCGAGCACGACCCGCGACGGGAACTGCGAGCCCGCGATCTCATGACCGCCCCGGCCGTCACCGTCACCGAGGACACGAACACCACCGACGCGGTGGCCCTGGTCGCCGAGCACGCCCTCCACCACCTGCCGGTCGTGGACGCCGACGGCCGCCTGACCGGCCTGCTCTCCACCCACGACCTGCTCGACGCCCTGCGCCGCGAGGACGAGGCCATCGGCTCCGAGGCGCTCGCCCTCGCCCTCACCCCCGGCAGCGGAGTCGTGCCCACCTCCCTGCACGTCCGCTGCGAACGCGGCCTGCTCTCGGTCACCGGCCGCACCCGCACCCGCGGCGACGCGGCCGCCCTCTGCCTCCAGCTCGCCCGCATCGACGGCCTGAAGGCCCTGGCCGACCACCTCACCTGGGACCTGGACGACCCGCCGGGGCCGGGCGGTGGGCCGTTCGGGTGAGGCTTCGCGCAGCACCCGCGCTCCTCCGGCGGCCTGATCGGCCGGCACGAAGTTGAGCCCGCGAGGAGGGCTGGAGGGCACCCCGCGAAGGCCGCACGGCCCCCGCCGGGGGCCATACGGCCCATCGGCCGGTCGGAAGACCCGCTCCTACGGTGGACGTAGGGCTGATGTTCCCGGCCCGCTCCGCCAGCCGAGCTTCCCAGGCGGTCGTCATGGAACACGACGAACTACTCCGTACCAGGACCGGGATGTGTCAGGACTGCGTGTCGGTGTCGCTGGAAGGCGAACTCGACATCGCGACCGCGCCGCTCCTGCTCGACGCCGTCATCCGGGCCCTCGCAGCTCGTCCGGGTCAACTGGTCCTTGACGTCGAGGCCCTCACCTTCTGCGACGCCGCCGGCGTGCGCGCCCTCCTCCAGGCCCGCCGGGCCTGCCGCGTCCACCACGCGGAGTTCCGGCTCACCGGCGTCCGGCCGCGGTTCCGCCGGATCCTCGCCCTGCTCCGCCTCACCGACCTCCTGCCGGCTCAACCCGCCCTGGTCGGCAGCCCGGCGGGCGCCGGTTCGCCGGAGTCCCCCCACTAACCTTCCCTTCCCTCCCGTCCCCCGTTCCCGACGAGGCGGGCGCTACCGAAGGAGTCCCTGCCCTGACCAGCAGCGTCTCGCGTCCTCATTCCGCGTCCGTCGGTCGGTCCCGGCCCGCCACCACGTACCCGATGCCGATGGCGAGCGTGATGGCCGTGAACACCACGATGAGCCAGCTGAGCAGGGTGAAGACCAGGCCGAGCGAGCCGAACTGCGTCACGCTGCGGTTCAGCGAGCGGGGAACGTAGAGCCGCGATCCCCAGGCGAGCGCCGTCAGTGCGGCACTGGTCAGCGCGGCCCCCGGCAGCAGCGGGAGCCAGCGAACCCGGCCGCCGAGCAGCAGGTGCTGTGTCCACCACCAGAGAAGGGTGACCGTGAGCAGGTAGAGGACGAGCCCGAGCCCGTTGCCCGCCCCGAATCCGCCCCACACCTGCCCCTGGACGGTCAGGGCGGCGAGCCACACCAACAGCCAGGCGAGCCACCGCCATGCCGCCAGACGTCCCGCCAGATGGGGCAGGTGCCAGCTACGTTCGCACAGGCGCTGCAGTACCCGGCTGCAACTCGTGGCCGAGAGCAGGGTCACCAGGATTCCGGCGGTGCCGAAGGACTCGGTGGTCTCCGTCTGGCTGGTCTCGAGCACCTGTCTGACCTGGTCGAGCGAGGCACCGTGGAGTCCCAGGACGGTGCGCAGGGACTCGGAGACGCTTTTGCGCACCTCGCGAGGCATGAAGGCGGCCATCACGAACAGCACCGGGATGGCGGTCAGGAACGCCTGCGCCGCCAGGCGGGTGGCGGTGTCCAGCACGTGGATGTGGATCAGCTGGGCCGCGAGTCGGCGCGGGAACGGGGCCTCGCGCAGCCTGGCCGTCCGCCCGCGCAGCCGGGTGGATCCGGCGCGGATCCGCTGAGCGCGGCTGGGCCGACCACGCCGTTCCGCCACTGCGCTCTCCCTCCGACCGGTGTCGGCACTCCGGCCGCCGCCGCGGTTCGTCACCGGCGCCGAGCACCCGGGATTCCGTCCAAGACTGGGCGACGGGATGACGCGTGGCATCTCCGGCGGACTGCCGTTCGGCGCAACGGCCCGCGCGGGCAGCCGCTCCGGCCGCCGCCGCAGCTCGCCCGGACGGCTCACCTCGGGGTGCCGGAGGCCGGGGCCTACGGGGCAATGGTGGTCAGCGGCGCCATGGCCGCACGGAGTGCTGGGAGACCCGATGGACGAGCCGCCAGGGCCTTCGTCCGCGCCGGGAACGGGCGGGGCGGCGGGCGACGGTCCGCCCTCCGGGACCGAGCGCCGCCACCGGGCGGGGCGGATCGTCATGAGCACCGTCTCGGCCGTGCTGATCACCTTGACCTGCGTCCTGGTACCGGTCTCGCTGCTCACCGTCTGGGTGCACGACATCGTCCTGGACACCGGCCGGTACGTCGCCACGGTCGCCCCGCTGGCGACCGATCCCGCGATCCAGGACGCCGCCGTGCACCGGATCACCCAGGCGGTGGACGTGAAGGTGGACGGCTCGGCGGTCACCTCCGACCTGGCCGCCTGGTTGCAGTCGCACGGCCTGCCCCCCAGGGCCGCCGCGGCGGTCAAATCGCTCGGGCCCGAACTCGACGACGCGGTGAACCAGGTGGTCACCAAGGCCGCGACGGAGGTCGTGCACAGCGACACCTTCGCCACCGTGTGGACGCAGGCCAACCGCGCCGCCCACACGGCCGTGGTCCAGGTCCTCACCGGCCACGGCCGGGGCGCGGTCGAGATCTCCGACGGCACCGTCACGCTCGACCTCGGGACGGTCGTCGACCGGCTGAAGCAGGAGCTGGTGGCCGCTGGGCTCTCCCCGGCCGAGAAGATCCCGGACGTGGACAAGCGGTTGGTGCTGTTCCAGTCCGACGAGCTGGCCAGGATCCGCGGCGCCGCGCACGCACTCGACGTGGTGGGCAACTGGATGCCCGTGCTCACCGTGGTGCTCGGCGCGCTCGGCATCCTGCTGGCCCGGCGCAGGCGCCGGGCCCTGGTCTCCACGGCGCTCGGCGCGGCCGGCGGCTGCCTGGTGGTGGCCGTCGCCCTGGTGATCGCCCGTCACTACTACCTGGACCACCTGCCGCCCGCCGTACAGTCCCGGGCCGCCGCGGCGGTGGTCTTCGACACCCTGCTGCACTTCCCGCGGATCGCCCTGCGCACCGCGATCGTCCTGGGTGTGCTGGTGGCACTCGGCGTCTACCTGTCCGGTGCGGGGCGGCTGCCACGCGCCGTCCGGGGGCGGGCGGACCGCGCCGCGGACTCCGTCGCCCGCTGGGGCTACGCGCACGGGGTGCGCACCGGGCGGGTCGGCACCTGGACCGATGCCCACCGCCGCCGGCTCGCCCTCGCGGCCCTCCTGGTCCTTGCCCTGGTGTTCGCCCTGTGGAACCACCCGACCGTGCCGACCGTGCTGCTGCTCGTCCTGGTGCTCCTCGCGGTGCTCGTCGTCCTGGCGCTGCTCGCCGCTTCCGGACGGGTCGGCGCCGGGAACCGCTCCGATGGGTGACGGGCTGCCCGGACTCCACGAGGAGTAGCACGGCCGCCTCCCGGGGGTGCGGAACTCCTCCCGTCGTCCTGCCGCACGGACCCGCCGGCCTGGGCCGAACCGGCCCTCACGGCGGGGACCGTACGGCCCTGTCCGGTGGCTTCCGGCGGGCGGACAGTGGAGGCGGGACCACCGGAGGAGGAGTGAGGACGATGCAGCACCGCAGCGTCAGCGACGTGATGACCCGTGAGGTCGTCACCGCCCGGCCCGACACGCCGTTCAAGGAGGTTGCGGCGCTGTTCCACCGCAACGACATCACCGCGATCCCGGTCGTCGACGACCAGCGCCGACCGCTCGGCATGGTCTCCGAGGCCGACCTGCTCCGCAAGGAGGCCGTCCTGCCGGACCCGGAGGGCCGCTTCCCGGGCCGCTGGCTGGACGCCGAGGACCGCGCCCGCGCCGAGGCGGAGACCGCGGGCGGGCTGATGACCAGTCCCGCCATGACCGCCCGCCCGGGCTGGTCGGTGCCCGAGGCCGCCCGCGCCATGGACAAGCACCGGGTCAAACGGCTGCCCGTGGTGGACGAGATCGGTCGGCTGGTCGGCATCGTCAGCCGCCGCGACCTGCTGCAGGTCTTCCTGCGCCACGACGCCGGCATCCGCGACGAGATCAACCACGACGTGCTCGGCCAGACCCTCTGGCTCGACCCCGGTGACGTCCAGGTGTCGGTGCACGACGGCGTCGTCACGCTGGAGGGGCGGCTGCCGCGCCGCAGCCTGATCCCGATCACCGAGCAGCTCTGCCGCGCCGTGGACGGTGTGGTCGCGGTCCACGCCACCCTCGACTGGACCGAGGACGACACCGAGCCGCACCTGGAACACCCCCGTGCCTACCGAGCCGCTTCCTAGGAGGCCGCCGTGACCAGCACACCGAGCACCGTCGCCGACGTGATGACCCACGCGGTGGTCGCCGTCGGACGCGACGCGGACTTCCGTGAGGTCGCCGAGACCCTGCAGCGTTGGCGGGTCAGCGCCGTCCCCGTGCTGACCGGCGACGGGCGGGTGATCGGGGTGGTCTCCGAGGCCGACCTGCTCACCGCCCGCGACCGCGACGGCGAGCGCGCCGACGCCCTGACGGCGGGGCGGATGATGTCCGTCCCGGCGGTCACCGTGCGCCCCGGCAGCCCGCTCAACGAAGCCGCCCGGGCGATGGCCCGGGGCCACCTCAAGCGGCTCCCGGTCGTGGACGAGGAGGACTACCTGGTCGGCATCGTCAGCCGGGGCGACCTGCTGAAGGTCTACCTCGGCGACGATCGCGAACTCGCCGACCGGGTCCGCTTCGAGCTCGTCGCCACCCTCGGCCCGGAAGCCGGGCTGGGCACCGAGGTCCGCTGCGAGAACGGCCGGATCACCCTGACCGGCGGCCTGCCGGACGCCGTCTCCGCGGGCGTCCTGGAGCGCCTGGTGCGCTCCGTGCCCGGGGTGGCCGGCGTCGAGCTCCGGCTCGCCGCCCCGGCCTGACCGGGCGGTGGCCCACCAGGCCTGTGCCCGGTCGCCGTCGTCCCGCGCGGCTGACCCGGTGCGCGGCGCGGCGCGAACGCGCAGAATCGGTGGTGTCACCGCCCGCGTACATCCAGGGAGCAGGTCATGGACACGCGCCAGCCCGTACGGGTGTTCCTGCTGGACGACCACGAGGTCGTCCGGCGCGGCGTCCGCGACCTCCTGGAGGCCGAGGAGGACATCGAGGTCGTCGGTGAGGCCGCCAGCTGTGCCCAGGCCCTCGCCCGGGTGCCCGCGTTGCGCCCGGACGTCGCCGTGCTGGACGTACGGCTGCCGGACGGCGACGGGGTGAGCGTCTGCCGTGACCTGCGCGACCGGATGCCCGAGCTGGTCTGCCTGATGCTGACCTCCTTCGACGACGACGACGCGCTGCTCGACGCGATCATGGCGGGCGCGGCAGGCTACGTCCTGAAGCAGGTCAAGGGCGCCGAACTGGTCAGCGCCGTACGGACGGTGGCCTCCGGCCAGTCCATGCTCGACCCGGCCACCACCCACAAGCTGATGGAGAGCCTGCGCCACCACGAGGAGAGCGAGACGGACGCCGCGCTCGCCGGGCTCACCCCGCGTGAGCGGGAGATCCTCGCGCTGGTGGGGGAGGGCAAGACCAACCGGCAGATCGGGCAGGAGCTCTACCTCGCCGAGAAGACCGTGAAGAACCACGTCTCGCGGCTGCTCGCCAAGCTGGGCGTGGAACGCCGGCTCCAGGCCGCCGTCCTCGCCGCCCACGCCGAGGAGCCCCCCGAGCCGCACCACCCGGGCCGGCACTGAGCCGGGCGGACCCGGGCCGGCACTGAGCCGGGCGGACCCGGAGAGAGAGCCGAACGGCCCAAGCGCCACACCGGAACCCGGTCGCACGGTGGAAGTGGTCCACCCGACCGAGCAACGGAGGCGGCCATGCCCACCCTCGCCCTCGACGCCGCCGGCCTGGAGAAGCTCGTCTCCGCCGCGGTCGCCGCACCCTCGATCCACAACAGCCAGCCCTGGCGCTTCCACCTCCAGTCGGCCACCTCCACCCTCGAGGTGACGGCCGACCGCAGCCGCGCCGTCCCGGCCGCCGACCCCCAGGGCCGGGCGCTGCACATCTCCGTCGGCGCGGCCGTGCTCAACCTGCGCGTCGCCGCCCGCCACCTCGGCTGGGCGCCCGAAGTGCGCCTGCTGCCCGACCCGGCCGAACCGGACCTGTTCGCCGCCGTCTGCCTCGACGGCGCGGCCACCGGGCCCGTCCCGGGCACCGAGCGGCTGTACGAGGCGATCTGGCGGCGGCACTCCATCCGCACACCGTTCACCGGCGAGGCCGTCCCCCCGGCCGTCCTCGACGAACTGGTCGCGGCCGCCCGCGCCGAGGACACCGCCCTCCACCTGCCCGACCACGCGGAGACCGCCCGGCTGCTCCACCTCACCGCCGAGGCCGAGCGCCGCAACACCACCGACGACGCCCAGCGCACTGAGAGCCGCAGCTGGATCCGCACCGGCGACGCCCGGCCCTACGGCATACCGCCCGCTGCGCTCGGCCCGCAGGACCTGGCCGGCCACCTGCCCATGCGGGACTTCTCCGCCCTCCACGCCGCCGAGCACCAGGCCCCCGCCCGGTTCGAACACGAGCCGCGCATCGCCGTCCTCACCACCGAGCACGACACCCCCGAGGACTGGCTGCGCGCCGGCCTCGCCCTGGAACACGTCCTGCTCGCCGCCACCGTCCACGGCGTCCGCGCCTCCCTGCTGCACCAGGCCATGGAATGGCCCTACCTGCGTTGGGAGGCCCGCGACCCGCACCGGGGCCCCGGCTACGTCCAGATCCTGATCCGCCTCGGCTACGGCCCGGAGGGCTCGCCGACGCCACGCCTCGCGGCCCGGGACGTGCTGGAGCGGGACGGGTAGGACCTGCTGGAGCGGGAGGAGTAGCCGGCTCCTCAGGACTCCGGCAGGGGCACCCGCCAGACCAGTTCGGTGCCGCCCTCGGGGCGGGCGCGGGCGGTGAAGGTGCCGCCCAGGGCGGCGGCCCGGTCCGCCAGGTTGGTGAGCCCGCTGCGGCGGCCGCCCTCGGGGAGGCCGACGCCGTCGTCGGTGACCTTGACGGTCAGGTCCTTCTCGGCGGAGACCGTGGCCTCGGCGGTGCGGGCCCGGGCGTGGCGGGCGACGTTGGACAGGGCCTCCGCCAGGACCGCGACGGCCGCGTCCGCGAGCTCGGCGGGCACGGTGGCGTCGAGCAGGCCGGTCATCCGCAGCGCGGGGGTGAAGCCGAGGGCGCGGGCGGCCCGGTCGACGACGTCGACGAGGCGGGCGCGCAGACCGCTCGCCGCCGGGCCGGACTCGCGCAGGCGCAGACCGAAGATGGTGGCGCGGATGGTCCTCGCCGTCTCGTCCAGGTCGTCGATCGCCCGCAGGACGCGGTCGGTCGCCTCGGGATGCTCGATGAAGCGGGTGGCGCCCTGGAGGGTCATGCCGGTGGCGAAGAGCCGCTGGATGGCCAGGTCGTGCAGGTCGCGGGCGATCCGGTCGCGCTCCTTGAGCAGCGCGACCTGTTCGGAGTCACGGCGGCGCTCCGCGAGCTCCATCGCCACCGCCGCCTGGCCGGCGAAGCCCAGCAACGGCCCGGACTCGCTCTCCTCGAACAGCGGTGCGCCGACCGCGCGGGCCAGCATCAGCACGCCGCGGACCCCGCGCTCGGCGGTGCCGACGGGCACCGCGACCGCCGGCCCCAGGCCCTTCCAACGCGGCGGACCGGCCGTGATCCGCGGGTCCTTCTGGACGTCCGGACTCACCACGAGCCCACCGGTGCGGAAGGCCGCACCCATGAACGAGCCCTCGACCGGCAGCACCAGCCCGCGGTGCTGCTCCGCGCCGAGCCCGACGGCGATCCGCACCTCCAGCCGGGCATCCGGCACCGGAAGCGCGACGACCGCGAGGTCCGCTCCGGCGATCTCGGCCGCCCGCGTGAGCAGCAGGTCCAGTACCTCCTGCTCGCCGCTGCCCGACAACAGGGTGCTGGTGACCTCGGCACTCGCCTCCAACCAGCGCTGCCGCTGCCGGGCCCGGTCGTAGAGCCGGGCGTTGTCGATCGCGACCCCGGCGGCGACGGCGAGGGTGGCGAGCACCGACTCGTCCTCCTCGTCGAACTCACCGCCGCCGCGCTTCTCGGTCAGGTAGAGGTTGCCGAACACCTTGTCGCGGATCCGGATCGGCACCCCCAGGAAGCTGTTCATCGGAGGGTGGTTCGCCGGGAAGCCGTAGGAGGCCGGGTGATCGGAGATCCGGCTGAGGCGCAGCGGCTCAGGGTGGCGGATCAGTTCGCCCAGGATGCCGTGGCCGGACGGCAGGTCCCCGATCCGCTCGACCTGGTCGTCCGTGACCCCGACCGGGATGAACTGGGAGAGCCGCTGGTCCTCGCCGATCACGCCGAGGGCGCCGTACTCGGCGTCCACCAGGGTGACCGCCGCCTCCACGATGTGCTGCAGGGCCTGGGCCAGCTCCAGGTCGCGTCCGACCGCCAGCACCGCCTCCAGCAGGCTGTGGACACGGTCGCGCGTGCCCCGGGCGGCGTCCAGCCGGGCCTGGAGCTCCTCCAGGAGTTCGTCCAGGCGCAGTTTGGGCACAGGAGCCGAACTCTCCGATGCGTCGGCCAAGGAATCCTCCACGGCTCGCCCGATGCCACTGACCAGCGTAGGCGCGCGCGCCGTGCCCCGCCGGACACCGAAGGGGTCCATCGACCCATCGACCGGACCCCACCGGGCCCCTGCCGCCGGCGCACCGGCGTCGCACGCTGGAAGAGCCGGCGGAACCGGCCCGGCTCCGCCACCCCGAGGGGAGTGAGCAGGGCTTGAAGGCGCTCAGCTACCACGGACCCGGCCGCCGCACCTGGGGCGACGTCCCCGACCCGGTCGTCCGCGAGCCGGAGGACGCCGTCGTCCGGGTGGACGCGGTGACCATCTGCGGCACCGACCTGCACATCCTCGAGGGCGACGTCCCGGAGGTGGAACAGGGACGCGTCCTGGGCCACGAGGCCGTCGGTGCCGAGGCCACCCCGGAGGCCGTCCGCGAACTGGGCCGGGACGGGCTCGGCGTGGACGTCGCGGTCGAGGCGGTCGGCGTGCCCGAGTCCTTCGAACCCTGCACCCGCCTGGTGCGCCCCGGCGGCCGGGTCGCCAACGTGGGCGTGCACGGCAAACCCGCGGTGCTCCGCCTGGAGGACCTCTCGATCCGTGACGTCACCGTCACCACCGGGCTGGTCCACACCGACGGCACCCCGCTGCTGCTCGACCTGCCCGCCGCCGGCCGGCTGGACGTCGCCGGGCTGGTCACCCACCGCTTCGGTCTCGACGAGCTGCAGGACGCGTACGACGTCTTCGCCGACGCGGCCGACACCGGAGCCCTCAAGGTCACGCTCTTCCGGACGTGACCCGCGCGTGCCGAGGAGCCGCCATCATGATCACCGACCGCCCCGATCCCGCCGCCATCGCCCGCCGGATCCTCCAGCGCCGCAACCAACTCGGCCTGAGCGAAGGGATGCTGGCGTACCGGACCCACATGTCGCCGGCCTACCTGCGGCAACTCCTGCGCACCGGGCCGGAGTTCGACGAGGAGGCGTTCCTCCGGATCGCCACCGCGCTCGGCACGCCCTGGCGGGAACTGCTGACCGGCCACCGCCCCGACGCCCCGCCGGGCCAGACCGACGCCGCGACTCCGCGCCCGCTGCTGCTCCACCTGACCGAACCGCAGTGCTGGGAACTGCTCGGCACCCACGGCGTCGGCCGGATCGGCCTGCCCGGGCGCGCGGCCCCGGTCGTGCTCCCGGTGAACTACGCGGTCGACGCCCGGACCGTCGTCTACCGCACCTCCCCGCGCGGCGCCGCCGCCCCCGCCGAGTGCTCGCCCGCCTCCTTCCAGGTCGACCACATCGACGAGCACCGCAGCCGGGGCTGGAGCGTCCTGCTCCTCGGCCAGGCCCACCGCATCGACGACCCGCAGGAGGAGCAGCGGCTCGCCGCCCTGCCGGGCGCCACCCCCTGGGCCGGCGGCGCCCGCCCGCTGTGGGTGCGCATCAGCCCGAGCGAGGTCGCCGGCCGCCGGATCGGTGAGGGGTGAACGCCCGCGCCACGGTCCCGAGCGCGCCGGCGAAGCGACTAGCCGGGCCAGGGCGTCGCCCGGATCTCGAAGCCGGTCAGGCCCTCGGGCTGTTCCTCCCAGACGAGGACCCGGTCCACGATGGCGAGGGGCGGCCCCTGCCCGGTCCACTCGACCATCCGTCGGACGGCGGCCGAGGTCCCCTCGAACACGGCCTCGACGGTGCCGTCCGATAGGTTTCGCACCCAGCCGCGCACCCCCTGCGCGGTGGCTTCGCGACGGCAGGTGTCCCGGTAGAAGACGCCCTGCACCTCGCCGGAGACGATCACTCGACTGCGGATCATCGCCCACTCCCTACGGTGTCCGGGTCACGGTACGGCCCGCCCGCGCGGCGGCGGCCGCGAACGCGCTCGCGTCGAGCACCGCCGCACCGCCCAGGTCGTTGTTGAAGTACACGTAAACCTCGGCCGAGTCCGCCCAGCCGTCGGCGATCCGGCCCACCCAGGCGGCCAGCGCCTGCCGCCCGTACCGGGGCCGGGGCCGGGCCCGGCCACCGTGGCAGCGCAGGTAGCCCCATTCGCAGGTCCGCCACAGCGGGGTGAGCGGCCGCGACTCCCGGTCCGCCCAGCACAGTGCGGCGGCCCGGCCGGTCAGCACCGCACGGATCTCCGGCGTCCACCAGGACGGGTGCCGCGGCTCGACGGCGACCCGCACGCCCGCCGGGAAGGCGGCCAGGCAGCGGTCCAGCAGCTCGGCGTCCGCGTGCAGCGTGGGCGGCAGCTGGAGCAGCACAGGGCCGAGCCGCTCCCCGAGCCCCTGCGCCGCCGCGAGCAGCCGCTGGACCGGCTCGGCCGGCTCGTGCAGGCGCTTGATGTGGGTGAGGTAGCGGCTGGCCTTCACCGCGAACACGAAGCCCTCCGGGGTACGGGTGCGCCAGTCGGCGAAGGTGTCCGGCGAGGGCAAACGGTAGAAGGCGGCATTGCTCTCCACCGTGGCGAACCGCTCGGCGTACTCCTCCAGCCAGCGTCGCTTGGGCGCCCCTTCCGGATAGAGCACCCCGCGCCAGTCGTCGTACTGCCAACCCGAGGTACCGACGATCAACGACATGTCTCCAGCAAACACCCATCCGCCGGACCGGGCAGTCGATGAGGACACCCGGGGCTCGCCGGTCGGGCGAAACGGCTGCGCCTCGCGTCGCACGCCCGGGAAGCCGGTCAGAGGTGGCCGGCGGTCAGTCATCCGTACGAGTGGGCGCGATGGTGATCACCACGGGTGCCGGCGGTACGACTGGCACGATGATGCGCATGGACCGATTCCTGGCCGGGCGGGCCGGCCCCGCCCGCCGCCCCACCGGCAACGGAGGCCCGTGGACGAGCCCTTCGCCATCGCCGTTCGCACCCGCACCCGGAGTCGGGGTAGGCCCGGGGAGGACGCGCCCCCGTCATTCGCCCTGGACCGGGTGACCGTGCGCCGGGCCGGGCGACTGCTGCTGGACGGCCTCTCGGCGCGGATCCCCGGCGCCACGTGCACGGCGCTGGTCGGACCGTCGGGGGCGGGCAAGTCGACGCTGCTGCGGTTGCTGAACCGGCTGGTGGAGCCGACGTCGGGTGTCGTCCGCTTCCGGGACGCGCTGCTGCCGGAGCTCGACGTGCTGGAACTGCGCCGCCGGGTCGGGCTGGTCGGCCAGCAGCCGGTGCTGCTCACCGAACGGGTCGTGGACGACCTGCGGGTGGGCCGCCCGGACCTCGGGGAGGACCAGGCCGCCGTGCTGTTGGAGCGGACCGGCCTGCCGGCCGGGATGCTGACGCGGGCCACGGCCGGGCTGTCCGGTGGCGAGGCCCAACGGGTCTGTCTGGCTCGGGCGCTGGCCGTCGGTCCGGAGGTGCTGCTGCTCGACGAGCCGACCTCGGCCCTGGACGAGGAGAGTGCGCGGGCGGTGGAGCACACGATCAAGGACCTGGTCGCGGACGGGCTCGCGGTGGTGCTGGTCAGCCACAACGCGCCGCAGGCGCGCCGGGTCGCCGACCACGTCCTGGTCCTGCGCGGCGGCCGTCTGGTCGCCTCGGGACCGGCGGACCGCGTCGACTACCTCCGGAAGGGAACGTGAACACGGCCGTACCGAGCTGGGCCGGGGTCGCCGCCTCCATCGCCCTGGTGCTGCCGGCGATCGCGGTGGCGTGGCACCGGCGACTGCACCTGGCCCGGGACATCGCCGTGGCCGCCGCACGCGCCGGCGTCCAACTCGCCGCCGTCGGCGCGATCCTGCTCCTCGTCCTGCAGCACACCGGTGTGGCCGGGGCAGCCGGCTGGCTCGCGCTCATGGTGATCACGGCCGGGCGCGTCTGCGCGGGCCGCTCCGCCGGGATGCCCCGCGCGCTGCCGATCGCCACCACCGCGGCCGCCGTCGGCTCCGCCGCGACCCTCGGGGTGCTGCTCGCCCTCGGGATCATCGCCCCCCAGGCCCGGGTGGTGATCCCGGTCGGCGGCATGGTGGTCTCCGGCGCGATGCAGGCCACCAGCCTCGTCCTGGTGCGCCTTCGCGACGAGGCCCGCACCGCGCGCCCCGCCATCGAGGCCCGCCTCGCCCTGGGCCTGCCCGCCGTCGAGGCCTTCGCGCCCCATCTCCGCTCGACCCTGCGCACGGCGCTGATCCCCGCCGTCGACGCCACCAGGACCGTCGGGCTGATCAGCCTGCCCGGTGCGATGACCGGCCTGATCCTGGCCGGTGTCGACCCGTTCACCGCGATCCGCTACCAGATCGTGGTGATGTACATGATGCTGTCCGCCGCCGCCCTGGCCGCCCTCACCGCCTCCCACCTGGCCGAGCGAGCCCTGTTCGACGACGTCCACCGGCTACGGCCGCTCACCGCCGGTATCCGACGATGACATCCGGTTCCCCGGGGCGCATGAGTCTCCGCCACCGGGAAAGAAGCCTTCCGTGGGCAAAGCACGAGGGCGCACGCCCGTCGCGTCCGACGGCCGGCTGGGCCCGCCCGGCGAGCACCCCGGCCTCAGCGACCCGGCCTACGTGCGGCGGCGCCGGGCCATCGCCGCCGCGGCCCGCGGACATCGCGTAGGCGATCCCGCGCCGTCGGTCGACTACAGCGCGAGCGAGGACCGGACCTGGCGCGCCGTCCACCGCGCGCTCTGGGCGGCCCAGGGCGAGCACGCCTGCCGCGCCGTCCTGGACGCCAGACAGCAGGCCCCGATTCCCGCCGACCACATCCCGCAGCACGCCGAGGTCGGACCGCGGCTGCGGCGGATGACGGGTTTCGAGTTCACCCTCGCGGGAGGAGTCGTCGCCAACAAGCGGTTCCTCGGCTCCATGGCCGACGGCTACTTCCACGCCGTGCAGTTCGTCCGCCACCCCGCCCTACCGCTGTACACGCCCGAGCCCGACATCATCCACGACGTCCTCGGCCACGGGATCCACCTGTCCTGCCCGACCTTCGCCGACATCTACCGCCTGATCGGAGAGACGGCCAGGCGGATCGACGACGCGGACGTCCTGCAGATGATCAGCGACGTCTACTGGTTCACCCTGGAGTACGGGGTCCTCGAGGAGGACGGCGCGCCGAAGGCCTACGGCGCGGCCCTGCTGTCCTCCTACGGGGAGATCCGGCGCCTGGGACTGCCCCGGGTCCGCGCGTTCGACATCGGGGCGATACTCGCCACCCCGTACGAGATCTCCGGCTACCAGCCGGTCCTCTTCAGCGCCCGCTGCCTCCACGAGGTCGCCGACACCCTCCACGGCTTCCTGGAGAAGCTCGACGACGAGAGCGCGCCGCGCTTCGGCCGGTCCCCCGCCCGGACGCGCTCGTCCGGTGGGACCTGATCGTCAAGGCCGTGGAGGCTCACACCGACTCCGTTCGGGTGGTTCCGTATGCGCAGCGGTGGCCCGGTGCCGGGCGTGAAGGGTGGCACGGCCGAGGAACCGCTCCCATGGAACCGATGCTTCGTCAGTACCGCCAGCGGACGGCCTCGATGACCTCCGCATCCGTTTGCATCGCGAACAGCTCAGCCTCCGCGCGCCGGACGGCCAGCACGGTCTCGTACAGCTCGGGCCCCAGCGCCTGCCGCAGCACGGACAGGCGCTGTTCAACAGCAAGCGCCTCTACGCGACCTTCGTCACGCTCGGCCTCGACCACCCCGCACGCCCGCGCCCCTGGATCTCCCCGACCTGATCGTCAGTGGTTCAGCCCTCCAACCCGGCCTGTACGGCGGGGCCTACATGCGGCGGGTGGCGACCCGGCTGGGCCTCCGGGGGGATCCCGGTGAGACTCCGATCAGCCATCTGGTCTCCTGCACGCTGGACCCCTGGCTGACCGACACCGAGCGGGGCGACTTCATCCCCGTGCTGCGCGAGGCGCTGGCCGAGGGGGTGCGGGCGGCGATCCGCGAGGTGTTCCCCGAGCCTGCCGGGTGACCATCGACGACCACGCTCCCGGCGCCTTCGCCGCCGGGCGGTGACCCCGAGCGGCTGAGCACGTGCGGTGCGTTCTCGGGCGATCCCGGGGGTACGGCCTGGAGTCGGGGCGGTTGGACAGGGGGAGGATACTGGCATGGATCGGTTTTCGAGTGCCTTCGCGGAGGACCGATGCGCCGGGACGGACGGGCCGGGGACTTCTTACTCGCACTGCTGAGCCGGGACTGGCTGGGCGTTCCGGTCGCGGTGCTGGTGGCGGGGGTGGGCGGCGTTCTCGTCGCAGTGGGCCCCGGGTGGGCGGTGGCGCTCGGTGCTCTGGCGATGGCCGTCGGTGTGCTGCTGGCGGCGGGAGCCGTGCGGCACCTGGTGCTGGTGGCCCGGGAGGCGCGGGTGAATCCGCCGCCGGGGCGGTTGGTGGACGTGGGCGGCCACCGGATGCACGTCCTGGGCGAGGGCGAGGCCGGGGGCGGGCCGACGGTGGTCTGGATGCCCGGCGGGCACGCCCCCGGTGAGGACTTCCGCGAGCTGCACACGATGCTGTCGGCCCGGGCCCGGTCGGTGCTGGTCGACCGTCCCGGGACGGGCTGGAGCGATGTCGGGCCCTTCCCGCGGACGACGGCGGCCGAGGCGGAGGAGCTGCCGACGGCGCTGGAGGCGGCGGGGGAGCGGGCCCCGTTCGTGTTCGTCGGACATTCCTTCGGCGGGTTGCTGGTCGCGAACGTGGCCAGGCGCCGGCCGGATCTGGTGGCCGGCCTGGTGCTGCTGGATCCGACGCCCCTGGAGGTGATCGCCTTCGCGCCGCCCAACCGGCGGCTCGCGGCGATGCGTCGCGGCCTCCTGCTGGCGGCGACGCGGCGGTTGTTCGGCGGCCGGGGCGGGCGGACGGCGCACCTCTGCTCCGCCGCGTCGGCCTTCGACGAGCTCACGCCGTCCGGCCTGGCGCGGGTGGGCTGGGAGACCGTGGTGTACGACGGGGACCTCGGCGACCTGCCCCTGGTGCTGGTGATACCCCGGGATCTCATCGGCGGTGAGGCGGTGCTGGCCGGCGCCCGGGACGCGGCCGAGGCCGAGCGGATCAGCCGCTTCTACCTCCGCGGCAGGGTCCGGTACCTGGCGGCGTCGACGGCGTCCCGGCTGGTGCACACGCCGGAGGGGACGGGCCACGACTTCCCGCACGAGGCGCCCGAGTTCGTGGTCGGCGTGGTCGGGGACCTGGTGCGCGAGCTGCGGGTGGTCAGCCCATGACCGTCCGCGCGGAGTCCGCCCGGACCGGGCGGCGGCGGGAGAAGGCTCCCAGGTCCACGACGTTGCCGGTGTGGTCGCAGCGGTACCGGACCGGGTCGGCGTCGTGGTCGTGGCCGGCCTCGACCAGGTCGATCAGGGTCGCGAGGAAGCGGCCGACCAGCGGGGCGTTCTTGAACTGGTTGCCGCTGGTGCCCATGGCGACGTAGTAGCCGTCGAGGGCGGTGCGGTCGTAGATCGGGGTCCAGTCGTCCGCGACGTCGTACACCCCCGCGACCCCGAGCGGTCGGTTGGGGACGCCGATCGCCGGGAAGCGGCGGGCCGCTCTGGTCACCTGGGCACGGAAGCGCCGGGTGGTGGGGCGGGGATCGGCGGAGTCCGGGTCGTCGATCCACTCGGGCGGGTCGCAGTCCGGCTGGGTGCCGCCGATCAGGAGGCGGCCGCCGGGGGCCGTCCGCAGGTAGGTGCCGAGGTCGAGGTCGGCGACGACGGGTGCGGACCCGCTCGGCGCGGGGACCTGGTGGACCTCCTCGCGCAGCGGGCGCACGCCGACGGTGAAGTCGCTCCCGACTCCCGCGAGGCGGTTGAGGCCGCCCGACCACGGACCGGCGGCGTTGACCACGACCGGTGCGGCGATCCGGGTGCCGTCGGACAGGCGGACGCCCGCCACCCGGTCCGCCTGCCGGTCGACGGCGACCACGGCCCGGTGGAACAGGAACCGGGTGCCCAGCTCGCCCGCCGCGTCCGCGAGGTTCTGGGCGGCGAGCTGCGGGTCGTCCACGAACCCGGCGTCCGGGGTGAACAGCGCGCCGAGCTCGCCGGTCGGGCCGGCGAAGAAGGCGTCGTCGTCCACCGGCTTCGGCGGCCAGTACCGGCCGGGGTCGATCCCGGGCAGGTGCCGGCGCAGCGCGGTGGTGTCCCACCGCTGGTACGGGACGCCGGCGCGCTCGAACAGGGCGGTGACCTCGGAGGGTTCGGCGGGTGGGGAGTCGAGCAGGACGGCGCCGGTGCGGTGGAAGGCCGCGAGCGGGCGGCGGCCGGTGAGTCGCAGGTGCTCGGGCCAGGCCGTCCAGAGGTGCCGGGACTCCCAGGCGGTGGCGACGCCGTCGAAGGTGGAGTAGTTGAACCGGACGATCGCGCTGGAGGCGCTGGTGGAGCCGTGGCCGGGGGCGCCCGCCTTGTCGACGACGACCACCAGTCGTCCGGTGCGGGCGAGTTCGAGGGCGATGGCCGCGCCGATCACCCCGGCTCCGACCACCACGGCGTCCGGCTGGCGGGTGGTCATCGCTGCCCCCTCAGGCGCGGCACGGAGTCGAGCAGTGCCCTGGTGTACCGGTGCCGCGGGTTCCGCAGCAGGGTCTCGGTGGCGGCGGTCTCGACGATCCGGCCGTGCCGCATGACCGCCACCGCGTCGGAGACGTGGCAGACCGCGGGCAGGTTGTGGCCGATGAACAGCATCGACAGGCCCAGCCGCCGCTGGAGGTCGCGGATCGTGTTGAGGACGGACGCCTGCACCGAGACGTCGAGGGCCGAGGTGATCTCGTCGGCGATCAGCAGGCCCGGTCCGACGGCCAGGGCGCGGGCGATGGCGACCCGCTGACGCTGGCCGCCGGACAGCTGCCGCGGCAGCCGGTCCGCGAGCCTGGGGTCCAGACCGACCAGGCCGAGCAGGCCGGTGACGCGCTCGGCACGGCCGGTCCGGTCGAGCCGGTCGAACACGGTGGCCGCCTCGACCAGAGTCTGGCGGACCGTCATCCTCGGGTCCAGCGCGGTGTCCGGGTCCTGGAGGACGACCTGGACCAGCCGGCCGAGCCGGCGCCGGTCGCGGACGGTGCGGACCCGGACCTCCCGGCCGTCGACCAGGACCCGGCCCGCGTGCACGGGGGCGAGGCCGACGACCGCCCGGGCCAGGCTGGACTTGCCCGAGCCGGACTCGCCGACCAGCCCGAGCGTGCTGCCGGACGGCACGTCCAGCGAGACGCCGTCCACGGCGGTGACCGGGCCGCGCGGGCCGTGGTGGCGGACGGTGAGGTCGCGGAGCCGAAGGTCGGTCATGAAGCCGCCACCTCGGCCGGCACCGGGTTCCAGCAGGCGACCCGCTGTACGGCGTCGAGGTCGTCCATCGGTGGCGCCTGCTCGGCGCAGTGGCCCAGCCGGCGCGGGCAGCGGGGTTCGAAGGGGCAGCCGGGGGCGGGGGCGAGCGGGTCGGGCGGTGCGCCGTCCACCGTCGGCAGCGGGCGGTCGCGGTCCGCGGCGAGGTCCGGCACCGAGGCGACCAGCGCCCGGGTGTAGGGGTGCCGGGCGCCGGTGGCGAGGCGGTCGGCGGGCAGCGCCTCGACGATGGTGCCCGCGTACATCACCAGGACGCGTTCGCAGAACTCGCCGACCAGCGCGATGTCGTGGCTGATGAACAGGACGGCGGTGGCGGTCTCCTGCCGGAGGTCGGCGAGCAGCCGGGTGATCTGCCGCTGCACGGTGACGTCGAGCGCGGTGGTCGGCTCGTCGGCGATGATCAGCCCCGGCCTGAGCATCAGCCCGGAGGCGATCATCACCCGCTGGCGCTGGCCGCCGGAGAGCTGGTGGGGGCGCGAGCGCAGCAGCGCGGGGGGCAGGCCGACCCGGCGCAGGGCGCCGACGGCCTGGGCGGTGGCCTGGGCGCGGCTCGCGGTGCGGTGGGCCCGGACGGCCTCGGTGAGCTGGGTGGAGATCCGCAGGGACGGGTTGAGCGCGGAGGCGGGGTTCTGGAACACCATCGCCAGGCCGGTCGCGAGGTGGCGGTGGCGCTGCCTGGGGGGCAGGGTGGCGAGGTCGGCGCCGAGCAGGCGCAGGGTCCGCCGGGTGATCCGGGCGCGCTCGGGCAGCAGGTCGGCGATGGCGAGCGCGGTGAGCGACTTGCCCGAGCCGGACTCGCCGACCAGTCCGACGATCTCGCCCGGCCGCAGCGCGAGGCTCACTCCGTGCACCGGCCGGATCGTCCCGTCCGGGGTGGGGAGTTCGACGCTGAGGTCCTCGACCTGGAGCACCAGGCCCTCCTCGGCGGGCCCGCTCGGGGCGGGCGGTGGCGCGGGTGTCCGGTCCACCGGGCCGCGCCGGGCGACGCGGCCCGCCAGCACCTCGCCGAGCAGCTGGAAGGTCAGGGCCGCGTAGAGGATGGCCAGGCCCGGGGCGAGCGCGGGCAGCGGGTCGGCGTAGATCCGGTCGAGCCCCTGGTTGAGCAGCTGTCCCCAGTCGTAGGCGGGTGGCTGGACGCCCAGGCCGAGGAAGCTCAGCCCGGAGAGCGCGACCAGTGCCGTGCCCGCCGCCGTGGTGGTGGCCAGCAGCAGCGGCTCGGCGATGTTGGGCAGGACGTGCCGCCACAGCAGTCGGTGCCGGCGCAGGCCGAGGACCCGGGCCGCGGCGAGGTGGTCGGTGCCGGCCACCGCGGCGGCGAGCGTCTGGGCGAGCCGGGCGAAGCCGGGGACGCCGGCGACGGCGAGGGCGAGCACCGCCCCGCCGGCGCCCGCGCCGAACACGACCGCGAGGAAGAGCGCGATCAGCAGCGCGGGGAAGGCGAGCAGCAGGTTGACCAGCGCGGTGAGCAGCCGGCGGGCGCGGCGGCCGACGACGGCGGTGGCCGCGCCGAGCAGCACGCCGCCGGTGGCACCGAGCAGGGTGGCGGCCAGCGCCAGCAGCAGGGAGGGCCGGGTGGCCGTCAGGACCCGGGCGAGCACGTCCCGGCCGAGGTCGTCGGTGCCGAACGGGTGGGCCGCGGACGGGCCCCGCAGCACCGCAGAGGGGTCGGGCCGGCCGGCCGCCGTTCCCCAGAGCAGCGGGGCGGCCAGCGCGAGGACGACCAGTGAGGCCAGCATCACCGCGGAGATCCAGGCCGTCGGTGAGCGGAGGTACCGGCGGGGAAGGGACATCTCAGCTCTCCCGGATCGTCGAACGGGGGTCCAGCACCGCCAGCAGCACGTCGACCAGCAGGCCGGCCAGCAGCACGGTGGTGCCCAGGATCAGCACCATCGCCTGGATCACCGGGTAGTCCTGGGTCACCACGGACTGGGCCAGCGCCGATCCGATGCCGGGCCAGGCGAACACCTTCTCGACCAGTACGGTGCCGGCGATCAGCGCGGGCAGCAGGCTCCCGGCGACGGTGAGCGCGGCGGTGGCCATGTTGGGCGCCGCGTGCCGCAGGTAGCGGCGGGTGGGGGACAACCGCTTGCTCCGGGCGGTGCGCAGGTAGTCCTCTCCCAGCACCTTCATCGCCTCGACCCGGACGATACGCACCAGCACGGCCGTCGGCGCGAGGGCGAGGGCCAGGACCGGCAGTACGAAGGACTCGGCGCCGGCCGCTCCGGCCACCGGCAGCAGTTGGAGGCCGACGGCCAGCAGGGCGGTGAGCCCGGCGGCCAGGACGAAGTCCGGCACCCCGGCCAGGCCGGCGGTGACCACGGTGAACGCCAGCTCGCTGCGCGGGTGCCGGCCGTCGCGGGTGCGGACGGCGGCGAGCAGTCCGCCGGGCAGGGCGACGGCGAGGGTGACCAGGAAGGCGAGGCCGGCGATCTCCAGGGTGGCGGGCAGCCGGGTGCGGACCAGTTCCGCGACCGGCGTGCCGGTGACCAGCGAGGTGCCGAGGTCGCCGTGCAGCAGGCCGTCGAGGTAGTGCCGGTACTGGGACGGGAAGGGTGCGTCCAGGCCGAGTTGGTGGCGGCGGGCGGCCACCAGGGCCGGGGCGGCGTCCACGCCGAGGGCGGCGCGGACCGGGTCGCCGGGGACGAGCCGGACCATCGCGAACGAGGCGGTGAGCACCACGGCGAGGGAGACCGCCAGCCGGGCCGTGCGGCGGGCCAGGAAGGCCGTCCACGGGTGGCGCGCAACGTGGCGGAGGGACGACACGCCGGGCCCCCGGTTCATCGGTGCAGCCGGATGCTGGTGGGGACGAGTTGGCCGCCGAAGGTGGTGGCGAAGGTGGTGCGGTAGCCGTACACGGTGCTCCAACCGTCGGCGATCGGCAGGGCGTCGGCCGAGCGCAGCAGTGCGGCGGCGGCCCGGTTCCAGGTGCCGCAGCCGGTGGTGTCGGGCTCCCGGAGCGCCTGGGCGACCAGGGTGTCGTACTCGGGGTTGCTGACGGCCGCGAAGTTGAGGCCCCGGGCGGGGGTCGGACCGGAGAAGAACGGGATGAAGCCGACCGGCAGGGCGAAGCCGGGGGTGCTGCCGACCACGACGTCGAAGTCGGCGGTCTGGTACATGGCGTTGACCAGGGCGGGCAGGCTCTCGGTGACCAGCTCGACGTCCGCGCCGAGCGCGGTCCAGGTGCGGGCCATCAGCTCGGCGGCGGGCGGCAGGGTCGGGCCGAGGTCCGGACTGGTGATCAGCCGCAGCCGCAGCCGGTGGCCGTCCTTGCCGAGCGGGCCGGTGCCGGTGCGGGTCCAGCCGGCGGCGCGCAGGGCCTCGGCGGCGTCCTGCGCGGGCAGGTTGGCGGCGGCGAGGTCGGCGTGGCAGACGGCTCCCTCGGCGCCGAAGTCGGTGGCGGGCCGGCCGGTGCCGCCGACGGCGACGTTGGCGAGGCCCTGGCGGTCGAGCGCGGCCACCAGGGCGCGGCGCACCGCCGGATCGGCGAGGGCCCGGCCGGGGCGCTGGTTGAAGAAGGTCAGCCCGACCACCGTCGCCACGTCCTCGGTGGCCAGGCCGTGGCCGGCGAGCCGGGCCCGGTCGGGCCCGTTCACGCTCGCGATGTCGACGCCCCCGGTGAGCAGCAGGTTGGCGGCGGTGGAGGCCTGGGCCACCACGGAGAGGACGATCCGGTCCGGCAGGCCGGGCGCGGCGGTGGTCGCCCCGCCCGGGCCCCAGGCGTAGCCCGCCCGGACGGTGAACTCGTAGGGCCCGCCGGGGGAGTAGCGGGTGAGCACGTACGGGCCGGTGCCCTGGGTGGTGCGGTCCAGCGCCTCGGGCCGGTCCAGGCCGGCGGGGCAGACGATCGGCAGCAGGCCGAGGGTGCGGGTGAGGAACGGGAAGGGCGCGGCGGTGGTGGCCGACACCGTGCCGGCGCCGTCGTCGGCCTTGGTGGTGAAGGGGACGTTCGGCAGGACGGTCTGGGCGCCGGCCAGCTGGTGGGCCGGGTCGCCCGCGTAGTCGAGGGCCCGGGCCACGGCGGAGGCGGTGAGCGGGGTGCCGTCGGAGCAGGTGATGCCCGCGCGGAGGGTGAAGGTGGCCGTGGTGGTGGTGGCCTGCCAGGAGGAGGCGAGGCCGGAGACCACGGTGCCGTCGGGTGCGATGTCGACCAGCGAGTCGTAGGCGTAGCGGGCCTGACTGGCGCCGAAGGCGGAGTACGGGTCAAAGCTCGGCGTCTCGCTGGACTCGGCGATCCGGACGGTGCCGTGGTCCACCAGGGGGGTGGTCGTCGAGGAGGTGGCGACGCCGCCGCAGCCGCTGAGCGGGAGGGCCGCGGCGGTGAGGGCGGCCGTCAGGGCGACCGGCGGGGTGCGTCGGGGCATGGCGTCATGGTGCCACCGGTCTTGGCCGTGGCGAGTCAACTGACGTGTACGGAACGCGCGTTCGAACGGTTCGGAGCGTCCTGGCGGCCTGGTCGGGAGCCATCGGCGGCGGCCGGGGCGGGTGATCATGATTCACCCGTTCGAGGGGTGTCGCAACCGGGGCGTCCTGGGCCGGGCCGCCCGGTGGTCGGTCGTCGCCAGGATGGTCCGCATGACGAACGAAACGGGCCGGGAGATCGGCCGACTGACGGACCGCTACTGGGAGTTCCTGCTGGCGCGCGACCCGATGCCGAGGGTCCGCCAGGGGCTCCCGGTCGAGACCTTGCCGGGGGCCTCGCTCGCCGAGGCCGAGGAGCGGGCGCGGTTCGCCGGGGGCGTGCTGGACCGGGTGCGGGTGCTCGGGGGCCCGGAGCCGTCCGGCGCCGACGCCGACACCGTCGCGTTCCTGGTCGGACTGGCCGAACAGGAGCTGCGCGCGTACCGGCACTACTGGCTGACGCCCGCGGCCACGCCGTATCGGCTGTTCCCGCTGTCGCTGTACACCGATGCGGTGCTGCGCGCCTTTCGCTTTGCCGAACCGCCGGACGCCGAGCGGTACTTGGGGCTGGTGCGGGAGCTGGCCGGGGTGGTCGGCTCGATCTGCGACAAGGTGGTGGGGCAGGCGGTGCGCGGCTTCCGGGTGCCGGCCCCGGCGCTGGCCGGAGCGCGCGCCACGCTCGCGGGCCTGAGGGAATCCGTCCCCCGCCGGGTGGAGGTGGCCGAGGACCGGATCGACGCGCTGGGGCCGAGGGCTCGCGGGCAGCTCCGGGACGGCGTACGGCGGCTGGTGGAAGGCGAGTTGACACCGGCCTTCGACCGGCTGCTCGCCGTCCTCGACAACCCGGCCTACCTGCTCGCGGCCCCGCAGGAGGTCGGCTGGGCACGGTACGAGGGCGGCGAGGAGGCGTACCGGGACTTCGTCCGGACCCACACCGGGGGCGACACCGCGCCCGAGCGGCTGCAGGAACTCGGCCGCGAACAGTGCCGCGAACTCGCCGAGCGGATGCGGGAGGTGCGCGCGACGCTGGGCTTCCACGGCTCCGAGGCCGAGTTCCACGAGCGGCTGCGGACCGAGCCCCGGCTGTACGCCCGGACACCGGCGGAGGTCGAGGCCCGCTACCGGAGCCATCTCGACCGGCTGGCCCCGGTGCTGCCGCGCTGGTTCGCCATCCTGCCGGCCGCCCCGTACGGACTGGCCCGGCTGGACCCGGCGCTGGAGCCGGGGATGACCTTCGGGTACTACGAGGCGCCGACCGCCGCCGACCCGGTCGGGCGCTACCGCTACAACGGCTCCGACCTGGAGCGGCGGTCGCTGCTCGGCTCGGCCTCGCTGATCTACCACGAGCTGGCGCCGGGCCACCACTTCCACCTCGCCCGGCAGGCGGAGAACCGCACACTGCCCCAACTGCGCCGGGAGGTCGCCGAGTTCGGCGCGTTCAACGAGGGCTGGGCGGAGTACGCGGCGGGCCTGGGCTGGGAGGCGGGCCTCTACGAGGACCCGTGGGACGCCTACGGGCGCCTCGCCCAGGAGCGGTTCACCGCGCAGCGGCTGGTGGTCGACACCGGGCTCAACCTCGGGACGATGGGGCTGGCGCGGGCGCGGGACTTCATGCGCGCCAACTCGACCGAGGCGGACGGCCAGATCGCCTCGGACCTGCTGCGCTACTCGACGGATCTGCCCGGGCAGGCGCTCTCCTACCGGGCGGGCTTCCTGGAGTTCGGCCGGCTGCGGGCCGACGCCGAGGCGGAGTTGGGCGCCGGTTTCGAGGTGCGGGCCTTTCACGAGGCGGT
Organism: Kitasatospora cathayae; assembly: GCF_027627435.1. GTDB lineage: Bacteria > Actinomycetota > Actinomycetes > Streptomycetales > Streptomycetaceae > Kitasatospora > Kitasatospora cathayae. The sequence continues at coordinate 577,927 of NZ_CP115450.1, read as the reverse complement.
GCTGGGGGGCGGGGCGCTGCCGTTCCCGGGGCTACGGCGGCGGGTGGTGCGGGAACTCGGCACCCATTGAGTTTGATGATCAGGTAATTGCGTCACCAAGTGTTCGAGTGTGTGACGATTTCAGGTCACACCGGACGATCACGAACACTCGCATGAGTGAACCCGCCGGAAGCCGTTTGGCTCGGGCGGACATGGTTCGACTACGGTGGCCACGAGATCGGGTGGTGCGTGCCGGTGTCCGGGAATTCGGTTCGGTAGGTGAATTCCGGATTCCGAGGTGGAATGCTTTCGTCCGCCCGGCTGCGTCCTGCTCCGGTGTTCGCAGTGCCCGGGTTCCCTGTCATACGTATGCGTAGAGAGGATGGAGCATCATGCCGCCCGTAGTACCGCCCTTCCTGGTCGGCCTCATCGTCGCCCCCCTGGCCAAGCGTCTGCTGAAGCCCTTGGTGCGTGGGGTCGTCAAGACGTCCGTCGGCATCGCGATGGAGGTGAAGAAGGCGGCCCACGAGGCCGGGGAGAACATCCACGACCTCGCGGCGGAGGTGGCCGCCGACATGGTGGCCGCTCAGGTCGCCGCCGGTGAGACCGGAGGCCGCTCCGGTGACGGCCAGCGCGCCACCGGCAGCGGCGGCCCGAACGGCGCCAAGGACGAGCCCGCCGACCGCACCGAGGGGGATGCGAGGACCCCGAAGATCCGCGCGACCGCCGGCGCCGGCGCGGGCGCCGTCGCCGGAAAGGCGCACTGACGGCCCGTGAGGACCCGCGGCCGCCGCCAGGCGCGCAAACCGATCGATTTCGACGGAATGCGCCCGGGCGGCGGCCGATCGCAGGGCCGTTCGGCCGCACAGATCCGCCATTCAGAAATTCCCGCTCCGTCGCGGTAGTCCGTCGTGTCCGTGACGGTTGCTCCGTGACCTCCGCAAACAGGTGATCGTACACATGCCATCGCTACTGGGTGCCGCAGCCGGATTCCGTTCGGTGGAATTGGACGCGAGCCCGCGCTCGGTCATTCCTGGCCGCCAGCGCTGGGACGTCAGGCTGGTGCTCGGACGGCCCCGGACGGCCGAATTCCTCGCCGCCGTGCTGCGCCGCGTTCCCGGGATCACCGAGGCCCGGGCCAACCCGGTCACCGGCGGGGTGCTCGTCCGGCACGACGCGCGGGTGCGCGCCACGGACGTCGGCCGGATCGTCCGCCGGGCCGTCACCCTGGTCGCGGAGGACCCGACCGGAGCGGGACGCCCGGCACCGGGCCGGCCCGGTGCCGCACCGGCCCCGCGGGCCGACCGCGGCCTGGTGGTGCGACCGGTGCTCGCCGTCGGCGGCGGGGTCGCGGCCGGGATCGCGCTGATCAAGGGCTCGGCGTTGAGCAGGCAGCTGGTCGCGGTGGGCGGGGTGGCCGCGGCGACCGCGGCCGTCCTCCGCAAGGCCTGGCGCAGAACCGTCGACGCCGCCCAGGAGGCGGCCGGGCCCGGCGCCGGACGCCACCCCCTGCTGGAGATCGTCGGACCGCACCGGGCCCGCCTCTACCGGGCGGCCGCGCTCTCGGTCTCCTGCCAGGTCTCGGAAATGGCGCTCGGCACCTTCCTCGGCTGGACCGGACTGGTCCTCATCAAGGGCGAGGCGGCGCCGCTGGTCAGCCTCGGCCTGACCACCGCGTCCGCCCAACTCTGGGGCCTGGCAGGCCTGGTGGCCGTCGCCTGCGCCGCCGTGGCGGGCCTCTCCTACCACTCGAACCTCCAGTGGCGCCGGCTCGGCCAGGACATCGAGCACGACTGGCGCAGCCACACCTACCGGCACGTCCAGCACCTCGAACTGGGGCACCTGGAGGGCGAACGGACCACCCGGGTGGCCGGCGCGCTCACCGACGACGTCGGCCAGCTCGGCGCCTTCTTCGCCGGCCCGGCCAACGACGTGCTGCAACTCGGCACCAGCCTGGCCCTCCTGGTGCCGGCCTTCCTGCTGCTGGCGCCGCAGATCGCCTGGATCGCCTTCCTGCCGATCCCGGTCATCGCCTGGCTGTCGCTGCGCCACCAGGACCGGGCCGCGGCCGACTACGCCGTCACCGGCGAGCGCCGGGCCAGGCTGGGCAGCCAGGTGATCAACTCGCTGGAAGCCAGTGCGACCGTCAAGAGCTTCTGCACCGAGGACCACGAGGCCGGACGCATCGACGAGTTGAGCGAGGCGGCCCAGGAGAGCACCCGGCAGACCGACCGGAGCACCATCCGCCACGCCGAGACCGTCCGGGCCTGCACCACCGCGTCGATGGCCGGCACCCTGCTGATCGGCGGCCGTTCGGTGCTCAACGGCACCCTGCGCTTCGAGGTGTTCAGCCCGCTGATCGGGCTGCCCCAGATGCTGCTGATGCGGATGAGCCGGCTCGGCGGCATCGTCGACCAGTACCAGCGCACCCTCTCCTCCTACGACCGGGTCCATCGGCTGCGCGCCCTGCCCGTCGAGGCCGACGGCAGCGACGGGACGCTCGACCTCGCCGAGGTGCGCGGCGAGCTCGTCCTCGACGGGGTCACCTTCGCCTACCCCGGCCGGCCGGCGGCCCTGGAGGACCTCTCGCTCACCTTCCCGGCCGGGCGGGTGACCGCCCTGGTGGGCGCCACCGGCTCCGGCAAGACGACGATCGCCAAACTGCTGATGCGCTTCCAGGACGCCGAGTCCGGCAGCGTGCTGCTCGACGGACAGGACGTCCGGGACCTACGGCGGCACGACCTGCGCCACGCCATCGGCTTCGTCGCCCAGGACCCGTTCCTCTTCGACGGCAGCATCGCCGACAACATCCGTTACGGCAGCTTCGAGGCCTCCGACGAAGCCGTCGTGCAGGCCGCCACCATGGCCGAGGCGCACACCTTCATCGCCACGCTGCCGGACGGCTACGACACCCTGATCGGCGAACGCGGCGCCGCGCTCTCCGGCGGCCAGCGGCAGCGGATCGCCCTGGCGCGCGCGATCCTCAAGGACTCGCCGGTCGTCATCCTCGACGAGGCCACCTCCGCCGTGGACAACGAGACCGAGGCGGCCATCCAGCGCACGCTGCGGCTCTTCGCGGCCGACCGGACGATGGTCGTCATCGCCCACCGGCTCTCCACGGTCCGCCACGCCGACCGGATCTACGTCCTGGACAAGGGTGGCGTCGTCGCCGAACAGGGCACCCACGACGAACTGCTCGCCCAGCACGGACTCTACGCGTCCCTCTGGCAGCTCCAGGCCGGCGAACTCGCCGCCTGACCCAGCGAGCCGCGCCCGCCCGCCGGCCGACCGCGTGACCACACCGCGGTCGGCGCGGCCCGGTGCGTCCTGCCACCAAGCCTGCCCACACTCCCGGAGGTACCCCCATGTCCCGTCGCGACGGTGACGTCCTTCCCCTGACCGCGGCCCAGCGCGAGATCTGGCTCGCCGAGCAGCGCTCCCGGACGCCGATCCCGGGCTACCGCGTCGGCGAGTGCCTGGAGATCCACGGGCCGGTGGACCGGGAGATCTTCGAGACCGCGCTGCGCCGCGTCGTCGACGAGGTCGACGCCCTGCACGTGACCTTCGTCGACGACGGGGAAGGCCCGCGCCAGGTGCTCCGGGAGAGCTGGGACTGGGCCCCGGCCCACCTCGACCTCAGCGGGGAGCCCGACCCCCGGGCGGCGGCCGTGGCCTGGATGGAGCGGGACCTGCTGCGCCCGCTGGACCTCGCCCGTCACCCGCTGTTCGGCCACGCGCTGATCAAGGCGTCACCGACGGAGTACCTCTGGTACCTGAACTACCACCACGTGGTACTGGACGCGATCAGCAGCTCCATGCTCCGGCAGCGGGTCGGCGAGGTGTACTCGGCACTGGTCGGGGGCGGCGCCGTGCCGCCGTGCCCGTTCGGCTCGCTGCGGGACCTGGTCGACAGCGACGCCGCCTACCGCGCCTCCACCGACTTCGCCGCCGACCGCGCCCACTGGACCGAGCGCTTCGCCGACCTGCCGGCCCCGACCCGGCTCGCCGACGGCCCCGCGACCGACCCGCACCTCGCCCTCCGGCTGGCCGAGGAGCGGCCACTGCGCCGCCCGGACGCCCTGCGGGCGGCGGCGGGCCGGGTCGGCGTCCGGTGGTCCCGGCTGGTGGTCGCGGCGACGGCGCTCTACGCCCACCGGCTGACCGGCAGCCAGGAGGTGGTGCTCGCCCTGCCCGTCACCGCCCGCCGCGGCGCCGACCGGGACCTGACGGCCGTGCCGGGCACCATGTCCAACGTGGTGCCGCTGCGGCTGACGGTGCGGCCGGACCTGCCCTGGCGCGAACTCGTCGCCCAGGCGGCGCGGGAGGTCGAGACGGCCGTCGCGCACGAGCGCTACCGCAGCGAGGACCTGCTGCGCGACCTCGGCGCCCCCGGCGGCATCGGGACGGCGTTCCCCCTGATCGTCAACATCATGGCCTTCAACTCCAGGCCGAGCTTCGCCGGGCACCCCGCCTCCGTGCACCACTTCGTGTCCGGCTCGACCACCGACCTCGCGGTCTGGGTCTTCGACTACCGGGACGGCAACCCGCCGCTGCTCCGGCTGCACGGCTCACCGCAGGCGTACGGCGAGGACGACCTCGCCGCCCACCAGCGGCGGCTGCTCGCCCTGCTGGACACCCTCGCGGACTGCGACCCGGACGAGCCGGTCGGCCGGATCGAACTGCTCACCGCCGAGGAGCGCCGTGAGCTGGCGGAGCTCGGCGCCGGGCCGGTGGCGCCGGCCCCGGCCGCGAGCCTGCCGGAGCTGTTCCGGGAACACGTCCGGGCGACCCCGGAGCTGACCGCGCTGGTGTGCGGCGAGGTCTCGCTGACGTACGCGGAGCTGGACGCGCGGGCCAACCGGCTGGCGCACGCCCTGATCGCCCGGGGAGCGGGCCCGGAGCGGCTGGTGGCGGTGGCCCTGCCGCGCTCGGCGGAGCTGGTGGTGGCGATCCTCGCCGTGCTGAAGACCGGCGCGGCGTACGTCCCGGTCGACCCCGAGTACCCGGCCGCCCGGATCGCGTACCTGCTCGACGACGCCCGGCCGGCCCTGCTGGTCACGGACTCCCACGGCGAGGGGCGGCTGCCCGAGGCCGGGCCGGTCGACCGGCTGGTGCTGGACGACCCGCGGACCGCCGCCCTGGTGGCCGACCACCCGGCGGACGACCCGATGGTGGCCGTCGACCCGCGCCACCCCGCGTACGTCATCCACACCTCCGGCTCCACCGGCCGGCCCAAGGGCGTCGCGCCGACCCACGGCGGCCTGCTCAACCTGCTCACCGACCTCCGGCGGCTGCGCTTCCCGTCGGCGGTCGAGGAGCGGCAGCGACTGCGGGTGGCCCTGACCACCTCGGTGTCCTTCGACGCCTCCTGGAACCAGCTGCTCGCCCTGTTCGCGGGCCACGAACTGCACGTCCTGGACCACGCGACCTGGACCGACCCGGAGGCCTTCGTCGGCTACGCCCGGCGCTGCGGACTGGACTACGTCGAGGCCACCCCCTCCTACCTGCACGACCTGGTGGCCCACGGACTGCTGGGGGACCAGGAGTGGCGCCCGGCGCTGGTCGCGGCGGGCGGCGAGGCCGTTCCGGAACAGCTGTGGGAGCGGCTGCGGGCAGCGGACGGGGTGACCTGCCTCAACCTCTACGGGCCGTCCGAGTGCACCGTCAACCCGGTGATCGCGTCCGTGGGCTCGAGCCCCCACCCGGTGATCGGCCGGCCCGCCACCAACGCCCGGCTGTACGTGCTCGACGGCGCCCTGCGGCCGCTGCCGGCCGGTGCGGCCGGCGAGCTGTACATCGCGGGCGCGGGGCTGGCCCGCGGCTACCCGAACCGGCCGGGGCTGAGCGCCGGGCGGTTCGTCGCGGACCCGTTCGGGCCGAGCGGTTCGCGGATGTACCGCACCGGCGACCTGGTGCGCTGGGACGCGTCCGGCAACCTGGAGTTCCTCGGCCGCACGGACGACCAGGTCAAGATCCGCGGCTTCCGCGTCGAACTCGGCGAGATCGAGGCCGTCCTCACCGAGCACCCGCAGGTCGCCCGGGCCGCCGTGCTGGTGCGCACCGAGCCGGAGCCCCGGCTGGTCGCCTACGCGGTGCCCGCGCCCGGCGCCACCGTGACCGGGACCGCCCTGCGCGACCACCTGCGGGACCACCTGCCCCGGCACATGGTGCCGGCCGCGTACGTGCTGCTGGACGCGCTGCCGCTGACCCCGAACGGCAAGCTCGACCGGCAGGCCCTCCCGGCGCCCGAGCGGCAGCCCGCCGCTCCGGGCCGCGCCCCGCGCACCGCGACCGAGCACCTGCTCGCCGGGCTGTTCGCCGAGGTGCTCGGGGTGGCCGAACCCGGGCTGGACGACAGCTTCTTCGACCTCGGCGGGCACTCCCTGCTGGCGACCCGGCTGGTCGCCCGGGCCCGCTCGATCCTCGGCGTGGAGCTGCGGCTCGGCGACCTGTTCGACGCGCCGACGGTGGCCGGACTGGCGGCGGCCGTGGACGTCGCGGGCCGGGCCCGCCCGGCGCTGGAGCGGCGCGAGCGGCCGCAGACCGTCCCGCTGTCGTTCGCCCAGCGACGGCTGTGGTTCCTGCACCGGATGGACGGCCCGAGTGCCACCTACAACATCCCGCTGACCCTGCGGCTGTCCGGGCACCTGGACCAGCGGGCCCTGGCGGACGCCCTGGCGGACCTGGTCGAGCGGCACGAGAGCCTGCGCACCGTCTTCCCCACGGTCGACGGCGTGCCCTGCCAGCGGGTGCTGGACCCCGACGAGGCCCGGCCGCGACTGCGGGTGACCGAACTCGACGAGCCCGAGCTGCCGGAGCGGCTGGCGCAGGCGGCCCGGTACGGCTTCGACCTGGCCGAGGAACCGCCGCTGCACGCCGAACTGTTCCGGCTGGCGGCCGAGGAGCACGTGCTGCTGCTGGTGGTGCACCACATCGCCGGCGACGGCTGGTCGACGGGGCCGCTCTCGCGGGACCTGACGACCGCCTACGCGGCCCGCGCCGAGGGCGCGAAGCCCGAGTGGTCGCCGCTGCCCGTCCAGTACGCCGACTACGCCCTCTGGCAGCGCGAGCTGCTCGGCGACGGCTCCGACCCGGACAGCCTGCTGAGCAGCCAACTCGCCTATTGGCGACAGAAGTTGACGGGTCTGCCGGAGCAGATCGAGCTGCCCTTCGACCGGCCCCGGCCGGCCGCGACGTCCTACCGGGGCGCCCACCTGCCGGTGCGGATCGACGCCGAGCTGCACCAGGGCCTGCGCGCCCTGGCCCGCGACGGCGGCGCCAGCCTGTTCATGGTGCTCCAGGCCGCACTGGCCGCCCTGCTGGGCAAGCTCGGCGCCGGCACCGACGTCCCGATCGGCACCCCGATCGCCGGACGCACCGACGAGGCCGTGGACGAGCTGGTCGGCTTCTTCGTCAACACCCTGGTGCTGCGCACCGATCTCGCCGGCGACCCGTCGTTCACCGAACTGCTCGCCCGGGTGCGCGCCGACGCGCTCGCCGCGTACGCGCACCAGGACGTGCCGTTCGAGCACCTGGTGGAGGTGCTCAACCCGACCCGGACGCTGGCCCACCACCCGCTGTTCCAGACCATGCTCGCCCTGCAGAACGCGCCGCTCGGCACCTTCGACCTGCCGGGGCTGCGGGTGGTGGCCGACCTGGTCCACACCGGGACGGCCAAGTGCGACCTGACCTTCATCCTGGCCGAACAGCCCGGCGGGGACGGCCTGTCGGGCGTGGTGGAGTACAGCACCGACCTGTTCGACGCGGCCACCGTGACCGGCATCGTCGAGCGGTGGCTGCGGCTGCTGCGCGCCGTCGTCGCCGACCCCGGCCGGCGGATCGGCCGGGTCGACGTGCTGTCCGCCGAGGAGCTCCGCGCGCTGCTCCCGGCGTGGACCGACCGGGCCGAGGACCGGGAGGAGAGCGGCCTGACCGGGCTGTTCGAGCGGCAGGTGCGGGAGACTCCGACGGCTGTCGCCCTCACGGACCGCGAAGTCACCTTGACCTACGGCGAGTTGAACGCGCGCGCCAATCGGCTGGCGCACGCCCTGATCGCCCGGGGGGTGGGCTCGGAGCAGCTGGTGGCGCTGGCGCTGCCGCGCTCGGCGGAGCAGGTCGTGGCGGTGCTCGCCGTGCTCAAGGCGGGCGGCGCCTACCTCCCGGTGGACCCGCGGTACCCGGCGGCCCGGATCGCCTACCTGCTCCGGGACGGCCGACCCGCGTTGCTGGTGACCACCAGCGGGACCGGCGAGCTGCCGGGCGCGGAGGGCGTGGACCGGCTGCTGCTGGACACCGCCGACCTGGACGGGCTGCCGGACACGGACCCGGCGGTCACCGTCGATCCCGGCCACGCCGCCTACGTCATCCACACCTCCGGCTCCACCGGCGACCCCAAGGGCGTCGTGGTCCCGCACCGCAACGTGGTGCGGCTGTTCCGGACCACCGAGGAGCTGTTCGGCTTCACCGCCGAGGACGTCTGGACGCTCTTCCACTCCTACGCCTTCGACTTCTCCGTGTGGGAGCTGTGGGGCCCGCTGCTGCACGGCGGCCGCCTGGTGGTCGTCGACCACGAGACCAGCCGCTCGCCCGGCCGCTTCCTGGAACTCCTCGCCCGCGAACGGGTGACCGTCCTCAACCAGACGCCCTCCGCCTTCTACCAGCTGATCCAGGCGGACGCCGAGGCGCCGTCGACCGGCCGTGAACTCGCCCTGCGCACCGTGGTGTTCGGCGGTGAGGCGCTGGAGCACGCCCGGCTGGCCGACTGGTACCAGCGGCACCCGGAGGACGCGCCGCGACTGGTCAACATGTACGGCATCACCGAGACCACGGTGCACGTCACCCACGCGGCGCTCGGTGCGTCCGGCACCGCCGCCGGGCAGATCGGCACCGCCCTCCCGGACCTGCGGACGTACGTCCTCGACGACGGCCTGCGCCCGGTCGCCCCCGGCGTCGCGGGCGAGCTGTACGTCGCGGGCCCCGGACTGGCGCGCGGCTACCTGAACCGGCCGGGCCTGACGGCGGGCCGCTTCGTCGCGGACCCGTTCGGACCGCCGGGATCGCGGATGTACCGCAGCGGCGACGTGGTGCGCCGGGCCGCCGACGGCAGCCTGCGCTACGTCGGCCGGGCCGACCAGCAGGTGAAGGTCCGCGGCTTCCGGATCGAGCTCGGCGAGATCGAGGCGGCACTGGCCGCTCACCCGGCCGTCGCCCAGACGGCCGTCCTGGCCCGCCAGGACCGGGCCGACGACACCCGGCTGGTCGCCTACCTGGTGCCCGCCGCGGGCGCCGCGCCGCGCCCGGCCGAACTGCGCGGCCACCTGGCCGAGCGGCTGCCGGAGTACATGGTGCCCTCGGCCTTCGTGGTGCTGGACGCGCTGCCGCTGACCACCAACGGCAAGCTGGACCGCCGGGCCCTGCCCGAGCCGGAGCTCACCCCGGCCGCCACCGGCCGCGCGCCGCGCACCCCGCAGGAGCAGGTCCTCTGCGAACTGTTCGCCGAGGTCCTGGGCGTGGCCTCGGCCGGCGTCGAGGACGGCTTCTTCGACCTCGGCGGCCACTCGCTGCTGGCCACCCGTCTGGCCGCCCGGATCCGCGCGACCCTCGGCGTGGAGATGCCGCTGCGCACCCTGTTCGAGGCGCCGACCCCGGCCGGCCTGGCCGCCGCCCTGGTGGCGGCCGGGCCGGCGCAGGCCGCCCTGGCCCGGCGCGAGCGCCCCGCGCGGATCCCGCTGTCGTTCGCGCAGCGGCGGCTGTGGTTCCTGCACCAGCTGGAGGGCGCCAGCGGGAACTACCACATCGCCCTGGCCTGGCGGCTGTCCGGGGAACTGGACCGGCGGGCCCTGGAGGCCGCCGTGGCGGACGTGGTGGCCCGGCACGAGAGCCTGCGCACCGTCTTCCCGGCGGTGGACGGCACTCCGTACCAGCGGGTGCTGGACGTCGTGGCGGCCCGCCCGCAACTGCTCGTCCGCCGGACCACCGAGGCCGAGCTGCCGGCCGCCCTGGCGGAGGCGAAGGCGCGTCGGTTCGACCTGGCGGTCGACGTGCCGCTGCGGATCGAGCTGTTCGAGCTGGCACCGGACGAGCACGTGTTCCAGCTGGTGCTCCACCACATCGCGGGTGACGGCTGGTCGCTGGGTCCGCTCGCGCAGGGCCTGACCGCCGCCTACGCGGCGCGCTGCCGCGGCGAGGAGCCGCGGTGGGAGGAGCTGCCGGTCCAGTACGCCGACTACACCCTCTGGCAGCACGAACTGCTCGGCGACTCCACCGACCCGGACAGCCTGTTCGCCGGCCAGGCGGCCTACTGGGCCCGGCAGCTGGCCGGTCTGCCGGAGCGGATCCAGCTGCCCACCGACCGGCCCCGCCCGGCGGTCGCCTCGCACCGGGGCGGTTCCGTGCGCGCCCGGCTGGACGCCGAGCTGCACCACGGACTGCGCGAGCTCGCCCGCGCGCACGGGACCAGCCTGTTCATGGTGCTCCAGGCGGGGCTGGCGGCGCTGCTGAGCAAGCTCGGCGCGGGCGACGACATCCCGGTCGGCAGCCCGGTCGCGGGCCGGACCGACCAGGCGCAGGACGAGCTGGTCGGCTACTTCGTCAACACCCTGGTGTTCCGCACCGACACCTCGGGCGATCCGACCTTCGCCGAGCTGCTGGGCCGGGTGCGGGACACCGCGCTGGCCGGGTACGCCAACCAGGACCTTCCGTTCGAGTACCTGGTCGAGCTCCTGAACCCGTCCCGGTCGCTGGCGCACCACCCGCTGTTCCAGATCATGCTGGTGCTGCAGAACGCGCCCCGGGCCGACTTCGCGCCGCCCGGGCTGCACGTGGACGAGGTGCCGTCGGCGTCGACCACCGCCAAGCTCGACCTGATCTTCACCCTGTCCGAGCGGCTCGCCGAGGACGGCTCCCCGGAAGGGCTCGACGGGTCCGTCGAGTACACCAGCGACCTGTACGACCCGGCCACCGTCGAGACGATGCTCGGGCGGTGGGAGCGGCTGCTCCGCGCCGCGGTCGCCGACCCGCGACGGCGGCTCAGCCGGTTCGGCCTGCTCACCGCCGAGGAGCGCGGCGAGCTGACGGCGCTCGGCACCGGCCCGGCGGCCCAGGCCTTCACCGCCGGCCTGCCGGAGCTGTTCCGGGCCCAGGTGCGGGCGACCCCGGACGCCGTCGCGGTGGTGGGGCCGGAAGCCACGCTGACGTACGCGGAGCTGGACGCGCGGACGAACCGGCTGGCGCACGCCCTGATCGCGCGGGGTGCCGGGCCGGAGCGGCTGGTGGCGGTGGCGCTGCCGCGCTCGGCGGAGCTGGTGGTGGCGATCCTCGCGGTGCTGAAGTCCGGTGCCGCCTACCTCCCGGTCGATCCGGAGTACCCGGCCGCGCGGATCGGGTACATGCTGGACGACGCCCGGCCCGTCCTGGTGCTGACCGACGCCCGTACCCGGGGCCGGCTGCCGGAGACCGGTTCCGCCGGGTGGCTGGTGCTCGACGAGCCGCAGACGGCCGCCCTGGTGGCGGGTTGCCCGGCGACGGACCCCGCGGTGGCCGTCGATCCGGACCACCCGGCGTACGTCATCTACACCTCCGGTTCCACCGGCAAGCCCAAGGGCGTGGTGGCGACGCACGGCGGCCTGTCCAACCTGTTCGCCGAGCAGCGAGCGCTGATGTTCCCCCAGGGGACGAAGCAGCGGCTGCGGGTGGGGATGACCACGTCCGTGTCGTTCGACGCCTCCTGCGACCAGATGTCGTGCCTGTACGCGGGCCACGAGCTGCACGTCCTGGACGAGGCGACCTGGACCGACCCGAACGCCTACCTCGACCACGCCGCGCGGGTCGGGCTGGACATCCTCGGTGCCACCCCGTCGTACGTTCAAGTCCTCGTCGCGCATGGTCTGCTGGACCATCCGCAGTGGCGTCCGCTGTTGCTCGCGCTGGGCGGGGAGAGCGTTCCCGAGCAGCTGTGGGAGCGGTTGCGGGCGGCCGACGGTGTGACCTCCCTGAACTACTACGGGCCGACCGAGTGCACGGTGGAGTCGGTCTTCGCACCGCTGGAGTCGAGTGAGCGCCCGGTGATCGGCCGGCCGCTCGGCGGTGTCCGCCTGCACGTGCTCGACGCCGCCCTGCGGCCGGTGCCGGCCGGTGTGCCCGGTGAGCTGTACATCGCCGGCGCGGGCCTGGCACGCGGCTACCTGAACCGGCCGGGGCTGACGGCCGGGCGGTTCGTGGCGGACCCGTTCGGGCCGAGGGGCTCGCGGATGTACCGCACCGGTGACCTGGTGCGGTGGAACCCGGCCGGGAACCTGGAGTTCCTCGGCCGCACCGACGACCAGGTCAAGCTCCGGGGATTCCGGATCGAACTCGGTGAGATCGAGGCGGCACTGGCGGAACACCCGCAGGTCGCGCGGGCCGCCGTGATCGTCCGGCAGGACCGGGCGGAGGACCCGCGCCTGGTCGCCTACCTGGTGGCCGCCACCGGGGCGGAGCCCCGGCCGGAGGAGCTGCGGGCGCACCTGCGCGAGCGGCTGCCGGACTACATGGTGCCGACCGCGTACGTCGCCCTCGACGCCCTGCCGCTGAACACCAGCGGCAAGCTCGACCGGCGCGCCCTGCCCGAGCCCGGCTCCAGCACGACGCCGGTCGGCCGGGCAGCGCACACCCCGCAGGAGCAGATCCTGTGCGGGCTGTTCGCCGAGGTCCTCGGCCTGCCGCAGGTCGGCGTCGACGACGACTTCTTCGACCTGGGCGGGCACTCCCTGCTCGCCACCCGGCTGGTGGCCCGGGTCCGGACCACCCTGGGCGTGGAGCTGGCGCTGCACACCCTGTTCCGCAACCCGACCGTGGCCGGGCTGGCCGCCGGGCTGGGCGGGGCGGACCGGGCGCGGCCTGCCCTGGAGCGGGCGGAGCGGCCCGAGCTGGTGCCGCTGTCCTCCGCCCAGCGCAGGCTGTGGTTCCTGCGCCAGCTGGAGGGCGCCGCCTCGGTCTACAACATGCCGCTCGCCTGGCGGCTCTCGGGACCGCTGGACCTGGCGGCCCTGGAAGCGGCGCTCGGCGACCTCGCCGACCGGCACGAAACCCTGCGCACGGTCTTCCCGGCCGCGGACGGCACGCCGTACCAGCGGGTGCTGGCCGTCGGAGCGGCGCGTCCGGGGCTGACGGTCACCCCGGCGGACGAGACGGCCCTCCCGGAGCTGCTGGCCGGGGCCGCCGCGCGCGGCTTCGACCTCGCGGTCGAACCGCCGCTGCGCGCCGAGGTGTTCGAGCTCTCGGCGGACGAGCACGTGCTGCTCCTGGTGATGCACCACATCGCCGGTGACGGCTGGTCGCTGGGCCCGCTGGCCGCCGACCTGGCCACCGCCTACGCGGCGCGCCGCCGGGGCGAGGAACCGCGGTGGGCGCCGCTGCCGGTGCAGTACGCCGACTACACCCTGTGGCACGACCGGCTGCTCGGCGACCGCGACGACCCCGCGAGCCCGTTCGCCCGGCAGACGGCCTACTGGACGGAGCGGCTGGCCGGCCTGCCCGAGCAGATCCGGCTGCCCGCCGACCGGCCCCGCCCGGCGACCACCTCGTACCGGGGCGGGCACCTGGCGATCGAGCTGGACGCGGAACTGCACGGCGCCCTGGTGCGGCTGGGCCGGGAGCACGGGGCCAGCGTCTACATGGTGCTCCAGGCCGGGCTGGCCGCACTGCTGGACAAGCTCGGCGCGGGCACGGACATCCCGGTCGGCAGCCTGATCGCCGGCCGTACCGACCAGGCGCTGGACGACCTGGTCGGCTTCTTCGTCAACACCCTGGTGCTCCGGACGGACACCAGCGGCGACCCGAGCTTCGCCGAGCTGCTGCTCCGGGTCCGGGAGGGGGCGCTCGGCGCGTACGCCCACCAGGACCTGCCGTTCGAGCAGGTCGTCGAGGCCCTCAACCCCTCCCGGTCGCTCTCCCGGCAACCGCTGTTCCAGGTGCTGCTGGCGCTGCAGAACGTGCCGCGCACCGAGTTCGCGCTGGACGGTCTCCGCTCCGAGATCCTCCTGTTCCGCACGCCCACCGCGATGTTCGACCTCGGCTTCCACCTGCTGGAGCGCGGCGGCACCGGCGGGCCGGCCGAGGGCATCATCGGGCGGGTCGAATACAGCACCGACCTGTTCGACCAGGCCACGGTGGAGGCACTGGTCGCCCGGTGGCTGGGGCTGCTGGCCGCGGTGGTCGCTGAGCCGGACCGGCCGCTGAGCCGGATCGACGTGCTGACCGCCGAGGAGCGGCACGAGCTGCTGGTCGCCCGCAACGACACCGCGCGTCCGGTCTCGTCGGAGGGCCTGGCGGCCCTGTTCGAGGCGCAGGTCCGGGCGACCCCGGAGGCCCCGGCGGTGCTGTTCGAGGACACCGCCCTGACCTACCGCGAGCTGAACCGCCGGGCCAACCGCCTGGCGCACGCGCTGATCGCGCGCGGGGTCGGGCCGGAGCGGGTCGTCGCGCTGCGGCTGCCGCGCTCGGCCGAGCTGGTGGTCGCCGTCCTCGCGGTGCTGAAGACCGGCGCGGCGTATCTGCCGGTCGACCCGGACTACCCGGCGGCCCGCATCGCGTACATGCTGGAGGACGCCCGGCCGGCCGTGGTGCTGGACGACCCCGCGGCCGTCACGCCATCCGACGAGCAGCCGGACCACGATCCGGCCGTCGTCGTGGACGCGCGTCACCCGGCCTACGTCATCTACACCTCGGGCTCCACCGGCCGCCCCAAGGCCGTGGTGATGCCCGCCGCCGGACTGCTGAACCTGCTGGCCTGGCACCACCGGGCCGTCGGCGGCGAACCCGGCACGCGCACCGCGCAGTTCACCGCGATCAGCTTCGACGTCTCGGTGCAGGAGGTGCTCTCGGCGCTGCTGTACGGCAAGACCCTGGTGGTGCCGACCGAGGAGCAGCGCCGCAGCGCCGAGCTGTTCGCGCACTGGCTGGACCGGCACCAGGTGGCCGAGCTGTTCGCACCCAACCTGGTGGTCGAGGCGCTGGCCGAGGCCGCCGAGGAGGCCGGGCTGGAGCTGCCGGCCCTCCGGCTGGTCGCCCAGGCCGGTGAGGCGATGCGCCTGGGCACGGCGGTGCGCCGCTTGCAGGCCGGCCGACCTGGCCGGGTGCTGCACAACCACTACGGGCCCGCCGAGACCCATGTGATCACCGCCTACCCGTTGCCGGCCGACCCCGCCGACTGCCCGCTGCCGGTGCCGATCGGCCGCCCGATCGACAACTGCCGGGTGTACGTGCTGGATCCGGCGCTTCGGCCGGTCGCCCCCGGGGTGCTGGGGGAGCTGTACCTGGCCGGGGCGGGCCTCGCCCGGGGCTACCTGAACCGGCCCGGGCTCACCGCCGGGCGCTTCGTCGCCGACCCGTACGGCCCGGCGGGAGCGCGGATGTACCGCACCGGGGACCTGGTGCGCTGGCGGGCCGACGGCGAGCTGGAGTTCGCCGGCCGGGTCGACCACCAGGTGAAGGTCCGCGGGTTCCGGATCGAGCCGGGCGAGATCGAGGCCGAGCTGACCGCCCACCCGGGCGTCGCCCAGGTGGCCGTGCTCGCCCGCGAGGACCGGGGCGAGACCAGGATCGTCGCGTACGTGGTGCCCTCGGCGCAGCAGCCGGCCACCACGGCGGCACTGGCGGCCTACCTGCGCGAGCGGCTGCCGGACTACCTGGTGCCGTCCGCGTTCGTGCTGCTGGACGCGCTGCCGCTGACGCCCAACGGCAAGCTGGACCGCGCCGCCCTGCCCGCGCCCGAACCGACCGGCACGACCGGCGGCCGGGCGCCGCGCACCCCGCAGGAGCAGATCCTGTGCGAGCTGTTCGCCGAGGTGCTGGGCCTGCCACGGGTCGGGGTCGACGAGGACTTCTTCGACCTGGGCGGGCACTCGCTGCTCGCCACCCGGCTGGTGTCGCGGGTCCGGGCGACCCTCGGGGTCGAGCTGGAGCTGCGCGACCTGTTCCGCACCCCGACACCGGCCGGGCTGGCGGCCGGGCTGCACACCGCCGCCTCCGCGCGCCAGGCGCTGGTGCCCCAGCCCCGCCCCGAGCCGATGCCGCTGTCGTTCGCCCAGCGCCGGCTCTGGTTCCTCCAGCAGTTCGGGGCACCGAGCGCCACCTACCACATGCCGCTGGCCCTGCGGCTGTCCGGCGACCTCGACCGGCACGCGCTGGACGCCGCGCTCGCGGACGTGGTGGCCCGGCACGAGACCCTGCGCACCGTCTTCCCGCACACCGCCGGGATCCCGCGGCAGCGGGTACTGGACGCCGCCGAGGCGGCCGTCCCGCTGACCGTACGCGAGGCCGGTGAGGCCGAGCTGCCCGCCCTGCTGCGCGGGGCGGCGGTGCGGGGCTTCGACCTGACCGTCGAAGTGCCGCTGCGGGCCGAGCTGTTCGCGGTCGCGGCGGACGAGCACGTGCTGTTGCTGGTGCTGCACCACATCGCCGGCGACGGCTGGTCGATGGGCCCGCTGGCCCGCGACCTCGCCACCGCCTACCGCGCCCGGTGCGGCGGCGGGGCGCCCGACTGGGCGCCGCTGCCGGTGCAGTACGCCGACTACACCCTGTGGCAGCACCAGATCCTCGGCGACGAGCACGACACGGACAGCGTCTTCACCCGCCAGGTCGCCTACTGGACCGAGGCGTTGGCGGGGCTGCCGGAGCAGCTGCAGCTGCCCGCCGACCGGCCCCGCCCGGCCGCCGTGTCGTACGGTGGCGACCTGCTGGAGCTCCGGATCGACACCGAACTGCACGCCGCCCTGGCGGAGTTGGCGCGGCGCTCGGGGGCGAGTCTGTTCATGGTGCTGCAGGCGGCGTTGGCGGCGCTGTACACCCGGCTGGGTGCGGGGACGGACATCCCGATCGGCAGCCCGATCGCCGGCCGTACTGACGAGGCGTTGGACGAGCTGGTCGGGTTCTTCGTGAACACGCTGGTGCTGCGCACCGACACCAGTGGCGATCCGAGCTTCGCGGAGCTGTTGGGCCGGGTGCGGGAGACGGCGCTGTCGGCGTACGCGCACCAGGACGTGCCGTTCGAGCACCTGGTGGAGGTGCTGAACCCGTCCCGGTCGCTGTCCCACCACCCGCTGGTCCAGACCGGGCTGGTGGTGCAGAACGCGCCGGGTGGCGACTTCGACCTTCCCGGCCTGCGAGTCTCCGGGATCGCCCTGCCCACCGGGACGGCGCGGCTCGACCTGACCTTCGGCATCGCGGAGGAGCACGGGCCGGACGGCGCGCCGGCCGGGCTCAGCGGCGCGGTCGAGTACAGCACCGACCTGTTCGACCGCCCGACCGTCGAGGCCCTGGTCGCCCGGTGGACCAGGCTGCTGGCCGCGGTCGCCGCCGCCCCGGACCTGCCGATCGGCGGGATCGATCTGCTGTCGGCCGAGGAACGCTGCGAGCTGCTGCCCGCCGTCGAGGGCCCGGCGGCCGCGGTGAGCCTGCCGGAGCTGTTCGCGGCGCAGGTGGCGGCGGCGCCAAATTCGGTCGCGCTGGTCTGCGGTGACACGGAATTGACGTACCGTCAGCTGAACGCTCGGGCGAACCGGTTCGCGCACTCGCTGGTCGCCCGCCGGGTGGGTCCGGAGCAGCTGGTGGCGGTGGCGCTGCCGCGGTCGGTGGAGGCGGTGGTGGCGGTCCTGGGTGTGCTGAAGGCCGGGGCGGCGTACCTGCCGGTGGATCCGGCGTACCCGCGGGCGCGGATCGACTTCATGCTGGCGGACGCCCGTCCGGCGCTGCTGGTCGACGACCCGGCGATGGTGGCCGGGGTCTCGGACTGGCCGGAGACCGACCCGGAGGTCGCGCTCGACGTCCGGCACCCGGCCTACGTGATCTACACCTCGGGCTCCACCGGCCGCCCCAAGGGCGTCGTGGTGAGCCACAGCGGGGTGTCGGGCCTCGTGGCGGAGCAGGTCGAGCGGCTCGGCGTGGCGCGGGGCAGCCGGGTGCTCCAGTTCGCCTCGCCCAGCTTCGACGCGTCCTTCTGGGAGCTCTGCAGCGCCCTGCTCACCGGCGCCGCCCTCGTGCTGGCCCCCGCCGAGGCGCCGCTGGAGGCGCTGACGGACCGCCGGTTGGACGTCAGCCATGTCACTCTGCCGCCCTCGGCCCTGTCCGCGCTGGAGAGCGCCGACCTCACGGCCACCACCCTGGTGGTGGCGGGGGAGGCCTGCCCGCCGGAGCTGGTGGCCCGGTGGGCGCCGGGCCGACGGATGATCAACGCCTACGGTCCGACCGAGACCACGGTGTGCGCGACGATGAGCGCCCCGCTCACGGCCGGCTCCGGCGTGCCGCCGATCGGCCGGCCGGTCGCGGGCTTCCGGGCGTACGTCCTCGACGAGCGGCTGCGCCTCGTGCCGCCGGGCGTGGCGGGGGAGCTGTACGTCGCCGGCCCCGGTCTGGCGCGCGGCTACCTGAACCGGCCGGGCCTGACCGCCGGGCGGTTCGTGGCCTGCCCGTTCGGCCCGGCGGGAGCGCGGATGTACCGCACGGGCGACGTGGTGCGCCGCCGTACCGACGGCGAGCTGGAGTACGTCGCCCGCGCGGACGACCAGGTGAAGGTGCGCGGCTTCCGGGTCGAACTCGGTGAGGTCGAGGCCGCGTTGGCCGAGCACCCCGCCGTCGCCCGGGCCGCCGTGCTCGCCCGGGACGACCGGCTGATCGGCTACGCCGCGACCCGCCCCGACGCGGCCGTCCGCCCGGCGGAGCTGGCGGCGCACCTGCGCGAGCGGCTGCCGGACTACCTGGTGCCGTCCGCGTTCGTGCTGCTGGACGCGCTGCCGCTGACGCCCAACGGCAAGCTGGACCGCGCCGCCCTGCCCGCGCCCGAGGCAGTGGCCACGGCGACGAGCCGGGCGCCGCGCACCCCGCAGGAGCAGATCCTGTGCGGGCTGTTCGCCGAGGTGCTCGGCGTACCGCAGGTCGGGGTCGACGACGACTTCTTCGACCTGGGCGGGCACTCCCTGCTCGCCACCCGGCTGACCGCGCGGGTGCGCTCGGTGCTCGGCGTGGAGCTGGGACTGCGCGCGCTGTTCCAGGCGCCCACCGTGGCGGGCCTGGTCGAGGCACTGGCCGGGGCGGGCCGCGCCCGCCCGGCGCTGACCGCGCACGAGCGGCCGGAGGCGGTGCCGCTCTCCTTCGCCCAGCGCCGGCTCTGGTTCCTGCACCGAATGGACGGCAGCGCCGCCACCTACCACATCCCGCTGGCGCTCCAGCTGACCGGAACGCTCGACCGGGCGGCACTCGACGAGGCGCTGGCCGACGTGGTGGCCCGGCACGAGAGCCTGCGCACGGTCTTCCCCGAGGCCGACGGCGTCCCGTGCCAGCGCGTGCTGGACCCGGCCGAGGCCCGACCCCGGGCGCGGCTGACCGAGGTGTCCTCGAGTGAACTGCCCGAGCGGCTCGCCGAGTTCGCCCGGCAGCCGTTCGACCTGGCCGCGGAACCCCCGCTGCGGGCCGAGCTGTTCGCGCTCGCACCGGACGAGCACGTGCTGCTGCTGGTGATGCACCACATCGCCGGTGACGGCTGGTCCACCGGCCCGCTGGCCCGCGACCTGGCCGAGGCGTACGCCGCCCGCTGCGAGGGCCGGGCGGCGAGCCGGCCGGCCCTGCCGGTGCAGTACGCCGACTACACGCTGTGGCAGCGCGAGCTGCTCGGCGACGCCGCCGACCCGCAGAGCCGCTTCGCCGAGCAGCTCGACTACTGGCAGCGGCAGCTGTCCGACCTGCCGGAGCTGCTCCAGCTGCCCGTCGACCGCCCGCGCCCGGCCGTCGCCGGCTGGCACGGGGACCACCTCGGCCTGGAGCTGGGCCCCGAACTGCACGCCGCCCTGGCGGAGTTGGCGCGGCGCTCGGGGGCGAGTCTGTTCATGGTGCTGCAGGCGGCGTTGGCGGCGCTGTACACCCGGCTGGGTGCGGGGACGGACATCCCGATCGGCAGCCCGATCGCCGGCCGTACTGACGAGGCGTTGGACGAGCTGGTCGGGTTCTTCGTGAACACGCTGGTGCTGCGCACCGACACCAGTGGCGATCCGAGCTTCGCGGAGCTGTTGGGCCGGGTGCGGGAGACGGCGCTGTCGGCGTACGCGCACCAGGACGTGCCGTTCGAGCACCTGGTGGAGGTGCTGAACCCGTCCCGGTCGCTGTCCCACCACCCCTTGTTCCAGACCATCCTGGCCGTGCAGAACGCGCCGATGGGCCGGTTCTCGCTGCCCGGGCTGGAGGTGGCGACCTACGCGGTGGCCACCGGAACCGCCAAGTTCGACCTCGGCCTCAGCCTGGTCGAGCAGTTCGGTCCGGACGGGAGCCCGGCCGGGATCGTCGGCGCGGTCGAGTACGCCACCGACCTGTTCGACCGCCCGACCGTCGCCGCCCTGATCCGGCGCTGGACGCTCCTGCTGGAGGCCGTCACCGCCGACCCGGAGCGGCCGATCGGCGGGATCGACCTGCTCGACGCCGACGAGCGGCACCGGCTGCTGGAACGGGGCAACGCGACCGACCGCGAGGTGGGCGCCGTCCCGGTGCCACAGGCCTTCGCGGCGCAGGTGGCGGCGACGCCGGATGCGGTCGCGCTGGTCTGCGGTGACACCGAATTGACGTACAGTCAGCTGAACGCTCGGGCGAACCGGTTCGCGCACTCGCTGGTCGCCCGCCGGGTGGGTCCGGAGCAGCTGGTGGCGGTGGCGCTTCCGCGGTCGGTGGAGGCGGTGGTGGCGGTCCTGGGTGTGCTGAAGGCCGGGGCGGCGTACCTGCCGGTGGATCCGGCGTACCCGCGGGCGCGGATCGACTTCATGCTGGCGGACGCCCGTCCGGCGCTGCTGGTCGACGACCCGGCGATGGTGGCCGGGGTCTCGGACTGGCCGGAGACCGACCCGGAGGTCGCGCTCGACGTCCGGCACCCGGCCTACGTGATCTACACCTCGGGCTCCACCGGCCGCCCCAAGGGCGTCGTGGTCGCCCACGGTGGTGTGGCGAGCCTGGTCGCCGGGCAGATCGAGGGCTTCGCGATCGACCCCGACAGCCGGGTGCTCCAGTTCGCCTCGCCCAGCTTCGACGCCTCGGTGTCGGAGATCTACACCGCCCTGCTGCGCGGCGCCACCCTGGTGCTGCCCCCGGCGGCGGACCCGGTCGCCGCGCTGACCGACCCGGGCCTCGCGGTCACCCACGCGACCGTGCCCCCGTCCGTCATCGCGGCCCTGCCGGAGGACTCGGTGACGGTGTCGAACCTGATCGTGGCGGGGGAGGCCTGCCCGCCGGAGCTGGTCGCCCGCTGGGCGCCCGGCCGCCGGATGGTCAACGCGTACGGCCCGACCGAGACCACGGTCTGCGCGACCATGAGCGACCCGCTCGCGCCCGGCTCGGGCGTGCCGCCGATCGGCCGGCCGATCGTCAACGCCCGGGTGTACGTGCTGGACGAGCGGCTACGACCGGTGCCGCCCGGCGTGCCCGGCGAGCTCTACGTCGCGGGCGCGGGCCTGGCCCGCGGCTACCTGAACCGGCCGGGCCTGACCGCCGGGCGGTTCGTCGCCTGCCCGTTCGACGCCTCGGGTGCCCGGATGTACCGCACCGGTGACGTGGTCCGCTTCCGCGCCGACGGCCAGCTGGAGTACGTCGGCCGCGCCGACGACCAGCTGAAGGTGCGCGGGTTCCGGGTCGAGCCCGGCGAGGTCGAGGCCGCCCTGGCCGAGCACCCCGCCGTCGCGCAGGCCGCCGTCCTCGCCCAGGACGACCGGCTGATCGGCTACGTCGTCCCGCGCCAGGACACCGCCCGGGACGACGGACTCGAAGCCGACCACGTCGGCGAGTGGCAGGACATCTACGACGCCCTGCCGATCGCCCCCGAGGAAGCCGCGTTCGGCCAGAACTTCGTCGGCTGGAACAGCAGTTACGACGCCAGCCCGATCCCGGTCGAGCAGATGCGGGAGTGGCGGGACGCCACCGTGGCCCGGATCCTGGCGCTGCGCCCGCGCCGGGTGCTCGAGGTCGGCGTCGGCACCGGTCTGCTGCTCTCCCAGGTCGCACCGCACTGTGAGAGCTACTGGGCGACCGACTTCTCCGCCACCGCGATCGACGCGCTGGCCGCCCAGGTGGCCCGGCAGCCCGACCTGTCCGGGCGCGTCGCCCTGCAGACCCGCCCGGCGCACGACACCGACGGGCTGCCGGCCGGGGAGTTCGACACCATCGTGATCAACTCGGTGGTGCAGTACTTCCCGTCCGCGGACTACCTCGCGGACGTGGTCGAGAGGCTGATGCGGCTGCTCGCCCCCGGTGGCGCGCTGTTCATCGGCGACGTGCGGAACCTGCGGCTGCTGCGCCCGCTGGCCACGGCCGTCCAACTGCACCGGGCCACCGCCGGTACCGACCTCGCGGCGGTGCGCCGCGCGGTGGAGCAGGCCGTGCGGGTGGAGAAGGAACTCCTGGTCGACCCGGAGTTCTTCACCGTCCTGCGGGAGCGCGGCGCGGACATCGGCGCGGTGGCCGTCGAGGTCAAGCGGGCCCGCCACCACAACGAGCTGACCCGCTACCGCTACGACGTGACGCTGCACAAGGCCCCGGTCGTTCCGGCGGAACCGGACCGGACGGTCGAGCTGGAGTGGGGGCGACAGCTCGCGGGCTCGGCCGAGCTGCGCGAGCTGCTCGCCGAGCCGCCCGCCGGGGTGCTGCGGATCACCGGAGTGCCGAACCGCCGGGTGCTGCGCGAGGCCGCCCTGGCCCGGGCGGTGCAGGACGGCGACGGCGGCTCGCTCGCCGAGCTGCTGGAGCGGCCGCACGCCCCGGAGGAGACCGACCTTCCCGACCCGGAGGACTTCCACGCCCTCGGGCGGGAGTTCGACCGCTGGGTGGGCGTCACCTGGTCGGCCACCGCGTCCGACACCGTGGACGTCGTCCTCGCCGACCCGCGGGCCGTGGTGGCCTCCCCGGTCGAGGCGTACCGGTCGGCCGGGACCACCGGCAGGCCGCTGTCCTCGCTGACCAACCGCCCGACCGGCAGCCGGGGCACCGGCGCCCTCATCGGCGAACTCCGCGACTGGCTGCGCGGCCGGCTGCCCGACTACCTGGTCCCGTCCGCGTTCGTCGCGCTGGAGGCGCTGCCGCTGACGGCCAGCGGCAAGCTCGACCGCCGTGCCCTGCCGGCGCCCGACCTCGGCTCGGCCGCGATCGGGCGGGCGCCGCGCACCCCGCAGGAGCAGCTGCTCGCCGAGCTGTTCGCCGAGGTGCTCGGGCTGGCGCAGGTCGGGGTCGAGGACAGCTTCTTCGACCTGGGCGGGCACTCGCTGCTGGCGACCCGGCTGGCCTCCAGGGTCCGGGCGACCCTCGGCGCGGAGCTGGAGGTCCGCACCCTCTTCGAGACCCCGACCGTGGCCGGACTGGCGGCCCGCCTGGACGGCTCCGGAACGGCGCGGCCCGCGCTCACCGCCGGGCCGCGACCCGAACGCGTCCCACTGTCCTTCGCCCAGCGCCGCCTGTGGTTCCTGCACCGGATGGACGGGCCGAGCGCCACCTACAACATGCCGCTCGCACTCAGCCTGACCGGCGAACTCGACCGCCCGGCCCTGCACGCCGCGCTGGCGGACGTGATCGGCCGGCACGAGAGCCTGCGGACGGTCTTCCGCGAGACGGACGGCGTGCCGTACCAGGTCGTCCTGACCGCCGAGCAGGCGCACCCGGCGCTGCCGGTGGTCGAGCTCGACGAGAGCCGGCTGGCCGAACGGCTCGCGCAGACGGCCCGACTCGGCTTCGACCTGGCCGCGGAGCCGCCGGTCCGGGCGGAGCTGTACGCGCTCGCCCCCGATCGGCACGCGCTGCTGGTCGTGGTGCACCACATCGCCGCCGACGGCTGGTCGATGGGCCCGCTCGCCGGTGACCTCGCCACGGCCTACGCGGCCCGCCGCCGGGGCGAGGAGCCGCAGTGGTCCCCGCTTCCGGTGCAGTACGCCGACTACTCCCGGTGGCAGCGCGACCTGCTCGGCGACGCCGCTGACCCGGACAGCCTGTTCGCCCGGCAACTGGACTACTGGAAGGGCGAGTTGACGGGCGTGCCGCAGCGGCTCCAGCTGCCCGCCGACCGGCCGCGGCCGCCGGTGGCTTCCCAGCGGGGCGGCCGGGTGGTGGTCCGGCTGGACGCCGAACTGCACCAGGCTCTGCGGGACCTGGCGGCCGCGCGCGGCGCCAGCATGTTCATGGTGCTCCAGGCCGGCCTCGCCGCGCTGCTCACCCGGCTCGGCGCCGGTACCGACATCCCGATCGGCAGCCCGATCGCCGGCCGGACCGACCAGGCGCTGGACGAGCTCGTCGGCTTCTTCGTCAACACCCTGGTGCTGCGCACCGACACGAGCGGTGACCCCGGCTTCGCCGAACTGCTCGGCCGGGTACGGCAGAAGGCGCTCACCGCGTACGACCACCAGGACGTGCCGTTCGAGTACCTGGTCGAGGTGGTCAACCCGGCGCGGTCGCTGGCCCACCACCCGCTGTTCCAGATCATGCTGGCCCTGCAGAACGCGCCGCTGGGCGAGTTCGCCCTGCCGGGGCTGGAGACCGGCCACCTGGAGGCGCCGACCGGCACCGCCAGGGTCGACCTGACCTTCAGCCTGGCCGAGCGGTTCCGCCCCGACGGTCCCCCTGGGCCCAGCGGCCCGGGAGGTGCCCCCAGCCCCGACGGCCTGGTCGGCGCGGTGGAGTACGCCACCGACCTGTTCGACCCGGCCACCGTGGAGCTGCTGTTCGCCCGCTGGGCCCGGCTGCTGCGGGCGGCGGTCGCCGACCCGGACCGG
This sequence comes from Kitasatospora cathayae, assembly GCF_027627435.1. Classification (GTDB taxonomy): domain Bacteria; phylum Actinomycetota; class Actinomycetes; order Streptomycetales; family Streptomycetaceae; genus Kitasatospora; species Kitasatospora cathayae. The sequence goes on along the minus strand of NZ_CP115450.1, from coordinate 553,190 downwards.
CCGATCAGCCGGATCGACGTCATGTCCGACGCGGAACGCCACCGGCTGCTGTACGGGTTCAACGACACGGCGGCCGAGCTGCCCGAGGCCGCGGTGCCGGAGCTGTTCGCCCGTCAGGTGCTGGCCACCCCGGAGGCGGTGGCCGTCGTGGCGGCCGGCACCGAACTGACCTACCGGGAGCTGGACCGGCTCTCCAACCGGCTCGCCCGGGCCCTGGTCCGCCAGGGCGTGCGGCCGGAGACACCGGTCGCGGTGCTGCTGGAGCGCTCGGCGGAGCTGGTCGTGGCGATCCTGGCGATCATCAAGGCGGGCGGCGCCTACGTGCCGCTGGACTCGCGCTTCCCCTCCTCCCGGATCGAGCTGATCCTGCGGGAGAGCGGGGCCGCGCTGGTGCTCACCCAGGAGGTGCTGACCGCGCTGCTGCAGTCCGAGCCTGACCCGGCCGACCTCGAAGTCCCGTGCGACCCGGCTCAGTTGGCGTACATCATGTACACCTCCGGCTCGACCGGGCGGCCCAAGGGCGTGGCCGTCACCCACCGCGACGTGGTGGGCCACGCGCTCACCCCCGAATGGCGCGGCGGCGGACACGAGCGGGTGCTGATGCACTCCCCGACGGCCTTCGACCTCTCCACCTACGAGCTGTGGGTGCCGCTGCTGAACGGCGGCCGGATCGTGGTCGCACCGCCCGAGCGACTCGACCTCGACCTGCTCCAGCACACCATCACCACCCACGGGGTGACCGGGCTCTGGCTGACCGCCGGACTCTTCCGACTGGTCGCCGAGGAGCGCCCGGGGCTGCTCGGCGGCGTGCGCGAGGTGTGGACCGGCGGCGACATCGTCTCCCCGGCCGCCGCCGCCCGGGTGCTGGCGGCCTGCCCCGGCATCGAGGTGGTCAACGGCTACGGGCCCACCGAGGCCACCACCCTGGCCACCTGCCACCCGGTGCGCGCCCTCCCCGAGGACGCCGCGACCGTCCCGATCGGCGGACCGATGGCGAACATGCGCGCCTACGTGCTCGACGACCGGCTGCGACCGGTGCCGACCGGCCTGGTCGGCGAGCTGTACCTGGCGGGGACGGGCGTGGCCCGCGGCTACTTCGGCCGACCCGGCCTGACCGCGGAACGCTTCACCGCCGACCCGTACGGGCCGCCCGGGAGCCGGATGTACCGCACCGGCGACCTGGCCTGGTGGCGGCCCGACGGCACGCTGGAGTTCGCCGGACGCGCCGACCACCAGGTCAAGCTGCGCGGCCTGCGGATCGAGCCCGGAGAGATCGAGGCGGTCCTGGCGGGCTGCCCGGGCGTCGCCCAGGCGGCCGTGGTCGCCCGCGAGGACCGCCCGGGCGACAAGCGGCTGGTCGCCTACCTGGTGCCCGCCCCCGAGGGTGCGCCCGAGACGGCCGAGCTGTCCGGCCGGCTGCGCCGCGAACTGCCCGACTACATGGTGCCGGCGGCGTTCGTCACCGTGGACGCGCTGCCGCTGACCGCCAACGGCAAGCTCGACCGGGCCGCCCTGCCCGCCCCCGAGTACGGCGCGTCGGACGCCGGGCGCGGCCCCCGGACACCGCAGGAACAGCTGCTGTGCGGCCTGTTCGCCGAGGTCCTCGGCCGGGAGCAGGTGAGCATCGACGACGACTTCTTCGACCTGGGCGGGCATTCGCTGCTGGCCGCCCGGCTGGCCTCCCGGGTCCGCGAGACCCTCGGCCTGGAGCTGGGACTGCGGATGCTGTTCGAGGCACCGACCGTGGCCGGGCTCACCGAACGCCTGGCCATGGACGACCCCGACGACGCGCTGGACGTGGTGCTGCCGCTGCGTTCGACCGGGACCGGCACACCGCTGTTCTGCGTCCACCCCGGCGGCGGCATCAGCTGGTCGTACAGCGGGCTGCTGAACCACGTCGGCCGCGAGCACCCGGTGTACGCGATCCAGGCGCGCGGACTCGGCCGGCCCGAACCGCTGCCGACGTCCGTCGAGGAGATGGCGGCCGACTACGCCGACCACGTCCAGAAGATCCAGCCGGAGGGCCCGTACCTGCTGCTCGGCTGGTCCGCCGGCGGGTTGATCGCCCACGCGCTGGCCTGCGAGCTGCAGGCGCGCGGCGAGCGGACCGCGCTACTGGCGGTCCTCGACGCCTACCCGGTGAAGGACGTGCAGTTCGAGGTGGCTCCGGTGCCCACCGTGCGGGACGTGCTCGTCGGGGTGCTCGACGTCGACCCGGACGAACTGGGCGACCGGGAGATCACCTACGCCGAGGTCGCCGAGGTGCTGAACCGGCGGGGCAGCGCGCTGGCCGGCCTGAACGAGCGGCAGGTCGAGGTGATCGTCCAGATCATGATCAACAACGCCAAGCTGGCGGTCGACTTCGTCCCCGGCAGGTACGACGGGGACCTGCTGCTGTTCAACTCCACCATCGACCGGGCCGAGGACAACGCCGGACCCGAGACCTGGCGCCCCTACGTCGCCGGCCGGATCGAATCGCACCAGGTCACCACCCGGCACGACCGGATGACCCAGGCCGGCTCGCTGGCCCAGATCGGCCCGATCCTGGCCGCCAGGCTCGCCGAGGCCACCGGCGACACCCGTGACACCGGTGGCACCACCCTTTCCCACCAGGAGGACTGACCCATGACCAACCCCTTCGACGACCAGGACGGCACCTTCCTCGTGCTCGTCAACGACGAGAACCAGCACTCGCTGTGGCCGCAGTTCGCGGACGTCCCCGACGGCTGGACCGTCGCCCACGGCCCCGACACCCACGCCGCCTGCCTGGAGCACGTCGAGCAGTCCTGGACCGACATGCGGCCCAGGAGCCTCGCCGAGGCCATGGACGCCCAGCGGTAGCCGACGTGACCTTCACCGACACCACGGACGAGGCCCGCTCCACCGCGGGCCTCGCCCCGCCCCACGACCTCGCCGCGGACCTGCTCACCCCCGAGGCCCGGCGGGATCCGTACCCGTTCTACGCCCGGATGCGCCGCGAGGACCCGGTCCACCGCAGCGCCCAGGGCATCTGGTACCTCACCCGCTACGCCGACGTCGAGGCCGCCCTCGGCGACCTGAGGCTCTCCAACGACCGCGACCGGATGACCCACGCCTACGCCGCGCTCGGCGGAGACCTGAAGGCCTTCAGCCGCCTCACCGACCGGCTCGGCCGGGTGATGACCAACACCGACCCGCCGGATCACGGCCGGCTGCGCAGGCTGGCCAACCGCGCCTTCACCGCCCGGCGGGTCGAAGCCCTGCGCGGCGGCATCCAACGGATCGTCGACCAGCTGGTCGACCGGGCCGTCCAGGCCGGCCCGGCCATGGACCTGATCGAGGCGGTCGCCGCCCCGCTGCCGATGTCCGTGGTCTGCGAGCTCTTCGGCATCCCGCCGGAGGACCTCCCGCAGGTCGAGACCTGGTTCCGCCGCTTCGGCCGGCTGAGCGAGGACATCGACAAGTCCGAGGAGGCGATCGGGCAGTACGAGGAGTACCTCGCCCGGCTCGTCCGCCGGCGCCGGACCGACCCTGGCGACGACCTGATCAGTGCCCTGGTCGCCACCCAGGCGCAGGACGACCGGCTCACCGACTCCGAACTGCTGTCCACCTGCTTCGTCCTGATCACCGCCGGCGACGAGACCACCACCCACCTGATCGGCAACGGCGTGCTCGCCCTGCTGCGCCACCCCGACCAGCTGGCCCGGCTGCGCGCGGACCCGGGGCTGATCCGGGGCGCCGTCGAGGAACTCGCCCGCTACGACACGGTGACCCAGGCGATCGTCCGGGTCGTCGCGGAGGACCTGGAGATCGGCGGGCGGACGCTGCGGGAGGGCGAGCTGGCGTACCTGTTCCTCGCCGCGACCAACCGCGACCCCGAGCGCTTCGAGGACCCGGACCGGCTCGACCTGACCCGCCTCGACAACCGGCACCTGAGCTTCGGTCACGGCCCGCACTTCTGCCTCGGCGGCCCGCTGGCCAAGCTCCAGGCCGAGGTGGCGATCGGCACACTGGTCCGTCGGCTGCCGCAGCTGCGGCTGGCCGACGAGGCGGCGCTCGACTGGCAGCCCAACCCGTTGCAACGCCGGCTGAGCGCCCTCCCGGTCACCTACCTCACAACTGAACGATGACGAAGGAGAACTGATCATGACCCGAGAGTTCGAGGTCCGCCGGGAACAGGACCTGCCGGCCACGCCCGAGCAGGTCTGGGCCGCGGTCGCCACCGGCGCCGGCAACCTCGGCTGGCTGTACCCGATGGAGGTCGAGCCGCGCGTCGGCGGAAGGGCCACCCGGGGCGACTCCACCGTCGTGGCGTGGGAACCGCCGCACCACTTCGCCGTGCGGGCGACCCAGGACGGCGGGTTCTCCAACACGCTCAGCTATCAGATCGAGCGGGTCGACGGCGGCACGAGCCACCTGCGGATGGGGATCCACTGGGTGCACACCGGCGTCGTCGACGACGCCTGGCGGTGGGACGCCAAGTCGGACGCGGCCGAGAAGCACGTCGACTTCTACCAGCACGCCCTCGCCGAGTACCTCCGGCACTTCGCCGGCCGCCCCGCCGTCTACGTCAGGGCCCAGCGCCCCGAACCCACCGCCGACCCGGCCGACTTCGCCGCCCTGCGCCGCCGCCTCGGCCTCCCCGCGGACGTGGCCGTCGGCGATCGGCTGACGCTCGACCTCCCCGGTACGGACGGCGGCTCGCGGGAGGTGGTCGTGGACTGGCTCAGCGCCGACTTCGTCGGCCTGCGCGGCCCGGACGCGCTCTACCGGTTCTTCAACGGCAGCACCTGGAACGTGCCGATCTGGCTGGGCCACCACCTGTTCGCCGAGGACGCCGACGAGCAGCGGGCCACCAAGGCGTGGAACGCCTGGCTCAACGACACCCAAGCCTAGGACCCGCGATGGAAACCTCAACCGCAACCCTGCTCTACGCCGCCGAACTCGTCGAGGAGAACGGCACCTACACGCTCGTCGTCCAGGACGTGCGGCGCGACACCGTCCAGACCACCCCGGTCCCCAAGGCCATGGTCGACAAGCTCCCGACCTTCCTCTCGGCACTCGCCGCCAAGCTCAACCCGACGCCGCCGCGCGGCCGCTGGTAGCCCGCCCCAGCCGCCGGCCCGGGCACCGCGCCCGGGCCGGCCTGCGGAGCGGCCTCGGTCGGGCGCGGCGGACTCGGGCCCACCTCCAGGTAGTTGGCCTCCAGGGATCCGGCGCACCAGAGGCGGTCGGACGCGCTGATCACAGTCGTCACTCGGAAGCCCGACGGTTCCGACGGTGTCCGAGAGTGCCGCTGCGGTTTCAGCCGAGCGGCTTGTCGAGGATCGCCTTGGAGTGGCTGAACGTGTCGATGGAGTACTCGCCGTGGTAGCGGCCCATGCCACTCTCGCCGACGCCGCCGAACGGCAGCTCGGGGACCGCCAGGTGCGACACGGGCAGGCCGAAGACGAGCGCACCGGACGAAGTCTCCGCGGCCAGCCGCTGCTTGGTGCGGTCGGATTCGGTGAAGGCATACAGCGCGAGCGGCTTGTCGCGCTCGTTGATGAAGGCGATCGCCGCGTCGAGGTCGGGCACGGTGATGATCGGCAGGATCGGTCCGAAGATCTCCTCCCGCATCACGGGAACCGCGGGCGAGACGTCGGCGAGCACGGTGGGTGCGAGGTAGCGGGTGGCGCGGTCGTGGTCGCCGCCGGTGACGACGCGTCCCTCGGCGAGCAGAGCGGTGAGACGGTCGAAGTGGCGCTCGTTGACGATCCGCCCGTACTCGGGGTCACCGGCCGGGTCGTCGCCGTAGGTCGCTCGGACGGCGGCGGCCAGTTCGGCCTCGAGTGCGGCGGCGGTGTCGCCGATGGCCAGTACGTAGTCGGGGGCGACGCAGGTCTGGCCGGCGTTGAGGAACTTGCCGCGGGCGATCCGCTGCGCGGTCACGGACAGGTCGACACCGGGCTCGACCACGACGGGGCTCTTGCCGCCGAGTTCGAGGGTGACGGGGGTGAGGTGCTTGGCCGCGGCCGCCATGACGATGCGCCCGACCGTGCCGTTGCCGGTGTAGAAGATGTGGTCGAAGCGCTGCTCCAGCAGTGCGGTGGTCTCCGGGACGGCGCCCTCCACGACGGCGACGGCCTGCGGGTCGAGGTAGCGGGGCAGCAGACGGGCGATGGCCGCCGAGGTCGCCGGGGCCAGCTCGCTGGGCTTGACCACCGCGGTGTTGCCGGCCGCCAGGGCGCCCACGAGCGGGGCGAGGGCCAGCTGCAGCGGGTAGTTCCACGGGGCGATGATCAGCACCACGCCGAGCGGGTCGCGGACCACCCGGGCCTCGGCCGGAAGGAAGGCGTCGGGAACGGCGGCCGGCTTCGGGTGCAGCCACTCCTCCAGGTGCTTCACCGTGTGATCGAGCTCGTTGACGGTGAAGGCCACCTCGGTGCGGTACGCCTCGGCGGCGCCCTTGCCCAGGTCGGCGTTGAGGGCGGCCAGGAGAGCCTCCGACTGCTCGGTGAGCAGCGAGCGCAAGGCCCGCAGCTGGCCGAGGCGCCAGTTGAGCGGCTTGGTGCGCCCGGACCGGAACGTGGCGCGCAGCCGCTTCACGACGGTGCCGGCGTCGGTGGCGAGGGCCTCGACCAGCCGGTGGGCGAGCGCCGCGGAGGAGGCCGGATTCTGCCCGGTGTACAGGTTGCGGTCGACGACGGTGTGCGGGGTGAAGGGAGCGGCCTCGGCGAAGTCGGCGCCCAGCTCGACCAGACGGTCCTGGACCAGCCACTCGGCGCGGTCGGCCAGGCCGGCCGCGGTCTCCTCCGCGTTGGTGAACGCGGTCATGCGGTAGCCGGCGAAGGGCCAGCTGCCGTCCGCGCGGCGCGCGGCGAGCAGCGCGGCCGGTGCGTGGCAGACCACGCCGAGCGGCCGGCCCGAGTCGAGGGTGTGGGTGAGGATCCGGCCGGACGCCTCGTTGACCGCGAGGTCCTCCATGGGGCCGTGGCCGCCGGGGTAGAAGACCAGGTCGTAGGCGTCCGGGTCGACGTCCTCCAGCCTGGCGGGACTGGTGAGCGAGGCCCGGATGGAGTCGAGGTACGGGGCGATGTCATCGGCCCGCTCCTGGCCTCCGTTGGCCGCAGCGGTCAGGCTGCCGCGGTCGACGGTGGCCGCGACACCGCCGGGGGTGGCGATGGTGATCTCGTAGCCGGCCTCGCGGAAGACGCGGTGCGGCTCGGCGAGCTCCTCGGCCCAGTAGCCGGTCGGGTGGATGGTGCCGTCGGCGAGAGTCCAGTGCGTGGCTCCGGTGACGACGAAGAGGGCGGCGGTCATGGTGGTGCTCCAGAACGAGTTGAGATCTTCGATGGTTGAAGATCTCAAGTAATGCCTTCGACGGTAGGCTCAATGGTTGGCGTTGTCAACCAATCCTGCCTGTGCTCGAGCCATGGCCAGTGTCACCCCGCCCACCGTCGGCGCACCTTCCAGCGCCTGCTGAGCCGGGGCGGGTGCGGTGCTCGCGCCCGCTCCCAGGGCTCACACCCTTGCGCCCGGTATCGCGGCACCATATGCTCGGATCCAAGTAATCGACTCCAAGTATATCGCCGAGCCGACGCACTGGAGCCCCCGTGCCCACTCCTGAACCCCCCGCCGTCCAGAGGCCCCCGAAACGCCCCGCCAACGCCCTCGCCCTCGCCGTACTCGGGTTACTGCTGGAGCAGCCGATGCACCCCCACGCCATGGCCGCCGCGCTCCGTGAGCGCGGCATGGACCGAGCGTTCAAGCTGACGACCGGATCGCTCTACGACACCGTCCGCGCGCTCACGCGGGACGGGTGGATCGAGGCGGACGGCACCGAGCAGGTCGGCAACCGTCCGGCCCGCACCGTCTACCGCCACACCCCCGCCGGGCGGGACGGCTTCACCGACTGGCTCGACGAGCTGATCCGCGAGCCCTCACCCGAGTACCCGCGGTTCCTCTCCGCCGTCGGATACCTCGGCGCGCTGGGCCGCGTCCGCGCCGCGGCGGCGTTGCGCGAGCGGGCCGCCGCGCTGCGGGAGCGGATCGCGCAGGACGCCGAGGGCTACCGCGCGGCCCGCGAGGAGCACAACGCGCCGCGCCTGTTCGTCATCGAGGCCGAGTACGCCGCCGCCATGGCACAGGCCGAGCTGGCCTGGGTGGAGCGCACCGCCGACGAGATCGAGCGCGGGACGCTGACCTGGCCGGAAGGGGGCGGACGATGAGTGACGGCGCGTCGAAGGACGAGGTCGTCGACGTCCTGATCGCCGGAGCCGGGCCGGCCGGGCTGACGCTCGCCGGGGAGCTGGCGCGCGCGGGGGTGCGGGCGCTGGTCCTGGAGCGGGAGCCCGAACCGCCCGGCTTCTGCCGCGGGTTCAACCTCAACGCCCGGAGCCTGGAGCTGCTCGACCGCCGGGGCCTCGCCGCCCGCTTCCTCGCCGAGGGGCCGACCGTCCCGACGACGATCTTCGTCGGCCCCTCCCGCCTCGACCTCGCCGCCATGCGCACGAAGCACCCCTACGCCCTCGGCATCCCCCAGACCCGCGTGGAGGAGCTGCTCGCCGAGTGGGCCGTGGGGTCGGGCGCGCGCCTGGTCCGCGGCCGGCGCCTCACCGGGCTGCGACAGGACGACGACGGCGTGACGGTCGAGGTGGACGGCGTGGACGGCCCGTCGACCGTGCGCTGCCGATGGCTGGTCGGCTGCGACGGGGGCCGCAGCACGGTGCGCAAGGCGGCCGGGATCGGCTTCCCCGGGACACCCGCACGCAAGTTCACCCTGCTCGGGGACGTGACCCTCGCCGACCCGTCGGCCGTCTCGTTCGGCCCCAACACCGGACCCGACGGCCGCTCGGTGTTCGCGATCCCGCGCCCCGGCTACGTCCGTCTCATCACCGCCGATCCCGCACCGCCCGCGGACCCGCACGAGCCGGTGCCGCTCGATTCCTTCCAACGCGCGGTCGACGCCGCGCTGGGACACCGGGCCGAGATCGCCGAGGCGCTGTGGCTGACCCGGTTCGGGGACGCGGCGCGGCTCGCCGAGCGGTTCCGGACCGGCCGGGTGCTACTCGCCGGCGACGCCGCGCACATCCACCCCCCGGCGGGCGCCATCGGCGTCAACGCGGCGATCGACGACGCCGTCAACCTGGGCTGGAAGCTGGCCCTGGTGACGCGCGGGCAGGCGGCCGCCACGCTGCTCGACACCTACCACGACGAGCGCCACGCGGCCGGCGAACGCCTGCTCCGCAACACCCGCGCGCAGGCGGTGCTCGCCCAGGCGAACGGGGACGAGGACCACCTGGCCCCCGTCCGCGACCTGCTCGCCGAGCTGGCCGGGTCCGCTGACACGGCCGGGCCGCTGGCCGAGGCGATCACCGCGGTCGGCACCCGCTACCCCGCCTCCGGAGACCCCGGACACCCGTGGGCGGGACGGATGGTGCCGGACGTCCCGCTGGGGCAGGACGGCGAGGACAGCCTCACGGCGCTGCTGACCCGGTCGCCCGGCGGCGCACTGCTGCTCGACGGCTCGGCGAGCTCGCACGCCCTCTCCGCCGCCGCCCGTCCATGGGCGGACCGGGTCACCACCGCCCGTACCCACCCGCACGCCCTGGAGCGCGCCCACGCGGTCCTCGTCCGCCCGGACGGGCACGCGGCGTGGATCGGCGCCCCGTCGACACCGGGGGACGCAGCCGCGGAGGAGCTGCGGGAGAACCTCGCGCGCTGGTTCGGCCGGGGTCGGATCGCCACCGAACCGCGGGCGGGGCAACAGGCGTGACACCGGTGCCGTGGCGGTCCGGCGGCCTCCGAACTCGGGCCGGGGCCACGGCACTTCTCAGTCCGCCCAGACCCGGACCAGGCAGCGGTGGGCGGACGGGTCGGGTGGGTCGGTGAAGGCGGTGCGGCCGTGCAGCACGACGGTGTTGTCCAGCCAGAGGAGGTCTCCCGGCCGCAGGGGGATGCGAAGGAGGGTGCGCGGGTCGGACAGGATCCGGTCGACGGCGTCGAGGGCCGTCCGCTCCTCGGAGGTCAGGGGCACGCCGGCTTCGTGCTGGGCGCGTTCGATCCCGCGCCTGTTGTAGTGCACGCGCAGCTCGGCGCCGTCCCGCTGGAAGACGGGCCGGAGCCGGTCGAAGCCGGCCCCCCGGCCGAAGTGGAAGTCCCGGTGGAGGCGGGGCAGGGCCCAGGGATCCTCGGTGAGCAGCCGGTTGTGCACGGTGTGGCCGCTGGCCAGGAGGGTCTCTCCGCCCTGTGCCGCCGGCCGTACGGCCAGCAGCCCGAGCAGTTTCGGCGGATGGGGTGCCGGCGTCCGGTCGGTGTGCGGGGTGAGGGCGAGGTTGGTCTTGCCCAGTCCGGCGTTGTCGACCACGGTGATGAGGCCACCGGGGTCCGCCGGCCTCGGGGTGCCCAGCGAGGCGGCGAGCCGGCGACACATCGCGGCGCACTCCTGGTCGGTGCGACCGTCCACCGGGAGGCCTCGGAGGACGACGAACCCGCGGCCGTTCCGCACCCGCTGGGTGACCCGCGTGGCCAGCTCGGCCAGTGCCGGTGCCGCGTGCTCCCGCCGTCCGCCCAGCGCACGTGAGCAGGCGGGTGGCAGCGGGATCAGCCAGTCCGCCTCGCTGAGTTCGTGGCCGTTCCACGCCGTGGGTGCTTCGATGGGGGAGGGCTGGGACAACTGTTCACCTTTCCGCGGCACCTGCTGACGAACCGGCGAATCGAGTGGTGACGGGGTTGGGCAGCAGCGCCCAGTGGTCGCCCGCCGGCGAGAGCCGCATCATCGTCAGTGCCTTGACCGGCAGTTGCTCCGTCCGCAGTGCCAGCAGGTCGGGGGCCGGGGGGAGGTCGCGGGTGGCGGCGTCGAGCAGGTCGCCCAGTTCCGCGGCGTTCCCGGCGAGGGGGCCCAGTGCGCCCGTGATCAGACAGCTGAGGACCTTGCGGCGCAGGACGGTGGGGTCGTCCTCGAGGAGCCGGCCGGTGATCGGGGGTGCGGGGAAGCCGTGGCGGACCAGCCGGGCGGGGCTGACCCGGATGTCGGCGAGGTCCCGGTAGACGAGTCTCCGGGTCCGCAGCTCCAGGTCGACCACCGCGAGGAGGTTCTGCCCGTGCGCTTCCAGGGCCACCCCCAGGTCGAGCAGGTCCAGGCAGACGCCGAGGGCCAACCGCGCGAAGTCGGTGACGCGCGCCCGTCGTTCGCGCGGGCTGAGGGAGGCGAGGTGCCCGGACAGCTCGGCCACGGGGATCACCTGTTCGTCCGTCCCGGCGTGGACGTACGGTGATTCGCGCAGGACCGCCGCCAGTTCCGGCGTGCCCGCCCCGGCGGCGGCCAGTGTCCGGGTGACGTGCAGTCGGCCGTCCAGCCGGTCCGCGACCCGGGTTGCCAGTTCGGAGGTGGCCAGCGCGTGGTCCACCGAATAGGCCGAGATGTCCCGCACCTGGGAGGTGAGCCGGGCGCTCAACGCGGTCTTCACATGGATCCGGCGGTCGAGGGCGAGCGTCCGCAGGGACAGCAACGGATGGGCTGGCGGGCCGGACAGCACCGGCCGGCCGGCGAGGACGTGCTCGGCCTGCCAGGGGTGCACCGGGAGCAGCACGGTGTCCCCGTCCCGCCACTGGGAGGGCCACGGTCCCCGCACGATCGCCCCCGTCACGGGCGCGAGCCGCAGACCGACCACCGGCCGGTGTTCGGGGGCGTAGGCCAGCTGCTCGGCGGCCGAGAAGCCGGGCCGGGAGCGGCAGGTGGGGTGGTACGGGTGGCCGTCCGGTGACCGCTGCTCCCACTCCCAGGGCTCCGACGGCGGCCCGGCCGCGGGAGGAGCCGTCCGGGAGAGCGCCAAGGAGGCGACGCTGTGGTCGAGTTCGGCGGCGAACGGGGCGCCGCCGGGTACGGGCAGCGCCGCCATCAGCCGGGCCGGATGGTCGTACGGGACGCCGTCCAGCTCCACGACGGCGACCGCAGTCCCCGTTGCCCACGGATCCGACGGCGGACCGTGCAGCCGTCGCCCGTCGGCGAGTCGGATCGAGATCCCGGCACTTCCGCGAGTACGGGCCGCGATCCACGGCAGCGGTTCATGGACCAGCCCGCGCCACAGCCGGGCCAGCACCGTAGCCCGGGCCCCGGGCAGGGCGGCGAGGTAGGCGGACGTCAATTCCGGTCGAACGCTTTCCAGTTCCTCGGCAAGCTCGCGTTCGGCGGATGTGTCGCACACCCCGTTGTTCTACCGCGGGCGGACGACCGCCACACATACTGCTCCTCGATGAATACTTTCGCCCGCGAAGCCGATGCCCTGGCCATGGCGCCCTTGCTCAACTGTCTGCTCAGGGAAGCCGCCCTGCCGGCCTCGGAACCGGCCTCGGAACCCGCGGCCGGTCGCGCGGTCCACCGCCTGCGCGCCACCGGCCGGCTGCTGCGCGTGCGCACCGGCCACCGCTCCGGCGCACCCGAGCTCTGGACCGGCACGACCTGGCAACCCGTGCGTCACAGTGGCCTGATCGACCTCGCCGCCCAGGAGATGCGTGCCGTCACCGGACACTCCAACGCCGCCCTGGCCGCCGAGATGACCGCCGGCCGTGAGGTCGTCGAGGCCCTCCTCGCCGCCCGCTCCCGGACCGTCCCGCCGGACAGCGTGTGGCTGCGCTCCGAGCAGGCCCTGGTCATGGGCCACCCCTACCACCCGGCCCCCAAGGCCCGCAGCGGCGGTGGCCCGCCCGGTTCCTGGCTGCGCTACGCACCGGAGACGCACGCCCGCTTCCCGCTCGTCCTGCTGGGCGTGCGCGAGGACGCGGCGGTCGACGACGGCGACACCCGCGCCGTGGACACCCTGGGCCGGGCACCCGACGGGTACCGGCTGCTCCCCGTCCATCCCTGGCAGTTCGACCTCACCCGCCACCTGCCGGCGGTGCGCGCCGCCTTCACCGAGGGCCGCCTCGTCCACCTGGGCCACACGCCCTGGGACGCCCGGGCCACCGCCTCGGTGCGCACGGTCCACGTCCCCGGCGGCGCCGAACGCCCCGGGGCGTCCGGGGACTTGTTCCTGAAGTTCAGCCTGGAGGTGCAGATCACCAACGACGTCCGGCGGATCCGCCGGCACGAGCTGCGCCACGTGCGCCGCACCGACCCGCTGGTCACCGCGGCCTTCCGGGCCATGGGCGACCCCGCGGCGTGGCTGAGCGAACGCGGGTACCGCACGGTTCGCGGCCTGGAGGAGACCTTCCCCGTCCTGGTCCGCGACGGCCTGGACGAGCACCTGCTCCCGGGCGCCACCGCACTGCTGGCCGCGGCCCTCACCGAGGGCTTCGACGGCGATCCGCTCGACCGCCTCACCGACCCGCTGCTGTGGTGGTCGGCCTACCTGGACCGCGTGGTCCCGCCCGTGCTGGAGGCCTACGCCCGGCACGGCATCGCCGTGGAGTGCCACCTCCAGAACACGCTGATCGCCGTCGGCCCGGACGGTCTGCCCGTGCAGGCCCTCTTCCGCGACGCCGAAGGCGCCAGGGCGATCCCCGCGACGCCCCGGGAGGCCGCCTGGCAGCGCCTGACCTACTGTCTCGTCGTCAACAACCTGACCGGGATCGCCGACGCCCTCACCCAGCGCTTCCCCGCCGCCGCGGAGGCCCTGTGGTCGCTGGCGCGGCAGGCGGTCCAACGCTGCGACAAGGAGCTCGGCCTCCCGGCGGCCGAGAACTTGCTCGCCGCGGCAACGGTCCCGTGCAAGGCCAACCTGCTGTCCCGCTGGATCGACGCGGACGGTACCGAACCCTGCTACGTCCCCGTCCCCAACCCGCTGGTCGGCCACCCTTGAGGCCTGCTGGGCTACCTGATGCGGGCGAGGAAGTCGAGCACCCGACGGGTTGCCTGCGCCGCCGCGTGCTCGTCGTGCGAGGGCAGACTGCTGTCGGTGAACAGGTGCCTGTCTCCGGGATAGAGGAACAGCTCGGCAGCCGGTGCCGTCCCGACGAGCGCGCGGGCCGCGTCCACATCGCCTTCCCCGGCGAAGAACGGATCCCCGTCCATGCCGTGGACCTGGACGGGGACGCCCTGGGGCCAGGCACCGCCGAACTCCGAAACCGGAAGGCACGCCTCCAGCAGCAGCGCGCCCTTGGCGCCGGGGCGGGTCTGGGCCAGCTTCTGCGCCGGCAGCACGCCGAGCGAGAACCCGAGGTAGACGAGCTCCGCGGGCAGCTCCTCGGCGGCGGCCGTCCCGCGCTCGACGACCGTGCCGAACCCGATGCTCTCGGCGTAGTCGATGCCCTCGTCGAGCCGGCTGAACACGCGCTCCTCGAACAGGTCCGGAACGTGGACGCGGTGCCCGGCCCGTCGAAGCCGCTCGGCGAACTCGCGGACGCCGGCGGTCAATCCGTGTCCGTGGTGGAAGACCAGCACCTCAGCCATGTCATTCTCCTCGTGCCGCGGTGCCCGGGCGGCGCCGCGGCACGAGTATGACGCGCGGTACTGACACCGGCGGTTGCCCGGCCCGGGGTGCCGCGGCCGCTGTCGCTCCGCATCCGAAGGGCCGACTGCAATTTCAAAGTGATATGTCACACCCTATTGATTGGGATGGGGCGTTCATGACACCGTGCCAGGCGACGCCTCCACAGCACGTACGTGAGGCGAACCCCCCACCCCCCACAAGGAGTGACGATGCGTCACCGACTTCGGCTACCCCGAGCACTGGCCGTGCTCGCCGCCGCAAGTACCGCCATCACCGGCCTCGCAGCCGCCCCGAGCTTCGCCGCCCCCACGGTGCAGACGGGTCAGCAGGCGAGCCAGGCCCCCCGCCCCGCGCACCTCGGCGGCATAGCCCCCACCGGCACCGCCTTCGGTCTCGACACCAACGCGCAGACCCAGGCCGGCCGGCTCGCACCTGCCCAACTCCCGCCGCGCTCCCCGCAGTCGGCCGTGCCGCAGGCCCCGAAGCCCAAGCTCGCCAAGGCCCCGGCCCGAGCAGCGGCAGGCCAGGCCACCGTCGAAACCTCCTGCACCCCGGCCGACTTCAGCGGCCGCACCGGCGCGGACCTGGTCGGCTACGTCCAGGGTTCGACCATCGACTGCATCAGCTCGCTGTTCCGCATCACCGGCGGCGACGCCAACGGCGTGTTCAAGCAGAGCCAGATGATCGCGGTGGCCGACGGCCTGCGCAGCGCCGCCGCCTCGTACACCGGCGACAACTCGACCGGCGTCTTCCAGCTGGTCTACTTCCTCCAGGCCGGCTTCTACGTGCAGTACTACCACCCGGGCGACGTCGGCACCTACGACGCGACCCTGACCAGCGCCGTGCAGGCCGCGCTGGACACCCTGGTGGCCAGCCCGCACTTCCTGGACGTCAACGAGGGCAACGGCCAGGTCGCGGGCCAGGCGATGATCCTCAGCGACAGCGCCAACCTCCAGGCCCACTACCTCAACACCTACCAGCGGGTGCTGAACGCGTACAACAGCTCGTGGGACTCGTCCTGGTACATGGTGAACTTCGTCAACAGCGTGTACACCCCGATCTTCCGCGGCCACCAGAACGCCGACTACGTCGCGGCCGTCACCGCCGACCCGAGCCTGATCAACACCCTCGACAGCTTCGCGCTGAACCACCGGAGCATGCTCGGCGGCAACAACTCCTTCCTGGACTCCAACGCCGGTCTGGAGACGGCCCGGTTCATCGAGCACCCGGCGCTGGTGAACACCGTCCGGCCGCTGATCAAGGGCCTGATGGACGTCTCGTCGATCACCGGCCCGACGGCGCCGCTGTGGGTCGGCGTGGCCGGCATGGCCGCGTTCTACGACAAGGCGAACTGCTCGTACTACGGCGTCTGCGACCTGCCGGCGCGGCTCAAGGCCGCCGCCCTGCCGGTCAGCCACACCTGCGACGCCACCCACAGCATCCTGGCGCAGAGCCTGACCGCCGCCGATCTCGCCGCCGTCTGCGCCAGCCTGCAGAACCAGGACCCGTTCTTCCACAACCTGGTCAAGGACAACGGTCCGATCGCCGGCCAGTACGAGAACTCGCTGCAGATGGTGGTCTTCGCCTCCCCCCTGGACTACCAGACCTACGCGGGCGGCATCTACGGCGTCAGCACCAACAACGGCGGCATCACGCTGATCGGCGACCCGACCGCCCCCGCCAACCAGCCGATCTCGCTGACCTACCAGAACGGCAACGACGGCTTCACGGCAGGCATCTGGAACCTCAACCACGAGTACACCCACGCCCTCGACGGCCGGCTCGACATGAAGGGCGACTTCACCCAGCAGATCTCCGTGCCGGACGTCTGGTGGATCGAGGGCGTCGCCGAGTACGTGTCCTACACCTACCGGAACGTCACCGACACCGGTGCGATGGCCGAGGCGCCCAAGCACACCTACGCGCTCAGCACGCTGTTCCAGAACACCTACGACAACAGCGACACCACCCGCACCTACCCGTGGGGCTACCTGGCGGTCCGCTTCATGGTCGAGAAGCACCCGGACGTCATCCAGACCATGCTGGGCCACTTCCGGACCGGCGACTACACCGGCGGCTACGCGGTCTACAACTCGATCGGCACCGCGTACGACGCCGAGTTCAACACCTGGCTGGACGCCTGCGCCGCAGGCGCCTGCGCGGTGGGCGGCGCACCGACCGCCGCCTTCAGCGCCGTCCCGTCCGGCCTGGACGTCCGGTTCACCGACCGGTCGACCGAGTCCGGCGGCGGCAGCATCGTCTCCTGGGCCTGGAACTTCGGTGACGGTGCCACCTCCACCGCCCAGAACCCCGCGCACACCTACGCCGCGGCCGGCAACTACGACGTCAGCCTCACGGTGACCGACGGCAACGGGAAGACCAACACCATCACCCAGTCCGTCACGGCCAGCGCCGTCACCGCCTGCACCGCGGCCGACACCCGGGTGCTGGACAAGAACTGCTCCCGCACCAACCAGTCCGCGACCGCCGGCAACCTGGACTACTACTACATCTACCTGCCGGCCGGCACCACCACCCTGAAGATCGACAGCTCCGGCGGCACCGGCACCGCGTACCTGCTCTACAACCCCGACAGCTGGGCCACGCCGAACGACTACACCGACGGCTCGACCACCTACGGCACCACCGACCAGAGCCTGACCGTCACCAACACCACGGCGGGCTACCGCTACATCAGCCTCTACGCCCAGACCGACTTCAGCGGCGTGACCATCACCACCCAGTACTGATCCGACCACAGCGCGGCGGCCCGGAGCACCCGCTCCGGGCCGCCGTCCGCGCGCATGCCGCCGGGCAGCGACGCTACGGCGCCTGACGTCGGTTTCCCCCCGGCACACCCATGCGGGTGATCCTGCCGCCGGTCCGGTGAGGCTTCGCCGGGGTCGTTCCGTCCGGGGTGGTTGGCTGTCCGGCGACCCCGGGCTCTCCCGTTCGGCAGCGGACCGGTGGGCCGCACTCCGTGGGTTCCTGGGCAGCTGGAGGTGGTCGGTGGTGACGGCTCGGAACCGGTCCCGGTCGGGGCGGGCCGCCGAGGCGCTGCGGCGCCTCGGCGGAATCCCCGGGCGGATCCGTGCCGCGGTCGGCGCCCGGATGTCCGCGGTCGTGCAACGGCTCGAGCGAGTGCCCGCGCCGCCCGGACCGTTCCGGCCCGGGTTCTGGCGCAGCCCGATCCGCGGGCCGTGGCTGACCTCGGTGTTCGGGCTGGTCCTGCTCGTCGGGATCCCGGTCCTCTTCGTGACCGGGGCACTGTCCTACGCCGCCTACAACCCCGGCCTCGGCCCGCTCAACGACCAGACACCGGGCAAGGGCCCGCTGGGCTTCTACCTCTTCGACTGGCCGGCCGGACCGACCTGGCTCTACCGGGTCACCCAGGGCGTCCACGTCACGCTCGGCGTCGTCCTGGTCCCGGTGGTGCTGGCCAAGCTGTGGTCGGTGATCCCGAAGCTGTTCGAATGGCCGCCCGCGCGCGGCGCCGCCCACGCCCTGGAGCGACTGTCGCTGCTGATGCTGGTCGGCGGGGCGGTGTTCGAGTTCGCGACCGGGATCCTCAACATCCAGCTCCACTACGTCTTCCCGGGATCCTTCTACACCCTGCACTTCTACGGGGCGTGGGTGTTCATCGCCGCGTTCGCCGTCCACGTCGCCCTCAGACTCGGCCGGATGCTCCGCGCCCTGAACTCGCGCTCCCTGCTGCGGGAGCTGCGCACCGGCCTCGCCGACACCCGGCCCGAACCGCCGGACGCCGAAGGCCTCGTGGCGGTGGCCCCGGCCCCGCCGACGATCGCCCGGCGCGGTGCGCTGGCGCTGGTGGGCGCCGGGTCCCTGGTCCTGTTCGCGGTCACCGCGGGGCAGAGCCTCGGCGGCCGGCTCCGGCCCACCGCGCTGCTGGCACCGCACAACCGCGACCCGCAGGAGGGGCCGAACGGCTTCCAGATCAACAAGACGGCCGCCTCCGTGGGCGTCTCGGCGGCGATGGTCGGCCCCGACTGGCGGCTGGAGCTGCACGGCGCCGGGCCGGTACAGGCGTTCACCCGGGAGCAACTGCTCGCGATGGGGCGGCATTCGGCCCGGCTGCCGATCGCCTGCGTGGAGGGCTGGTCCACCGAGGACCAGCTCTGGAGCGGACTGCGGCTCGCCGACCTGGCCGCGCTGGCCGGTCTGCCGGACGCGGCGAGCGTGCTCGTGGAGTCGGTCCAACCGCCCGGCCCGTACGCCTCCGTGGTGCTGCGCGGCAACCAGATCCGCGAACCGCGCTCGCTGCTCGCCCTGCACGTCAACGGGGCCGACCTCTCGCTCGACCACGGCTACCCGGCCCGCGTCATCGTCCCCGCCAATCCCGGCGTGAACAACACCAAGTGGGTCCGTCGACTGACCTTCCGGACGTGAGGGCCTGACGATGGACCGCCGCGCACCCTTCCTCCGCTGGTACGGCGCAGGGCCGCTGCACCTGCTCGTGCTCCTCGCCTCGTTCGCTCTGACCGGCTACGCGGTCGAGCGACTCGTGGCGGTGCGGCCCCTCGCGGTGGCCGTCTGGTTCGTCGGCGCGGCCGTCGCCCACGACCTCGTCCTGCTCCCGCTCTACTCGCTGGCCGACCTCTCCGCCCGGTCCGTACTGCGCCATCGCCCCGGGCCGGCGCCGACCGTGGGCTGGATCAACTACCTCCGGGTGCCCGCGCTCCTGTCCGGCCTCCTGCTGCTGGTCTGGTTCCCCCTGATCCTCGACCTCTCCGTGCCCTACCCGGGCGCCACCGGGCTGTCGGAGGAGGTCTACCTCGGCCGGTGGCTCGCCATCACCGGAGTCCTCTTCGGCGCGGCCGCCGTCGGCCTCGCGCTCAAGCTCCGCCGTGGTCGACGAACCGGGCGCTCCACGCGGTCCGACGGCGTTCGGAAACCGTAAGGCCGTGGTCCGCGGAGTCCGCCCCGGTCGGCTCCTACAGTGGCGGGGACGCTCTTCCGAAGCTTCCCACGAGAGGTAGGACAGATGACGGCAGGTCAGGAGAGGCCGCGGGCGGAGCTGGGTGTGATCGGCGGCTCGGGGCTGTACGCGCTGCTGGACGAGGTGACCGAGGTGCGGGTCGACACGCCGTACGGGCCGCCCAGCGACGCGCTGTTCCTCGGCGAGGTGGCCGGCCGGCGGGTCGCCTTCCTGCCCCGGCACGGGCGTGGTCACGGACTGCCGCCGCACCGGATCAACTACCGCGCCAACCTGTGGGCGTTGCACTCCCTGGGCGTTCGGCAGGTGCTGGGCCCGTGCGCGGTGGGCGGGCTGCGGGCGGAGTACGGACCGGGCACGCTGCTGGTGCCGGACCAGTTCGTGGACCGCACCTCGGGCCGGGTGCAGACCTACTACGACGGGCAGCCGCTGCCGGACGGCTCGGTGCCCGGGGTGGTGCACGTGCCGATGGCCGACCCGTACTGCCCGGCCGGGCGGCAGACCGTCCTGGAGGCGGCGCGCGGGGCGGCGTGGGAGCCGGTGGACGGCGGGACGCTGGTGGTGATCGAGGGCCCGCGCTTCTCCACCCGGGCCGAGTCCCGCTGGTTCACCGCCAACGGCTGGTCGGCGGTCGGCATGACCGGGCACCCGGAGGCCGTGCTGGCACGTGAACTCGGGCTCTGCTACGCCTCGTTGGCGCTGGTCACCGACCACGACGCCGGGGTGGGGAGCGGGGACGGAGTCACCCACACCGAGGTGCTGGAGGTCTTCGCGGGCAACGTCGACCGACTGCGCACGGTGCTGTTCAAGGCCCTGGAGGCCCTGCCCGCCGTCCGGGAGTGCCCCTGCCCGCACGCGCTGGACGGCCTCACCACCGGTCTGCCCGGCGTCCCGGGCGACTGACCGGCCCGTGCTCACCCGGACCCTGCCCTGCGCCGTCGCCCTCACCGCACTGGTGACGGCCCTCGCCCTCACCGTGACCGGCGGCGGGACGCTCGGCGACCGCCCGCCGCTCTACGACTGGTACGCCCTCGACACCGCCCTGTTCGCGCTCGCGCTGCTCCTGCTGCGGAGGGTGGGCGACCGCCAGGTGGTGCCGGTCGTCCTGGCCGGGAGCCTGCTGGTCGCCGCGACCGGGCTGCTCGCGCCGCCCCGCACCAGCGACGACGCCTACCGCTACGTGTGGGACGGGCGGGTCCAGGCGGCCGGCATCTCCCCCTACGCGTACGCCCCGGACGACCCGGCCCTGTTCCGGCTGCGCGATCCGGGCCTCTTCCCGGACGGCGACGGCTGCAAAGCCTGGGACGAGCACCGGACCGCGGCCGGGGACTGCATCCGGATCAACCGGCCCGCCGTGCACACCATCTATCCGCCGGTCGCGGAGGCGTGGTTCCTCGTCGCGCACCCCTTCGGCGGTGGAGTGCGCGGCATGCAGGTCGGCGGCGCCCTGCTGGCGGTCGCCACCACCGGCACGCTGCTCCTCGTCGGTGGGCGGAGCCGGCGGGCGGCGCTGTGGGGCTGGTGCCCGGGCGTGACGGTGTGGGCCGTCAACGACGCGCACGTCGACGCCCTCGGCGCGCTCCTCATGGTGGCCGGGCTGGGCTGCGCCGCCCGCCGCCGGCGCGGCGCCGGCGGCGCCCTGCTCGGCGCGGCGGTGGCGACCAAGCTGCTGCCGGCGCTCGCCCTGCCCGGCGCGGTGTCCGCGCTGCTGGCGCGGCGGCCGACCAGGCGGGACCTGGTGCTGTTCGGGTCGGCCCTCGGCACGTTCGCGGCGGTCTACCTCCCGTACGTCCTGGCCTCGGGCCTGGGCGTGCTGGGCTACCTGCCCGGCTACCTGCGGGAGGAGGGGTACGAGCAGGGGCACCTCGAACGGTTCGGCCTGCTGCGGGTGGTGCTGCCCGACCGCTGGGCCCCGTGGGCGGCCGCCCTGGCGCTGGCGGCGGTGGTGCTGTGGGTGCTGCGGCGCGGTGACCCGGACCGGCCCTGGCGGGGCGCGTTCCTGGTGACCGGGACGGCCCTGCTGCTCGTCGCACCGAGCTACCCCTGGTACGGACTCCTGCTGGTGGCCCTGGTCGCACTGGACGGACGGTGGGAGTGGCTGGCCGTCCCCGCGGCCGGGCAGGTGCTCTACCTGGAGGGCGGTGAGGACGCCCAGCGCGCCGCGTACGGTGCCGCCCTGGTCTGCGTGCTCGTGGTACCACTGCTGCGCTGGGCCGCGCGGGCCGTGCTGGTCCGGGCGGCGAGCCGGTCGGCGAGCAGGGCGCGGCCGCAGATGACGAAAGTCTGACGGGAGGCCGCCGCCACTGGCCCCGGCCCTGGTCGAACTGGTCGAATCGTCGCGTGGACAGAACAGACGAAGAGGACAGGGGCACCCCGGTCGGGCGGCGGGTGGTGCTGGGGCTGCTCGGGCTCGGGGCGGTCGGCGTGGCCGCCGGACCGTTCCTGCAACGCGCCGAGTCGGCGTTGGCGCAGCGGGACCCGAGCGGCCTGAGCGGGCTGCTGCCCGGCAACAACGGCTTCCGGTACTACTCGGTGGTGACCTCCGTCCCCGAGCGGGACGCGGCGAGCTACACCCTCACCGTGGACGGCCTGGTCGAGCGCCCCGCCACCCACCGGCTGGCCGACCTGCAGGCCATGCCGCAGCGACGGCTGGTCAAGGACGTCCAGTGCGTCACCGGCTGGCGGGTGCCGGACACCCCGTTCGAAGGAGTGCCGCTGTCCCATCTGCTGGATGCCGCCGGGGTGCGGCCGGGCGCCAAGGCCGTGCGCTTCAGCTGCTTCGATGGCGCGTACACCGAGAGCCTCACCCTGGAACAGGCCCGGCGGGACGACGTGCTCGTCGCGCTGCGCCTGCAGGACAAGCCGATCACCCACGACCACGGCGGGCCGGTGCGGCTGTACGTCGCGCCGATGTACTTCTACAAGTCGGCGAAGTGGCTCTCGGGCATCACCGTCACCGACGCGGTGGAGCCCGGGTACTGGGAGGGCAACGGTTATGACGTCGACGCCTGGGTCGGCCGGTCGAACGGGCGGGACGATGCGCCGACGAGCTGAACTGGTCCTGCGCTTCACCCGGGCCGAGCGCTGGGTGCACCGCACCACCGCCGCGCTGATGGGCGTCTGCCTGACCACGGCCGGCTGCCTCTACCTCGCGCCGCTCGCCGAACTGGTCGGCAACCGGCCGCTGGTGGTCACCCTGCACGTGTGGTGCGGCCTGGCCCTGCCGGTGCCGCTGCTGCTCGGCCTCGCCTCCCGGGCGGTGCGGGCGGACGCCACCCGGCTCAGCCGCTTCACCCCGACGGACTGGCAGTGGCTGCGGGCCGTCCGCACCCGGGCCGCGCACCGGCCGGCCGGCAAGTTCAACGCCGGGCAGAAGCTGTACGCGCAGTGGACGCTCGGCTCGATGCTGGTCATCGTCGGCAGCGGGCTGCTGATGTGGCTCACCCACCTCGCCCCGCCGGCCTGGCGCACCGGCGCGACCTTCGTGCACGACTGGCTGGCCGCCGCGATCGGCGTGGTGATCCTCGGGCACGTCCGGATGGCCTGGCGGGACCGGGAGTCACGGCTCGGGATGCGGACCGGGCTGGTCGAGCGCAGCTGGGCCGAGCGCGAGCACCCGCACTGGCAGACCGGGAAGGACCGGCCGGCCGCCGGGAACGGCGCCGCGCCCGACCGCGTGTCATCGAACGACTAGCCGTGTGTCGCTGCGAGGATTGGCCGTTGTCCGTGGAGCAGACAGGAGTTCCCCTTCATGAGCTCGAGCGCAGAGGGCCCCTCGGATTCGGAATCCTCGACGCTGGACCACATCAAGAACGGCCTGGGGCTGTTCCTGACCGCCTTCGTGGCTGCCGTGAACTTTCTCGGACTTCAGAGCTCGGAGCTCACGACGGTACTCCGCAACAACCCGCTCGAGGCTGCAGTGGTGGCCGGCATCCTGCTGCTGGCCCTGGCCATCGCGATGACGGCGACTTTCTTCTCCAACAGCCGGAGGATGCCGCCGTACTTCGTGCCGGCCATCTTCGCGGCCTGCATCGGCCTGGTCCCTCTCGTGATCTGCGTGATCGACATTCCGAGGAGGACCCCGCCCGAGGCCTGTCTGTGGGTCAGTCTCATCGCCGGCGGACTGTTCTCGGCGATGGTGGTCCTGGGCTTCTACTGGTGTGGTTGGAAAAGGTCGTTGACCTGGATTCACCGCTTTCTGAGGTATCGGACGACGGCTGTTCCGGCCGTCGTCGATCCACCGGTGTGGGCGGAGCTGCCTCCTTCCCCCGTGCCACGGACAGGTCCCAGACCGGGCATCACGTCGGTCCTTCTCATCTGCGCGGTGATCCTCACTTCTCTTGCCACCTTCGCGGCCGCCCGGCTGGAGACCAAGAGCCAGACGGCCGCGGCCTATCCGCAGATTTCCGCCTCGTTGAAGAACTCCGGATCCGTCGGGGCGGTGTCCGTCACCGTCGAGAGTTCAAAACTCGCCTATGGTGACAAGATCGGTGTCATCGTGCAGGCGGTTCCACGAACCTTCCCGCTCGCCGACACGTGCTTCGGGGGCACCGACCCGGCGAAGAAGTACTGGCGCCTCGACGACTGCCTGCTCAACGCGGTCTGCAACACCGTCCACCACGAGACGAACCCGTGCGACGTGATCACCAGCGGGTCCCTGGAACCCGATGCGAACGGAACGGTCAAAGCGGTCATCGACAACCCCGTTTCGCTGAGCGCCTACCAGTTCATCGATGTGCGGGCACAGATCTGCGACCTGGACACCACTTCCGGCAGCCACACCTGTGTGTACGACAAACGCAGGACCGCCGCCGTCTTCCTGGGAGTTCCCGCGGTGTGATCCGCTGGCCGGCAGTGGGGCCTCCGGCCGGCTCACCCCTTGCGCAGCGCGAGGAAGCGGCGTCCGTACGAGGTCCAGCGCTCCGCCTCCAGGAGGCCCGCGGCCCGGGCCCGCCGGAGGGTGGCGGTGGTGCCGAGCCGGGCCCAGGGGAAGGCCGGGCCGAGCCGGCCGTCCGCCCCCTCCACCCGGACGACGGCGCGCTCGTCCACCTCCTCCGGATCCACTTCCACCAGCAACAGTCCCTCCGGGGCGATGAGTTGGGCGCTCCGGCGGAGCAGCGCGTCCGGGTCGCCGCCGATGCCGAGGTTGCCGTCCGCGAGGAGCGCGGCGCCCCAGCGGCCCTCGGCGGGCAGGCGGTCGAAGACGGAGCGGCAGAGCGCCGGGCCGCCGAGGCCCACGGTGCGGGCGACCGCCGCCCTGGTCACGTCCACCCCGAGGACGGGCACCCCGAGGGCGAGCAGCGCGGCCACCAGCCGGCCCGGGCCGCAGCCGAGGTCGAGGACGGGCGTGGCCAGCTGGGTGCAGCGGTGCAGCAGGCTGTGGTCGGCGCCGGCCGCCGGGGCGCACCAGCGCTCGATGTCCAGGTGCAGCCGTCGGCCGTCCTCGCGGCGCAGCCACAGCGGGCCCCGGCCGGTGCGGACGGCGTCGGCGAAGGGGTCGTCCACCCAGGGCGCGGCGACCGTCAACTCGCCACCCCCGGCGCGATGTCGAGGGCTCGCAGCCGGGTGGCGAAGCGGCTCGCCGGAACCTCGTCGGCCACCTGCCGGGCGTCCTCGACGGTGTCCACGTCCGTCAGCGCGGGCAGGTGGCGGACGGTCAGGCCGGCCTGCGCCAGGCGGCGCAGGAGCGCGGCACCCGTGACCGGGGTGGACATCGGCACGCCGTGCAGGACGAGGGCGGCCAGCCGCGCGGTCGGCCGGGCCAGCCCCAGCGCCCAGAAGCCGCCGTCGGCCGCCGGGCCGTACCAGGCGTCCGCGCCCGGCCGTCGCGCGGCGGACAGCGGCTCGGCCAGCGCGGCCGCGTCGAGCTGCGGGGTGTCCATGCCGACCAGCAGCGCCGGGGCCCGCGGGGCCAGCCGGGCGGCGTGCGCGAAGGCGGCGGCCAGCCGCCGGTCCAGGCCGCCGCCGCACTGCGGGACGACCTCCCAGCCCGGCGGCAGCCAGCCGCCGGGTTCGCCGTCCAGGACCAGCAGGCGGCGGCCGGCGGGCATCGCGGACAGGGTGTGCAGGGTGTCGGCGAGCGCGGCCTCGGCCAGGGCCGCCGCCTGGGACGGGGTGCAGGGCGGGGTGAGGCGGGTCTTCACCCGGCCGGGGACGGGCGCCTTGGCGATCAGCAGCAGTGTGGGCGGCGGCGCGGCCAGCACCGCCCGCATGTCGCGGACGGCCTGGCGGGTGCCGCGCAGAGTGCCGGTGACCTTGGAGCGGCCCGCGCGGGGCAGGTAGTCGACCGGGGTCTCGGCGATCCGCAGTCCGGCGGCCGAGGCCGAGAGCACCATCTCCAGCGGGTAGCCGGAGCGCCGGTCACCGAGGCCCAGCGCCAGCAGCCGTTCGCGGCGGGCGGCCCGCATCGGACCGAGGTCGTGCAGCGGGGCGCCGGTGCGGGCCCGCAGCCGTCGGGCCAGGAAGGCGTTGGCGAGCCGCGCGTGCGGCGGCCAGGCCCCGGCGGTACTCGGCCGGCGGTGGCCGAGTACCAGGTCGGCGGTGCCGTCCAGGACCGGGCCGGCGACCCGGGGGAGCTGGGCGGGGTCGAGCGAGCCGTCGCAGTCCAGGAAGCAGACCAGGTCCGCGGTGGCGGCGCGCAGCCCGGCGTGGCAGGCGGCGCCGAAGCCGCGCCGGGGCTCCTCGACCACGGTCGCGCCGAGGGAACGGGCGAGCTCGGCGGAGCCGTCCCGGGAGCCGTTGTCCACGACGACGGCCCGCCAACCGGCCGGGATGCGCTCGAGGACCCACGGCAGCGCGGCGGATTCGTCCAGGCAGGGCAGGATGACATCGGCGACCGGTGCGGGAGGGAGGGAGGAAGTCACGCCGGTCACGCTAACCGCGGCCGGTCCCGCCCGGCCCGAACCGCGCCCTTACGGAAGTGCTACGTCGGTGCGGCGGAGCCCGTTCGGGGGATCGCGCGAAGACCCGGGATCTTACGGAACGCGAACGCCGGCCCCGGTGCGCCGCCGACCACCGGCCGGCGGGCCCTATCCTCGGCGGGGTGAACGAGAGCCCCACCACCGCCGGACCACCGCGCCCGGGCCGCATCCTGGTGGTCGACGACGACCCCACCGTGGCCGAGGTCGTCACCGGCTACCTCACCCGGGCCGGCCACCACGTCGACCGTGCCGCCGACGGCCCGCAGGGGCTCGCGCTGGCCCGCGCCCACCGCCCGGACCTGCTGGTCCTGGACCTCATGCTGCCGGGCATCGACGGCCTGGAGATCCTGCGCAGGCTGCGCGCCACCGCGGACGGCGCAGACCTGCCGGTCGTCCTGCTCACCGCGAGGGGCGACGAGACGGACCGCATCCTCGGGCTGGAACTGGGTGCGGACGACTACGTCACCAAGCCGTTCAGCCCCCGGGAACTCGTCCTGCGGGTCCAGTCGGTGCTGCGCCGCTCCCGGGCCGGCGCACCCGTCCGCCCGGAGGGCGGACGGGTGGTCTCCGGTGACCTCGCGCTCGACCCGCAGGCTCGTCGGGTTCACCGGGGTGGGCGTGAACTGCTCCTGACGGTACGGGAGTTCGACCTCCTGTCGTTCCTGCTTCGGCACCCGCGGACGGTGTTCTCCCGGCAGGAGCTGATGGAGCGGGTCTGGGGCTGGGACTTCGGTGACCTGTCCACCGTCACCGTCCACATCCGCCGGCTGCGCGAGAAGGTCGAGGACGACCCCGCCGCGCCGGTGCTGATCAGCACGGTCTGGGGCGTCGGCTACCGCTACGACCCGGTGGACGTGCCCGCCCCGGCGGACGTGACCGCCCCGGCGATGGAGGGGACGGACGGACCGGCATGAAGGACCTGTCGCTGATCGCCCTGTTCGCCGCGCTCGGCGCCGGCGGGGCCGGCCTGCTCGGCTGGGCGGCCGTCCGGCTGCTGCGCCGGCGCTCGCTCGCGCTGTCGCTGTTCTGCGTCGCCGCCGTCACCGTGCTGGCGGTCACCTCCGGAACCTTCGCCGTCGCCCAGGCGATGTTCCTGTCCCGGCACGACCTCGGGGTGGTGATCACGGTACTGGGGATGGCCGCGGTGGTGTCGCTGGCGACCGCCGCGCTGCTGGGCCGCCAGGTCGTGGCCGGCAGCAGGGCGCTGACCGCCGCTGCCAGGACGGTGGGCAGCGACACCGGGTTCGCCGCGCCGGAGCCTCCGCTCGGCCTGGAACTGGCCCAGCTCAGCGCGGAGCTCGCCGCCACCAGCGCCCGGCTGGCCGAGTCCCGGGCCCGGGCGCAGGCCCTGGACAGCTCCCGCCGCGAGCTGATCGCCTGGATCTCGCACGACCTGCGCACCCCGCTCGCCGGCCTGCGCGCCATGGCGGAGGCGCTGGAGGACGGTGTGGCCGAGCGCCCGCAGGACTACCTGCAGCGGATGCGCACGGAGGTCGAGCGGCTCACCGGGATGGTGGACGACCTGTTCGAGCTCTCCCGGATCCAGGCCGGAGCGCTGTCCCTGTCGTTGTCGCGGGCGTCCGTCTACGACCTCGTCGACGACGCGCTCGCCGCGGCCCACCCGCTGGCCCGGCAGAGCGGGGTCCGGCTGGAGGGGCGGCAGGTCGCCGCGGAACCCGTCGAGGTGGACACCGGTGAGATCACCCGGGTGCTCGGCAACCTCCTGGTCAACGCGATCCGTTCGACCCCCGAGGACGGCGTGGTGGCCGTCTCCGCCCGCCGGGACGCGGACCAGGTGGTGCTCTCGGTCACCGACGGCTGCGGCGGCATCCCGGAGCCGGACCTGCCCCGGGTGTTCGAGACGGGGTGGCGCGGCAGCACCGCCCGCACCCCTCGCCCGGCCGTGCCGGGGAGTTCCCGGGAGCGGGTCGAGAGCGGTGGCGCCGGGCTCGGACTCGCCATCGTCCGCGGCATCGTCGAGGCCCACGCCGGTCGCGCCCGGGTGTACAACGTCGCCGGGGGCTGCTGCTTCGAGATCGCCCTTCCCGCCGCCCGGAGCTGAGGTCAGGCGCCTCGCGGGGCGGCCGCGAACTCCCGCATGCCGTCCGCGAAGGACATCCGGGCCCGCCAGCCGAGTTCCTCGCGCAGCCGGGTGGAGTCGGCGGTGATGTGCCGGACGTCGCCGAGCCGGTACTGGCCCGTCACCACCGGCGCCGGCCCGTCGTGGGCGGCGGCCAGCGCCTCGGCCGTCTCGCCGACCGTCCGGACCTCGCCGCTGCCCACGTTGTACGCCCGGACGCTGCCCGGGAGCCGGCCGCCGACCGAGGCGAGCGCGGCGAGGTTGGCGTCCGCGACGTCCCGGACGTGGACGAAGTCCCGGCGCTGGCCGCCGTCCTCGAACACCCTCGGCGCCTCGCCCCGGGCCAGTGCCGAGCGGAACAGCGAGGCGACCCCGGCGTACGGGGTGTCGCGCGGCATGCCCGGTCCGTAGACGTTGTGGTAGCGCAGCGTCAGGACGCGGCCCCCACAGGCGCGGGCCCAGGCGCCGGCCAGGTGCTCCTGGGCCAGCTTGGTGGCCGCGTAGACGTTGCGCGGGTCGGCCGGCGCGTCCTCGGCCACCAGCCCGGGGCTCAGTTCGGCGCCGCACCGTGGGCATGGCGGCTCGAAGCGGCCGGCGTCCAGCGCGTCCGGGCGCCGCGGACCGGGCGAGACGTCCCCGTGTACCGTGCACCGGTACCGGCCCTCCCCGTAGACCACCATCGACCCGGCGAGCACCAGGTCCCGCACTCCCGAGCGCGCCATCGCGGCGAGCAGCACCGCCGTGCCCAGGTCGTTGCAGCCGGTGTAGGCGGGCGCGTCGTCGAGGTCCAGGCCCAGGCCGACCATCGCCGCCTGGTGGCAGACCGCGTCCACACCGGCCAGTGCCCGCTCGACCGTCCCCGCGTCCCGCACGTCGCCGTGCCGCAGCTCCACGCCGTCCGGCAGCACGGGCGGCACCCCGCGGGGGTGGACGGCGGGCAGCAGCGCGTCCAGGACGCGGACCTCGTGGCCCGCCGCTGCCAGGGCCCGTACGACCGCCGAACCGATGAACCCGGCACCGCCGGTGACCAGAATCCTCATGACCGCCGACGCTACCGGCCGACGCGCGGAGAACCGGCCGAGGCGGGCGTGGTGTCACGCTTCGGTAAGACTCCGGGCGGCGATCGGGACCGCGCCCGGCCGGTTCATCCGGGCGTTCGGCCGATGTCGCGGCCGAGTTCGAGGGCGAGGACCTGGTCCAGGCGCACGTAGGTCTCGAAGCGGGTGCCGTCCGGCAGGGCGGCCCGGGCCTCCAGAGCATGCAGGGCGCGCACCGCGACCCGGGCGTCCAGATCCTCGTCGAGGCCGTCGAAGCCCGCCTGGACCATGCCGGCGTCCGGAGGACCGGACGGCTCGCGGGCGGTGTCGGCCACCAGCGCGCGCCAGCGGGCCAGCGTCTCGGCCGCGTCCGCCAGATCGTCGTCGGTCAACCGGATCGGGGCGGTGACGGCGTGTTCGAGGAAGGTGAGGCGCAGCGCGAGGGGGTCGGGCCCGTCCACGGTGATCCAGGCCGACGGTGCGTCCCCGGAGTCCGGACGGGCGTGCCGGGGCGTCGTCACCGGGCCGGTGACCAGGAGCGGCGCGGACGCGGGGCCGGCGTGCACGGGTGAGCGGCTGGTGATGGCGAGGTCGGCCGTGGCCGGGTCGGAGGCGTCCGCGTCGTGACGTGTGCTCAGGCGGGCGGGCGGGTGGACGCCGAGCCGGCCGGCGGCCTCGAGCAGGACCCGGGTCTTCTCGCCGGGGGCGTCCGGGACGACGAGTTCGGTGATCACCTGCAGGCCCTGGGCCTCGCAGGTGCGGGCCAGTACGTCACCGGTCACCAGGGCTCGCAAGTCCCCGAGGGCGAACGGGCGGCCCGGCTCGCCGACGTCGATGGTCGCGCGCAGGAGCCCGACCCGGTGCGGGCGGATCTCGGTGCGTTGCCCGGTACGGGCGTCGGTGATGCGCAAGGGTGCCTCCGTCTCGGGTGGGCGGTGTGTGGACAGGATGCGGTGCCGTTCGGGTCGCCGTCGGTAGGGCTGCCGCCGAGTTCGGTGAGTTCCCACCGAAGGTCCTGGGCGGGAGGCGCGGGCCGCCGGATCCGAGCCGGCCGGGAAAGCGCCGGAGGCTTCCGGCGCACGAACCGACGCCGCCCTCGTCCACGGCTGCCGGTGGCGGCGGTGGACGAGGGCGGCGGCGTCGTGCGGCGGCGCGCGGTGGATCAGTCGTCGAGGACCATGGCCTCGGCACAGGCGGCGATGGTGAGGAGCAGCGCGTCGTCCTGACCGGGGATGATCTTGACCGAGTAGTGCTCGCTCAGCAGCGACCACTCGCGGGAGATGTGCGCGATCTCCTGCTCGCCGTAGGTGATGGCGTACTGGTGGTCGGTGATGTTGCCGGTGACGTGGATCTCCGCGCCGTTCTCGAACGTCACGGTGAACTTGTAGACCAGCGGCGAGAAGAGCGCCTTCTTCACGGTGGCGATGGTCTGCTCGCCGCGCTTGAGGTAGCGGATGTCCCGGAGCGTCATGATCTTCTCGGAGATCCGGTACAGCTCGTTGCCCTCGGGGTCCTGGAGAGCGATCACGCCGCTGAAGCTGAACATCTTCTCGTCGACCTGGAACACGCGCTCACCGTCGCGCTTGATCCAGAAGTCGTGGGTCGGGGAGAAGAACTTCTCGTCGATGTCGTAGACGACGCCCTCCTGCACGGGCTGGTGGCCGTCCATCAGCTTCTGCCCCAGGTCCATCAGGAAGTTGTCGTGGTGTTCGCCGTGGCCCTGCTGCGGCGTGTCGCTGAACAGCTGCTGCGCGATGCCGAGCAGGCCGCCGAACTCGTTGCTCATGTTCTCTCGTCCCGTGTGAGGTGCGATTGCGGGGATGATCTTAGGGACGGGATCCGGGTGGCAGACAGCCCCTTCCGGGCTCTGTTGCACAATCTGCACAGAGCGCGCAGAAGGTCGTTGTCCGGCGGAGTCGTCGCAGGTCAGCCATGGTGCGCCCGTTGGCCGACGGCTGCCCATCGGGCCCGTCGTCGAGCGCCCGGCCGCACCGCCGCCCGGCTCAGCCGCCGGTCCGGGCCGGGCCGCCCAGGGCGCGGGCGAGGAGTCGGCACGACCAGCCGGCGGCCCGGCACCAGGCCTGGGCCGGGCCACCGAGGGCCCGGTACCAGGCGATGCCGAACGGGAGGGCGATGGCGAACCAGGACGGGGGCGCCAGCTCACCGGGCCGCCGGGCACCTTCGCGCGCCCAGCGGCGGCACCGTTCCACGCCCCGGCGGGTCCAGTCGGCGCAGCGGTCGGCGCGCCCGGACCAGCGGGCCGAGGCCCGCAGCAGCGCGGTGTGCCGGTCGTCGCGGTGGCGTGCCATCGCGTGCGCCTCCTCTCGGACTGTCCCGTCAGCGCGTCAGGCGGGCCGCCAGCTGCGCCGGGAGGGCGTCGCGGTTCGCCCGGGTGAGCTGGACCATCTCGATGTCGGTGCGGTGCTTGAGGGCGTCGGTGAACGGGCCGTGCTGCGCCTGCACGGTGGCCACCACGTCGACGTCGGCGCTGAACAGCGCCCGGACGGCCTCCTCGAACGGACGGTGGGCCAGCTCCATCCGCCCGAGCTCGTCGACGAGCACGAGCGCCCCCGCCGACCACACCAGGGACGGCAGCGCCAGGCGCTCCATCACACCCAGGTCGACGCCGTACCGCCCGACCCGGGGCGGCCCGGGAAGGTCGACGTGGGCGAGCACCGCCCGCTCCCCCGACAGCGTCTCCAGGGCGAAGCCGATCCGGGCACCGTCCGTACGGATCTCCTCCGTGGTGAAGCCGACGGTCTCCCGGGCCCGCAGCAGCCCCGCCAGCCGGCGGATCGCGGTGGTCTTGCCGCTGCCGGGGCGCCCTTCCAGCAGGATCCTGGTCGGCATGGCGGGCTCCGCATCGGGCGGTCGAGTCGTGGCGGCCCCCTGTCACCAGCGTGTCCCTCCGCGAGCCCGGGCCGCAACGCCGATCGGCGGACCGGACGCGGCCGGTCGGCCCCGATAACCGGGTGTGCCGTCGGGGCCTGCGGTCCTACGCTGCCGCCATGAAGTTCTCGTCCGGCTGGAGCGCCGGCCCGAGGTTCGACGACCGGGCCCTCACCGTGGACATCGCCGGCTCGGTGCCGACGGCGGCCGACGCCCAGCAGGTGGCGGAGATCCTCTTCGGGTGGGGCTGGCGGGTGCGCAAGCAGTCCTGGACGGAGTTCGAGGCCGAGCACGGCTACGCGCGGCTGTCGGTGCTCCCGCTGGATCCGGTGATCTTCACGGGGGAGATCGCGATCGCCGGAATCACCGAGCTGATCGGAGTCTTCGGACGAATCGGCCACCGCTGCACCATCGAGCTGTACGACCCGGACAGCGGTGAACTGCTCGCGGAGCGACCGCTCGGGCGGGAGCAGCTCCAGGCTCCCGGGTAGGCGGCTCCTGCCGACCCGGAGGCCCGGGTCGGCTACTGCGGCAGCAGCACCGCGACCCCGGTGACCCGGTCGGCGGCGAGGTCCGCGAGTGCGGTGTCCGCCTGCGCCAGCGGGTAGCGGTTGACGTGCACCACCGGACGGATCCGGGCGGCTTCGGCGAGGAAGGCGCGGCCGTCGGACCGGGTGTTGGCGGTGACGCTGCGCAGCGTGCGTTCCTGGAAGAGGTGGCGCTGGTAGTCGAGCAGGGGGATGTCGCTGAGGTGGATGCCGGCGACGGCGAGCGTACCGCCGCGGTCCAGCGCGGTCAGGGCGACCGGTACCAGCTCGCCGGTCGGGGCGAAGAGGATGGCGGCGTCCAGCGGTTGCGGTGCGGGGTCGTAGGAGTCGCCGGCGAAGGTGGCGCCCAGTTCCAGGGCCAGCAGTCGGGCCGCCGCACCCCGGGTGAACACGGCCACCCGGGCGCCCCGGGCCAGGGCGATCTGGGCGGTGAGGTGGGCGGAGGCGCCGAAGCCGTAGATGCCCAGCAGTCCGCCGGATGGCAGGTCGGCCCGTTGCAGGGCGCGGTAGCCGATGATCCCGGCGCACAGCAGCGGGGCGAGCTCCTCGGCGGGCGGGCCCTCGGGCAGGCGGTAGGCGAAGCGGGCGTCGGCGGTCAGGTGGCCGGCGTAGCCGCCCTGCCGGTCCCAGCCGGTGTAGCGCGACTCCGGGCAGAGGTTCTCCCGCCCGGTGCGGCAGTACGCGCAGCTGCCGCAGGTCCGGGCCAGCCAGGCCACGCCGGCCCGGTCCCCGGGGGCGAAGTCCTCGACCGCGGCGCCGACCGCCCGGACCCGTCCGACCACCTCGTGCCCCGGCGTGCACCTCGCCACCCTGGGGGAGAGGTCCCCCTCGGCCAGGTGCAGGTCGGTGCGGCACACCCCGCACGCCTCCACCTCCACCAGGACCTCCCCGGGCCCCGGCTCGGGGACCGGCCGCCGCTCCCACTCCAACGGCCCCGGGCCCGCGCCGCCCACCGGACCCGGGTGCGCCACCACCCAGGCGCCGGTCTCGCCGACCACCCGTCGCGTCGTGTCCATCGCCGACTCCCGCCGTCCACCGCACAAGGCTGCTCCTTCCAGCCTGCCTCCGGGGCGGGCGCGGTGCCAGGCCGGGCGCCTGGCCGCCGAACTCCGCGTCGCGGTGGGCGGGTTCGGTGGATGCGGGCGGTGGGGCTTCGCTAGGGTGCTCGCATGAGCGACCGTGTGACGCCTCCCTTCGGGAACTTCTCCACCGTCCGCCCGGCCCTCGAGGTCAGGGACGAGCTCGCCGGGCCGGTGGCCGGGGCACTGGGGGGATGGGGCGCGCCGGAGGCGGCCGGGGCGGTGCTGTACGTGGACACGGATCCGGCGAAGGCGGACACCGCGGTGTTCTGCGAGACGTACGACGCGCCGCTGGAGTACTCGGCGAACTGCGTGGTGGTCGCCGCCAAGCGGGGCGGGGAGGTCACGATGGCCGCTTGCGTCGTCCTGGCCACGACCCGGTTGGACGTGAACCAGGCGGTCCGCAAGCACCTCGGGGCGCGCAAGGCGTCGTTCGCGCCGATGGACGCCGCGGTCGAGGCGACCGGGATGGAGTACGGGGGCATCACGCCGGTGGGGCTCCCGGGTGGGTGGCCGCTGCTGGTCGACGAGGCGGTGGCCGCCGCGCCGCACGTGCTGGTCGGCAGTGGGCGGCGCCGCGGGAAGCTGATCCTGCCGGGGTGGGCGCTGGCCGCGCTGCCGGGTGCCGAGGTCGTTCCGGGCCTCGCTGTCACGGTGGAGCCGACCACGATCGAGGCCTGACGGTCCCTCAGGTGCGGCCGCCGCGGGAGCGCGGCGGGGCGAGCCGGCCACGGGCCTGGGTGGCCGTGCCCGCGCCCGCGGCCGCCGGCCCGGGCGGCCAAGTCCTGTTCGCCTGGCGCTCGTTCGCGGTCGGCCGGGCTCATCGGGCGCTGCCGAGGTTCCGGTCGCCCTCGGTGCCGTCGAGCAGGAGGGTGGTCTCCTCGATCCGCCGGAACCGCCCGTCGGGGGCGAACTCGCCGAAGAGGTAGACCTCCATCCGGACGGCCGACCCGTCGGTCTTGGTGACCTCCACCGTGTGCCGGTCGGCGTAGCGGTGCCCGTCCACGAGCTCGTCGTGCACCCGGACCGAACCGGTGGCCACGACGGTGCGCAGGTGGGCGATGTGGGCGAGGAAGTCCTGCCGGTCGTCCCAGCGGCCGTCGGTGCGCTGGCGGTAGTCGGGGGCGAAGTGGCGGTCCACGGCCTCGTCCAGGTCGAGGCCCGGGGTGAAGAGCAGGTCGGTGAGCGCGGTGGCGATGTCGGTCTGGGACACGGGTTCCTCCGGGATGGCAGAAAGGATGAAGGGAGGCGGATGCGTGCGCTGCGCACGCATCGAAGCTGATGGTGACCCTAGCAGCTGATACGTGCGTAGCGCACGCTATTCTTCGGGGTGTGACGAATGACGCCGGACACGAGATCGCCGAGGCGCTGGGCCTGCTGGTGCGCCGCAGCACCAGGGCCCACCTCTACGGGCAGCTCACCGAGGGCCTCGGCGAGGCCCTCGACGACCTCACCTACCCCGTCCTCAGCGGCCTGGCCCGAACCGGCCCGTGCAGCGCCGCCGACCTCGGCCGCGAGGTCGGGCTCGACCGTTCCAACGTCACCCGGCGCGCCGACCGCCTCGAACGGGCAGGCCTGCTTCGACGCGAACCGGACCCCGCCGACCGCCGTGCCACCCTCCTCGCCCTCACCGAGGAGGGGCAGCGCCTGGTGGGAGTCACCCGGGACCGGCTCGCCGCGCGGGTCCGGGATTCGCTCGCCGCCTGGACACCCGCCGAGGTGCAGACTTTCGCCCACCAGCTGCGACGCTTCGTCGAGGCCGGCCCGTTCACCCCGGAGCCCTGACCCCGATCAGTGCTGGACGGCAGGGGAGAGGCTGAAGTCGGCGAAGTAGGCGCGCTGGGTGCTCGCCGGGCCCCAGCTGGTGTCGTGGCCGCCGTAGAAGGTGGAGAACAGCACTCCGCCGAAGGGGATCGAGCCGATGCCGGAGGCGGTGCCCTTGGTGGCGTGCACCTGGCGGCCGTCGTACCAGACGGTGATGTCGCCGGTGCCGCGGTTCACCAGCTGCTCGACGGTGTGCCAGCGGTCGTCGGCGAGGAACCGCCAGTCGCCGAGGCCCTCGTCCACGCCGTAGCCGGTCGGGCCCGAGTTGGTGGGCGTGTAGAGGTAGACCTCGCCGTTGTCGGGTACGCCGTTGGCCCCGCGCCACATGTAGCGGGTGGACCAGCCGTCGCCGTGGTTGCCGCCGGACTCCTGACCGATCCCGCCTCCGTAGAGTCCGGGCAGCTTGCCGGCCCTGCCCCAGTCGCGGCCGGCGGGGAACCGGACGGAGTACTTGAGGTCCAGGGTGGGGCCCTGGGCGAGTGCGGACAGGCCGAGGGCGTTCAGGTCCGTGTAGAACTGGCCGCCCCCGCTGGCAGGGCAGTCGGCGCACTTGTGGTCCGAGGAGCCTGCTCCGTAGGTGACCTGGAGGGCGGACCCGTCACCGGGGGCGGTGGGGTCGGAGACCTCGGCCAGGTCGCCGCCGCCCCAGGCTCCCTGCGCGGCGACGCCCCAGGCGTGCTGCCACGACGCGGAGCCGTAGCCGGTGAACTGCCCGGCCCAGGCGGCACCTCCGCCGGCAGGGCCGCTCGCCGCGACCGCGGGTTGCCGGGGCGCCGGATGGTGAGGGCGCTGGCCGGCCGGCGCCGCGCCGCAGCTGGCGGCGGCGGCCGCCAGCGCCAGGACGGTGACGCCGACCGCTGCCGAGGCGGCCGGCCGGCGCCGCCGCCCGGCTCGCTGAAAGTCTGGTTGCACGGGATTCCTCTTCTCCGTCGGTTCCATCGGTTGCGGATCCAGCCGATGCGGCCGCCCGCGAGCGCCGCCCCGCGGCGAGCCCGTTGTCTCCGGGCGGGGGTCGACGCTTGCGGGCGGCGCTGAGCAGGGTGCCCCGATCGTCGGATCGGGGCACCCGTCTGGTTGTCCGTCAGGCTACCGATGCGCCTCGCGCAGTGGCCGTGCGCCGGCAGCCCGCCCTCAGGATCCGGGCTTGACCGCGAGGACGTCGACCAGGCGGATGTCGGGGGCGCCGGCGAGCAGTTCCAGGCCGACCTCGGCGAGAGCGGCGGGGATGCGGCCGGTGAGATGGGCCCGGCGCGCGTCCTCGTCGGCGAAGGCGTCGAAGATGCCGAAGGTCGCGCCGTCGACCTGGAACGCGTACCAGACCCGGGTGCCGGGTTCGTCCTGGACGACGGCGCGGCCGGCGTCCAGGAAGGCGGCCAGCTCTGCCTCCTTGCCGGGCTTGGCGGTCAGCAGCGCGAGGACTCCGAGCTTCAGCGTCATGAGGGGATCTCCTTGGTGGGTTGTGAATCCGCGGTGCCGTGGGTGGCTCCGCGGCCTGGGGCCGGTAGCGGACTTCCGGCCCGGGAAAGACGTTAGGGTCGTGATCGATCCGCCACGAGCGGCGGAAACGACGTTTCCAGTACCGTTCGCGTCATGCGGATAGGGATGGCGGTTGTCGACGGCGTCTTCGACTCGGGGCTTTCGGCGATCATGGACGTGCTCGGTACGGCGAACTCGCTGAGCACGCGGGACGGTGGCGCGCCACCGTTCTCAGTGACGGTGATCGGCGCGGGGCCGCAGGTCCGTACCGGGAACGGGCTGAGCCTGACGACCGTTCCGGTCGGGGAACTCCCGCACGGGACGGACCTGTTGCTGATGCCGGCGGTGGGCTTCCAGGCTCCCGACCGAGTGGTCGCGGCGGTCCGCGAGCCCGCCAACGCGTGGCTGCTCGAGCTCGCCGCGGCCTGCGCCACCGCCGGCACCCCGCTGGCCGCCGCGTGCAGCGGAGCGTTCTTCCTGGCCGAGTCGGGCGCCCTCGAACGGCGGCGCGTCACGACCAGTTGGTGGCTGGGCCCGGCCTTCCGCGCCCGCTACCCCGCCGTGGTGCTGGAGGACTCGCGGACGCTGGTCCAGGACGGGCCGGTCACCACCGCGGGCGCGGCCTTCGCCCACATCGACCTCGCGCTGTGGGTGGTGCAGCGGCACAGCCCCGCCCTGGCCGACCTGGTCGCCCGGTACCTGCTGATCGGCGACCGGCCCTCGCAGGCCGCCTTCGCTCTCCCCACCCAACTGGCCCAGGCGGACCCGCTGATGGCGGCCTTCGAACGGTGGGCCAGGACGCACCTGGCCGATCCGCCCCCGCTGGCCGAGGCCGCCCGCACGCTGGGCGTGAGCCAGCGTACCCTGCAGCGCACCGCGCAGACCGTGCTCGGCAGATCGCCCCTGGAGTTCATCCAGGACATCCGCCTGGACGAGGCGACCTTCCTGCTGCGCACCACCACGCTCAGCGCCGAGGCGATCGCCGGCCGGGTCGGTTACCGCAACGTCAGCACACTGCGGGAACTCGTACGGCGTCGACGCGGCTCGTCCCTCGAGACGCTGCGCCGTGGGGGTGTCGATGCCCCGGCGCAGGACGCGACGCCGTCCTAGGGCCTGCGCTACGCGTCGATCGCCCAGCCGGTCAGGGTGGTCTTGCCGATGGCGCGGCCGGATTCCAGGTGGCGGTGGGCCTTGCGGAGGTTGGCGGCGTTGATCGGGCCGAGGTCCCGGGTGGCGGTGGTGGTGATCAGCCCGGCGTCGACCAGCCGGGAGAGCTCGGCGAGGATGCGGTGCTGGGTGGCCTGGTCGGGGGTCCGGAACATCGATCGGGTGTACATGAACTCCCAGTGGAACGAGACGCTCTTGGCCTTCAGGGCGCCGATCGCCAGGGTGTCGAAGTCGTCGATGGCGACGATCTGCCCGAAGGGGTTGAGTGCTTCGGCGTAGGCGGCGAGGTTGCGGTCGGTGCCGGCGGTGCTGAACACGTGGTCGATGCCGCCGGGTGCGACGGACGCCAACTGGTCGGTCAGCGGCCGGTGGTGGTCGATCACGTGGTGGGCGCCCATCCGGCGGGCGAACTCGACGGTCTCGGGCCGGGAGGCGGTGCCGATCACGGTCAGGCCGGTGAGGGTGCGGGCGAGTTGGGTGACGATTGCGCCGACGCCGCCCGCCGCCGCGGTGACCAGCAGGGTGCCGGTCCGTGCGAGGTCGCCGTGGCGCAGGCCCAGTCGTTCGAACAGGCCCTCCCAGGCGGTGAGCGTGGTGAGCGGCAGGGCGGCTGCCTCGGTGAAGGAGAGGGTGGCGGGCTTGGGGCCGGTCAGCCGCTCGTCGACCGCGTGAAAGCGGGAGTTGGTGCCGGGGCGGTCGAGTGCGCCGGCGTAGTAGACGTCGTCGCCGGGGCGGAACAGGGTCACCTGCTCGCCGACGGCGACCACGGTGCCCGCGGCGTCCCAGCCGAGCACCCGGGGCTCGCCGCCCGGGTCGGCGTTCTGCCGGACCTTGTGGTCCACAGGGTTGACGGCGACGGCTTCCACCCGGACCAGCAGGTCGTGGGGGCCGGGCTGGGGGAGCGGCAGTTCGAGGTCCTCCAGGCTGGCGGGGTCGTCGATCGGCAGGCTGGTGCGGTAGGCGACGGCGGGCATGGTGTCGGTGTGCGGGTGCATCTGCAGGTCTCCGGTGGATGGGCGGCTACGGGTGGGCCGCGAGGTAGCGGTCGGCGGCCTGCAACGGGGTGAGGCCGTCGGTGTTGATCCAGGCGTCGAGTTCCTCGACACCGTCGTTGCCCAGGTGGAGGGCGTCGAGGCGGGCCAGTGCCTCGGGGTGGATGTGGCCGAGGCTCGCCCGGCGGATGACCGGGGCGGCGGCGTCGACGGTACCGAGCAGGCCCTTGGGCTCGGCCAGTGGGCGGAGGTGGTGGCGGCGGTTGAGGTACTGGGGGCGCCACAGCGGGATCACGAACCACTCGCGGTCGGCGATCCCCTGTTCGACCCGCGCGATGAAGCCGGCCTCGGTGCCGGGGGTGAAGGTGTATCCGGCGCGGTCGAGGCCGTAGGCGGTGACCATCCGGGCGGAGAAGCGGCTGATGCCGGCGCCCGGGTTGATGCCGTCGATGGCGCGCGTCACGCGGGCGGCGACGTCGGGCCGGGCGAGATCGGCGACCTCGCGCACCGCCTCGGCCGGGACGTACGGCGGCACCGCCCACACGCAGTACGGCTGGTAGTGCGGGGCGAGCAGGTGCGCCTGGTCGCGGTAGGCCGCGAGGTAGGTGTGGTGGCTGGAGGGCAGCCAGGCGGAGACCAGGACGTCGACCCGGCCCTCGGCCTGGAGCCGGAACAGCTGCTCGTGCGGGGCCTCGATGCTCTCGACCCGGTGACCGTGGGCCTCCAGCACCCGGCGGGTGACGGCCGCGGTGGCGCGGTGGAAGGACAGGGCGATGTTGCCCACGGTGATCGTGGGCCCGGACGGGGGAGTGTTCACGGGATCTCCTGTGGTGGGTGGAGTGCCTCGCGCAGGGTCGCGACGATCTGGGCGAGCGCGGCGCGGGCGGCACTGGTCCCCCGCAGGGCGTCGAGGACGACGAAGGCGTGGACCGTGCCCTGGTAGCGCACGCAGGTGACCGGCACGCCGGCCGTGCGCAGCTTCGCGGCGTACGCCTCCGCCTCGTCGCGAACTGCGTCGGCCTCGGCGGTGATCACCAACGCCGGTGGCAGTCCGGTGAGTTGGTGGAGTTCGGTGTTCAGTGGCGCGGCCGTCGGCTCGCTCCGCCGCGCCGGATCGGGTACGTACTGCTGCCACAGCCAGCGCAGGTGATCGGCGCTCTGGAAGTAGCCCCGGGCGAAGCGGCGGTAGGAGTCGGTGTCACAGTCCGCCGAGAGGGGTGGGTGGATGAGCACCTGGTGGCGGAAGGCGAACTCGCCGTGCTCCTTGGCCAGCAGGGTCAGCGCGGCGGCCAGGTTGCCGCCGGCGCTGTCCCCGGCCACGGCCATCCGGGCGGGGTCCAGCCCCTGCCCGGGGCCGTGGTCGACCACCCAGTGGGCCGCCGCGCGGGCCTGCCGCAGGGCGGTGGGATAGGGGGCTTCGGGGGCGAGGTCGTAGTCCACGAAGACCACGGCCGCGCCCACCCCCACCGCCAGCTCCCGGACCAGCCGGTCGTGGCTGACCACGCTGCCGGCGATCCACCCGCCGCCGTGCAGGTAGAGGATCACCGGCAGCGGCGACGGGACGTGAACGGTCGGCCGTACCAGCCGGACACGGACCGGGCCGTCCGGCCCGGCCACGGACAGGTCCTCGATCTGGGCGTCGGGGCGGTCGACCGGGCCGGACTGGGCCAGGTCCAGCCGGGCGCGGAGCTCCGACAGGGGAAGCCGGCGCGGGTCGGGCCCGGCCGCCGCTTGGTCGGCGAGCGCGCGGGCGGCCGGGTCGAGGACCGGGGCCGGCGGCTCGGACGGTTGGGGCATGGAGGGTTCCTCCGGGTTTCCGGGAGACGGCCGGGCACCCCGGATCGGTGGTGCCCGGCCGTCCGAGCGGTTCGTCAGTCCTGCGGCAGCTGCAGCGGAACCAGCGGGATGACCGCCTCGGTGTCGATCAGGCCGGCCGCGACCGCGGGAAAGGTCGCGATGATCTCGCGCGCGGCCTCGACCGTCCCGGCGTCCAGGACCAGCGCCGCACCGACGCAGTCCGCGCGGTGGTAGCCGTGCGCGATCACGCCCTGACCGACGAGCTCCTTGGCCCGGGCCAGCTCCGCGTCGATGACCTTCGCGAAATCCTCCTCCGTGGCGTGCGGGGCCGCCTTGAAGACCGCGAGGACACCGGCGCCGGATTCGTTGGACATGGAGACAACTCCTTGCTGGGGGGGAAGCGGCGGGGCTCCGAAACCGCCCCGCCGGACATGACCCCATCCTGCGGACCGAGGCGCCATGCGTCCAAGGACTGATTCCTATCGAAACCATAAGCTGGACACATGCCAACGCTGCGACAGCTCGAATACCTGGTGACGATCGTCGACGAGGGCTCCTTCACCCGCGCCGCCGAACTCCTGCACATCACCCAGCCCGGCCTCTCCCACCAGTTCCAGGCCCTGGAACGCGAGATCGGCAGCCCGCTGCTGGAACGCCTGCCCCGCGCCGTGCGCCCCACCCCCGCAGGGCGGGCCATGCTCCCGCACGCCCGCGCCGCCCTCGCCGAGGCCCGGCGCGCCGCCACCGCCGCCCGTCGCACCGCCGGCCTCGCCACCGGCGAACTCCACCTCGCCACCCTCTACTCGATCAGCTACGGCCTGCTGCCCGCCGCCCTCGGCGCGTGGCGCCGGCGCCACCCGGGCGTGCGGGTCAGGCTGTTCGAGCACCGACGCACCGAGGAACTCGCCGCGGCCATGAACGCCGGTCAGGCCGACATCGCCGTAGGACCGCCGCCGCCCGGCTGGGAGGGGCCCGTGCGCCACCTCGGCACCGAGGAGTTCCTCCTCATCACTCACACCGACGACCCCGCGGCCGAACCCGGAGCCGACTCCGCCCGGGCGCCCCGGGTCCGGCTGGCCGAGCTCGCCGAGCGGGAATGGGTGCACTTCACCCCCGACAGTGGCCTGGCCGACCTGCTGGAACAGGCCTGCGCCGCAGCCGGCTTCCGCCCCCGGGTGGCGGTCCGCACCGAACAGGCCCCCGCCGCGGCCAACTACGCCGCCGCCGGCCTGGGCCCCACCCTCGTCCCCGCCAACACCGTCCCGCCGCGCTTCAACGGCGCCGTGCTGCGCCCGGACCCACCGGTCAGCCGTCCCCTGACCGCCTACACCCGGACCACTCCCGACCCCATCACCGCCGCCTTCCTGGACACGCTGGCGGGCCAAGGAATCCTGACACCCCGCCACCTCCGACGGCGCCTGGGCCCGGCCGAGTCGGGCTGAGCCGACGACGGCGGTCCACGCGGGCGCGAACGGCCCGGTCCGACCGGATCGCGCCGTTCGTCTCCGAGCCGCCCGGCACCGCCGCGAACCGGCGGCCCGACGTGCCGGTCAGCGGGGCGGTTCCGGCGCGGGGCAGCCGGCCAGCCGGGCCCGGACGGCGTCGGCGTCGCGGTGCTGCAGGTCCTCGAGGATGGCGAGGCTGCGCGTCCAGGCGGCCCGGGCGGCCTCGGCGTCGCCGAGGGCGAGGTGGGTGTCCCCGAGGTGGGTGTGGATGTCGGCCTGGAGGAAGTAGTCGCCGACCGCCACCCGCAGCCGCAGCGACTCGTGGTAGGCGGGCAGCGCCTCGTGGTACTCGCCGAGCCGGTGGTGGATGAAGCCGATGCTGTCCCAGATGGACGACTGGCCGGGGAGGTTGCCGGCGTCGCGGGCCAGGTCCAGGGCGCGCCGGCAGTGCGGCAGCGCCTCCCGCAGCAGACCCTGCTGAGCCAGGTACCAGCCGATGCTGTTGAGCGCGAGGGCCTGTCCGGAGGGGTCGCCGAGGGCCTCGAACAGCTCCAGCGCCCGGCGGGACTCGGCCACGGCCTCGGCGTCGGCGTGTTCCTCGCCGTGGGCGATGGCGAGGTCGAGCCGGGTCCGGCCCTCGCGCGGCCGGTCGCCGAGCGCCTCGAACAGCCCGAGGGCCAGGCGCAGTTCGCGCTGGGCCTCGGCCAGGCGGCCCTGGGAGCGGTGCACCTGGCCGAGCCAGCGGTGCGCGTGGGCCTGGTGGCCGAGGTCCCCGGTGCGTTCGGCGGCGGCCAGCGCGGTCTCGCTCGCCCGCTGCCACTGCTGCCACAGCCCCGACTTGAGCAGGTAGGGCACCTGGGCGCCGACGAGCTGCCAGGCGTGGACGTCGGCCCCGGTCCGGTGCGCCGAGTCGACGATCCGCTCCAGCACCGGCTGCTCCTCCCGGTACCAGGCGAGCGCCTGCTGCCGGTCGGCGAGTTCCTCGGGCGTCACCCCGGCGGCGGGCTCCGGGAGGTCGAGCGACTGCCAGGAGACGTCGTCCGCGTAGGCGAGGTGGGCGGCGTGGTGGGCGGTGTGGAGGTAGTGGTCGAGCATCCGCAGGGTGGCTGCGGCCTGCTCCTGCGGGGACTCGTCGCAGGCCGCCCGTTCGGCGGCGTAGGCGCGCAGCAGGTCGTGGAAGGTGTACCGGTCCCGCTCCGGCGCGGTGATCAGGTGGGCGCGGTGCAGGTCCTCCAGCAGGGCGCGGGCCTCGGACACCGACAGGCCCGCGAGGCTCGCGGCCGCCGACGTGCCGATGCTCGGGCCCGGGTGCAG
This sequence comes from Kitasatospora cathayae, assembly GCF_027627435.1. Classification (GTDB taxonomy): domain Bacteria; phylum Actinomycetota; class Actinomycetes; order Streptomycetales; family Streptomycetaceae; genus Kitasatospora; species Kitasatospora cathayae. The sequence goes on along the minus strand of NZ_CP115450.1, from coordinate 509,278 downwards.
CCCGAGCAGCCGGAACAGGCGGGCGGCCCGCGGCGCCAGCGCGCGGTAGGACCAGGAGAGCACCACCCGGACGTCGGCATGGCTGTCGCCGGCCGACAGGAGGTCCAGGCGGGCCCGGGAGTCGCGCAGTTCGCGCGCCCACACCTCGAGCGGGGTGCCGGGGTGGTCGGCGGCCCGGGCGGCGGCGATGTTCAGCGCGAGCGGCAGCCGGGCGCACAGCTCGACCAGCTCGTCTGCCGCGTCCTGCTGCTCCGCGACGGCCGCGGCGCCCAGGCGGCGGGCGAGCAGTTCGCGCGCCTCCGCGGGGGAGAGCACGTCCAGGGCCAGCGGGACGGCACCGTCCAGGGCGACCAGCCCGGGCAGCCGGTTCCGGCTGGTGACCACGACCAGGCAGCTGTTCGAGCCGGGGAGCAGCGGGCGGACCTGCTCCGCCTCGCGGACGTTGTCGAGGACGATCAGCGTCCGGGTGCCCGCCAGCCGGCTGCGCAGCAGGGCGAGCCGCCCGTCCGGGTCGGCGGGGACGCGCAGGGCCGGCACGCCCAGCGCGTCCAGGAAGCCGCGGGCCACGTCGGCGGGGTCGACCGGGGCCCGGGCCGGGTCGAAGCCGCGCAGGTTGGCGAACAGCTGGCCGTCGGGGAAGCGGTCGGCCACCCGGTGGGCGAAGTGCACGGCCAGGGTGGTCTTGCCCACGCCCGCGGTGCCGGCGATCGCCGAGATCACGACCGCGCCGCAGCCGGGGGTCACGTCGACGAGCAGCTCGTCGAGCAGCTGGAGCTCCCGGGTCCGGCCGGTGAAGTGCCGGATGGCCATGGGCAGTTGCTGCGGGCAGGTCGGTCCCTCCTGGGGAGGGGGCGGGGAGCCGGCGGGCGTCGCCTCCGCGGAGGGCGGGGGATCCGTGTCCCGCGCCGCCGTCAGCCACCGGCCGCGGGTGTCCGGGTCGATGCCGAGGGCCTCGGCGAGCCGGACCACCGAGGACATCCGCGGTCGGCGCCCACCCGCCTCCAGGGCGCTGATCGAGCGGGCCGACACCCCCGAACGCTCGGCGAGTTCGTCCTGACTCCACCCCACGGACAGGCGTCGCTCCCGTAGCAGCGCAGCGAAAACCTCAGCCCCCACAGATCCCCCCGGGTCCCCTGCCAACCGCGTCGTCGCCCCGCCCGTCCGACCCGGATCGCGAATGAGCGTAGCCCCGACGGGCCCAAGTGTCAGGTCAACGTCCGGTCAACGTCGTGGTCATCGCGGCCGCGCCGGGGCGAGGATGAAGGCCGACGGACCCGTCCGAGGGGGAACGAGCGAACGCCCGCGGGCGTGCTTCGCGTCCGACCACGGGTCCGGCCCGGATCGTCGCCGTCGCCCGCACGGCGTTCGGAACGTGGCCGACCGATCCACCGGTCCGACGGCGGTGCCCCTCCCGGGTGCCCGCCGACGGACCGGACACAAGGCGCGGCGACGGGGGTGCCGCGCCCCGACCCCCGCGACGGCCGACCGCGGCCCGGCCGTCGCGGGGTCACCGCATCCCGTCGCCACACGCCGTCACCACAGCCCGTCACCGCACCCGATTCCGCCGCAGGTCGAACGGTGCCATGCTGACGCCATGACAGATCACATCGATTCCACCCCGGCCCGTGACGGGGTGCAGGACGGGGGCCGGCGGCGGGAGTTGGCGGCGGCGACGGTGGGGTCGGTGGTCGAGTCCTTCGACTGGAACATCTACGCCGTGCTCGCGCCCTACTTCGCCGCCGACCTGTTCGGCCACGGAAAGGGCGGGGTCAGCGGCGTGCTCGCCGCGTACGCCACCTTCGCGGTGGGCTTCGTGGCCCGGCCGGTCGGCTCGTACCTGATAGGGCGGCTCAGCGACACCCGGGGGCGGCGCTTCGCGCTCAGCCTCGGCATGGCCGTCATCGCCGTCGCCAGCCTGGGCATCGCCGCGATGCCGGGGCAGCGGACCATCGGCGCCTGGGCGGCGGTGCTGGCCGTGGTCGTGCGGGTGGTGCAGGGTCTCGCCTTCGGCGGGGAGGCGCCGAGCGTCGCCGCGTACGTGACCGAGACGGCCCCGCCCCGGCACCGCTTCGCGTTCAGCTCGGTGTCCTACGGCGGGATCATCCTCGGCTCGCTGCTCTCCTTCGGGGTGCTCACCCTGCTGATCCACACCATCGGCAAGTCCGGCCTGGAGAACGGCGGTTGGCGCTGGGGCTTCCTGGTCGCCGCGCTGCTCGGGCTGGGCGCGGTGTGGGTGCGGCGGGCCGCGCCGGAGAGTGCCGAGTTCCACCGCGCCCGAGCCGGGGTGCGGCCGGGTGGCCGCCCGCCGTTCCTGCGCACGCTCCGCGACCACCGCTGGGCGGTGCTCACCGTCTTCCTCAACACCCTGGGCGGCACGGTCGGTTACTACTTCGCCCTGACCTACCTGCCGCAGTACGCGGCCGCCTACCACGTCATCGACAAGGAGCGGGCGGCCTCCTTCATGACGGTGGTGCTGGCGATGGTGCTGGCCACCATGCTGCTGACCGGCGCGGCCGCCGACCGCTTCGGGCTGCTGCCGGTCGCCCGGATCGGCTTCGGGCTGCCGATCCCGCTGGTCGGGATCCTGCTGGCCGGGCTGCGCGGGGGCTGGCTGCCGTTCCAACTGGTGGCCGTACTGCTGGGGATGATGGTGGCGACGGTGCTCGGCACGCTCAACGTCTTCACCGGGCTGCTGTTCCCGACCGAGGTGCGGGCGGTCGGCCTGGGCGTGGTCAACGCGGCCACCATAGCCGCGTTCGGCGGCACCTTCCCGCTGCTGGCCGAGTGGCTGGACCACCACGACGGCCTCGGGGTGATCCCGGTCTACGTCACGATCTGCACCGCCGGACCGGCGTTGGGCCTGTTGACGGCCATGCGGGTGCCCTCGTTCACCGCCGCCCTCCGGGAGGCGGAAGCCGACGTTCAGCGGACACCCGGAACCGCCTGACGGACATCCACGTCCTGTGGTTGAGTGTTCCGGGTCAACGCCGGACGGGGAGGGCGAAAGTGGACGGCAACGAGCCGGACAGCTGGCTGATCGACGCGGACTTCGAGCAGCCGCCGCAGGTGGACCTGCGGACCGACCGGGCGCACTCCGCGCGGGTCTACGACTACCTGCTCGGCGGCAAGACCAACTTCCCGGCGGACCGCGAGGTCGGCGACCGGGTGCTGGCCGACCTGCCCGCCGCCCGGGCCGGGGCCGCCGCCGCCCGCGCCGTGATGCACCGGATGGTCCGTCGGCTGGCCGAACAGCACGGCATCCGCCAGTTCCTGGACGTCGGCACCGGCATTCCCACCGCGCCCAACCTGCACGAGATCGTCCAGGCGGTCGACCCGGCCTGCCGGGTGGTGTACGTGGACAACGACCCGATCGTGCTGGCCCATTCGCGCGCGCTGCTCACCAGCACGCCCGAGGGCCGCACCGCCTACGTCGAGGGTGACCTGCGCGATCCGGAGAAGTTCCTGGCCGACCCGGCGGTGGCCGCCACCCTGGACCTGACCGAGCCGGTCGCGCTGACGCTGATCAACATCGTGCACTTCCTGTCCGACGAGGCCGCGCACCGGCCCGTCCGCAAGCTGCTGGAGGCCCTGCCCGCCGGCAGCTTCCTGGCCCTGACCGCCGGCACCGCCGACAACGCGCCGGAGCAGGCCGCGGCCGGTGCGCGCCGGTACGCGGAGGCCGGGATCGAGGTGCACATGCGTTCGCAGGCCGAAGTGGCACGCTTCTTCGCCGGGCTGGAGCTGGACGAGCCGGGCGTGGTCCTGATCAACCGGTGGCACCCGGAGCCGGACGGGCTCTCGGCGCCGGCCGACGGCGAGGTCTCGGTGTACGGCGGGGTGGGCCGCAAGCCGTGACGCCCGCCGCGGCCGTCATGGTTGCGGCTGCTGCTGCGACGCCATGGTGAGCCCGGCCGAACCGGCGCCGCGGCTGAGCACCACGGTGCGGATGTGCTCCAGGGCGCGGGCCCAGTCGGCGCGGCCGGGGTTGCGGCGCACGGCTTCGCGCAGGTCGAGCACCCGGTAGGGCGGGCCGAGGTCGGTGATCTGCGGGACGAACTCGGCCCGGCTCACCGCCCACCGCTGCCCGGGCCCGGCCGGCGGGCTGACGGTGAAGCGGGCGATCGAGCTCCAGTTGCCGCGCGGGTCCTCGGCACCGTCGTAGGTGAACATGTGCCCGGCGAGCTGGTCGCCGAGGCCGTAGACCGTCCAGGTGTCGCCGATCTTCTCGTAGGCCTGCGGGATGTGGGCGTGGGTGCCGAGGATCAGGTCGATGTCGGGCCGGCCCGGGCCCTGCCCGGCCGCGGACAGCTCGCGGGCCAGGGTGAGCTGCTGCTCGTTGGGCGCGTCCTGCCATTCGGTGCCCCAGTGGATGCTGACCACCACCAGGTCCGCGCCGTCGGCCCGGGCGGCGCGGGCGTCGGCGAGGATCCGGTCCCGGTCGATCAGGTTGACGGCCCAGGGCTCGTCCTTGGGCAGCGGGATGCCGTTGGTGCCGTAGGTGTAGGCGAGTTGGGCCACCGTCGCACCGCCGGCCCGCAGCAGCGCGGGCCGCCCGGCCTCCCCGGCGGTGCGGGCGGAACCGGTGTGGGCGAGGCCGACGGCGTCCATCGCGTCCAGGGTGCGGCGGATGCCGGCCGGGCCGTCGTCCAGGGTGTGGTTGGAGGCGGTGTCGCAGGAGGTGTACCCGGCGTCCTTGAGGGCCTTGGCGACCTGCGGCGGGGACTTGAACGCCGGGTACCCGGTGTACGGGCCGCCGTCGGCGCCGTAGACGGTCTCCATGTGGCAGATCGCCAGGTCGGCGGCGCTGACCAGCGGTTTGACGCCGGCCAGCATGGCGCTGAAGTCGTAGCCCGTGCCGCCGGCGTCCTCCTTGGCCTGCTGGATGATCTCGGTGTGCGGCAGCACGTCGCCGGTGGCGAGCAGGGTGAACGCCCGCGGCCCGGTCGGGGCGGGGGTGGGCGTGGGTGCCGCGGTGCCGGGGGCGGCCCGCCCGGCCGGGTGCGGGGCGTCGCAGCCCGGGAGGGCGAGCAACAGGGCGAGGGCGGTGGCGGCGGTCCGTCGGCGGGGGAGGGACATGGTCGGCTCGTCTCACGATCGGAAGGGATGACCAACCATCCGACTATGCGGGCGCCCGCCTGGCGGGCCGTGGGCCCCACGCCCGCAGGTCACCCGGGGAGCCGCCGGTCCCGGGAAAGGTGACCATGTGTGACCCCTTGTACGCGGTCCGCGGGATGTGCTGACATATCCATGTCAATTCTGCCGAGGGGGTCGCGCGGGAAGCGCTCGGTCCGTGCCGCGCCGCCCCTGTTCCCGTGGACGATCGAAGGGGAAGCCCATGTTGCTCCGCGCCCTGGCCGCCGCGGCAGCCGTCTCCGCCGCACTGGCCGGCTCGCCGGCCTTCGGCGGCGACTCGCTGCCCACCCCGCCGGACCGGATCGTCATCGACGTCGCGACCGTCAACGGCTCCGGCTGTCCGGCGGGATCGGCCGCAGTGGCCGTGTCGCCGGACAACACCGCCTTCACCGTGACGTACAGCAGCTACCTGGCCCAGGTGGGAGTGGGCTCGAAGCCGACCGACTTCCGGAAGAACTGTCAGCTCGACCTGCGGGTGCACGTCCCCCAGGGCTTCACCTACGCCATCGCCTCCGCCGACTACCGCGGCTTCGCCCACCTGGAGAACGGGGCGAGCGGCGTCGAGCGGGCCAACTACTACTTCCAGGGGGACCCCGGGACCACCTACCGGAGCCACCGCTTCGACGGCCCGACCGACGACAGCTGGCAGGCGACCGACTCCGTCGACGTCGCCGCCCTGGTCTGGGCGCCCTGCGGCGAGGAGCGCAACTTCAACATCAACACCGAACTGCGCGTCTCCGCCGGCGCCTCGGATCCGGCCCACACCACCAGCTTCATGACGATGGACTCGACCGACGGCAGCATCAACACCGTCTACCACCTCGCCTGGAAGCAGTGCCCCTGATCCCCGGGCACGCCCGGCCCCGGCGGAGCCCCGGCCGCCGGGGCCGCGGCGTGTCCGACGGGCTCGAAGGTGAAGGCCCGTCAGGAAAGCGGTCGTTTTTGCATGCTCATGCCGTTACAGTGCTGCGGGTCCGGACCCCCCACTCGGCAGACGGAGCGTCATGACCATCGCACGCAGGTCCATCCTCAAGGGCACATCGGCGGCCGGAGCCGCCCTGGTCGCCGGCGGCGCGGCCGCCCAGCCGGCCTCCGCCTCCGACGGGCCGACCGACGAATCGCCGGGCGCAGCGGCCGACGGACCCGCGAGCCCGCTGCTCCAGGCCACCCCGCACCGGATCGGCACCCCCAGCGTCAGCGGCCTGCACCTGCAGTTCGGCACCGACCCCGCCACCGAGATGACCGTCTCCTGGCTCACCCCGCAGTCCGTCCGCCGCCCGCAGGTCCGGATCGGTTCACCAGGCGGCGGCCTCGGCAAGGTGGTCGAGGCCGAGACCCGCACCTACCGCGACGCCCTCGGCAAGGACGAGGTGTACGTCCACCACGCCAAGCTCACCGGCCTGCGCCCCGGCACCACCTATCTCTACACCGCCGGACACGACGGCACGAGCCCCGAGACCGGCAGCTTCACCACCGCCCCACGCGGCCGCACCCCCTTCACCTTCACCAGCTTCGGCGACCAGGCCACCCCCAACCTCCGCCGCCACCTGGTCTTCCCCGACGGCATGCCCTCGCCGCTCGGCAAGTACCCGGTGTACATGAGCAGCCAGATCGGCTCCCCGCACGCCGCCGACATCGTCGCCGCCGTCGAACGGGTCGGCCCGCTGTTCAACCTGGTCAACGGCGACCTCTGCTACGCCTCCTACAGCGGCCGGCACGGCCAGAGCCGAACCGCCACCTGGGCCGACTGGTTCATCAACAACAGCCGCTCGGCCCGGCTGCGCCCCTGGATGCCCTGCGCCGGGAACCACGAGAACGAGAGCGGCAACGGCCCGATCGGCGCCGACGGCTACCAGACCTACTTCACCCTCCCCGACTCCACCGCCGACCGCGATCAGGAGACCCGGGGCATGTGGTACGCCTTCACGGTCGGCTCGGTGCGCTTCATCAGCCTCGCCAACGACGACGTCGCCATCCAGAACTCCGGCGACAGCTACCTGCGCGGCTACTCCGGCGGCGCCCAACTGCGCTGGCTGGAGAGGGAGTTGCGCACGGCCCGGAGCAACCGGGGGATCGACTGGATCGTGGTCTGCATGCACCACCCGATGATCTCCAGCTCCAAGCACGGCTCCGGCAGCGACCTCGGCGTGCGCGAGGCCTGGGGCCCGCTGTTCGACGCCTACGGGGTCGACCTGGTGGTCAGCGGCCACGAGCACTACTACGAGCGCTCCCACCCCGTCCGCGGCACCCTGCCCAACGACACCCGCACCCCGGTGCCCACCGGCACCGACCTCCACCTCGCCGACACCGGCCGCGGCACCGTCCACATGGTCATCGGCGCCGGGGGCAACGCCGCCACCACCCAGGACGACCTGTTCGAACGCCCCCAGGGCCGGGTGGTCATCGGCCTCGAGGACAAGCCCGCCCCCGGCGCGCCCTACCGGGAGTCGATCTGGCTCACCGAGGACGCCCCCTGGGCCGCCTACCAGGACCGCACCAACACCCACGGCTTCGCCGCCTTCGAGGTCGACCCCGGCGACCGGCGCGGCGGCACCACCACCATGCGGGTCACCTACTACACCTTCGACGGCCCGCACGCGGACCTCACCCCGGTCGACACCTTCACGCTCCACCGGCGCCGCACCGACGGCCACGACTGACGACTCCGCCCGCCCACCGGTGAGCCCCGCCGCGAATCGCCGTCCCACCCCCGGGTAGACGCGTCCACGCGCCCAGGTCGCCGGCCGGCGGGGCCGGTGCCCGCGGGGGCGCGGAAGGAGCGTCGCGATCATGAACGAGGAGACGGGCCACGTCACCGGAACCAAGGACAAGGACTACAACCTGCTCTGGTACGTCGAGGCCTGCCTGAGCAACGCGCTGCGCATGGAGACCTACCTGAAGGACGCCGAGCGGGAGGGCGACGACGAGGTCGTGGAGCTGTTCAGCAAGGCGCAGGCCGACAGCCGCAAGGGCGCCGAGCTGGGCAAGCGGCTGCTCGCCGCCCGCCTGGGCGGCAGGGGCACCGGTACCACGGGTACCAGCGACACCGCGGGTGCCGGCGACACCACGGCCCCGGGCACCGACACGGGCACCGGTGAGGGCACTGCCTGGGTCCCCGGCGAAGTCGGCGCCACCGGTGGCGCCCCGGCGCCCCCCGGCGACCCGGGCGCCCTGCCCCAGGACCCGGGGACTCCGTAGCCGCCCCACCAGGCCGGGCCCGGGGCGCCGGACGCACCGGGCCCGACCGGTGCCCGCCGATCCGCCGGTTGGGTGTCGTGATTCCGGGTGAACGGGCGCGGCGCGTCGGTACGGTGGGCCGCCAACCGTCGCCGCGGACGGCTAGGACGGGGGGATGCGTCCTCTTCCCCTGACCGCGCTCCTCGCGGTTCCGCTAGTCCTCCTCCCCGCCGCCGTCCCCGCACAGGGGGCCCAGGCCGCCCGTCCCTGGCCCCTCGGAGCCGCTGCGCCCGACGGTTCGACGGAGCCGCTGCCCGAGTACCGGTACACCGGGGCCGGGTTCGACGCCTGCTCGGCCCCGCCGGTGGAGGCCCTGTACGTCTGGCGCGTCGCCTCGCCGTACGGCGCGGTGAACATCTACAGCAGCGGCGGCCAGCGCGGCTGCGAGCAGCCCCGGCTGACGCCGCAGTGGGTCGCCACCGTCCGGGCGATGGGCTGGAAGCTGGTGCCCACGCACGTCGGGCTGCAGGCACCCTGCGCCCAGCGCCCGGACAAGCCGCTGCGGATCGACCCGGACCGGGCCGAGGAGCAGGGCGGCGCGGAGGCGGGCGAGGCCGCGGCGGCGCTGGGGGAGCTGGGCCTGGGGCCGGGCAGCCCGGTGTACCTCGACATCGAGGCCTACCCGGTGGGCGACCCGGTCTGCAGCCGGGCGGTGGTCGACTTCACCGTCGGCTGGACCAGGGGCCTGCGGGCGGCCGGCTACCGGTCGGGCTTCTACTCCAGCACGGACTCCGGCATCGCGGACCTGGTCGCCGCCGCCCGCTCCGGCCGCGCCCCGCTGCCCGACGCGCTCTGGTACGCCCGCTGGGACGGGCGCCCCACCGTCAGCGGACAGGCCGGGCTGCCCGACGACCTGTGGGCCGGCCACCGCATCCACCAGTACCGCGGCAGCGCCGACGAGACGTACGGCGGGGTGACGCTCAGCGTCGACCCCGACGCCCTGGACGGACTGGTGGCGGGCGGCTGAGCGGTGCGGATCTCGCCACAGCGGGCGCGCGTCAGCGCTCCGGCCGTTCCGCCAGCGCGGGCAGGACCTTGTCCAGGGAGATCGGCAGGTCCCGCACGCGCACGCCGCAGGCGTGCCACACCGCGTTCGACACCGCGGCGGCCGTGCCGACGATGCCGATCTCCCCGATGCCCTTGGACCCCACGGCGTTGACGTGGGGGTCGTGCTCGGCGAGCCAGTGGGCCTCGATCGTGCCGACGTCCGCGTTGGCCGCGATGTGGTACTCGGCGAAGTCGTGGTTGACGACGTGACCGGTGCGGGGGTCGAGCACGCTCTTCTCGTGCAGGGCCATGGACAGCCCCATCGTCATCCCGCCGACGAACTGTGACCGCGCCGTGCGCGGGTTGATGATCCGGCCCGCGGCGAACACGCCCAGCAGGCGCGGCACGCGCACCTCCCCGGTGTCCAGGTGGACGTGCGCCTCGGCGAACTGCGCCCCGAAGGCGTGCATCGCGTGGCGCTCGTCGGGCGGCCCGACGGTGCCGGACGCCTCGGCCCCGTCCGGCGGCTCGCTCCCGTACCTGGCGCGGAAGGCGCCCGCTGCCTCGACCACGGCCGAGCCCCAGGTCGTCATGCCGGAGGAACCCCCGGCCACCGAGGCCATCGGGTAGTCGGTGTCGCCGATCCGCACCTCCACCCGGTCCACCGGTACGCCGAGGGCGTCCGCGGCGATCTGCGCCAGCGTGGTCCACGTACCGGTGCCGAGGTCGGCCGCGCCGATCTCGGCGACGTAGCGCTCCCCCTCCCGCCGGACCGTCGCCGTCGACTTCGGCATGCGGCTGACCGGGTAGGTGGAGGCGGCGACGCCCGTGCCGACGAGCCAGTCGCCGCGACGGCGCACGCCGGGCCGCGGATCGCGCCGCGACCAGTCGAACCGCGCGGCGCCCTCCCGCAGGCACCCGACCAGATTGCGGCTGGAGAAGGGCTTGCCCGAACCGGGCTCGACGCCGGGCTCGTTGCGGATCCGCAGTTCGACCGGGTCCATCCCCAGGCGCTCGGCCAGCTCGTCCATGGCCACCTCGGGGCCGAACATGCCGGGACACTCGCCGGGGGCGCGCATCCAGGACGGCACCGGGACGTCGAGGGCGGCGAGGCGGTGGGTGGTCCGCCGGTTCGGCGAGGCGTACATCATCCGCGCGGGGACACCGCTCTGCTCGGCGAACTCCTTGATGCGCGAGGTCAGTTCGACGACGTCGATGGCGACGGCGGTGAGCCTGCCGGTGCGGTCCGCAGCGAGGCGACAGCGCTGGATGGTCGGCGTGCGGTAGCCGGTCAGGGAGAACATCTGCTGTCGGGTCAGGGCCAGCCGCACCGGCCTGCCGGGCACCGCGCGGGCGGCCATCGCGGCCAGGACCACGTTGACGTGCGGCTGCCCCTTGGACCCGAACCCGCCGCCGACGTACGGGCAGACGACCCGCACCCGCGCCTCGTCGAGGCCGAACACCGACGCCAGGACGGCCCGGGTCGAATGGACGCCCTGGGTGGAGTCCCACAGGGTGAGGAGGCCGTCACCCGCCGGCTCCCACAACGCCGCCGTGGCGTGCGGCTCCATCGGGTTGTTGTGGTACATCGCGGTCGTGTACGTCTCCTCGACGCTCACCTCCGCGGCCGCCATCGCGGCGTCGACGTCGCCCTCGGCGGTGTCGGTGGGGAAGTCCGGGTTCACCGTCTCCGGCGCGTACAGGTCCTCACGGTCGGCCCGCAGCTCGGCGTCGTGCTCCTGCTGCGCGTACTCGACCCGCACCAGAGCCGCCGCCTGCCGCGCCACCTCGGAGCTGTCGGCGACGACCAGCGCGACGACCTGGCCCCGGAAGGCGACCTCCTCACCCTGCAGGGCCGCCAGCTCCCGGTCCTCGGTGGACGCCAGCCGCTCGGCCGTGCCGGGGGTGAGCACCGCGACCACACCGTCGAGGGCTTCGGCGGCCGCGGTGTCCAGCGCCGTGACGCGGCCCCGGGCGATGGTGGCCTGGACGGCGTGCAGGTGGGCGGCGTTCACCAACGGCGTCTCGTGGGCGTAGGTGGCGGTGCCCAGGACCTTGACGGCGCCGTCCCGGCGGGGCAGGTCGCGGCCGACGGCTCGGGGTTCGCTCGGGAACGTCATCGGGGATCCTCTCCGACCAGGTCGCGCAGGGTGGCGGTCAGGGTGCGGCGCAGCAGCGGGATCTTGAAGGCGTTGCCGCCGTCCAGCCCCTCGGCCGGCCGGGCGTCGGCGAGTTCCGCGTCCGCCGCGGTCCGGTAGCTCCGGTCCGACGCGGAGGAGCCCCGCAGCGCCTCCTCGGCCCGGTGGGCGCGCCACGGGACGTGCGCGACGCCGCCGAACGCGATCCGCGCGTCCACGATCACGCCGTCCTCGACCTCGACCGCCGCGGCCACGCTGACCAGGGCGAACGCGTACGAGGCGCGGTCACGCACCTTGCGGTAGGCCGATCGGCGGGCGATCGGCCGCGCCGGCAGGTCGATCGCGGTGATCAGCTCACCGTGTTCGAGCACCGTGTCGCGCTCGGGAGCGTCGCCGGGCAGCCGGTGCAGGTCGACGAAGGGGATCGTGCGCTCGCCGGCCGGGCCCAGCGTCCGCACCCGGGCGTCGAGCGCGGCCATCGCCACGGCCAGGTCGGACGGGTGGACCGCGAGGCAGTGCTCGGACGCGCCGAGGATCGCGTGGTGCCGGGTCCACCCTCCGACCGCGGAACAGCCCGAGCCCGGCTCCCGCTTGTTGCACGGTGTCGTGACGTCCTGGAAGTAGACGCAGCGGGTCCGTTGCAGCGGATTGCCCCCGACGGTGGCCATGTTGCGCAACTGCCCCGACGCGCCCGACAACAGCGCCTGCGACAGCACCGGGAAGCGCTCGCGCACCCGCGGGTCGGCGGCGAGTTCGCTGTTGCCGACACCCGCGCCGATCCTGAGGGTGCCGTCGCCGAGCTCCTCGATCTCCGCGGGCAGCACACCGGCGAGGCCGACGACCAGAGCGGGTTCGACGATGCCGAGCTTGAGGTGGTCCACCAGGTTCGTACCGCCGCCGAGGAACACCGCGTCCGGGTTCCCGGCGACGCTGCGCACGGCGTCCGCGGCGTCCGCGGGCCGGAGGTAGTCGAAGGGCTTCACCCGGTCACCCCCGGGCCGGTCGGCCGCCCGGCCGGGGACGCCCCGGCCGCCCGCAGCACCGCGGTCACGATGTTGACGTAGGCCCCGCAGCGGCACAGGTTGCCGCTCATCCGCTCGGCCACCTCGGCACGGTCCAGCCGCGGCGCCCCCGGGCCTTCGGTGGCGGCACTCGGCCAGCCCATCGCGAACTCGTCCAGCACCCCGACCGCGGAGACCACCTGCCCCGGAGTGCAGTAGCCGCACTGGAGCGCGTCGCAGTCGATGAAGGCCCGCTGCACCGGATGGAGGCCGCCGTCGGCCTGCTGTTCGCCGGCGGTGGTCGGCTCGGCGGTGGTCGGCTCGGCGGCGAGTCCTTCGGCGGTGACCACCTCGGCGCCGTCCTGGGTGACCGCGAGCGTGAGGCAGCCCAGCACGCGCCGCCCGCCGGACAGCACCGTGCAGGCGCCGCACTGTCCGTGGTCGCAGCCCTTCTTGGGGCTGGTGATCCCGAGTCGTTCCCGCAGCGCGTCGAGCAGCGTCGTGCGCGTGTCGACGGTCAGCCGACGCGCGGTGCCGTCGACCTGAACGGTGATTTCCCTCTGCATCGCACGACAGTCCCCTGCCCCGGCCACGCCCACACGGCACATGGCGCCGCGTCACACCGGTGGCAGCAGGACGGTGGCGCAGCGACAGGGGCCGGGGCGTCGTCGAGGCGGGCGCCATCAGGTGGTCCGATCACCCGTCCACTACGATGATCGTTTGCTCAGGGCCGGCCGACCGGAGGAAGGGTGGCGCCGGCGACGCCGCCGGAGAGGGTGTGACCGGAGCGGTGGGACGGCAGCTGCGCTCCCCGTCCGGCGCCTGACCACGGCCGCACGCACGAGAACCGAACGGGGAAAGGTCGACAGACATGACCACACAGACCGGCAGCGTCACCGAACAGTCTTCGGCGGACCCCGCCGACCGCGCGTCGTCGCGGCGGCGCCTGCTGCGGATCGGAGCCGGAGTCGTGGGCGGCGGTGCCCTGCTCGGGGCCGCGGCCGGGGGCGGGATGCTCGCGGGCTGGCTACCCGGCGGGGTGACGCTGAAGAAGGCGCTGGGGATGACCGGGACGGACGGCACGGTGCCGGACGCGGCACCAGGACCCGTGCACGTCGAACAGGTGCGCTCGACGGCGCGGAACCGGGAGGTCACGATGGTGATCATGCTCCCGCCCGGCGCCGCGGCGAGTACGAACCTGCCGGTCTGCGTCCTGCTGCACGGGCGCGGGAGCGACGCGAACGGCATGGTGGCGCTCGGGGTGCCGCAGTTCCTGGCGGCCGCGGTCAGGGACGGCGTGCCGCCGTTCGCCGTCGTCGCGGTGGACGGCGGGGACGCCACGTACTGGCACCAGCAGGCCCCTGGCGGTGACGACCCGCAGGCGATGCTCCGCGAGGAACTCCCCGGCTGGCTGCACGCCCGCCAACTGCCCACGCCGCGCGCCGCGATGGGGATCTCGATGGGCGGCTCGGGTGCCCTGCAGTACGCCGTCGGACGCACCCTGGCCGGCCGCAACCTGGACGCCGTGGCACTCCTCAGCCCGGCCGTCTTCCGCACCTGGGCGGACGCCCGCACCACCGGCGGGTACGCCGACGAGGCGGACTGGAAGGCCCACGAGCCGACGCTCCGGCTGGACCAGGCGCAGGTCGGCACCCTCGGCGTGTGGTGCGGTCAGGAGGACCCGTTCTGCCCCGCCGCCCGCCAGGTCGCGCGACAGGTGCGGGCACGGGAGCAACGGTTCCCCGACGGGGAGCACACGGACGGCTTCTGGCGGCGGGTGCTGCCGGACGCGATGACCGTGCTGGGACGCGCGCTCACCACCACCTGAGCCGGCCCGCCGCCCCTCAGCCGTGAGCGGTGTGTCGGCCGACGCGGAAGGGCGGGCGGGGGACTGGCCGTCCCCCGCCCGCCTGGAACGGGTTCAGCGCCGGAACAGGCCGGTCAGCACGTCCCACCAGCTGCGCCGCTGGGCCGGGACGGTCGCCGCCGGGGCGGGGGCGGCGGCCTCCGCCGCCCGGGCGGCGAGCTCCCGCTCCTCCTCCGCCCGCTCCTCCTTCGCCCGCGCCCGCGTCGCCCGCTCCGCCTCCGCGACCGACTCCGGGTCCGGCTCGATCTCGTGCGCGGTGAACTCCACCGGCAGCGCGGTGAGATGGCGCGAGATCCAGGCCGAGGTCCAGGTCAACTCCTCCTCGGGGACGGCGAGTCGGAGGTCCGGCAGCAGGGTGAGCAGGATGTCGATCCCGGCCTCGGCGATGTGCCGGCCGATGTCCTGCCCGGGGCACTCGTGCGGCCCGGCGCCGAAGGACAGGTGCGAGCGGTTGCCGTACAGCGGGGTGGACAGATCGGGCCGGACCACCGGGTCGACGTTGCCCGCCGCGAGGCCGAGCAGCAGGAAGTCGCCGGCCTTGATCTGCTGTCCGCCGAGCTCGGTGTCGGCGGTCGCGCAGCGTCCGGCCACCAGGGACATCGGCGGGGAGTCCCAGAGCACCTGGTCCAGCGCCTCGCCCAGGGTCATCTGGCCGCCGGAGAGGTGGGCGCGGAAGCGCGGGTCGGTGAGCACCATCTTCAGCGAGTCGGCGATCAGGTTGACGGTGCTCTCGTTGGCGGCCAGCAGCACCGCCCGCAGGTGCTCCATCACCTCGTCGTCGGTCAGCTCGGCCGGGTGGGCGAGCAGTCGGCTGGTGAGGTCGTCGCCGGGGCTTTCGTGCTTGATCGCGATGGTGCGGCGCAGGCTCGCCACCACGTACTCGTTGCTGGCCACCGCCGTCTCGGTGCCCTTCACCAAGTCCCGGGCGGCGTCGACGAGTTGCGGCCCGTACTCGTCCGGCATGCCGAGCAGCTTGGTCATCACCAGCATCGGCAGGTGCTCGGCGAACTGGGTGATCAGCTCGGCCTGGCCGGTCGGCCCGAACAGCTGGACCAGGTCGGTGGTGAAGCGGCGGACGTGGCGGCGGATGCCGCGCCGGTCGAAGCCGTTCAGCCCGTCCAGCAGGGCGTTCCGCAGCCGGCGGTGCTCCTCGCCGTCGGCGAACACGCAGATCGGCTGCCAGGCGACCACCGGCAGCAGTGGGGAGTCGGGCGGGATCTCGTTGTTGCGGAAGGCGCTCCACAGCCGCGAGTCGCGGGAGAACAGCGAGGGGGTGCGCAGCGCGGTGATGTTGGCGGCGTGGCCGAGGATCAGCCAGGCCCGGTGGTCGCCGTGCAGCAGCACCGGGGCGACGTCGCCGTACTCGGCGCGCAGCTTCTCGTACAGGCCCGCCGGGTCGGCCTCGGCCTCCGGGCCGTACAGCCGGCGCAGGCCGCCGGGGCCGATCGGCTCGACGACGTGCCGGTGGGCGGGGCAGCCGGGCGGTGGGACGGGGGCGGCGGCGCCGTCGGGGAACGGGGTGGTCACAGGGTCTCCGGTCGTTCGGAAGAGGTGCGAAGGGCTCAGCCGGCGGGCGGCGCGGCCAGTTCGTAGAGGTAGTGCATGAGCGTCATCAGGGTGTCCCGGCTGGATTCGCGGCTGCGCGCGTCGCAGGCGACGATCGGCACCTCGGGCGGCAGGTCGAGCGCCTGGCGCAGCTCGTCGAGCGGGTAGGTCGGCGCCTCGGGGAAGCCGTTGACGGCGACCACGAAGGGCACGCCGCGGTCCTCGAGCCGTCCGATCACCTCGAAGCTGACCTCCAGCCGGCGGGTGTCCACCAGCACCACCGCGCCGAGCGCGCCCTCGAACAGGCCGTTCCAGAGGAACCAGAACCGCTCCTGGCCGGGGGTGCCGAAGACGTACAGCACGAGCCTGTCGCTGATGCTGATCCGGCCGAAGTCCATGGCCACCGTGGTGGAGGTCTTGCGTTCGACCCCGGTCGGGTCGTCCACGCCGACCCCGGCCTGGGTCATGGTCTCCTCGGTGGTCAGCGGGCGGATCTCGCTCACCGCGCCGACCAGCGTGGTCTTGCCGACGCCGAAGCCGCCGACGATCACCACCTTGACCGCCGTGGTGACGGTGTCGGGCAGCAGGTCCGCGCTCGCCGGTCCGACGACCGTGTCAGAGCCGCTGAAGTCCATGGATCACCGCCTCCAACAGGGCACGGTCGGGGAGTTCCGCCGCCGGTACGGCGGCGCGGGCCTCGATCCGCCCGTCGTCGAGCAGGTCCGCCAGCAGGACGGTGACCACGCTCGTGGGCAGTTCGAGGTAGGCGGAGACCTCCGCCACCGAGAGCGGCGAGCGGCACAGCCGCAGGATCGCCGCGTGCTCGGGCTGCATGGCGGGGGTCGGTTCCGCGAGGGAGACGATCAGGGTGACCAGGTCGAAGACGCCCGGCCCGGAGGGGCCGCTGCGGCCGCGGGTGATCACGTACAGGCGATCGGGCTCGGGTCCGTCCCAGCCGCCCTGCTCGGCGGTCATGTCACTGCCTCACTGTGCTCGTTCATGTGCCCGCCCGGGCGGGGACCGTGGTCGGGCGGTTCATGCGACCACCTCGGGGTTGCGCGGCGGGGCGGACAGGTGCTCGCCGATCCGGTCCACCAGGTCGCGCATCTGGTGGCTGACCAGCCCGGCGTCCACGCCCTCGTCGGCGAGCACCGCGAGGTAGGCGCGGTCACCGGCCGACATCAGGTAGAAGTAGCCGCCGTCCACCTCGATGACGACCAGCTTCATCGCGCCGTTGCCGTGCGGGAACTCGTGCCCGACGGCGGCGGCCAGGCTCTGCAGTCCGGCGCAGGCGGCGGCCAGCCGGTCGGCGGTGTCCGGGTCGGCGCCGTACTGGGCGATCCGCAGGCCGTCGGCGGAGAGCACGATGACGTGGCGCACGTACGGGACGCTGTGTGCGAGGTCGTTGAGGATCCAGTCCATGTTGCTGCGGTGCGGAATCACTGCTCGCCTTTCCCTGCCGTCTCTTCACTGGTCTGTCCGGCGCTGTTCGGTGCGGTGCTGCTGGTTCCTGCGGCGCCCGTCTCGCCCGTGCCGGCGCTGCCGGTGCCCTTGTAGCCCTCCATGAACGCCTCCAGCCACAGGCCGGGCTGCTTCTTGGGCCGGGCCGACGGGGCGGCCGGTCCCGCCGCGGGTCCGGCGGTCGGGCCGTTGGGCTGGGCGGTGCCGCGGGCGGGCGCGGAGAAGACGGCCCGGCCGGTCGGCCGGCTGCGGCGGCGCTGCGGCAGGCCGTTGGCGGTGCGCTCGGTGACGATCACCTCGTCGTCCCCGGCGCCGGGGCCGGATTCCCCCCACGGGTTGGTCGAGCCGTAGGACGGCCCGACGCCGGCGGACTTCCCCAGCCCGGTGGACGCTCCGAGCCCGCCGGACGACCCGGCGCCGGCCGAGGCGGTCCGGGCGCCCCAGGGCCGGGCGGGGGCCGCGTGCCGGGGCGGGTTCGCCGGGAGCGGCCGCGGGCCGGAGAAGGCGCCGATGCCGTGCGCCCGCCCGGTCGGGGGAGCGGTGGTGAGCAGCTCCTGGGGCACCACCAGGACCGCCCGCACACCGCCGTACGCGGAGCGGCGCAGCGACACCTGGAAGCCGTACGCCTGGCAGAGCCGGCCGAGGATGGCGAAGCCCAGCCGGGGGGACTCGGTGAGGTCGTCGAAGTCCTTGGAGACCATGGCCTCGCGCATCGAGCGCTCGGCCCGGGCGCGCGCCTCGTCGGTGAGCCCGAGGCCGCCGTCCTCGACCTCGATCGCGATCCCGCTCTGCACCTCGGAGGCGCTCAGGTGGACGTGGGTGTGCGGCGGGGAGTAGCGGGTGGCGTTGTCGAGCAGCTCGGCCACGGCGTGGATCAGGGGTTCGACGGCCGGTCCGATGACCGAGATCTGGGTCACCGGGTGGAGGTCGACCCGCTGGTACTCGAGGATCCGGGACATTCCGCCGCGCAGCACGCTGTAGAGGGCGATCGGGCGGGTCCACTGGCGGCCGGGCCGGGCGCCGGAGAGGACGGCGATGGAGTCGGCGAGGCGGCCGACCAGGGCGTTGCCGTGGTCGAGGCGCAGCAGGTCGTCGAAGACCGCCGGGTCGTTGCCGTGCCGGTCCTCCATCTCCCGCAGGTCCTTGGCCTGGCGGTGGATGATCGCCTGGACCCGGCGGGCCAGGTTGACGAAGGCGCGCTCGGCGGAGTCGCGCCGGCTGACCTCGTCGTCGACGGCCTGGGCGATGCCGCGCACCACCAGCTCCAGCGCGTGGCGGAACTTCCGTGACAGCAGCGGGTTCGGGCGCTGGAAGGGCTGGAGCAGCACGTCGATGGACGAGCCGTAGCGGGCGCCGCCGACCAGTCGGCGCAGCTCGCCGGCGGCCATCCGCCCGATCTCGTCCTCCTGGGCGGCCAGCCTGCGCTGCAACTCGTCGGTCCGCCGGGCGTGTTCGTCGCGCAGCTCGGCCAGGGCGCGGCCGCGGCGGGCGGACTCGGCGGCGACCACGGCGACCAGCACGGTGGCCGTCGCCCCGCACCACAGCACCTGGGCCCGGGCTCCGGCCGACACCACCACCGCGGCGACCGCCACCGCCGCCGCCGTCACGGCCGTGGGCAGTATCCAGCCGAGCAGGGGCGCGAGGCGCCGTCCGGCGGGTGACGATCCAGCTCGAAGCATTCGGCATCCTCAAACGATCGGAACGGAACGGGGACGGGCGACGACCGGCTCCGGAGGCGTGCTGCAGCATAACCAAGTTCAGGACATCCTGACCGAAACTCAAAACTACTGTGCGTCAACCGACTTGTGGCAACTTGCCGGACATGCCCGACATCTCGCACGCCGGTCGCAGTCCAGGTCGGCACCGCCCGGCCACCAAGGCTTCTCGCCCGGACGCCCCCGCGCCGGGAACCCGGTCAGGATTCGCCCGTGTGAAGGGTTTCCGGCCCAAGTCGCCACGCGCGGAGGCGAGTTCGTGCTAGGGGCGGTCCCGTCACTCGTGTGGGGGGTGCTGTGGGCCGTTTAGCAACAAATGTTGCTCACGAAGGCAATCTCTGTTGACACTTAGCGCGCCCGCTTCCTAGAGTGCGGGGTCATGGACGTGAACGATCTCGGTCGTCGAGTGGCGGCGGACGTGGCCGGTGGTGGCGGCCTGGACGGCCTGCAGCGGCTCTCGGGGGTGATCGAGGCCCTGGAGGAACGGCGCACCGACCTGGTGGAGGAACTGCGGCGCGGCCGGGAGGCGACCTGGGAGGAGATCGGCCGGGCCTGCGGGATGACCAGGCAGGGCGCGACCAGGCGCTGGTCCGGCCGGCTGCGGGCCCGCTCCTTCGGCCTCGCGGCCGCCTCCTACCAGCACGGCCGGCCCGGCTACCCGCAGGCGCTGCTCGGCTCGGCGGTGCCCCGCGAGGCCCGCCGGGTGCTCGATCTGGGCGCCGGGACGGGCCAGTTGACCGGACTGCTGGTCGACGCCGGACTGGACGTGGTCGCGGTGGAACCCGACCAGGGCATGCGCGACCGGCTCGCCGCCGCCGTGCCCAGGGCGGCGGTGCGGGCCGGCTCCGCCGAGCACATCCCGCTGCCCGACGCCAGCGTGGACGCGGTGGTGGTGGCCCAGGCCTGGCACTGGTTCGACCAGGCGGCGGCCGTACCGGAGATCGCCCGGGTGCTCGCCCCCGGCGGGACCCTCGCCCTGGTCTGGAACGTCCGGGACGAGACCGAGCCCTGGGCCGCCGCCCTCGGCGCACTGATGCACCGCTGCGACCGTCAGCAGATCGACACCGCACCCGTCCTGCCCGCCCCGTTCGGTGCGCCCGAGCGGCTGGAGATCCGCTGGGAACACCCCACCACCCCGGCCGGGATCATCGACATGGTGGCCTCCCGCAGCTACGTCATCGCCCTGCCCGAGACCGACCGCGCCCGCCTGCTGGCCGACGTCGAGCACCTGCTCGCCACCCACCCCGGCCTGGCCGGCCGGGAGGAGATCGCCATGCCCTACCTGACCAGGTGCACCCGTGTCCGCCTCGGCTGAGCCCGCCGTCCTGGTCCGCCGCCTCGGCATCGCGGACGCCGAACCGTACCGGGCCTTCCGGCTCACCGCCCTGCGCGAGACGCCGAGCGCCTTCACCTCCGGCTACGCCGAGGAACGCGCCAAGCCGATGGCCGACACGATCCAGCGGTTGGCCGGGGCCGAACACGGCCCGGGCGCCCTGCTCGGCGCCTTCGACCCGGACGGCACCCTGGTCGGGACCGCCGGACTGCGGGTGAAGCAGCGCGGCCAGGAGCGCCACAAGGCCACCCTGTACGGCATGGCGGTGGCCCGCGCGGCCGGCGGCCGGGGGATCGGCCGCACCCTGGTCGACCGGGTGCTCGCCGTCGCCGCCGAGGACGGGCAACTGCAGCAGGTGCTGCTGACCGTCTCCGAGGGCAACGAACCGGCCCTGCGGCTCTACACCGCCTGCGGCTTCGAGGTGTGGGGCCGCGAACCCCGGGCCGTCCTGGTGGACGGGCAGGCCGTCGCCAAGCTGCACCTGGTGCGGCTGCTGCCGGCGCCGACGGTCTGACAATTGTCATGGTGCGGGGGTGTGGCAGCACACTGCCGCCCGCCCCCGCCCGGCGGCCACGATGAGTCCATGACCTCCACCGACCTGCACCACCCCGACAACCGCCGGGCCTTCCGCACCGTACGGCGACTCGTGCTCGCCTACCTCGGCCTCAGCGCGCTCACGCTGGTGGCCGCCTTCGCCCTCCGCGACCACACCGACCTCATCACCCCGGCGGTGTGGGTCCGCGGCACCATCGTCCTGGCCGGCGCCACCGTCGCCCTGCTGCTCACCGTCCGCGCCGCCCGCGGCTCCCGCGGCGCCTTCCGGCGGCTGCGGATCGTCTCCGGCGCCATGCTGGTCGCGATCGCGGCGATCATCGCCGTGCCGGGGGTCTTCCCGGTCTGGATGAAGATCGAACAGGGCCTGTGCGGCCTCGCCCTGCTGGGGGTGGCCGTGCTGATCAACGGACGGCAGCTGCGTACGCTGTTCGCCCAGCCCTGAGGAGGGACACAGGAGTGACCGACCTCGACCGCGAGCACACGCCGGCCTCCGCCCACCGCTGGGCGGGCGGCTGGCGGCGGATCCTGCTGGGCACCGGGATGCTGGTCTTCCCGGCGCTCACCGCCGTGGCCGTGAGCGCCGACGTCGTCGGGTCCGCGGCGGTCGCCGGGTACGCCGTGGTCATCGCGTTCTGCCTCTGCTACGTGCTCCTCGCGCTGGCCCTCGGAACCGGGCGGCGGAGCTTCGTCAAACCGCTGCTGGCGGTGATGACCGCGCTGTTCCTGGCCTCGCTGCCGTTCGCCCACGCCGACGCCTTCTACCTGGCCACCGTGGTCGTCTCCGTGGTCGCGGTGCTGTGCCGGAGGCACACCCTCCCGGCGGTGGCCGCCGGCACGCTCGCCGCCCTGCTGGTGCCCTGGGCGGTGCCCGCCTGGCACACCGGACCCGGCGGATTCCAAGCGCTGGCCCTGCTGTTCACCTCGCTCACCTGCGGAGCCTTCGCGGAGATCGCCGCCACCAACCAGGCCCTGGTCGCCGCCCGGGCGGAGGTCGCGCGCCTCGCTTCCGAGGCCGAGCGCAACCGGATCGCCCGCGACCTGCACGACCTGCTCGGCCACTCGCTCACCGCGATCACCGTCAAGTCCCGCCTCGCCCAACGACTCGCGGCCAAGGACCCGGACCAGGCGGTGGCGGAGATGACGGCCGTGGAGTCGCTCTCCCGCCAGGCCCTGGCCGACGTGCGCGCCGCCGTCACCGGCTACCGCGAGGTCACCCTGGCCGGCGAACTCGCCCGCGGCCGCGAACTGCTGCGCGCCGCCGGGGTGGTGGCCGACCTGCCCAAGGCGGCCGACGCGGTCGGACCGGAACACCGCGAACTGTTCGGCTGGGTGGTGCGCGAGGGCCTCACCAACGTCGTCCGGCACGCCCGGGCGACGCGCTGCTCGGTGCTGCTGACCGCCACCTCGGTGGAGATCCGCGACGACGGCCCGGGCAGCGCCGGGCTCGGCCCCGTCGGTACCGGCAAGGGGCTGACCGGGCTGCGGGAACGGGTCGCGGCGGCGGGCGGTACGGTCGAGGCCGGCCCGCTCGACCCGCGCGGCTGGCGACTGCTGGTCACCGTCCGGGACCCCGACCCCCGCCCCGAAGGGACGACATGACGATCCGCCTGCTGCTCGCGGAGGACCAGGAGCTGGTCCGCACCGCACTGCGCGCCCTGCTCGACCTGGAGGACGACTTCGAGGTGGTCGCCGCGGTCGGACGCGGCGACCAGGTGGTCGAGGCCGCCCGCGAGCACCGGCCGGACGTCGCCCTGCTGGACATCGAGATGCCCGGACTCGACGGCCTGGCGGCCGCCGCCGTCCTCGCCCAACAGGCGCCCGACTGCCGGGTGGTCATCCTCACCACCTTCGGCCGCGCCGGCTACCTGCGCCGCGCCATGGAGGCCGGAGCGCTCGGCTTCGTGGTCAAGGACGCCCCGGCCGAGGTGCTCGCCGACGCCATCCGCCGGGTCGCGGCCGGGGAGCGGGTGGTCGACCCGGAACTCGCCGCCGCCACCCTCGCCGCGGGCGCCTCCCCGCTCACCGCCCGCGAACGCGACGTCCTCGACGCCTCCCGCTCCGGCGCCGGAGTCGCCGAGATCGCCGCGAAGCTCTACCTCTCCGAGGGCACCGTCCGCAACTACTTCTCCTCCGCCATCGCCAAGACCGGCACCCGCAACCGCACCGAGGCCCTCCGCACCGCCGACGAGCGCGGCTGGCTGTAAGGCGTCTCGACAGCGGCTCGACACCGGCCCGGACCGCGGGCGGGCCCGGGGACGCGCGGGGAAATCGACTGGTCGTGGTGGACGGGGCGAGCCAGACTCCATGGCCATGGACGGCACCATCGCACAGCGGGTCAGTGAGCTCGACGCGGATTCGACCGAAGTGGCCGAGGACGCCCAGTACGCGCTGATCGCCAGGGGTCCCGAGGTGCTGGACGAGGTGATGGCGGCAACGCCCGGTCTGGGGAGGTTCGGGCAGCTCTGCGCCATCGAGGTCTTCACCGCGCTGAACGACCCGCGGCCGGCGGACGTGCTGATCGGCCTGCTGGTCAGCGACTGCGACACCGTGCGCCAGTGGGCCGCCGAAGCCCTGGCGAAGCTGGGGATCCGGCGTGCCGTGCCGGCCCTGCGACGAGCCCACGAAGCCTTCCGGCGACGAGGTGAGGCCCCCGACCACAGCGAGGGAGCGGCGCTTCGCCGGTCACTGACCGCGCTCGGGGCCCGCGAGCCGGTACTCCCGGCCCGGGCCGCCGCGCTGCGGGCCGCGTCGGCGGACCCGGACCCGGTATGGCCGACGGTTCACCTCGCCGAAGCCATCGAGGACCTCGCGGTCCACGGCCAGGCGGTGCTCGATTTCCAGGTGTGGCAGCGGCGCGGCGACGGGACCTTCGGATACCACCCGGGTCCGGGCATCGACTGGGACGTCGACCGGCGGAAGCCCTGGGCCGAGATCGTGGCCCACTGCCGGGACTGGGCCCTGCTGGCCGCCGAAGCCACCGACCGGGCTCCCGACCTGGTGGCGGCGATCGACTGGATCGACGCCTCGGACCTGTGAGGGCCGCCCCGGTGGGGGACTCGAACGGGTTTTGGCCTCCGGTGAGCCGGTTAGACGCACGACGCCGAGGGAGCCAGGAGGCCCCGCGCGGGCGCTGGGCCCCGGCCGTCGGCGGAAGGATCCCGGAGGAGGAGGACATGACCGGCCCGCACAGCCAGGAGGACCGCGGCGAGCCGACGGTCCGCCGATTCGCGGCGGGCTCGTTCGCCGGGGTGTTCGCGGTGACGGCGGTGGTGCTCGCGGTGCTGGCCGCCGTCCTCCCCGTCGACGGCGTGACGACGGGCTTCTGCGCCCTGGCGGCCCTGCTGTTCGCGCTGCTCGCGGTCGGCACGACGGTCGAGCGGGTGGTCGTCCGCCGCCGGTCGGACCGCCCGCGGCACGGGGGAGGGCCACCGGTGCGAGACTCGTAGGGGGAAGGAGTGAAGGGCGGAACCATGACTGGGGACATCGGGATCGAAGCACTGGGTGACCACGAGTACCTCGTGAGCTTCCCCGCCGCCGGCGAAACGGTCCTCTCCCGCTTCCAGGCCACCGACGCGACCCTGGAAAAGCTGAGCCCGGCCCGCGCCGACGAGCAGCGGATCGTCGCGGAGACCGCCGTCTACCTGTCCGAACGCCAGCCGACGGCCGACCTCCCGCCGATGATCGACCTCGACGACGTCGCCGCGGCCTACGGCGACGACTACCTCGAGGAACTCGGACGTCGTCTCGCCACCCTGTGACTCAGCGTCGCCGTACGCCCGTTCGGCCGGTGGGCGGTCGCGGTTCGGCGGTCGGCCATGGCTGACGGGACGGGCGACAGCCGGGCCCAGGGGCCGGTGGTGTGGGCGCTGGCCGTACGCCAGGCGGCGCAGGGCCCGCCGGTCGCGGAGCTGATCGTGGAGGTCGGCGCGAACCTGCACGCCGACCTGGTGGAGGCCGCCGTCGACAGCGGCTTCACGGTCGCCGCCGGCGAGCCCCCGGCGACGACCGGCCTGATCGAGGTCGCGGACGGACGGGTGGAACGGCTGGTGCTGATCGGCGGCCGCCAGGGGTGGGAGCCGGGCTCACGGGTCGAGGTGTCGCCCCGCTGGCTGGCGGCGGCCGAGGGGCGGGGCGAGGCGGTGGTGGTCGTCGTGCCGCCGCAGGACCGGCCGGTCGGGCCGGGCGAGGAGGACCTCGGGGCGCGCGTCGAGACCTTCACCCGCTGGGTCGAGGAGCAGCGGCTGGCGGGCCGCGTCCTGCACGGGGCGGTGTCGGTGCGCGGCTGGGCGTGAACGAGGGCCGGGTCCGCTGCCCCACGCTGCCAGGCTCGCCGACCGGCGGGCAAGCGAATTCCGCGGACGAAGCACGGCGGAGGTTCCGGGCCCGGGCCGGTGTCGGGGAGGTCGGCGGGCACCTGTATGTTGATCAGTCACCGAGCCCGTCGCGGTCCGTCCGGGGGTGTTGACGCGCGGGTCCGGCCCGGACCGGCGCCCGTCCCGCGCGGGGCGGGCCGCTTTTGCCGGGGGGTCCGGAACGACCACGGCCCGGCGGCTGAACGGCCGCCCATCGTCCCGACGTTCCCGAAGGATCCCGCATGACCGTTCCCGTCCCGCCCGACAGCCCGCAGCCCGCGGAGGATCCGGCCGACGTCGACCCGTGGGCGCCGCCGGACCCGGGTGCGGGTGCGGCGCCGGGCCGGGGCGAACCCACGGTTCCCGCCCCGGCTCCTGTTCTCGGCGCGGCCCCTGGTCTCGGCGCGGCCCCCGTGCTCGGCGGGGCGCCCGGTCTCGGCGCGGCCCCCGGCGAGCGCCCGGCCGCGCCGTACTGGCCGCCGTACCCGGTACCGGCGCCGCCGCCCCGCAACGGCCTCGGCGTCGCGGCCATGGTGCTCGGGATCGTCGGTACCGCCCTCAGCCTGGCCGTCCTCCTGTTCTGGCTCTCCTGGCTGCCGGCCCTGCTCGCCCTGATCTTCGGGATCATCGGCCTGGGTCACGCGCGCAGGGGCGTGGCGACCAACCGGGGGATGGCGCTCGCGGGCGTCATCCTGGGCATCACGGGACTGGTCGTCTCGGTCGGCGCCGGGGTGTTCGTGGTGGCCCGGGTGAACGCGGTGAACGAGGAGCGCAGGGCCGAGGCGGACGCCGCGCGCCTTCGCGCCGAGAACGCGCAGCGGGCCGCGGAGGAACGGGCGGCGAAGGAGAGGGAGCGGCTCGAGGCCGCGCGGAAGAAGATCGAGGCCGAGCGGGAAGCGGCGGCCGCGGACGAGCGGGCCCGGCGCCTGGCGTTCGGCCAGTCCTACACCTACGCGGACGGGCTGAAGGTCACGATGGCGGCGCCCGAGCCGTACGTCCCGAGCGAGACCGTGTTCGAGGCGCCGAAGGACGCGACGATCGTCCAGGTGAGGATCACCGTCGTCAACACCGGATCCAAGGAGGTCTCGCTGTACGGATCGGGGCTGCCCTTCGTCCACGACGCCAAGGGCGGCCTCGTCACCTCGCTGATCGACGGGAGCGGCCGGATGAAGATCCTCAGCGGCTCGCTGGCCCCGGGTCAGGAGGCCACCGGGCTGTCCGCGTACGCCCTGCCGAACAATGCGGCCGACCCCTTCTCCGTCGAGTTCGACTACGGCAGCGGGCTGCAGCGCAAGAACGTCATCTGGACCGGCGCCCCCAGCTGACCCGGGGTCTCGGGTCCGGGGCCGGGGGGCGCGGCCTGACGACCGGTCGGGCGGTGGTGTGACCCGTCCGGCGCAGCGCGGCGCGCGGGGCGGCCGGGGTGCTGCGATCTTCGGAGGGCACCCGGCCGTGCCCGACCGCCGGGTCCCGTCGTCCCGAGACCGTGGAGGCCCGGATGTGGCAGGCTCCCCCCGCCCCCGTCAGCCGTGAGTGGCTTCCGGTGCTGGACATGCCGGCGCCCGGCCCGCAGAACCGGTGGACGGTGCTGCTGCGCGTCCTGCTGCTGATCCCGCAGTTCGTGGTGGTGTGGGTGCTGTCGGTGGTGGCGTTCTTCGTCACCGTCATCGGCTGGTTCGGCGCGCTGGTGCTCGGCCGGCTGCCCGGCTTCGTCGCGGACTACCTCTCCGCGTACCTCCCGTACGACACCCGGGTCACCGCGTACCTGATGCTCACCGTGGACCGCTACCCGCCGTTCCGGTTCCAGGCGCCCGAGTACCCGGTGCAGGTCGGGCTGCGCCCGGGTGAGCTGAACCGGCTCGCCGTGCTGTTCCGCATCGTCCTGGTCATCCCGGCGTCGATCGTGCAGGGCCTGGTGAACGCGGGCTGGTGGCTGGTGGCGGTCATCATCTGGCTGGTGGTGCTGATCCTCGGCCGGATGCCGCAGGCGCTGTACGAGGCGACCACGGCGATCCTGCGCTACCGGATGCGCTACCTGGCCTACCTGGTGATGCTCACCTCCGCCTACCCCAAGCGCCTGTTCGGCGAGGAGCCGGGCAGCGAGCCCGAGCCGGTCTCGGCCACCCGCCCGCTCGTCCTGAGCGGCGCCGGGCGCGGCCTGCTCGTGCTGTTCCTCATCCTGGGCGTGGTCTCCTGGGCGACGAGCTCCGTCACCGCCTCGGTGAACTCCGGCGACAACAACGACAACGACGACTACGGCAACCCGACCCAGCGCGTCATCGCCCCCCTCGTCCCGGGCCCGGGAGCCGTCCGGTAGTCGTGCGGTTCTCCTCGGCTCGACGGTCCGGGGCGCCGGAGCCGCTGTCGGAGGCGGCTGCGAAGATCACGCCCATGGATCTCGCTGACGCCCTCGCCGGTCTCGACGCCCACCCCTGGGCTTCCCTCTCGCACGCCTACGGCTCCGCAGAGGACCTGCCCGACCTGCTGCGCGCCTTCGCCGAGGGCGGGGAGGAGGCGGAGGAGGCCCGCGAGGAGCTGTACTCGGCCATCCTCCATCAGGGCACGGTGTACTCCGCCAGTGTGGACGCCGTGCCCTTCCTCGCCCGGATCGCGGCAGCCGGCTGCGAGGTGGTCGAAGTGCTCCTGCTGCTCGGCGGGCTGGCCGAGTCCGATGACGAGTGGCAGATCCCGGACGGCGCCGTCCGGGCCGCCGTGGTCGGCCAGCTGCCGCTGCTGCTGCCGCTGTTGGCCGACGAGGACGCGGACGTCCGGAGCCAGGCGGCCTCGGTCGTCGGCCGTACCCGGGGCGCGGACGGCGCCGGGGCCGCCCTGTCCGCGCTGCGCGGCCGCTGGTCGGTCGAGGAGGACCCCGGGGTGCGGGCCGAACTGCTCATCGCCATGGGCCGGTTGGACCCCTCGGGAGCCGTCGGCCAGGCCCGCGCGCTGCTCGGCGACGCTACCCCGAGGCCGCTGCGGCTGGCGGCGCTCATGGTCGCCCTGCGGGCCGGGGAGCCGTGGAGCGACGCCCACCACGCGGCCGCGCTCGGCGTCGTGCCCACCCGTGAGCTCACCGTCGACCGATACAGCATGTACCACCGCGAGCTGCTGCCCGCGATCGTCGAGGACCTGCTGGACCGCGGCACCGAGGCCGACCGCGAGGGCGCCTTCGCCCTGCTGGAGGCCGCCCTGCGCGACCAGCGCCCCGCGGTGCGCACCGAGGCCCTGTGGGCGGCCGACGAGGCCGTCGACCGCTCCCGCAGCGCCCCGCGGCGGCTGGTCCCGGCCATCGCCCGGCACGCCGCCGATGACACGGCCGCGAGGCTGCTCACCAAGCTCGGCCCGCTCGCCGCCGAAGCCGCGCCCGCCCTGGCCGAACTCGCCGAGCAGTCCGACGAAAAGGCGGCCGACCAGGCCCTGGCCGTACTCGTCCGGGTCGCACCCCGGCAGGCGGCCCCGCTGCTCGCCCGCGACCTCGCCCGCCGCCCGCGCGCCCTTGAGGCCGCCGGAGGCTTCCGGGCCCCCGAATTCCCCTTCGACGCGGGGTTGTTGGCCGCCGTCCGGGAGCGGCTGGCCGCCGACGGGCTCGGCGACTCCGAGACCATCAGCCTGATCCATCTGCTGCGCACGTGGGGGCGGCAGGCTGCGGCCGGCCTGCCCGAGTTGTCCGCGGCCCTGCCCCGCCACCAGTACGCCGCCACCGCCATCGCGGCCGTGGCCGCCGACCTGGGCGCGGCGGTGGAACGGGCGCAGGCCGTCGCGTCGCTGCGGGCCGCCGCCGGGCCGGTGCCCGTGGCACGGGCCCACCACCAGCTCACCGGCGAGACCGATCTGCTGCTCGCCGCCGCGGCCGAGGGGCTGGCCTCGCGGCGCGACCTCGCCGAGGCCGTCCGGGCGGCCGCCGACCTGGGCACGGCGGCCGTCGGACTGCTCCCGGCCCTGCGCGCGGCCGTCAGCCAGGACGCCGAGGCGACCACTCCGCAGCTGGACGCCGACATCGCGATAGCCACCGCCCTCTGGCGGATCGAGGGCGACGCCGAGGAGGCCATGCGGATCCTCGGCTCCGTCCTCGACCGGGCCGGCGACCAGATGTGGTTCCGCTGGACCGTTCTCCGTGCCGTCGAGGCCGCCGCCCTCCTCGGCCCGGCGGCCCGGCCGTTGGTCCCTCGACTGGAAGAGCTGCTCGCCAAGCCGGGGAAGGCGCCCGCCGCCGTCCTCGCCCTGCTGCGGATCACCGATCCGGACAGCGCCGATCTCGGCCAGTTCGCCGAGATCGCCCTCGACTCCATCGACGCGGGCTTCGCCGTCGACGACGCCTGCGAGGCGCTCCGGGAGATCGGCGCCGACGCGCTGAGTGCCCGACAGCGGCTGCGCGTCGCCGAGTTCGTCGACGGTGACCGACGCGCCCTCGGCGCCGGTGGGGTGAACGACGTCGTCCGCGACGACGAGGCGCTGCGGGCGCTGCTGGCGGCCCGCTGATCCCGGGGTGGCCGCCGAGCTGCTCGGCGGCCACCCTTGGGCTCACGCCAGGCGCAGCACCAGCTTGCCGGTGTTCTCGCCGCGGAACAGCATCCCGAGGGTCTCCGGGAAGTCGGCCACGGTGCCCTCGACCAGGTGCTCCTTGACCTTGATCCGGCCCTCGCCGATCCAGCCGGCGATCTCGGCCGCCGCCTGGGCGTAGCGGCGGGCGTAGTCGAAGACCACGAAGCCCTCCATGCGGGCCCGGCGCACCAGCAGCGACAGGTAGTTGGACGGGCCCTGCACGGACCCCTCGTTGTTGTACTGGCTGATCGCGCCGCAGACGACCACCCGGGCGTGCATCGCCAGCCTGGTCAGCGCGGCGTCCAGGATCGGGCCGCCGACGTTGTCGAAGTAGACGTCGATGCCGTCCGGGGCGTGGGTGCGCAGTGCCTTGCGGACGTCCTCGGACCGGTAGTCGATCGCCGCGTCGAAGCCGAGCTCCTCGGTCAGCAGCGCGCACTTCTCCGGCCCGCCGGCGATCCCGACCACCCGGCAGCCCTTCACCTTGGCGATCTGTCCGACCATCGTGCCGACCGCCCCGGCGGCGCCGGAGACCACCACGGTCTCGCCCTCCTTGAGCGCGCCGACCTCCAGCAGACCGAAGTAGGCCGTCATCCCGGGCATCCCGAGCGCGCCGATGTAGGTGGACAGCGGCGCGAGTGCCGGGTCGACCTTGAGCGCTCCCTTGCCGTCCGACACCGCGTAGTCCTGGACCCCGAAGGCCCCCACCACGTGGTCGCCGACCTGGTACTCCGGGTGGTTCGACGCCACCACCTCGACCACCGACGCGGCCCGCATCACCTCGCCCAGCCCCACCGGAGGCAGGTAGGACGGCCGGTCGTCCAGCCACCCGCGCATCGCCGGGTCGAGCGACACGTACCGGGTCCGCCCCAGGAACTCCCCGTCCCCGGGCACCGCCACGGGCTCCTCCCGGTACTCCCAGTCCTCCGGCCGCACCTCGCCGACCGGTCGACGGGCGAGGCGGATCTGGCGGTTGACGTCGGTCATGGCATCTCCTGGGGCGTACTCGGTCTCCGCATGGACAGGTGCCCGATTCTAAGCAAGCGCTTAGTCATATGACTAGAGAATGTCCGGATTCAGATGGTCATGCGGCGAGGGTGCAAGGGTGGGGTTTCGAGCACCGATAGTCTCTCCGCCGGGTCGCCCCCGTGCGCGGGAACTGGCGCCACTTCTACCTGCCCGACATGGCAGTTCTGCCCGAAGAGCTCTTCGAATCCGAGGGGGCGTTGCTGCCTGACCAGACGCTCCTGGTGGTCGAAATGACGTCGCCGTCGAATGCCGACACCGACCGAACCGTGAAGCGCCGTCGGTATGCGCAGTACGGTGCGCCGCTGTACTTGTTGGTGGACCGGATGGAGCGGACCTGCACGCTCTTCTCCCAGTCGGGCGATCTCGGCTACACACGGGTCGAGGGGCCGCGCCCCTTCGGCACGACCGTGCGGCTCCCGGCTCCCTTCGAAGTGGACCTCGACACCAGCAGGTTCTGACACGGCCCGAGCGGCGCGCCCCCTCCGGGGGGCGCGCCGCTCGTTGGTCGGTCAATCAGCCTTTCAGTACTGGGTGCTGACGGTCACCCCGCTGAAGTCGGTGGTGGCGTAGAGGCTGACGTAGCGGTAGCCGGCCGTGGTGTTGGTGACGGTGAGGGCCTGGGCGGTGCCGGGGTTGGTGGAGGCGGCGGTGTGGGTGGTGGGGGAGGCCCAGGTGTCGGGGTCGTAGTAGAGGGCGGCGTTGCCGGTGCCGCCGGAGGTGGAGACCTTCAGAGTGGTGGTGCCGGCCGGCAGGTAGAGGTAGAAGTAGTCGAGGTTGCCGGCGGTGCGGGCCTGGTTCGGGCGGGAGCAGTTCTGGCCGAGCGCGTCGGTGCGCGGGTCGGTGCAGGTCGGCAGGGTGGTGCCGCCCCCGGTGGTGACGGTCACCGAGGTCGGGGTGGCGGCGGTCTGTCCGTCGCTGTCGGTGACGGTCAGGGCGATGGTGTAGGTGCCGGGGGCGGCGTAGGTGTGGACCGGGTTCCGCTCGTCGGAGCTGCTGCCGTCACCGAAGGTCCAGTGCCAGGAGGCCAGTGACGCCTGGGAGTTGGTCTCGACGGACTTGTCGGTCAGGGTGACGGTGGCGCCGTCGACGGACTGGCCGAACAGGGCGGTGGGGCCGTCGGCGTAGCAGGCGCCGGCGGCGCAGGTGTTCAGCCAGCCGTCGAAGTCGGCGTCGTAGGAGGTGCCGAGGCCGTTGTAGACCGCGTAGCCGCCCTGGTAGTCGCCGGTGCGGAAGTGGCCGAGCATGTTCTGGACGTCGGCGGGGTGCTTCTCGAACATGTACCGCACGGCCAGGTAGCCCCACGGGTAGGTGCGCACCGTGTCCGAGTTGTCGTAGGTGTTCTGGAAGACCGTGCTCAGCTTGTACCGGTGGGTGGCGGCCTCGGCCATCGCCTGGGTGTCGGTGGTGCCGCGGTAGGCGTAGGACTCGTACTCGGCGACGCCCTCGATCCACCAGATGTCCGGGACGGAGATCTCGGTGGAGAAGTTGCCCTTCATGTCGTAGATGTTGTCGAGGTAGTGGGTGTACTCGTGGTTGAGGTTCCACACGTTGGCGGGGAAGCCGTCGTCGTAGGACTTCCGGTACATCACCGACACGGGCTTGTTGTTGGGGTCGGTGACGTCCATGACGGTCTGGCC
Organism: Kitasatospora cathayae; assembly: GCF_027627435.1. Taxonomy (GTDB): domain Bacteria; phylum Actinomycetota; class Actinomycetes; order Streptomycetales; family Streptomycetaceae; genus Kitasatospora; species Kitasatospora cathayae. The sequence goes on along the minus strand of NZ_CP115450.1, from coordinate 476,749 downwards.
GCCGTTGTCGGTGGAGTTGCCGTAGATCGCCCAGGAGTAGGTCTGGTAGTCGTCCCGGTTGGAGAAGACGGCGAGGGTGATGGTCTTGCCGTACTGGCCGGGGACGGGCCCGTCGTCCTTGACGAGGTCGTGGAAGAAGCCGTCCTCGCCGCGCAGGCTCTCGCAGACGGTGGCCAGTTCCTCGGGGGAGAGGTTCTCGGTGCGTATGGTGCGGTTGTCGCAGACCAGGCTGTTCGGCAGGACGGCGGCGGTGAGCTTGCCGGGCAGGTCGCAGGTGCCGTAGTAGGAGCACTGGGCGTTGTCGTACTGGTTGGCGTTGTACGCGGTGTAGACGTACAGCTTGCCGACGGCGCCGGAGATCGGGGTGGTGTCGAGCACCTTCTTGACCAGCGGCTTGGCGAAGGCCTCGATGCCGCCGCCGTCGCCGGCGGTGCGGGCGAGGTCGTTGCCGGCGTTGACGTCGAGGAAAGCGTTGGGGGTGGTGAGCAGGTCCTTGTGGTTCTGCGCGAAGTTCGCCAGCGTGGTGATCACGCTCGGGTCGGCGGCGACGGCGCTGACGTAGTCGGGGTTCCAGTTCGCCCGCCACAGCGGCGCCCACAGCACGGAGTTGACGGCGTTGACCATCTTCGGGAAGGCGTTGTAGCCGTTGCCGTAGCCGTTCAGGACCTGCTGGTAGACCTTCAGGTAGTGGGCCTGGATGTTCGCGCTGTCGGTGAGGATCAGCACCTCGCTGAGCACGGCGCCGTTGGCGTCGCTGACGTCCGTCCGGTGCGCGGTGGCGAAGAAGGCGTCGAGGCCGGCCTGGACGGCGGCGGTGAGTGTGGCGTCGTAGGGGCCGACGGCGCTCGCGTTGTTGGACTGGACGTAGTAACCGGCCCGCAGGAAGAGCACGAGCTGCAGGATGTTCGCGGAGTTGTCGCCGGTGTAGTTCGCCGCCTGGGCCCGGAAGGCGTTCGCGACGGTGAGCATCTGCGACTGCTTGAAGACCTTGCCCGCGTCGGTGCCGGTGACGTTGTACAGCGTCTTGACGCAGTCCGTGGTCGAGCCCTGGACGAAGGAGACCAGGGCGGCGCCGCTGCGGCTGCCGAAGTCGGCGGGCGTGCAGCCGGGCGCGGCGGGCGCCTGCGCGGTCAGCGCGCGCTTGGCCGGGGTCGTGGCATGGGGGTGCGGGGCGGTCTGGACGGCCGTCCCGGTCGGTTGGAGCGCCTGGCCGAGCAGTTCCGGCGGGAGCGGCGCCGCCGTGCGGCCCAGGTCCTCGGAGGTGTCGGCGGCGATCTCGGCGCCGAAGGGTTTCGGCGCGGCCGGTGCCTGGCTCTGGGCCTGGGCCGCCGCGTGGGCCTGGGCGGTCGGGGTCGCGGCGAGGGCAGGGGTCGGAAGCAGGGTGGCGGGGCCGGCGAGGGCGGCGGCCACCAGGAGCGGAAGGGATTGGCGCAGACGCACTGCGGTGTCCTTGTCCTGAGGTGGGGGAGGTGACGCGGCGTCGGCCACGAGGCGGAGGGGGGAATTGACGTGTGACCTGTCACCGGAATCAGGGTCAGAACAATGTCACAGGTTATATGTCATCGCAAGAGTGTGCGCAGGAGCGGCTCCGGACGGCTGCCGCCCGTCAACGAGGATCCTCATGAGTCGTCGTCACCGGGGCGAGGTGGAGGCGCGAACGGCCGGTGCGGTCGCCGGGTGCCGCACCGGCGGGTCGGCGGCTCGGCCTCGTCAGGCCGCGGGTGACCAGCCGAGGGCGGGGCCGAGTCGGGTGGCGAGGTCGGTCAGGATCTGGACGTAGTCCTCGGGTTCGAAGGTGAACGGCAGGGCGAAGGCGACCTCGTCGACCTCCCGGTAGCCGGCGTGGGCGTGCAGCCGTTCGGCGAGTTCCGCGGAGCTGCCGACCAGGTCGGTTGCGTAGAGCAGTCGGGCCGGGCCCTGCGGGCTGTGGGTGCGCGGGGCGCGGGCGAGGGCGTACGCCTCGTACTTGGCGCGCTGCTCGGGGGTGGCGCTGTCGGTGGGGATCACCACCAGCCCCTGCGAGACCCGGGCGTGCTCGCCCTCGGGGTGCAGGGCGCGGAAGGCGCGGATCTGCTGGGCCTGGATCTCGGCGAAGTCCGGTGCGCCGTCGTCCGGTTCGGGCTTGACCACGCTGCCGGCCAGCAGGTTGAGTCCGTGCTCGCCCGCCCAACGGGCCGAGCGCAGGCTGCCGGCGCCGTACCAGAGCCGTCCGGCGAGGCCGGGGGAGTGGGGCTGGACGCGGCGCGAGTACACCTCGATGCCCTCGGTGCCGGCGAAGTCGGAGGCGTCCTCGCCGCGGACCAGGGCGAGCAGCCGTTCGGCCCGGCGGTGGCTGAAGTCCTCGTGGTCGCCGGTGTCCGGGTAGAGGGCGCCGCGCACGTGCTGGTAGTGGGTGGGCGTGCCGACGCTGAAGCCGGGGTTGAGCCGGCCGCCGGAGAGCAGGTCGACGGTGGCGAGGTCCTCGGCGAGCCGCAGCGGGTTCTCCCAGCCGAGCGGGGTGACGGCGGTGCCGAGCTGGATCCGGCTGGTGCGCTGGGTGGCGGCGGCGAGGACGGCGACGGGGGAGGAGATCCCGTACTGGAGGTGGCGGTGGCGCAGCCAGGCGTGGTCGAAGCCGAGTCGCTCGCCGAGGGTGATCAGGTCGAGGGTGGACTCGTGTCCCCGGCGCGGGTCGGCCTCGTCGAAGAGCCCGATGGTGAGGAAGCCGAGTTTCCGCAGCGGGCGGGGAGAGGTCGGCATGATGGCGGCTCCGCGTGGGTTCCTGCGGCCCCGGGCAGGACCGGACGGGTGGTGCCCGTCGAAGGTACGCAGGCCGTCCGGGGTGCCACAAGATCGGTACGCGATCCGGACAGCGAATCGCAACGGGCCGCAACGCGGGCGCAATGCGGCGCAACACCGGGGCCGGGCGCCCGCCTCGCGGGAGGGCACCCGGCCGCGATCGTGCCGGGATCAGCAGCTGCGCAGCTCCGGGCTCTGGTTGCGGATCTGGTTGTGCAGCGAGGTGAACTCGCGGTACGCCTCGCTGTCCTCGGAGCCGGGGCGGAAGGCGCCGACCCGGTGGCAGTTGACGAAGGCGAGCTTCACGCCGAAGTGGTCCTCCAGGCTGCCGCGGATGGCGTTGCTGGCCAGCGCGCGCAGCAGCTGGGCGCGCTGCTCGTCGCTGGGCGTGGTGTTGTCGGTGGTGAACTCGTCCTTGGTGGCGGCGAGTTCGGTGCTGAGTCCGGCGACGACCTGGTAGGCGTACGGGAGCGAGGCGCGGACGGTGTCGAGGAAGTCGGCCTCGTCCACGCGGCCGTTGCGGGCCTGCTCGAGCAGGGCGGGGGAGACGTCGAGCGACATGGGGGTCCTCTTTCGCGGGGCGCGCGCGGGGCGCGCGGGCGGGGAATGGCTAACGAAGATGAAAACCATTTGCGTGAAGGACTCTCGTGGACGTCTCGACGGTCTGTCAAGTACCGCCCCCCGAAGGGCTGACGCCCGCGCCGCCCGGCACCCGCGGCACCTTGATGACGAACACCGCGATCAGCACGGCGAGCGCGGCGAACACCAGGCCCATCCGGAAGGCCGTCGCGATGCCGTGCACCAGCACCTCCGAGGAGTACGGCGCCGGCAGCTTCCCACTCGCCCTGAACCTGGCGGCCTGCTGCGGGGTGGCCTGTCGGAGGAACTTCCCGACCTGACGCCCGGCCTCGTTGCGACCGGCCGTGCCGTACACCGTGACCAGGATCGACAGGCCGAGCGAACCGCCCACCTGCTGGGTGGTGTTGAGCATCCCGGTGGCCGCGCCGGTCTCGTGCGGGGCGACCCGCGAGACGGCGGTGAGCATCACCGGGACGAAGATCGAGCCCATCCCGAAGCCGAACAGCAGCGTCGGCCCGAGGATGCCGCCCGCGTACGTGCTGTCGATGTCGATCCGGCTCGCCCAGAACACCCCGCAGAAGACCAGCACCGAGCCGGTGACCAGGAACGGCTTCGGACCCCACCGCAGCTGGTTGCGCGCGGCGAACTGGGCGGCGGTGACGATCGCCGCGCTGATCGGCAGGAAGGCGAAACCGGCCCGCAGCGGGCTGAAGTCCAGGATCTCCTGCACGAACAGGGTGATGAAGAAGAAGATGCCGAACATCGCCGCCGCCACGCACAGCATCAGCCCGTACGCGCCGGAGCGGTTGCGCTCGCGGAACAGGTGCAGCGGGGTGATCGGCTGCGGCACCCGCCGCTCGTTGACCAGGAAGGCGCCCAGCAACACGACGGCCAGGCTGAACGCGGTGAGCGTGACGGCGTCCGTCCAGCCGTGCTCGGAGGCCCGGATGAAGCCGTACACCAGCGACACCACGCCCACCGTGGCGGTGAACGCGCCGGTCAGGTCGAAGCGCCCGGGGTGCCGCTCCGACTCGTTGATGTACAGCGGCGCCAGCAGGGCGATCACGATGCCGATCGGCACGTTGACGAACAGCACCCACCGCCAGGACAGCCAGGAGGTCAGCATGCCGCCGAGCAGCAGCCCCACCGCGCCGCCCGCACCGGCCACGGCGGAGTAGACGCCGAAGGCCCGGTTGCGCTCCCGGCCCTCCTTGAAGTTGGTGGCGATCAGCGCCAGCGCGGTCGGCGAGGCGATCGCCCCGCCCAGCCCCTGCAGCGCCCGGGCCGCCAGCAGCCAGGCCGAGGACTGGGCGACCCCGCCGAGCAGCGAGGCGAGGCTGAACACCAGCACGCCGACGATGAACACCCGCCGGCGCCCGAGGATGTCACCGGTGCGCCCGCCGAGCAGCAGCAGCCCGCCGAAGGTGAGGGTGTAGGCGTTGATCACCCAGGACAGGTCGGTGGTGGAGAAGCTCAGTGCCCGCTGGATGTGCGGCAGGGCGATGTTCACGATCGTGATGTCCAGGACGACCATGAGCTGGGTGGCCGCGATGACGGTGAGGGCTGTCCCCGGGTGCTGGCCCCGACGTGCGGTCGCGGGCGGAGCCGGGGCCAGGGCATGGGAGGCGGCCATGGCAGGTCCCCCAATGGCGTGGGGTCGAACGGCTGTGGGTGAGAGAAGTCGCTACCCCCGACCGTAGCCCCGGGGAGATAGGGAACACAACCGTTCATTACGGACAAACCATGATTATCGGGTGACACGTGATCGAAGTGCCCCGCCGGGCCTGTGAGCCGCCGGGCTCACGAGGCCGGCGGGTAGCCGCGGGTACGGACGAGGTCGTGGGTGAGGGGAAGTCGGTGAAGGCGCGGGTGGCGGCGCTGCGGTAGGCGTCGGCGCGGCGCAGCAGGGTGACGGTGCGGGTGGGGAGCGGCGGGTCGAGGGGATCCGGGCGAGCCGGGGATGGTCGTGGGTGACGGCCTCGGGAAGGACGCTGGCGAGCGGGGTGCGCTGGACGACCTCGGTGGGCGCCTGGACGGAGTCGGCCTCGACGGCGATCCGCGGGCTGACGCGGTGCTGCGCGAAGTAGCCGTCGATGTGTCCTCGGGTGGCGAAGTCGCCGCTGAGCAACGCCAGTTGCGACCTGGCCCGGCAGAACGTCGCCGAGGGCGGCCGGCCGTTCGCGACCGTCATCGTCAAGGACGGCTTCCTGGACCACCACGCCGCCACCGGCCGGCTCCTGCGCCGGTAGCCCCCTTGCCTCAGGGCGCGGTGTGCCCGGGCAGGGGACCGTACTCGGCACAGAAGTCGCAGTCGCAGGTGGTCAAGGAGTTGGCCTGGCAGTGGGGCGTCTTCCAGTACGGCGAAGCGCAGGGCCCGGGATCGACGGGAGAGCCGTCGCCTGGCAGGGTGCGGCGGCAAAAGTCGCAGCGGACGGCGGCCGGCACACCCGCGTGGTGCAGGACCTGCGCCGCGTGGGAAGCGACCTCGAAGGGGACGTCCGACACGAGGGTGGCGGTCCCGGCGTCCAGTACCTGGCCGCTGCGCCACAGGCTGAGCCCGGTCACCGTGCGGACCGCCTTGAGCGCGGCCGGACCGCGCGGTGAGGCGCCGGCCAGCAGCACCGTGAATTGCGGGTCTTCCACAGCTCCGCTCCCCACCGTCAGGCGACACGTCCAGCGCCCAGTCAACCGCCAAGCCCCTCCGCCGGGCCACCGGTTTTCGGCGGCCGAGGCGGGGGCCACGGGCCGGCCGTGCGAGCCGGGCTGGCAAGCTGGGCCGGTCGGGGCGCCGTCGGGTGCCCCTCGGCGAGGGGGTGCTGGTGGTGGACGGCTTGGCGGCTCGGCGGGTGCCTCCGTTGGATCCGCAGGTGGGCGCGGCGGTGGCGGCCGCGGGTGAGCGGGCGCGCGAGGTGCTCACCCCGGAGGGGCTGACGGCGTGGCAGGAGCGGGACGTCGCCGCCCGGCCGCGTCCGACGCTCGACCAGCTGCGCGACGGCGGCCGGTTCGAGGTGGCGGAGCTGCGGGTGCCGCGGGCCGACGGCGGGGGCGAGGTCACGCTCGTCACCGGGCGCCCCGCAGGGGTGGGTGGCACGCTGCCGGTGCTGTACTACCTGCACGGCGGCGGGATGGTGACGGGCAACGCGTGGTCCGTCCTGCCGCGGCTGTTGCGTTCGTGGGCCTTGCCGCTGGGGCTGGTGGTGGTGTCGGTCGAGTACCGGCTGGCGCCGCGCACCCGCTTCCCGGGCGCCGTCGAGGACTGCTACGCCGGTCTCGCCCGGCTGGCCGAGCAGGCCGGCGCGCTGGACGTGGACGCGCGGCGGCTGGTGATCGGCGGCAAGAGCGCCGGCGGCGGACTCGCCGCGGCCCTGGCCCTGCTGACCCGCGACCGCGGCGGTCCGGCGCCGGTCGGCCAGCTGCTGCTGAGCCCGATGCTCGACGACCGCGGTGACACCTTCTCCAGCCACCAGATGGCCGGCCACGACACCTGGGACCGCACCTCCAACGCCACCGCCTGGCAGGCCGTGCTCGGCGACCGGTACGGTGCCGCCGACCTCTCGCCGTACGCCGCCCCGGCCCGTGCCACCGATTTCTCCCGGCTGCCCGCCGCGTACCTCGAGGTGGGGTCCGCCGAGACCTTCCGGGACGAGGCCGTCGCCTACGCCGACGCGATCTGGCGGGCGGGCGGCGACGCCGAACTGCACGTGTGGCCCGGCGCCTGCCACGGCTTCGACACCCTCGCCCCGGACGCGGCCGTCTCCCGGGACGCCCAGGAGGCCCGCACCCGCTGGCTGCGCCGCATCCTCCAATGCTGAACCCGGCTCGGCAGGACAGTGCGGACCGTCCTCCGGCACGCCTGCGGCTTGACCGAACGCGTTCACCAATTCCCATGGAGGGGCCGCAAGTTGGTGAGATCTCGGTAAAACCGCACATCTCTCCGCACGGGGGACCGGTGCTGTTCACGTCCCGGCCGCCGCCGGTACACCGAGGACTCCCAGCCTGGGGGCCGCACCGCCGGAGCCACCTCCCCCCGTCCACAGGAGCCCTCTGTGACCCGTCGTTATGTCCGGCTGGCCGCCACCCTCGGCGCCGCCGGTGTGCTGGCCGGATCCACCGTCGCCCAGGCCGCCGCCGCCGAGGAGGGCCGCGGCGCCCACGCCCAGCACGTGCTGCTGCTGTCGGTCGACGGCCTGCACCAGTCGGACCTGGCCCGGTTCGTGGCCGAGCACCCGCAGTCGGCCCTCGCCCGGCTGGTCCGCGGCGGCGTCGAGTACACCCACGCCAGCACCACCGACCCGTCGGACTCCTTCCCCGGCATGGTCGCCCAGCTGACCGGCGGCGGCCCCGGCACCACCGGCGTCTACTACGACGACACCTACGACGCCGCGCTGCTCCCGGCCGGCACCACCGACTGCAAGGGCGCCAAGCCCGGTGTCGAGGTGGACCTCACCGAGGACCTGGACAGGAACCAGGACGCGCTCGACGCCGGCCAGGGCCTGGCCGGCCTGCCCGGCTCCATCCTGCGGATGACCGGACAGCCGCGGACCCTGCTCGACCCGGCCAAGCTGCCGGTCGACCCGCAGACCTGCAAGCCGGTCTACCCGCACTCCTACCTCCAGGTGAACACCGTCTTCGAGGTCGCCCGCCAGGCCGGGCTGCGCACCGCGTGGTCGGACAAGCACGCCGCCTACGACATCCTCAACGGCCCCTCCGGCGAGGGCGTCCAGGACCTCTTCACCCCGGAGATCAACAGCAACGCGACCGGCTACAACGGCGACTGGACCAAGGACAACCGGGCCACCGAGCAGTACGACTCGTACAAGGTGCAGGCCGTCCTCAACGAGATCGACGGCTACGACCACAGCCGTTCGCAGCAGGTCGGCACCCCGGCGGTCTTCGGCCTGAACTTCCAGTCGGTCTCCACCGCGCAGAAGCTGAAGAGCTCCGATGGCCTCCAGGGCGGCTACGTCAGCAAGGGCGTGCCCGGCCCGCTGGTCGAGAAGAACCTGGAGTTCGTCGACCAGCAGATCGGCGCGCTCACCGAGGAACTGCGCAAGCAGCACCTGGACGGTTCCACCACCGTCATCCTCTCGGCCAAGCACGGCCAGTCCCCGATCGACCCGACCGCGCTCAACCGGATCGACGACGGCCCGCTGCTGGACGGCCTCAATGCCGCCTGGAAGGCCGTCCATCCGGCGGCCGGCGACCTGGTCGCCCACGCGGTCGACGACGACGGCGTGCTGCTCTGGCTGAACGACCGCTCCGCGGCCGCCACCGAGTTCGCCGAGGACTACCTGCTGGCGCAGAGCGGCAACGGCGTCGACATCAACGGCATGGCCCGCCCCTTCACCAGCAGCGGCATCCAGCAGGTCTACGCCGGTGCGCAGGCCGCCGACTACTTCCATGTCACGCCCGGCGACCCGCGGGTGCCGGACGTCTTCGGCGTCGCCCAGTACGGCGTCGTCTACACCGGCGGCAGCAAGATCGCCGAGCACGGCGGTGCCCACGCCGACGACCTGGAGGTGCCGCTGGTCGTCTCCGGCGCCGCCACCCCGGACGGCGTCCGCCAGGACGAGAAGGTCGAGACCAAGCAGATCGCCCCGACCATCCTGAAGCTCCTCGGCCTCAAGCCGAACGCCCTGCAGGCCGTCCGCGAGGAGCACACCCGGGTGCTGCCGGTCCGCTGACAAGATGACCGGATGAAGGGCTGACCGGATCGCCGGTCGATCGGAGCGCCGGAAGCCCCGATGACCGGAAGCCCCACCGAGCGGCCGTACGCCACGTGCGTACGGCCGCTCGCTGGTTGACTCCTGTCCGCCGGAGGAGGACATCGAGCTGTTGCTGTGCGGCTGAACGGGCGACAGGCCCCGGCACAAGTGTCGGGGGAACGTCGGGCCAACGTCGTGGCCGCACGCCCGCCGGGGCCGCGAGGATGGGGCACGTCAGCCGGTCAGCTGACACGGCAAGCGCCACGGAGCACGGCACCGGATCGTGCACGGGCTCCGTCCGCTCACTCATTTCGCGAGGAGAGTTCATGCGCAAGCAGATCTGCACCGGCCTCGGAATCCTGGCTCTGGTCACGGCCGCCCTCGGCGCGGGCGTCGGGACGGCTTCGGCCGCCGAAAGCAGCGCGAACGTCGGTACGGTCCGTGCGATGGCGGGCCTGAACTACGTGGGCCAGTACCACATCCACAACGGCTACAACGGCAAGTGTCTGGACGCCGACCTGAACACGATCGGCGCCAACGGCACCAAGGTCCAGCTGTGGGACTGCAACGGCTGGACCAACCAGAACTGGACCCTGTGGACCGACGGCAGCGTCGACTACATCCAGAACAACTACAGCGGCCGGTACCTGGACGCGGACCTGAACACGATCGGCGCCAACGGCACCACGGTCCAGCTCTGGGACTACAACGGCTGGTCCAACCAGCGGTGGAACTTCGCCAGCTACGGGGTGGTGAACGGCTACAACGGCAGGTGTCTGGACGCGGACCTGAACACGATCGGCGCCAACGGCACCAAGGTCCAGCTCTGGGACTGCAACGGCTGGTCCAACCAGAAGTGGACGCTCGAGGCGATCTGACCCTGACCCTGAACCCCCTGACCCTCCCGGGTCCGGTCCCGGCAGCCTGCCCCACCAGAGCTGCCGGGACCGACGGTGGCGCCGATCATTCCGAGTCGGCGCCATCGTCATTGACGGCGTGTCCGCCACCCATTCCGAACCCGGGCGAGCCGACCGCCGGCGCGTTTCCCGGGCGCGGTCCCCAGCTGGAGCTCTGCCAGTCCGTGCAGCACCCGGCCCTCGGCTCTCGCCTGGGCGAGCCCCCGGGCGAAGGTCGCGCGGTGCGCCTCGGGCTCCATCTCCGGCAGGCCGGGTGGCGACGTGTCCGGGGGCACGATGCTGACCAGAACGCTGCCCCGGCCCTCGGCCGCAGCCAGCCAGTCAGGCCTCGCCTCAACCCGCCAGCCCGGTCCCCACCCACAGCGACCACCGTCCAGCAGCAGGCGCTTCACTACGAGTCCGTCGCCGACGTCGACGGCTCCACTCGTCTCCGGTGGCTCATCCGTGCTGGGCACGAAACCGCTGTCGATCGCGGCCTCCACCAGCTCGGCGTGGAATTCGGCGACGATCTCCACGATCAGCTGCGCGTACGGCGGCCCTTCGGGAGGCTCGAGCACCCCAAGCGCCCACCCCGTCGGGACCTGTCCTCGGTGGTGGACCTGCGGGTGGGAGTCCCGCCCGGACGGGCCGATGACGTAGGTGCCCGGTGGGAGGGTTCGGTGCCCGTGGCCCTGGTCCGTCCCGGCCCACGATCGGGACGGACGACGGCCGCGGTAGGCCGTGACCAGCGGGGCGACCGCGATCAGGAGGAGGGCGATTCCTCCCACGGCGAAATGGATCCAGGCGGAGACCGGCAGGCCCACCCACAGGAATCCCGCACCGAGCGCGGGGGGGACGGCGACGGCCATCACGACGACGAACCCGGGTGAGACCCGCGACCGGTGACCCGCCCACCGTTTCAGGCCGGTGATGTGCAGGAAGGCCGCCCCCACCAACAGGGCCAGTGTGACCAGTCCGGCGAGGGCGTCAAGGGGCCATAACGTCATGCCCGGCATTCTCGCCCGCCGACCTGCCCCGGGGCAGTGGCCGAGATCACCTGACCAGGGATCAGGACCGGATGCCCGCCGGCCCCGAACGCCGGTGGCCCTCCCCGGGCGGGGAGGGCCACCGGCATCGGATCACGGGATCACGGGATCACCCGACGTTGACGGCGGTGTCGTCGAGGACGAAGGAGGTCTGCTTGGTGTAGTCCTCGGCGCCGGTGAACTTGAGGGTCACGGTCTGGCCGGCGTAGCCGGACAGGTTGAAGCTGTGCTGCTGGTAGCCGGCGGCCGCGTTCATGTTGGAGTAGGTCGCCAGGGTGGTGCCGTTCGCGGTCACCGTCAGCTTGTCGTAGGCGCTGGTGGTGGGCTCGGCGGTGTCGACGTGCAGCCAGAAGCTGAAGGTGTAGCTGCTGCAGCCGGTCGGCAGGGTCACCGTCTGGGCGAGGGTGTCGGTGTTGGTGCTGCCGTAGCCGTCCAGCCAGACGTCGTAGGTGCCGGAGCGCGGCGGCTCGCTGGAGCTGCTGTTGATGGTGCTGCTGCCGCTGGTGTTGGTCTCCGTCCAGCCGGCCGTCGTGCCGGTCTCGAAGCCGGGGTTGGTGAGCAGTTGGGCCGCGGTGCAGCCGGTGCCGCCGGTGGACTGGACGGTCCAGGTGAAGGTGACGGAGGAGGAGGGGCCGGTGGAGTCGGTCGCGGTGGCCGTCACGGTGTAGGGCCCGGCGGTGGTGGGGGTGCCGCTGATCAGGCCGGTCGCGGTGTTGAGGCTCAGGCCGGCGGGCAGGCCGGAGGCGCCGTAGCTCAGGGTGCCGCCGGCCGTGTCGGTGGCGGAGAGCTGGAGGCTGGTGGCGGTGCCGACGGTGGCGGTGCGGGCGCCGGGGTTGGTGAGGGTGACGTTGCCGGTGGTGCTGCCGCCGCTGCCGGCGGCGAGCCAGGCGGTGGCGTTGAGGCCGAGGGCGGCGTCGGTGCCGGCCGGGTCGTTCCAGCCGTTGTAGAGGGTCTTGCCGGACTCGCCGGTGCCGTCGTCGATGGCCGAGCTGTCGCCCCAGAGGGCGACCCGGCCCTTGCCGAAGCTGCTGGTGACGAAGAACGCGCCGGTGGTGCCGGAGTAGCCGGTGCGGTAGACGATGCCCTTGACGTTGGGGTTGTCGGCGGGCTTGAGGGTGAAGGTGGTGCCGTTGCGGATGATGCTGCCGGTGACGGTGCCGAAGGGGCCGTGCAGGACGGGGTCGGTGGCGTCGTTGATGGCGCTCGGGTTGTCGGTCTGGATGTTGAGCAGGTCGACCGAGAGCCCGAACGGGTCATTGCTGTTGACCGAGTTGGTGGTCATCAGGTCGTTGATGATGGCGGGGGAGTCCCAGCCGTCGTTGTTGCGGTCGCTCTGGGTGTGGTCCGAGATCAGGAACAGCCCGCCGCCGTTCTGGACGAAGGTCATGACCGCGGTCTTCTCGGCGTCGCTGAGCCGGATGTTGGGCTCGGGCAGGACGAACTCGTCGAAGTTGGCGAGGTCCAGCGCGCCGCCGGTGCCGTAGGTGATGGTGGAGCCGCTCGGCAGGGTCTTGAGGCTGTACTGGCCGGTCTTCTGGAGGGCGACTCCCCAGCTGGAGATGGCACCGGTCCAGTCGGTCTCGGACTGCGGGCCGGCGTTCTCGGCGAGCGGGTCCGGCTGGCTGGTGCTGATGATCCAGTCGGCGTTGCCGGCGGTCTCTGCCTTGCTGTTGTCGAACAGCACCCGGTGCTGGGTGGTCGTGGCGGTGGCCGTCGTGGTGACGGTGGCTGCGGCGGCCCGGTGGGGGGCGGCACTGGCGCCGGTGAGCACGGCCAGGGCGACGGCGCCCAGGGCGAGCGGGCGGGTGGCTGCTATGCGTCTGAGCATGTGTCATGTCCCTTGTGTCGTGAAGTACGGGGGAGTGCTACGCGCGTAGGCGCGCTGACACGCTTCCATGATGGGGTAAGCGGAGCTTGAACGGAACGCGACGAATCGGAACTTCGCCCCGTCGCTCGCGCCATCCACGGCAGCCTGCACGGCTAGCGCACCGTCAGATCACCGGATCTCCTCACCCGGCGCCCGCCCGCCGGACAGGCCCTACTCCCGGGCCAGCCTTCCCAGGGCCAGGCCGGCCAGGAGCGCGGCTGCGTCGGCGAGGACGCCGTCGTCGAACTCGGCGTCGGGGGAGTGATTGTAGGGCGTGGTGAACGGGTCGCGGCCGTCGGTCGGGGCGGCGCCGAGCATCAGGTAAGCGGACGGGACCAGCGCGGCCACCACGCCGAAGTCCTCGGAGCCGGCGATCGGTTGGGGCATCGGGACGTACCGCTCCGGCCCGAACAGCCGGGTCGCCAGGCCGGCCGCGAAGTCCGCCTCCACGGGGTCGTTGACGGTCACCGGGTAACCGGGCTCCACCTCGGCCACCGACTCCAGCCCGTGCGCCGCCGCGATCCCGTGCACCACCCGCAGCGCCTCGGCGCGCACCAACTCCCGCGAGCGCGGCGAGAAGGAGCGGATGGTCGCCGCGAACCGGGCCTCGTCGGGGATGACGTTGGCCGCGGTCCCGGCGCTGAGCGTGCCGACGGTGAGCACCACCGGGTCGAAGGCGTCGATCCGCCGGGTCACCATCGTCTGGAGGGCGAGCACCGCCTCGCACACGGCCGGCACCGGGTCCAGCGCCGAGTGCGGGCTGGAGCCGTGCCCGCCGCGCCCGCGCAGGGTGACCTGGAGGGTGTCGGAGGCGGCCAGCATCGGCCCGGGCCGGGCGGCGACCAGCCCGTTGGGCAGCAGGGCGGCGGCCACGTGCAGGGCGTACGCGGCCACCACCCGCTCGCCGGCCGCGTCCAGCACCCCCGCATCCACCATCAGCTGGGCGCCGCCCGCCCCCTCCTCGCCCGGCTGGAACATCAGCACCACGTCGCCCGCCAGCTCCGCGCGCCGCTCGGCCAGCAGCCGGGCGGCGCCGACCAGTGCGGCCATGTGCAGGTCGTGCCCGCAGGCGTGCATCGCGCCGGGGAGGCGGGACGCGTACGGCAGTCGTACGTTCTCCTGCACCGGCAGCGCGTCCATGTCGGCACGCAGCAGCACCGTCGGCCCGGGGCGGCCGCCGCGCAACACCGCCGTGATCGAGCTCAGCCCCTTGCCCAGGGTGAGCTCCAGCGGTAGCCCGTCGAGCGCCGCGAGCAGCCGGGCCTGGGTCCTGGGCAGGTCGAGCCCGATCTCCGGCTCCTTGTGCAACTCCCGCCGCAGAGCGGCCAGTTCGGGCTGGAGGAGGGCGGCCGCGCGGGTCAGTTCGGGCAGTGCCAGCTGGTCGAGCAGGTCGGCGGACGCGGGCAGGTCGGACACGGTGCCTCCAAGAGGTGGGCGGGTCTGGCTGTCTCCATGGCGGGTCTGGCTGTCTCCATGATCGGCGTCCCCGGCTTCGTTGAGACAGTCCGACGGAGTGACTATCTTCGTCGGGTGAATGAGCGGCCGGTCATCGTGGAGTCGAGCCCGGCAGGAAGCCGGCGCCGCGGCTCGTCCCCGGCCAGTCACGTCGACGGACCGTTCGCCGGAGGGCGAGCAGAGAGCAGGCATGCCTTGAACCACCCGCCGAACGACCTTCCGGCCACGGCGTCCGGCGGCACGCTGGTCATCGGCAGCGCCGCTCCGGCCAGCACTCCCGGAGCAGGCCTCAGCACCGTCCGCTACGACGCCGGCGGCGCCATGAGCCTGGTCCGGACGCTACCGGTCGACCACCCTTCCTACGTTGCCGTCGATCCGACCCGCGCGGTCCTCCACGCCGTCGTCGAGCAGGAAGCCGGACGCGTCCTTTCCCTCGGGACCGACGTGGACACCGTGACCCCGGGCCCGCCCGCCACCGTCGCCAGCGGCGGCGCCGGCCCCTGCCACCTCGCGGTGCACCCCAGCGGTTCGCACGTCTTCGTCGCCCACTACGGCGACGGTGTCCTCTCCGCCATCCCCACCGGCGCGGACGGCACGATCGCCGCCGGGCCGGTGCAGACCATCCGCCACCCCGGGCGGGAGGCCTGCGGTGAGCTGCTCACCGAGCCCCATGCCCACATGGCCGCGCCCTCGCCGGACGGGCGGTTCCTGCTGTGCACCGACCTCGGCACCGACCGGATACACGTGTACGCCTTCACCGAGGCGACCGGCCGGCTCAGCGCGCACCAGACGGTCGGACTGCCGCCCGGCAGGGGCCCGCGACACCTGGTGTTCCACCCCTCGGCCCGGTACGTCCACGTGCTCAACGAGCTCTCCTCCACCCTCACCGTCTGCACCTGGGACCCGCACGCCGGCCGTCTCGGACCCACCGCCGAGCTGGAGACACGACAGGACCCGGGCGCGCCGAACGCCAACTCCGCGGCCGCCGTCCGGCTGTCCGCGGACGGCCGTTTCCTCTACACGACCAACCGCGGCGATGACGCGATCGCCGTCCACGCCGTGCGGGATGACGGCGCGTCCGTCGAGTTGCTCACCACCGTCGCATGCGGCGGCAGTTGGCCCCGGGACATCGCGCTCAGCCCGGACGGGCGGCTGCTCTTCTGCGCCAACCAGCGTTCCGACACGCTCACCGCCTTCCATCGCGACCCGTCGTCCGGGCGGCTGACCCCCGCCGGGGAGCCGCTGGCGATCACCGAGCCCACGTCCGTCCTGCCGATCGGCCGCTGAGCGCCGGTCGCCCCCGGGAGTCCATTCCGGCGAGTGCTGGGCGTCCGACGCGGAGGCGGCGCGCCGCCGCACCGGGAACCACGGTGCGGCGGCGCGCCGGTGACGCACGATCAGGTCTGACCGGCCAGGGCCGGGATCAGCCGTACGGCCTCGGGGGCGTTGGCGTTGTGCCGCTCGACCCAGGTGGTCAGCGCGCTCTGGCAGGCGTGATCGAGGTGCCGCAGACCGCTGAGGTCCAGCTCCACGACGCGGTCGGCCGGCAGCGCCTCGAGGGCGTCCAGGAGCTTGGGCAGCCGCAGGAAGGTGGCGTTGCCCGTCAGCCGGACCCGGACCGGCCCGCCGGGCTGCTCCTCGGTGTCCACGTGCAGCCGGGACGTCTCCCAGGCCGTCTTGACGACGGACAGGCCCAGGCCGATCAGCACGCCCTCGAACATGTTGACCGTGACGATGGCCACCGCGGTGGCCACGAGCACGAATGCTTCCGATCGGTGCTCGCGCCACAGCGGGCCGAGCTGCCTGAAGGGCAGCAGCTTGAACCCGGCGTGCACCAGGACCCCGGCGAGCGCCGCGACGGGGATGACGCCGAGCGCCGCGGGCAGCAGTGCGGCGAAGAGCAGCAGCCACACCCCGTGCAGCACGCGGGACGCCTTGGTCCGGGCGCCCGCCTGGACGTTGGCGGCGCTGCGGACGATGACGGCGGTCATCGGCAGGGCGCCGAGGACCCCACAGAGAGTGTTGCCCGCGCCCTGGGCCATGAGCTCCTTGTCGTAGTCGGTGCGCGGCCCGTCGTGGATCCGGTCGACGGCGGCCGCGCTGAACAGGCTCTCGGCGGAGGCGACGAGGGTGAAGGCGACGATGGTGACGAGCAGGGCGGGGGCGAACTGCTCGAACACCCCGGTGCCGGGCGGCTGGATGGCGTCCAGCAGGCCCTTGACCTCGACCTTCTTCACCGGGCGGTGGAGCAGCCAGACCGCGCCCGTGGCGAGCACGACGGCCACCAGCGCGCCCGGGACGACCCGCACCCGGGCGGGCAGCCGCTGCCACAGCACGATCACCGCGATGGTGCCGGCGCCGATCAGGAAGGAGTAGCCGGCGGCGGCGGAGGAGATGAGCTGGGTGAGCAGACCGGGCAGGCCGAGGAGCTTGCCGATCCCGCTGGCGGGCGCCGACCGGTCGGCCATCGCGTAGAGCTGCCCCGCGATGATGACCAGGCCGATGCCGGCCAGCATGCCCTCGACCACGGCCACGGAGATCGCGCGGAACCACCGGCCCCAGCGCAGCACGCCCAGCAGCAGCTGGAGCAGGCCGGTGGCGGCGACCACGAGACCGAGTGCGGGCAGGCCGAACCGTTGCACGGTCTCGGCGACCAGTACGGTCAACCCGGCCGCCGGTCCGCTGACTTGGAGGCTGCTGCCGGGCAGCAGGCCGGTGACCAGGCCGCCGACGATACCAGTGATCAGGCCGAGTTCGGCGGGCACGCCCGAGGCGACGGCGACGCCGACGCACAGCGGGAGGGCGACCAGGAACACGACGAGCGAGGCGGTCAGGTCGTACTTGAGCGTGGGAAAGCGCATGGGTGCCTTCATCGGTGGGAGTGCGGAGGTGGTGGGCCGCGGGGTCACAGCGGCAGGAAGGCGTCGGTGCCGGGGCGGTGGGTGAGGACCGCGCCGGTGTGCACCTCGTAGAACCAGCCGTGCAGGCCGAGCAGGCCCTCCTCGACCCGGCGGGCGACGCTCGGGTGGGTGCGCAGCTTCTCCAACTGGTCCAGGACGTGGCGCTGTACGGGCGCGGCCAGGTCGTGGCTCGGTTCGCCGCCGGGCGTCAGCGCGGTGCCGTCGGCGAGCCAGTCGCGCACCGCGGGCACGCCGGTCAGGTCGTCGCCCCGGACGACGGCGCCCACCGCGCCGCAGTGGGAGTGGCCGCACACCACGATGTCGGCGACCCCCAGGACCTCGACCGCGTACTCGATGGTCGCGGCCTCGGCCGAGGGAACGGGCGGACGGTACGGCGGGACGATGTTGCCGGCGGTCCGCATCTCGAAGAGGTCCCCCGGCCGGGCGCCGGTGACGGCGGCGGGGATGATGCGGGAGTCCGAGCAGGTGATGAACAGTGCCTGCGGCTTCTGGCCGGCGGCCAGCCGCCCGAAGGCGTCGGCGTCCTGCGCGGCGCGGCGGCGGAAGGTGCGGGCGTGGTCGATGAATCCTTGCATGTCGGTGCCTCGGGCCCCTCGGAAGTCTTGTGGGAACGTGGACTTCGGGACCGTGCCCGCTCGGTACGGAGGCAGCGCGGAGCGCGGCGGCAGCGGCGGTCATGCCGTGGCCGTCGTGAACTGCCGGGCGTGGGACGGCGGTACGGCACCGGAACCGGGCTGTCGCCGCCGTCGAGGAGCGTGCGGGCGCGGTCGGCGCCGATCAGCAGCGGAACACCTGGAGGACCGCCGCTCTGCACTGTCTGCCGACCGGATCGGGCGGTTCGGGGGCCGCGGGTGCCGACGGCCGGCCGGCCGCCGGAGCCTCGTGGGCGAGGGCCGGTCGCAACTCGGGCTGGTGCTGAGGGGTTTGGACGTTCCGGAGCTGCGCCCAGCCGGAACCGGGCGCGTACTTGGGAACCACCGCCTCCTCGGCGAGTTTCACCTCCGCGGCCACCCGTGGGCAAGGCTCGTCCCGGACGAACGCGGACACGGACTGGGACAGCACCAGCATGCCGAACACGGCCACGAGAATCACGGCTACGCTGCCGATCACCCTCCTGGCCGCGGACATATCCCGTCCCTTTCCCCGACTTTGGCGTGTTGTTGAACCCTCACCGGCTCTGACGAATCGGCAGCGGGGTGAGTTCCGGCATTCCGGTGAACGGTACGTGAATCACTACCACCGGAACGTGAGGATCCGCTCGGCGGAGCTCCGCATGTGGGAGGCCGGTGAATTGTTTGCGATGCGCCCTTTCGGTCGTGCGCGTGCACCGTCGGCGGCGCAGCCGGTGGGGATCGGTCGGCCGGATTTCGAAATGCCCGGAGCCGACTCCCGCGGTCAGGGCTGATGCGTTCTCAGCCGGCGAGATGAAGGGCTGCGCTCCCGTCGGGCGGTTCGCTGCTACCGACATAGACGACCAGCGTCTGTTCCGGCTGTTCGGCCAGGTGAAAAGCGGTGTACGCGTAATCGATCGCTCCCCGTTGCGGGTGTCGTAGCCGTTTCCGACCGCTGTGCCGGGCCTGCACCTCGTACTGCGGCCACCAGTCCCGCACCTCAGGGCTGCCCTCCTTCAGCTCCTCGATCAGCCGGGTGTACCGCGGGTCGTCGCAATGGCGTGCCGCTAGCGTCCGAAGTCGGCCGAGCAGGCCGCGTGCTTCGGGTTCCCAGTCGACCAGAACCTCCCGGGCCACCGGTTCGAGAAACGCCCAGCGGACGAAGTTGGCGGGCCGGTCCGCATCAGTGATGAGCCTCGGGAACAACTCGTCGGCTGCCTGGTTGTGGCTGAGGACGTCATAGTTGCCGCCGATGATGTACGCCGGGTTCGGCTGGAGCAACAGGGGAACAGCACCCACCTCGGCCGGCAGCGGCTCGCGTTCCTCGGCTTCAGCCGCAGGCGCGTGACCGGCAAGCTGGAGAAGGTGATCGCGCTCGTGCCGGTCGAGCCGCAACGCCGCGGCGAGGGCGTTGAGCACCTGTTCGGAGACACGGATCTTTCGACCCTGCTCCAGGTACGTGTACCAGGTGGCGCTGATCCCGGCCAGCAGTGCCAGTTCCTCGCGGCGAAGTCCCGGAGTCCGACGGCGGCCGGTCTGGGGCAGGCCCACCTCGTCAGGAGTCAGGCGCTCTCTCCGGCTGCGCAGGAATTCACTCAGCTGACGGCGTTGGTCCGGCTGCGTGGGCATGACGGGATGGCACCCTCAGTTCCAGAATAAATACGGTCTGGATACCAGGCTAAGCCACTCGGAGACTGGTGTGCGAACACGGGCCGCGGCATGACCGGCGGCCTCACACGGCCATACCGGCACCCAGCCTGCCAGTGCGCAACGGCTTGGCGGACTCTCCTCCAGGACTCGCTGCCGCTCGGCACTCCGGCTCCGGTGCCGAAGACGGAGAGGGCAACTCATGTCCGGAATCAAGGGCAAAGTGGTGGCGATCACGGGAGCCAGCAGTGGCATCGGCGAGGCGACCGCGCTGCTGCTCGCCGAACGCGGCGCGCGGCTCGTCCTCGGCGCGCGCAGGTCCGAACGCCTGGCGGAACTGGTGGCCCGGATCGAGAAGGCAGGTGGCACGGCCGTGCAGATCCGCACCGACGTGACCCGGCGGGACGACCTGCGAGCCCTGGTCGCGCTGGCCGGTGAGTGCTTCGGCCGACTCGACGTACTCGTCAGCAACGCCGGAGTCGGCACCATCTCGCCTCTCGACGATCTGCGCGTCGAGGAGTGGGACCACATGGTCGACGTCAACGTGAAGGGCGTGCTGCACGGGATCGGCGCCGCGCTGCCGGCCTTCCGGGCGCAGGGAACCGGCCACTTCATCACCACCGCCTCCACGGCCGCGTTTCGCATCGTGCCGACCATGGCCGTCTATGCCGGCACCAAGTTCGCGGTCCGGGCCATCTGCGAAGGACTGCGCCAGGAAGCCGGCGACTCCTTGCGGGTGACTACCGTCTCACCTGGTGCGACTGCGACCGACTTCGCCGAGGCGTCAACCAACAGCCAGGTCAGAGCAGAGATCACGAAGATGCGGGACGACGTCGCCATTCCGCCCGACGCGATCGCCCGGGCCATCGCTTTCGCGATCGAACAGCCTGCCGCGGTCGACGTGAACGAGATCGTCGTCCGGCCCACCGCCCAGAGCTGACCTCTCCGACACTCCCGGTGCGGCCACGCGCACCCGCGGGACTGTTCCACGGGGTGCATGGCAGCACGGGCGCGCTGGCCCGTGGTGCGGGCGGCATGACCGAGTGGAAACCACGGACGCGACGCCAGATGATCAAGATCACTGAACTGGCCACGCTGGCTGGGGTGTTCGACCGCCTTCCCCGATCCACGCCGGTAACGAGGACGCCGTTACCGGCTCGGCTCGCTGCCGGGTGCTGTGCCTGGTCGCAGTGCTCGGTGGCGCGCGGTCGCTTGCGCAGATCGCCCGCTTCGCGGCCGACCCGGCGCCTGAGGTGCACGACCGGTTGGGGCTCAACCGGGCCACCCCGAACGCCTCAACCCTCGGACGGCTGCTGGCGCGGCTGGACGGGGATCCCTCACACTCCTCAAGATCACTTCCTGGGAACACAACGGCCCTTCCCCTGCAGTCCGATCGAGTTCGCCGCGAGGTCGAACTCCGAGCAGTTCGCGTGCTACCGGGCCGGCGTGAATCCGCCCGAGACGGAGGCCGTGCCGCCGGCCGACTGGGCTTCGGCCCGATAGCTGTCGCCGGCGGCATTGCGTGCGCCGGTGGCGTGGTTGAACTGGGCGGCGAACTCGTACTGCCCGGCCGGGACCGTGCGGCCCGGTTTGAGTACCCAGCGGTAGACCAGCGCGCCGCCGGACTCCTGGACGGTGACGGTGAAGTCGTCGGCCGACAGGGTCTGCCAGTCGCCGGTGCTCCGGACGTCGCCGGTCTGGGCGATGTGCAGTTCCACCGTGAGCGAGCTGAGCGGCTGGGTGGTCTTGAGGGCGAGGTCGTTCTGGCCCCAGTAGGCGTTGCCGTGCGCGTCGACCGAACCCTCCGACCAGAGCGAACCGTTCTGGGCCCGGCTGCTCGCCGTCGGGGTCGGGCGCGGACCGGTCGGGGTGGTGGCCGGTGCCGGGACGGTGACGGCCGGTGCCGGGGCGGTGGTGGTCGGGGGAGCCGGGCGCGTGGGCGTCGGACTGACCGTCGGGGAGGGCGCGGCCGGAGCGGTGGTGGCGCTCTCCGACGGCGTCGGGCCTCGCAGGCCCGCCACGGCGAGGCCGCCGGTGGCCAGGATTCCGGCGGTGGCGAGGCCGGCGATCGCGGCCTTGGGCCAGGACCTAAGGCCCGACCGGGCGCGGTGACGGACGGCGGGACCGGCCGCGCCGCGCTGCACGCGGGCCAGCATCCTCGCGCGGTCGGGCTGGTGGGCCTCGGCCGCCTCGCGCAGCTGCCGGGTGATGTGATCGTTCACCGGTTCCTCCTTCCTGTCGTCAGTTCGCCGACCGCTCGTGCGCCGAGCAGCTGTTCCAGCTCGGCCATGCCCTTCGAGGTCTGGCTCTTCACCGTACCGACCGATATGCCCAGCGCCGCCGCGGCGTCCTTCTCCGAGAGGTCGAAGGCGTGCCGCAGGACCACGCAGGCCCGCTTGCGGAACGGCAGCCGGGCGAGGGCCGCGCGGACGTCCAGCACGGCCGCGACGTCGGGCCCCGAGGTCTTCTCCGGGCTGCGGGACCAGAACAGCAGGACCCGGCGGCGCTCGCGGACCGCGCTGCGGATCCGTTCCCGGGCCATGTTGGCGACCACCCCGCGGGCGTAGGCGAGCGGGTGGTCGGCCGCGCGGAGCCGGTCCCAGCGTTGCCACAGGGCGACCAGGGCGTCCGCGGCAAGGTCGTCGGCCGCGTCCGTCTCGCCGGTCAGGAGGTGGGCGAGACGGGCGAGTTCGGCGTAGTGGCGTTCGAAGAAGTCGTGGAACTCCGCGGACGCGTCATCGAGGAGCATGTCCCCTGGTCGCCCTCTCCCTGCAATGTGAACGTTAACAATCGCCTTGAGCCTAGCAGGGCGCGGTCCCGGGGGCGGGCGGCGGTCACCCCGGGGGGAGACCCGCGACGGCGGACCGGCGAGCGGCGCGGTCAATGCCGGGCGAACTGGACGCGGGTCGACTGGACGACGTCCGGCTGCAACGCGATTCCGTCGACGGTCAGTTGCTCGCCGTAGATGTCGGTGACCCTGATCGGCCCGCCGCACCCGCCGCCGTCGGGGGAGAGGAAGTAGTTGTAGTCGGTGCGGGTCAGCTGCCGCCAGCCGCCGCCGGTCCGGACCTCCAGCGCAGCCACCGGGTTCCGGTGGCCGATCACCTGGATCCCGCACCACCACTGGGTGGACCCGGTCTTGTACCGGACCGACATGGTGCCCGGCTCGCCGGGGCTCAGCAGCGACCAGCTGATCGGGAGACGGCCCACCGAGAGGTCGGCGAGCTTGGCGAAGGCCTCGTGGCTGAGGTCGAGCTGCCCGGGCGCGCAGGGCAGCGGGCACTCGTTGACGATCCGCACCGTGACGCTCGCCCCGTTCGCGGCGTGGACCTGCACGTACGCCCCGCACGCCTTGGACGTCTCGTAGTCGGTGTGGTTCATCGCCGCGATCATGAGATCGCCGGACGGGCCGAACGAACAGGCGCCGTTGCCGTCGGCCGCGTCGTAAGAGGTCGCCACGCCCTGGTAGCTCGTCCCGGGCCTGATCCGCCCGGCCAGCGACGCCGGGCCGGCGGCCGTACGCGCGCTGCCGACCGCCGGGGCGGCTGGCGTGGCGGAGGGCCCGGCGGTGGCGGACGGCTTCGGGGCGGTGGAGGCCGAGCGCGAGGGAGCGCCGACGGACGGCGTCGGCGAAGGGCTGGTGGGTGACGGCTGCGCAGCCGAGGGCGTGGCACCGTCCGGGGTGCCGGTGCCGGTGCCGGTACTGGGCGGCGCGCTCGGCCCGGTGGCCTCGACGGCTGCGGCGGCGGGTTGCCCGGCATCAGTGCCAGGGGCGGCCCCGCTCCGCCCGAGGAACGCGACGGCGAGGCACACCAGCACCCCGACGGCCACCGCCGCCAACGGTATGCCCCAGACCACCCCTCGCCTGCGCCGTGCCTGCGGGGCGGCGTGCTTCGTAGCCCTCATGCCCATCCCATTCGGTAGATCGAGTCGACGTTGCACCACTCAGTGGCCGCCGGAGGCCGAAAGGTTGCCTCTCGGGCGGTGGTCTTTTCCCGCGACGGGCCCGCGACCTTTTGCAGCCGGCCCGCGGGCGGACAGCCCGGCCCAGCCGTCCGCCCGCGGGCCGCCCACGACCTCAGGACTGGTCGCCGTACGCCACGCCCCGGCCGTAGGCGCCCAGGTAGACGCGCCCGTACACGTCGGGATCGCCCGCGATGACGTTCACGACGCTCCCGCCGAACTGGTGCTGGTCGTCGTTGATCCGGGTCCAGGTCGAGCCGCCGTCGGTGGAACGGAACAGCCCGCCGACGCCCTTCACCGTCCCGCTGAGGTAGAGCGCCTGGTAGCCGGTGCCCGGCGCAGCCTTGCCGAAGCCGATGCCGCTCGCCTGCTCCACGCCGCCGACCTTGCGGAAGCTCACCCCGCCGTCGGTGGAGTGCAGCAGCCCACCGCCTCCGCCCGCGATCCACAGGTCACCGGCGACGCCCGGAACCGCCTTGAGCTGCCCGCCGCCCGGGCCGGTGGCCCGCGCGGTGAAGTGCCGCCCGCCGTCGGTGCTCGCGTACAGGGCGCCGCCGCTGAGGGCGTAGAAGGTGTTCGCCGCCGAGCGGTCGGGCCACCACGGCCGCGTCATTCGGCAGGCCGGAGACCGCCGCCCAGGCCGCGCCGCGGTTGGTCGACAGGAACGGCGCCCGGCCCGCCGGGGTCCACACCACGGTGCCGCCGTCCGCCGAGAGGGCCACGGCGCCGCCACCGGCGGCGCCGACCGGAGCCGCCGCGAACGGAGTCCAGTTCGCGGCGGCTCCGGTCGAGAAGGCGCCGTGCTGCGCGCCGCCGAGACCGACCCGCACCGTGAACTCGGGCTTCCCCTGGGCGAAGTCGATGCCCGTGTCCACGTCCTGCCGCATCGTCTCGACATCGAGCGTGCGACCGGCGTCCGGGGCGAACTCGTGGCGGTTGACGACCCGCAGCACCACCCGGCGTCCGTTGACGGTGAGCACCCCCGATCCGTCGATGGCGACGGTGCGGAATCCGATGCGCAGCCGGACCCGTTCGGCGGCCGAGGCCGGTACGGCCTCGTAGCGGAACCTCGGCGCTCCACGGCCGCACCCGGTCGATCACCAGGGGCTCGTCAACCGGCGCACCGGACACGCCGAGCCCCGGGACGCTCGACGTGACGGGGGCGTCGGCGTCCACCTCGACGCGCAGCCGCCCGCCGCCGGTCAGGGCGTCGTGGTCGGCGTGCACGAACACGTCGCGGATGCCGCCCACCGGCCGGGCGAGCAGGGTCACGTCGTCGAACCCCGGCTGCTCGAAGCCGTCCGGGGCATCCGGGCCCACGGGGGAGAACCGGAAGGCCCAGTCGCCGTTCAGGTCCAGGCGGGGGCGTCCGAGGCGGGTGCGGCGCGCGGTGGCGCCATGCCGTGTCCGGGGGAGAAGTCCTCGGAGTAACGCGGGGGCATGCCACTCCTTCGCACAGTCGATCGGTTCGGGGTTGTTGCCCGTCCCCTCGGCATCGGCGGTGGAAACGGGGCAGGACGGGCGCGGTGCCTCGGCACCGTGCCCGTCCTGCCCCGCCGACCGGTCAGGAACCGGCCCGGCGCTTGTTGTAGACGTCGAAGCCCACGGCCGCGAGCAGCACCAGGCCCTTGATCACCTGCTGGTAGTCGGTGCCGACGCCGACCAGCGACATGCCGTTGTTCAGCACGCCGAGCACCAGGCCGCCGATGATCGCGCCCATGACGGTGCCCACGCCGCCGCTGGCGGAGGCGCCGCCGATGAAGGCGGCGGCGATCGCCTCCAGCTCGAAGTTGATGCCGGCCTGCGGGGTGCCGGCGTTGAGCCGCGCGGCGAACACCAGCCCGGCCAGCGCCGCGAGGACGCCCATGTTGGTGAAGGCCAGGAAGACGACCCGCTTGCTCTTCACCCCGGAGAGCTTGGCCGCCGCCTCGTTGCCGCCGATGGCGTAGGTGTGTCGGCCGATGATCGAGTTGCGCATCAGGTAGCCGAAGCCGACCAGCAGGGCGCCGAGGATCAGCAGGACGATCGGCACGCCGTGGTAGCTGGCCAGCAGCAGTGTGAACGTGAACACGGCCGCCGTGATCACGGCGAGCTTGGCCAGGAACAGCCCGAGCGGGAGCACCTCCAGCCCGTACGAGGCGGTCTGCCGCCGGCCGCGCAGCTCCTGGAGGACCGCGACGGCCAGCACGGCGAGACCGAGCAGCAGGGTGAGGTTGTGGTAGTTGGTGTGCGGGCCGACCTCGGGGAGGAAGCCGCTGCTGATGCTCTGGAAGCCCTTGGGGAACGGTGCCACCGACTGGCCCTGCAGCAGGATCTGGGTGCCGCCGCGGAACAGCAGCATGCCCGCCAGGGTGACGATGAACGACGGGATCCCGAGGTAGGCGATCCAGAAGCCCTGCCAGGCCCCGGCGAGGGCCCCGATCACCAGTGCCGCGAGCATCGCCACGGGCCACGACACGTGGTGCTCGACCATCATCACCGCGGCGGCGGCCCCGACGAAGGCGGCCAGTGAGCCGACCGAGAGGTCGATGTGCCCGGCGATGATGACGATCATCATGCCGATCGCCAGGATGAGGATGTAGCCGTTCTGCTGGATCAGGTTGGTGATGTTGAGCGGCTGGAGGAGGATGCCGTCCGTCCAGATCTGGAACAGCACCACGATCAGGGCCAGCGCGACCAGCATGCCGTACTGGCGCACGTTGCCGCGCAGCGTGCGGGCCAGGACGGCACCGACGGAGGAGCCGGGGCCCTCGGGAGCCGGGCCGTTCTGGGTGGAGTCCGGGATGATCTCGGTCTGGGCCATGCGTCACCTTTGTTCTCCCGTTCCTCTCCGGCCCTTCGCGCGGGGAGGAACGGGACTGTGGGTTGAAACCGCCGGAGCGGCGGGATGATCTTCGTAGGTTCGGACGAGGGGATTGTCAGTGGTCCCCGTTAGGTTGGTCGTGTGCATCTCCGGCACTCGTATCGCATCTATCCGACGGCAGGTCAGCGCGCTGTGCTGGCCCGGAAGTTCGGGTGTGCGCGGGTGGTGGATAACGACGCGTTGGCGGCTCGGAAGGAGGCGCGGAAGGCCGGGCTGCCGTATCCGCGGAGCGCTGATCTGCAGAAGCTGGTGATCACGGCGGCGAAGAAGACCGCCGAGCGGGCGTGGCTTTCCTCGGTGGGTGTGGATCCGCTGATCCAGTCCCTTCGGGAGCTGGACGCGGCCTACCGGAACTTCTTCGGGTCGGTGTCCGGCAAGCGTGCTGGGCGTCCAGTGGGCCTTCCCCGGTTCAAGTCGCGCAAGGACGGCCGGCAGTCGTTGCGGTTCACCCGCAACGGCTTCCGTATCCGGGGCAACGGGAAGCTGAACCTGACGAAGATCGGTGACGTGCGGGTCAAGTGGTCCCGCGCGCTTCCGGCCGACCCGTCGTCGGTGACGATCGTGCTGGATGGGGCAGGTCGGTACCACGCCTCGTTCGTGGTGGACGTGGAACCCGACCACCTGCCCGAGGTTCCCGCGGAGGTCGGTACTGACCTCGGGCTGACCACCTACGCCGTCCTCTCGGACGGCAGGGTGATCGACAACCCTCGCTTCCTGCGCAAGGCGGAGAGGAAGCCCAAGGCCGCGCAGCGGGAGCTGTCGCGCAAGGCCAAGGGGTCGAAGAACGGGGCCAAGGCCGGGAAGAAGGTCGCCAGGGCGCATGCCGAGGTGGCCGACACCCGCATGGACTGGTTGCACAAGCAGACCACCAGGATCATCCGCGAGAAGCAAGCGGTGTACCTGGAGGACCTGAACGTGCGCGGCCTCGCAAGGGGCCGTCTGGCCATGTCCGTCCACGACGCTGGATGGGCCACTTTCCGGCGCCTGCTCGAGGAGAAGGCGGGCCGTTACGGTCGCACTGTCCACGTCGTGCACCGCACGTTCCCGTCCTCCCGGCTCTGCTCGGCGTGCGGGCACCGTGACGGTCCCAAGCCCCTGCAGGTGCGGGAGTGGGCCTGTTCGACGTGTGGTGTTCTGCATGACCGTGACCTCAACGCTGCTCGCAACATCCTGGCCGCCGGGCAGGCGGACAGGCTAAACGCCCCTGGAGGGCCGGCAGGACCCGGCGTGGCGATCCCACGCCAGGCACGGCCTGTTGAACGGGGAACCCGCCTCGGCGACCTGCGAACCACGGGTATTCGTGCCGCAGGCGCGGGAGGAATCCCCGTCCGTGAGGGCGAGGAGGATGTCAAACCTGCTCGTTGCTGGATGCGGCGCTCATGGTCATGAGCCGCATGAGGGATTCCTGGGTGGCGTCGGCACGGGCGACCTCGCCGGTGATCCGGCCTTCGGCCATGGTGTAGATCCGGTCGCACAGGCCCAGGAGTTCGGGGAGTTCGGACGAGATGACGAGCACGGCCTTTCCCTGGGCGGCCAGTTCGGCGATCACGGTGTAGATCTCCGCCTTGGCGCCGATGTCGATGCCCCGGGTGGGCTCGTCGAGGATCAGCACCTCCGGCTCGGCGAAGATCCACTTGCTGAGGACGACCTTCTGCTGGTTGCCGCCGCTGAGCGTGCCGGTCCGGGTGAACACCGTCGGGGCCTTGATGTTCATGGTCCGCCGGAACGATTCGGCGACCTTGCTCTCCTCGTGCCGGTCGACCCGGCCGTACCGGGCGACCTTGCCGAGCGCGCTCAGCGAGATGTTCCGGCTGATGTCGTCGATGAGGTTGAGGCCGAGCTGCTTGCGGTCCTCGGTGACGTAGGCGATGCCGTGGCCGATCGCCTCCGGCACCGTCCGGGTGCGGACCTCCCGGCCGTGCAGCAGCACCCGGCCACCGCCCCAGCGCCCGTACGAGCGGCCGAAGACGCTCATCGCGAGTTCCGTGCGACCGGCGCCCATCAGCCCGGCGATGCCGACGATCTCGCCGCGCCGCACGTTCAGCGAGGCGCCGTCCACCACCGTGCGCTGCTGGTCGATCGGGTGCCGGACGGTCCAGTCCTCGACCTCGAAGGCGACCTCGCCGATCTCCGGGGTGCGTTCGGGATAGCGGTGCTCCAGGTCCCGGCCGACCATGCCGCGGATGATCCGGTCCTCGGAGATGCCCTCGGCGCCGATCGCGATGGTCTCGATGGTCTGCCCGTCGCGCAGGATGGTGACGGCGTCGGCGACCCGGGCGATCTCGTTCAGCTTGTGCGAGATGATGATGCAGGAGATGCCCCGCGCCTTGAGCTCGAGGATCAGGTCGAGGAGCTTGCGGCTGTCCTCGTCGTTCAGCGCGGCGGTCGGCTCGTCCAGGATCAGCAGTTTGACCTTCTTGGCCAGCGCCTTGGCGATCTCGACCAGCTGCTGCTTGCCCACGCCGAGGTCGGCGACCCGGGTGTGCGGGCTCTCGTCCAGGCCGACCTGCCGCAGCAGTTCGCCGGCGTGGGTGAGCGTCCGGCGCCAGCTGATGATGCCCCGCTTGGCGTGCTCGTTGCCCAGGAAGACGTTCTCGGCGACGGACAGGTACGGCACCAGCGCCAGTTCCTGGTGGATGATCGCGATGCCGCGCTGCTCGCTGGCCCGGATGTCCCTGAACCGGCAGGGCTCGCCCTCGAAGAGGATCTCGCCCTCGTAACTGCCGTGCGGGTGGACGCCGCTGAGCACCTTCATCAGGGTGGACTTGCCGGCGCCGTTCTCACCGCAGATGGCGTGCACCTCGCCGGCGGCCACGGTCAGGTTGACCTCGGAGAGCGCCTTGACGCCGGGGAACGACTTGCTGATCGACCGCATTTCGAGAACGGGTCCAGCCATGCTTGTGCGTCCGTATCGTTCGGGGCGGTGCGGCGCGGACAGGACTTCCGGGCGTCGCACCGCCGGTTCGGCGCGGGGCCCGGTACGCCGGGCCACGCGGGCTACTTGAGCTGGTCAGCGGTGTACTGACCGCTGTCGACCAGGACCTTCTGGTAGTTGTCCTTGTCGACGCTGACCGGCTGGAGCAGCTGCGCCGGGATGGTCTTCACGCCGTTGTTGTACTGGGTGGTGTCGTTGACCTCGGGCTTCCCGCCGGTCAGCAGCGCGTCGCCCATCTGGACGGCGACCTTGGACAGTTGGCGGGTGTCCTTGTAGACGGTCTCGGTCTGCTCGCCCGCGATGATCGACTTCACCGAGGCCAGTTCGGCGTCCTGGCCCGTGACGATCGGCAGCGACTTCGCGGTGCCGTAGCCGACGCCCTTGAGCGAGGAGAGGATGCCGATCGAGATGCCGTCGTACGGCGACAGCACCGCGTCGACGTGGGCGGTGGTGTAGGCCTTGCTCAGCAGGTTGTCCATCCGGGACTGGGCGACCCCGCCGTCCCAGCGCAGCGTGGCGACCTGGTTGAAGTCGGTCTGGCCGCTCTGCACGACGAGCTTCTTGCTGTCGATGTACGGCTTGAGGACGCTCATCGCGCCGTTGAAGAAGAAGGTGGCGTTGTTGTCGTCCGGCGAGCCGGCGAACAGCTCGATGTTGAACGGGCCCTTGCCGTCCTTGAGACCGAGCTTGTCGACGATGTAGCCGCCCTGGAGGACGCCGACCTTGAAGTTGTCGAAGGTCGCGTAGTAGTCGACGTTCTGGGTGCCCCGGATCAACCGGTCGTAGGAGATCACCGGGATGTGCGCGTCGGCGGCCTTCTGCAGCACGTTGGTGAGGGAGGAGCCGTCGATGGCGGCGATCACCAGCAGCTTGGCGCCCTTGGTGATCATGTTCTCGACCTGGGAGACCTGGTTCTCCACCACGTTGTCGCCGTACTGAAGGTCGGTCTTGTAGCCCTTGGCCTGGAAGTCCTTGACCATGTTGTTGCCGTCGTTGATCCAGCGCTCCGACGACTTGGTCGGCATGGCGATGCCGACGAGCCCGCCCTTGGCGTCGCCCTTGGCCGCCCCGTCGCCGACGCCGTTGGCGCTCTGGCCGCAGGCCGCCAGCGAGAGCACCAGGCCCACCGCGACGAGGCCCGCTGAAAGCTTCCGCACAGTTCCTCCAGTGATGATGTTCCGCGACCGGCGCAGAGCGACCCTGGTTGGGCGACTGGGAGCGGTCGAGCGGGGGCCGGCCGGAGCGGTCCCTCGCGCTGTGGAACGTCGGGGCTGCGGTAGCTCTGGCCTGGCGTGACATGAAGTGTTAACGCTAACAACGGCGCCGTCAAGGGGCGTGAGATCACCGTTGGGTCGCGGTGCCGCCTCAGCGCGTCGGCCTGGGCCTGAACCGCCGGGAGGGAGGTGCTCCGGGGGTGCTCCGGATGAACATTCGGGGAACTGTGGCTGAATGTTGAGTGTGCCGCAGGGGGCGGAGGGGTGGCTGTCTTCCGGGCGGCGCCGTGGACGGCCTTCTGCGTGGGCGGCCATGACGAAGTGCCCGCCTCCCGCCGGCGGTCGGGAAGCGGGCACCTGCCGGTCCGGGGATCAGCCGGTGGCGAGGGTGAGGCCGTAGGTGTCGAGGATCGGGTTGACGGGCTGGAAGTAGGTGGTCCCGCCGGACGTGCGGTTGCCGGAGCCGCCGGAGGTCACGCCCTGCGCCTGGCTGCCCGAGATGAACGAGCCGCCGGAGTCGCCGGGCTCGGCGCACACACTGGTGCGGGTGAGGCCGAAGACGGAGCCCTGCGCGTAGTTGACCGTCGCGTCGTACTGCCTGACGGTGCCGCAGTGCCAGCCCGTGGAGCCCGAGCGGTAGACCGAGGAGCCGATCGGGGTGACGGCGGAGCCGGAGACCGTCACCGTGCCACCCGCGTAGTCGTTGACCTGGGGCTGGGCCGCCCAGTTCGAATCGGTCTGGACTCACGAGTAGTCGTTGCCCGGGAAGCTCGACCCCTGGAAGGTGCCGATCGAGGTGCCGTCCGGGGCGGCGGCGCTCGAACCCGCCTGACCACAGTGACCGGCGTTGACGAAGCCGGGCCGGCCGTTGCCGTCATCCTCGAAACCGCCGAGCGCGCCCGGCAACGCGGCCTGCGGGCCGATCTGACCGTGGCCGACGCCGCCTGCCGGGTCACCGGCCGACTGCCCGCCGCCAGCGATCCGGAGGCCGTCACCGACTGCCTGCGCACCGCCCCCGCCGAAGCCGGCGCCGAGCGACTCGACCATGTTCACGCTCACGCCACCGGCACCGCCCAGGGCGACACCGCCGAACTGGCCGCCGTCACCGCGGTCGCCGCCGAACTCGGCACACGGAGGTCCCCGTCACCTCCCACAAGGGCGCGATCGGTCACCTCCTGCACGTCTCCGCGGTCCCGGCCCTGGCCGCCGCCGCGCTCACCCTGCGCACCGGTTTCGTCCTTGCGACCCCCGGCCTGGCCACCCCCGAGCGGGTCGAACGGGTCGACCACCCGCGGGTGGTGACGCCGTACCCGGACCTGCGGGTGGCCGCGGTGAACAGCTTCGGCTTCGGCGGTAACAACGCCACCGTGGTGCTGCGCCGCGACTGACGTGGTGCGACGGGCGCGGATGCGATCGGCCGGGCCGAGGAGAGCCGCAGGGCCGCGCGTGGTCGCGCGGGCGGCCTGCCGGTTCAGGCGGCGGCGGCCAGGTCGGCGCGGCCGAAGAGCAGGGCGTAGCCGCGGGGGAGGCTGGTGAGGAGGCGGTCGGTGAGGTCCTGGCCGGCCAGGGTGGCGAGGGCGGTCAGCACGGAGGAGGCGTCCCAGCGGGCGGCGGTGAGGGTGGTGCCCAGGGTGCGGGCGAGGGCCTCGACGAACGCGGGGGCGCTGACCGGTGCGGGCAGCGGGATCTGGGCGGCGAAGACGGCCCGGGCCCGTTCGGGCAGGGCGGCGGCCAGATCGCAGCGTTCCTCGCCGGTCAGCTGGGCCCCGAGGTGGGTGAGGACGGCGGTCAGGACGCGGTCGGCTTCCTCGTCGGTCCGGTAGCGGCCGTCGGTGCGGACCTGCTGGACGAGGCGGCGGTGCCGGGTCATGGGTGATGGCCTTCCGGAGTGGGCCGCCGCGGTGTGCGCGCGGCGGCGGGTGGCGGGGACGGGTGGCGGGGACGGGTGGCGGGGACGGGTGGCGGGGAGGGACTCGGGGACGGGACTCGGGACGGACGTCAGGGGCGCTGGCCGGGCGCGGGGCGGCCGAAGAGCAACTCGTAGCCGGGCGGCAGTTGGAGCAGGACGCGTTCCATGAGCTCGTCACCGGCCGCATCGGCGACCGTGGACAGCACGGCGCCGACGTCCCAGAGCGCGGTCTGTTCGGTGGCGCCCTCGATCCAGGCGGCGGTTGCGCGCACGAACCGGTCCGGGCTGAGCGGCTCGGCCGCCTGCAGCGGGTTGAGCAGGACCAGCGAGAGGGCCTCGGGCAGGCGGGCCGCGAGCTGGGCCCGCTCGTCGCCGACCAAGTGGGCGCCGAGCAGGGCCAGCACGACCCGGGCCGCGCGTTCGCTCTCTTCGCGGGTGTCGTATTCGCCGCGTTCGCGGATCTCCTCCAGGAACGCCTCCCATCGGAGCGTCACGACGGATCCTCCCTTCGGCGCTGGACCGTCCGGGCACGGGGTCGTGCGACGGTCCCGGTGGGCGGGGGGCCGGGGAACAGGTGGTGATCGAGGCCGGCGAGTTCGAACAGTCTGGCCACGGAACGGCCGACGCCCCGCAGCACCAACCGGGCGCCCTGCCGGTCAGCCTGGTGGCGGGCCTGGACCAGGGCGCCGAGGCCCGAACAGTCCATGAACGTCAGGCCGGACAAGTCGACCACCACCTCGCGGTGCGCGGCCAGCGCACGGACCAGGTCATCGTGCAGGCGGGGCGCGGTGTCGAGGTCGATCTCGCCGCGTGCCCGCACCACGAACGGAACGGGGATCTGGTCGTACATGGGTGCTCACTGTCCCGCCCGCTCGCGCGCGACGGGCGGGCTCGGGAAGGGAACGGGGCGGGGACCTCTCGCGGGCCCCGGGCGATCCCCGGGACGGCGCGAGAGGCCACCTGGGCCGGGTCAGGCCTGGATCTGCTTGCGGGTGCCGCCATGACTGATCTCGACCTTGCGGGGCTTGGCCCGCTCGGCGACGGGGATGCGCAGGGTCAGCACGCCCTCGTCGTAATCCGCAGTGATTCCGTCGGGGTCGAGGGTGTCGGACAGCATGACCTGGCGGGAGAACACGCCGAGCGGCCGTTCGGACAGCTCCCACTTCACGTCGTCGCCCTGGTGGCGGGGACGGCGCTCCGCCTTGACGGTCAGCATGTTCCGCTCGACGTCGATGTCGATCGCCTCCGGGTCCACCCCTGGCAGGTCGAAGCAGATCACGTACTGGTCGCCGGCGCGGTACGCGTCCAACGGCATCGGCGTGGGTCGGGACCAGGTGCCGGTCGTGCCCAGGAACTGCTGGGTCAGCCGGTCCAGCTCGCGGAACGGGTCGGTGCGCAGCAGCATCGCGAAACACCTCCACTCGGATCGATGGGTGCCAGTGCGCTTCACCTTCCATCGTTGTAGCACGTCATCCGAACGATGACAAATCCAATCGGTCGTCGCTAGCATGACGATATGAGCGAGAAGCCACCGAAGTCCGCCCCGGCCCCCGCCCCCGCCAGGCCGCCCGTTTCCTTTCCCGCCGTCGCGGCGGCACTGGCCGCCATCGACGAGGCGGTCCGCACCGCCCAGGCCCCCGAGGCCTCCCGGCACCCCGCGGGCGCGCCGGGTGAGGCTCCCGGCGGAGCGAGCGCGGCACAGGCGCTGGCCGCCCTGGTGCTGCTGCGCGAACTCCGGACCCAACTCGCCGGCTGGGAAGCCGGCCTGGTGGAGACCGCCCGGGCGGCCGGCGCCACCTGGGCCGACCTCGCACGGCCCATGGGCGTCGCCAGCCGGCAGGCCGCCGAGAACCGCTACCTGCGCCTGCGCCCCGCTGGAACCACCCGCCGCACCGCCACGGAGACCGGAGCGGAACGGGTCAAGGCCGTCCGCGACCGCCGCGCCGCCGACCGGGCCATCACCGCCTGGGCCCGGGCCAATGCCGCCGAGCTCCGCATCCTCGCCGCCCAGATCACCGCCGCCGGACTGGCCTCCGACGCCCGTCTCGCCCAAGCCGCCCTGACCGCCGCCCTCGGCACCACGGACGCCGCCGACCTGATCGCCCCGCTCACCGACATGCGCCCCCACCTCGGCGCCGACCACGGTGATCTCGCCACCCGCCTCGACGTCCTGTCCCGCCGCACCTCCGAGCTCCGTGACGACA
This sequence comes from Kitasatospora cathayae, assembly GCF_027627435.1. Taxonomy (GTDB): domain Bacteria; phylum Actinomycetota; class Actinomycetes; order Streptomycetales; family Streptomycetaceae; genus Kitasatospora; species Kitasatospora cathayae. The sequence goes on along the minus strand of NZ_CP115450.1, from coordinate 442,156 downwards.
GCGACCGGCGACGGGCCTGACACCTGGTGCTCGGCCGTGGGTGCAGGGACCGGGTGCGCCATGGTGGTTCAGAAGGCCCGGACGGGTGCGGTGGCGGGTCGGTGGGGGCTCAGGGAGCCGGGGCGGGAGGGGCGGGAGGCGCGCCGATGAGGGCGCGCAGGGCGCGGGGGTCGACCTTGCCGTTGGCGGTGAGGGGGAAGCGGTCGACGACGTGGACGGCGTCGGGCTGTCCGTAGCCCGCGTTGGGGCGGGCCTCCTTCAGGACCACCTGGCGTCCCGCCCGGTCCTTCGCGAGGTAGACGGCCGCGGCGCTGGAGAAGTGCAGGGCCCGTTCGACCCGGTAGGGGAAGGAGCCGCCGTCGTCGCGGGCGGCCATCGCCTCGGTGACGAAGCCGGGCGGGGTGACCCGCTCGGGGACTTCGAAGACCGGGCGGCGCCGGTCGGGCACCAGGGTGCCGTCGGGGCGGGCGACGGCGAGGACGGGGGTGCCGTCCGGGCCGGGGCAGCGGGAGGCGAATCCCCCGTAGCGCACGTGCAGCGGGCCGTTACCCCAGCGCAGGTCGGTGAGGATGTAGGGGCCGGCCTCGCCGTCGAGGAGCTTGCCGAGCTCCAGACGGCGACGGCGTCGTACTTGGTGGGGATGAGTCCCGGGAAGAACAGTGCCACGGACATGCGTCACCCCTGGTTCGTCTGCTGCTGGGCCGGACTCGGGAAGTCGCCGTCCGGCTCGTCCACGCCCGGCGGGCGGTCGCCCAGGGTCACCGCCGCTTCGACCACGGCGGTCCGCCCGACGGAGCACTCGATCCAGGCGGCGGTGAGCACCTCGTCGAGCTCCTCCGCGCGCTCGACCCGCCGGTACCAGAGGCCGAGGTCGCGGGCCTGGCCGGCGGTACCGGTGGCGCGGTCGGCGGCGGCGAACGCGAAACGGGAGTGCGACCCGCAGACGCGCTCCAGGTTCGACTGGAGCCATCCGTACCCGCCGTTGTCGAGCACGACGTACAGCACCGGGGCCGGGATCTCGGCCAGCGTGGGCAGTTCACCGCGGAAGACGTTGAACGCGCCGTCACCGGCCAGCGCCACCACCGGGCGCTCGGGCTCGGCGAGCGCCGCGCCGAACGCCGCGGCGACGCCGAAGCCGAGCGGCGTCTGCTCACTGGGCACGATCGAACCGCCTGCCGAGCGGCAGGTCCAGTGCGGGTAGAAGTACGACCACATGTCCTGCAGGCCGTTCTCCTGCACCAGGATCCGGTCCTCCGGCACCGCCCGGTCGATCGCCTCCAGCACCCTGGCGACCGTCACCGCCCCCTCGGGGACCGTCAGGCGGGCCTGCTCGGCGCGCTTGGCGGCGGCCTCGAACAGCTCGGAGCGCGCCTCCCGCACCAACTCCGCCCAGTCGCGGGCACCGGGACAGGTGGCCAGGGCCGCGGTCCAGCCGGCCACCGTACGGGCCACGTCGCCCAGGACGTTCAGACCGGGGGAGGCGGTGACCACCGAGTCCTCGCCCGCGACCACCTGGATCACCGGCAGCGCGTCGCGCTCGGGCCAGCCGAAGGTCGCGGTCTCCTCCAGCCGGCTGCCGAGCGCCACCACCAGGTCCGCCCGGTGCCACAGCCGGGCGACCGGCTCCTGGGCGTAGAGGCCGGACACCCCGCAGTACAGCGGGTGGTCCTCGGCGACGGTGCCGCGCCCGGAGGCGGTCACGAACACCGGTGCGCCCAGCAGCTCGGCGAAGCGCTCGATCGCGCCGCCCTCGTTGCGGTGCCGGGCACCGCCGCCCACCAGTAGCAGCGGCCGGCGCGCCGCCGCGATCCGCTCGGCGCTCGCGCGCAGCACCTCCTCGTCGGGGGCCAGCCGCTGCGGCCGGGAGTCGCGCCAGGCCACCGGTCGCGGGATGCCCTGCGCGCCGATCTGCTCGGCGATCTCCAGGTAGACCGGGCCGGGCGTGCCGTTGACGGCCGTCGCGACCGCTCGCTCCAGGGCCGCGGGCAGCTGCTCGGGACGGTCGACCCGTTCGGCCCGCTTGACGAACGGCCGTACCGCGGCGAGCTGGTCCAGTTCCTGGAAGGCCCCGGTACCGAGGCGGTCCAGCGCGGTGCCGCCGGCCAGCAGGACGACCGGGGCGGCGGCGCTGCGGGCCTCCAGCAGCCCGGTCAGCGCGTTGGTCAGGGCCGGGCCCTTGCCGACCACGCACACGGCGGGGCTGCCCTGGGCGAGGGCGTGGCCGGTGGCCATGTAGAGGGCGTTGCGCTGGTCCCGGCAGAGCACCACCGTGGTGTTGCTCTCCTCCAGCGCGGCGAGCAGGTCCATGTCGTCGCCGGGCAGGCCGAAGACGGCGTGCACCCCGAGGTGGGCGAGATGGTCCGCGACCGCGAACCAGGCGCCGGGGAACGGGGGTTTGAAGGTGGGGCGGTGGGTCACGGTCGGCCTTCCGGGAGATGCTCGGCGACGGCCTTGGAGATCTGGATCGGTTCGACCCACTGGCCGGTGCCGTCGGTGATGTAGTTCGCCTGCCGCCCGTAGCCGCTGAACGGCGCGTTGCCGTCGTCGGCGGCGAGCAGGGTGGTGTCGGTGGTCACGGTGGTGCGCCGGGAGAGCGCCTTGACGAGGTCGGGCGCCCGGCCGTAGACGCTGGAGCCCAGGGGCCCGTTCGGTGAACATGCGGGTGGTCAGGACGGCAGCGAGTGCCTGTTCGTCCTGGTAGGGCGTCAGGTCGGCGCCCGGGGCGACCACGAAGGGGTTCACGCCCGAACCGAGGAACAGGAACAGCTGGCCGGGGGCGTGTCGGGCGCGGACCTGCTCGGCGTTGCGGCAGGCCCCGGTGAAGACGACCACGTCGGCGCGCCGGGCCTCCTCCTCCAGGAAGTCCCGCTGGCTGGTGGTGGCCAGTTCGACCGGCAGGCCGTGCACCGGCGCCAGCATCGCGTGCAGCCGCGCCATCTGGTCTCCGCCCGGGCCGGCCAGCTCGCCGGTGACCGGGCGCGCGCCCGCGACGACGGTCCGGGTGCCCGCAGTGGCGCGTGAGCACGGCGAAGCCCCCGCCGGACCAGGGCGGGGGCGCGCCGGGAAAGCCAAGTGCCGTGCTCGAGAGGCCGGTTCAGGACCTCCGCGCCACGTGTCGGGCGCGCAACCGGTCGGCCGTGATGGCCAGGCCCAGGACGCAGCCGAGCACGATGTTGGTGTAGTCGGAGTTGACCTGGAGGGTGGTCAGCCCGTTGTTGATCAACTCCAGCAGGACGGCGCCGGCCACGATCCCCAGGACGCGGCCCTGACCACCGGTCAGGCTGACTCCGCCGATGACCGCGGCCGCGATCGCCGTGAGCTCCCAGCCGACGCCGACGCCGCTGGCGGAGCCGACCCCCATCCGGCCCAGCACGAGCATTCCGGCGAAGGCCGACACCAACGAGGAGGCCACGTACATGGACACCACCCGCCGGTCACCGCGGATGCCGGCCAGCCTGGCCGCCTCGGGATTGCCGCCGACCGCGTAGACCTGCCGCCCGGCGTAGGTGCGCTCCAGGAAGAACCACGCGGCGACGGCGATCACCGTGAACAGCACCAGTGGCACCGGGACTTGGGCGAGATAGCTCTGACCGATGTCGCCGAAGAACGGGGAGATGCCGACGATCGAGGTACCGGAGGTGATCGCCAGGGTCACGCCCTGCGCCACGGTGTAGGTGACCAGGGTGACGACGAACGGCGGCATCCGCAGCCGGGTGACGGCCAGTCCGTGGATCAGCCCGACCAGTCCGGCGACGGCCAGGGTTGCCAGCACCGCCAGGCCGGCGGGAAGTCCGGCCCGCACGTTGAACCAGGACATCAGGATCACGCTGGTGCCCAGCAGGGCACCCACCGACAGGTCGATGCCACCGGTCAGGATGACCAACGACTCACCGATCGCGATCAGCCCGTACTGTGCCAGATCGGCGCCCATGCCCTGGAGGTTGACCGCGCTCGCGAAGGTGTCCCGGGCGAGCGCGAGCGCCGCGAACACGGCGACGCAGGCCAGGACGACGCCCACCTCCGGCGTGTCCACCAGTACGCGCAGCCGGCTCCGGGCCGGTGCCTGTGCTTCCCTCTCCGGGGCGGGAGCGGTCCGGGTGGTCATACGGTCGCCTCCGTGTTCGCCGCCGGCTCCGGCCGGCTGGTGGCCGCTGTCATGATCCGTTCCTTGCTGAAGTGCTCGCGCGGCAGGTCGGCGACGATCCGTCCGTGGGCCATCACCAGGATCCGGTGGCAGATCCACAGCAGCTCCTCCAGTTCGGAGGAGGCTGCCAGGACGGCGAGGCCGTCCGCCGCAGCCCGGTCGACGAGCCGGTAGATCTCGGCCTTGGCACCCACGTCGACGCCACGGGTGGGCTCGTCGAGCAGCAGCACCTCGGGGGCGGCGTGCAGCCACCGCCCGAACACGACCTTCTGCTGGTTGCCGCCGGAGAGGTCGCCGATCGGCTGCTCCTGGCTGTGCAGCCGCACCCCCAGGCCGTCGATGATCCGGCGGGAGCGCTCCCGGTCGCCGCCGGGCGCGAGCACGCCGTGCCAGGAGTCGCGCCGCAGGGTGGCCAGGGTCGCGTTCCACCGCACCGGGTGGGAGAGCAGCAGCGACTGCTCTTTGCGGTCCTCCGGCACCAGCCCGATGCCCGCGGCGACCGCGTCGGCGGGGTGGCGCGGGCGGAAACGGCGCCCCTCCAGCTCGACCTCGCCCCCGGTGCGGGGCTGCGCGCCCATCAGGGTGTGCAGCAGCCGGCTGCGGCCCGAGCCCATCAGGCCGGCCACGCCGACGATCTCACCGGCCCGCAGCTCCAGATCGACCGGGCCGAGGCCGTCCGCGGTCAGCCCCCGGGCGGTCAGGACGGTGCGGGCCGTCATGGGGGCACGGCGGACGGCCAGGTCGCGGGCGAGTTCGCCGCCGACCATCTCGCGGATCATCCGCGCCTCGGTGGCCTCGGCCGGGGTGAGATCGGCGACCAGGCGGCCGCCGCGCAGCACCAGCACGCGGTCGGCGACGTCCCGCACCTCGTCCAGGCGGTGGCCGATGAACAGCACCGCGCCGCCGTCCGCGGCGTGCCGCCGGGCGAGGGCGAGGACCTTGCCGGCCTCGACCGGCCCGAGCGAGGAGGTCGGCTCGTCCAGGATCAGGACCAGCGGCCGGTTGCCCCAGGCCTTGGCGATCTCGGTCATCTGCCGCAGCGGGACGGGCAGCCGCTCCACCGGGCGATCGACGTCGACGCCCTCGACGCCGATGTCCGCCAGCAGTTCGCGGGCCTCGCGGCGGGTGCCGGCGCGGTCGAACAGGGCCCGGCGCAGCGCCCCGGCGCCCTGGGCGGCCCGGGTGCGCCGGCCGAGCAGCAGGTTCTCGGCCACGCTCATCCGGCCGACCAGCGGGAACTCCTGCGCCACCAGGCTGACCCCGAGGGCCTTGGCGTGGTCGGGCCGGCCCGGCTGAAGGGGGCGGCCGGCGATCAGGACCTCACCGGCGGTGGGGGAGACGGTGCCGGACAGCACGCCCATCAGGGTCGACTTCCCGGCGCCGTTCTCCCCGACCACACAGGTGATCTGACCGTACATCAGATCGAGCTCGGGGATGTCCAGCACGGTGACCGGCCCGTAGCTCTTGCGCACCGCGCGCAGGGCCGCGGCCGACTGACCGGCGGTGCGGGCGCCCGGCCCGGTCATCCTGTGATGCCGAGCTGGGTCTGCTTGGCGCGGAACGCCGCCAGATTGTCCGGGGTCACCACGCCGACGCCGGAGCTCAGGGTGCTGCCGTCGGACTCCAGGAACGGCTTGACGATGGCCATGGTGGCGTCCTTGCCCAGCACCTTGAGCGCGGCCAGCAGGTAGGCGCCGGTGTAACCTTGCTGGTAGGGCGACTGGACGACGGTCGCCTGGATGACGCCCTGCTGGATGAACGTGAGGGTCTGGGCGTCGCTGTCGTCCGAGACCACCTTGACCTTGCCGGTCCGGCCCGCGGCCTGCACGGCCTGCGCGGCGGAGGGGCCGTCGTAGGAGTAGACGCCGTACAGGCCGGTCACGCCCGGGTCGGTCTGGATGGCGGTCTGGGCGTTGGTGAGGGCCTTGGCCGCGTCCATGCTGTCGGCGAGCTTGTTGGACACCTTGATGTCGGTGCCCTTCAACGCGTCCTCGAAGCCCTGGATGCGTTCGACGGCGTTGGAGGCGGTCAGCGAGCCGACCAGCACCACGACCTTGCCGTGGCCGCCCAGCGCGGCCTTCATCGCCTCGCCGGCCCGCTTGCCGGCCTGGTAGTTGGGCGTGCCGAGGTAGAGCGCGGCGCCGTCCTCGGCGGGCAGCGGCGAGTCGATCGCCAGCACCGGGATTCCGGCCGAACCGGCGGACTGGATGGGCGACTTGACGGCCGTCGGGTCGATCGCGGAGAGCGAGAAGGCGGAGATGTCCTGGCCGCGCAGGGTCTGGAGGATGGACAGCTGCTGGTCCAGCCGGCCGTTCGCCGGGGCCTGGAAGGTGCCCTTGACGCCGAGGTCGGCGAGGCCCTTGGTGAAGCCGGCCTTTCCGGCGTTCCAGTAGTCCACGGCGACGTTGACCACCATGGCCAGGTCCAGCTGGGAGAGGTCCTTGCCCTGGAGGGCCGTCTTGAGCGCGGCGTCGAGGCGGGTCAGGTTGTCGTCGTTGAAGGTGATGTCGCCCTGGATCGCGGGTGCGGCGGCCGGCGAGCCGCCGGTGGAGGTGCCGGAGTCACCGGCGCCCTGCTTGCTGCAGCCGACGGCCAGCGCGAGGACGACGATCGCGGTGGATGCGACGCGGGTGGCTCTGGAGAGCCGGGGCAGGGTTGTGCGCATGAGGTGGTTCCTCTCGATCGCTGCCGGTGAGTGGGGAGCAGGAGAAAGGCGCGGCGAACCGGCGCGAATGCTCGGGTGTGCTGGTGTGCCGGTGTGGAGTGTGAGCGCTCACATTGCCCAGCGTCAACCACCGTGCAACCACGGACGTGTGACGTACTGACGGCCGGTCATGGGCGATTGGCGCGTTTCCACGCTGTGGACCTGTCAGAACTCTTGACGGGACACGGGCGGTGCGGGCACTGTCACCGGTCCAGGAACCTCCACTTCCCGCCCGGGCCGAAGTGTGTCGCCACGGGCTGGATTGTTAGCGCTCACTTTCCCCTGGCCGCGCTCACGATGAGCAGGGAGACACCATGAGTGACACCAACAGGACCACCCGTGGACGGGGCGCACTGCGCCGCCTCGCCCGCGCCGGGGCGGCTCTCGCCGTCCTCGTCGGCGCCCTCGCCGGCGCCACCGCGACCAGCGGTGTGGCTCAGGCGGCCACGCAGGGGCCGTGCGACATCTACGCCGCCGGCAACACGCCCTGTGTGGCCGCGCACAGCACCACCCGCGCGCTCTACGCCGGATACGGCGGGCCGCTGTACCAGGTCCGGCGTTCCTCGGACCAGGCGCTGCGGGACATCGGCGTCCTGAGCGCCGGCGGCTACGCCGACGCCGCCACCCAGGACTCCTTCTGTGCCGGCACCAGCTGCGTGATCACCGTGATCTACGACCAGTCCGGCAAGGGCAACCACCTCACCCAGGCCCCCGGCGGCGGCGCCGCGCCCGGTCCGGACAACCTCGCGGACGCGACCCTGGCGCCCACCACGCTGAACGGCCACCGCGCCTACGGCGTGTACGTCGCACCGGGCACCGGCTACCGCAACAACCACACCTCCGGCGTCGCCACCGGCGACCAGCCCGAGGGGATGTACGCGATCCTCGACGGCACCCACTACAACGGCGGCTGCTGCTTCGACTACGGCAACGCCGAGACCAGCAGCACCGACACCGGCAACGGCCACATGGAGGCCATCTACTTCGGCAACATCAAGGTCTGGGGCTACGGCAGCGGGACCGGCCCCTGGGTGATGGCCGACCTGGAGAACGGCCTGTTCTCCGGTGTCAACGCGGGCTACAACGCCAACGACCCGACGGTGAACCACCGCTACCTGACGGCCATGGTCAAGGGCGCCCCCAACCAGTGGGCGATCCGCGCCGGCGACGCCCAGTCCGGCGGGCTGTCGACCTTCTACTCCGGTCCGCGCCCGAACGTGGCGGGCTACAACCCGATGCACAAAGAGGGCGCGATCATCCTCGGCATCGGCGGCGACAACAGCAAGGGCGCCCGCGGCACCTTCTACGAGGGCGTGATGACCTCCGGCTACCCGTCGGAGGCCACCGAGAACGCCGTCCAGGCCAACATCGTCGCGGCCGGCTACGCCAGTACCCCGGTGACCGCCACGGGGGCGCTGCGCGGCGCCGGTTCGGGCAAGTGCCTGGACGTTCCCAACGCCTCCACCACCCCCGGGACGCAGGCGCAGATCTACAGCTGCTCCGGAGCGGCGAACCAGACCTGGACCCGCACCGCCGCCGGACAGCTCACCGTGAACGTCTCCGGCACCACGCTGTGCCTGGACGCCTACGGCGGCGCGACGGCCGACGGCACCAAGGTGGTGACCTGGCCCTGCAACGGCGGTGCCAACCAGCAGTGGCAGTTCAACTCCGACGGCAGCGTCACCGGCGTCCAGTCCGGCCGCTGCCTGGACGTCGCCGGGGCGCTCACCGCCGACGCCACGCCCGTCCAGTTGTGGAGCTGCTGGGGCGGCGACAACCAGAAGTGGACCCTCGGGTAGCACCCGCTCCGGCCGACCCGGCCCCGGCCCCGGCCCCGACTCCGCGCAGCCGCGGAGCCGGGGCCCGGCCAACTCCTCTTGACCGCGCCTGCCGCATCGGCGCCGGGCGGACTGGAAGATCGATTCGGAGGTGTGGCAGGGAAATGAGTCGCCGCAGCGCGCAGGGGTCATTACCGTCGGGGGGCATGAAGCTTCTCTCCGTCAATGTGGGCAGGCCCCGACCCAACCCGTGGAAGGGCCTCAGTGCGACGGGCATCGACAAGCAGCCCGTTGACGGGCCGGTCGCGGTCACCGCCCCCGGCCCGAAGGGCACCGGCGCGGTCGGTCTCGCCGGCGACCGCGTCTACGACGTGAAACACCACGGCGGCTCCGATCAGGCCGTCTACGCCTATGCCCGCGAGGATCTCGACGGTTGGGAGGCCGAGCTGGGCAGGCCGCTCGCCAACGGGGTCTTCGGAGAGAACCTCACGACCGTCGGCCTCGACGTCAACGGCGCCCTGATCGGTGAACGTTGGCGGATCGGGCCGGATGTGGTCCTGGAGGTGTCGTGCGCGCGGATCCCATGCTCGACGTTCGAGGGGTGGCTGCAGCGAGAGGGCTGGATCACGCGGTTCACCCGGGCCGGCGTGCCGGGTGCCTATCTGCGCGTGGTCGAGCCGGGAGCCATTCGGACCGGCGACCCCGTCGGGATCGTGCACCGGCCCGACCACGACGTGACCGTCGAAGTCGTCTTCCGCGCGATGACGCTCGAACCGGCCCTGCTGCCGCGACTCCTGGCCGCCGACGCGCTGCCCGAGGAGGTTCGGGCACTGGCTCACAGGCGCACGACCGCGTAGCTGATCGCGTTCTTCGGCGGAGCGGCTGCGCGAACGGGGGGGCGGCGGAGTCCAACGCTGGCGTGTGAGGACGGACTTGGATTTCCGCCTCGCTGCCGTGACGGGGCGCGGGCGGCGAGGAACGGCCGAGCCGTGCGACGAAGCGGCGGAGTCGACCCTCCTCCGTGCCGAGGTCAGCGACGCCGCGGGCGGCACCGCAGCGCTCAGCTACCCGATCGGCCTGGCCCGAACGCGCTGCGTGTGCATCGCTCACCTTCCCGCTGCCCCGGCGCGAACAGCGGGAAGGTGATCCGGCAACTCACCCCCGTGGAGGAGGTGTGCGCGTTAACTTGGCGGTATTGGCACATGTCGGCGGCCTGAAGTGCTGGTAAGAAGGGGAGCTGCCGTTGAGCCGAGGGTGACGGATTGGCCTGGACCTGGTCGCGTACTGTGGTCCACAACCGAGGAGGGGACTGCAAGTGGGAACCGACAGCGCCGGGACGGAACAGCGCCAGCCCGTGATGGCGGACGTGGCGAAACTGGCGGGAGTGTCCCACCAGACGGTGTCCCGGGTGCTCAACGGTGCCCCGCACGTCCGGCCCGACACCCGGGACCGGGTGCTGGCCGCCATCCGGGAGCTGGACTACCGGCCCAACTCCGCCGCCCGCGCGCTGGTCACCCGCCGCTCGCAGACCCTCGGGGTGGTCAGCTTCGACTCGACCCTGTACGGCCCCGCCTCGATGCTGGACGGCATCGAGCAGGCCGCGCGCAGCGCCGGGTACTTCGTGAGCGTGACCAGCCTGCGCTCCCTGGACGGCCGTTCGGTCCAGGACGCCGTCGACCGGCTGCGCGACCAGGGGGTGGAAGGCGTGGTGGTGATCGCGCCGCAGACCTCCTCCGTCAGCGCGGTGGCCCGGTTGTCCAGCACCGTGCCGGTCGTCGCGGTCGGGTCGGGCGACCAGAGCCGGGTGCCCATGGTGTCGGTGGGCAACCGCTTCGGTGCCGAAGAGGTTACCGGGCACCTGCTCGACCTGGGGCACCGCACGGTGCACCACCTGGCGGGGCCGGCGAACTGGCTGGAGAGCCGGGACCGCGAGGAGGGATGGCGCCTCGCGCTGCGGGAGGCCGGAGCTCCCGTGCCGGAGGTGGAGCGCGGTGACTGGAGCGCCCGCTCGGGTTATCAGGCGGGTCTGCGGATCGCCCGACTGGCCGAGGTCACCGCAGTCTTCTGCGCGAACGATCACATGGCGCTCGGCCTGTTGCGGGCTCTGCACGAGGCCGGCCGCTCGGTCCCCGAGGGCATCAGCGTGGTCGGCTTCGACGACATCCCGGAGGCCGCGTACTTCACCCCGCCGCTGACCACCGTGCGGCAGGACTTCGCCGAACTCGGCCGCCGGGCCCTGGAGATGCTCGTCGGGGAGCTGGAGGGCGTGGCGCTCTCCGATTCCCATGTGCAGATCCTGCCGGAGATGGTGCTGCGGCGCAGCGTGGGCCCTGCCCCCGGGGCGTTCAGTCTGTAGTCGCCGGCCGGCGCGCTGATCACCCGGTTTTGAGAGTTCCGCCCTTGTGAAACTTCCCTTGACACCGTGATTGTTAGCGCTAACAATCACGGTGAGCGTTAACAACATGCTCCTCCCACTCCGCCGGCCGGGCCACCACCGCATCCCGCTTCGTGCGCCCGGCCGACGGCCAGCGTTCCGCCCTTAAGAGGGAGAGGTAGCGGAACGAAGCCTGTCGCCGGTGCGTTCCGCCCTGCCCCGGTCGAGGACCGCACCGGCGACAGACGACGGACAGCAGACCACAGCCGACAGCCGATGGCTGACAGGCGCACACCACAGCCCTCCCGTACGAAGGATGACGAAGTGACCGTGATCCCTGCCGCGCACGACTCCGACCGGTACGTCGTCGGCGTCGACTTCGGCACCCTCTCCGGCCGCGCCGTGGTGGTCCGGGTCCGGGACGGCGAGGAGCTGGGCACCGCCGTCCACGACTACCCGCACGCCGTGATCGACCGCGAGCTGCCCGGCACCGGCCGGCCGCTCCCGCCCGACTGGGCGCTCCAGCACCCGGCGGACTGGCGCGAGGTGCTGCGCACCGCCGTCCCGGCCGCGCTCACCGCCGCCGGCGTCGACCCCGCCCAGGTCATCGGCATCGCCACCGACTTCACCGCCTGCACCGTCCTGCCGGTGCTCGCCGACGGCACCCCACTGGCCGAGACCTCCACCTGGGCGGATCGCCCGCACGCCTGGCCCAAGCTCTGGAAGCACCACGCGGCGCAGCCCCAGGCCGACCGGATCAACGCGCTGGCCCACGCCCGCGGCGAGAAGTGGATCTCCCGGTACGGCGGCAGGATCTCCGCCGAGTGGCAGTACGCCAAGGCACTGCAGGTGCTGGAGGAGGACCCGGCCGTCTACGCCGCCTGCGAGCGCTGGATCGAGGCCGCCGACTGGATCGTCTGGCAGCTCACCGGCGCCGAGAGCCGAAACACCTGCACGGCCGGCTACAAGGGCATCCACCAGGACGGGAGTTACCCGAGCGAGGACTACCTCGCCGCGCTCCACCCGGAGTTCGCCGACTTCGCCCGTACCCGCCTGGAGCACCCGCTCTCCCCGCTGGGCTCCCGGGTCGGCGCGCTCACCGCGCAGGCGGCGGAGTGGACCGGCCTGCCCGCCGGCATCGCCGTCGCCGCCGGCAACGTCGACGCCCACGTGGCCGCACCGGCCGCCCGCGCCGTCGACAACGGCCGACTCCTCGCCATCATGGGCACGTCCACCTGCCACGTGGTCAACGGCGCCACCCTCGCCGACGTCCCCGGCATCTGCGGAGTGGTCGAGGACGGCATCGTCACCGGCTCCTACGGCTACGAGGCCGGCCAGAGCGCCGTCGGCGACATCTTCGCCTGGTGGCTGCGCCAGGGCGTGCCCGCCGACTACCTGGCCGAGGCCGAAGCGAACGGCGAGGACCTCCACCACCTGCTCACCCGCAAGGCCGCCGACCAACCCGTCGGGGCACACGGCCTGGTGGCGCTCGACTGGATGAACGGCAACCGCTCCACCCTGGTCGACCACCACCTGTCCGGCGTGATCGTCGGCCTCACCCTGGCCACCCGGCCCGAGGAGATCTACCGGGCCCTGCTGGAGGCCACCGCCTTCGGCACCCGCGTCATCGTCGAGGCGCTGGAGCGGGGCGGCGTCCCCGTCACCGAGTTCATCGTCACCGGCGGCCTCAAGAAGAACGCCCTGCTGATGCAGATCCACGCCGACGTGCTGCGCCGGCCGGTCTCGGTCGCCGAGTCCGAGCAGGGCCCGGCACTCGGCTCGGCGATCCACGCCGCCGTCGCCGCCGGAGCGTACCCGGACGTCCGGACCGCGGCCGCCGCCATGGGCCGGGTGCGGCGGGGCGCGTACCGGCCCGACCCGGCCGCCGCCGACACCTACGACCGGCTCTTCGCCGAATACCGCGCCCTGCACGACCACTTCGGCCTCGGTGCCGACAAGCTCCTGCACCGCCTGCGCGACATCCGCAACGCCGCCCTCACCACACCGAGCGAGGCCCTGTGAACGCAACCACCGGCCGCCCTGTGAACGCAAACACCGGCCGCCCGAACGCAACCACCGGCTCTGTGAACGCGACCATCGACCGCATCCGCCGCCAGGTCAGCGACCTCCACCAGGAACTGGTCCGCTACAACCTGGTGGTCTGGACGGCCGGCAACGTCTCCGCCCGCGTCCCCGGCGAGGACCTGCTGGTCATCAAACCGAGCGGAGTCTCCTACGACGAGCTGACCCCGGCGAACATGATCGTCTGCGACCTCGACGGCAAGGTCGTCGACGGCCAGCACGCGCCCTCCTCCGACACCGCCGCCCACGCCTACGTCTACCGCCACCTCCCCGAGGTCGGCGGCGTGGTCCACACCCACTCCACCTACGCCTGCGCCTGGGCGGCCCGCGGCGAGGCCGTCCCCTGCGTGCTCACCGCGATGGCCGACGAGTTCGGCGCCGAGATCCCGGTCGGCCCGTTCGCCCTGATCGGCGACGACTCGATCGGCCGCGGCATCGTGGAAACGCTCACAGGCCACCGGTCGCCCGCCGTCCTGATGCAGAACCACGGCGTCTTCACCATCGGCAAGGACGCCAAGGCCGCCGTGAAGGCCGCCGTGATGTGCGAGGACGTCGCCCGCACCGTCCACCTCTCCCGCCAGCTCGGCGAGCCCCTGCCGATCGCCCAGGCGGACATCGACAGCCTCAACCACCGCTACCAGAACGTCTACGGCCAGCCCCAGGCCCGGTAAGGAGCCACCCCGTGAAGAAGTCACCGGACGGACGCCAGGTCTGGTTCCTGACCGGCAGCCAAGGGCTCTACGGCGAGCAGACGCTGCGCCAGGTCGCCGAGCAGTCCCGGCAGATCGCCGCCGCCCTGGACGACGACCCGGCGATGCCCGTCGAGGTGGTCTGGAAGCCCGTCCTCACCGACGCGAGCGCCATCCGTCGGGTCTGCCTGGAGGCCAACTCCGCGGACGACTGCATCGGCCTGATCGCCTGGATGCACACCTTCTCCCCGGCCAAGATGTGGATCGCCGGCCTCGACGCCCTGCAGAAGCCGCTGCTCCACCTGCACACCCAGGCCAACGTCGAACTGCCCTGGGACTCCATCGACATGGACTTCATGAACCTGAACCAGGCCGCCCACGGCGACCGCGAGTTCGGCTACATCCAGTCCCGCCTCGGCGTCGCCCGCAAGACCGTCGCCGGACACGTCAGCGACCCGACCGTGGCCGCCAGGGTCGCCACCTGGGCCCGCGCCGCCGCCGGCCGTGCCGAACTGCGCGGCCTCAAGCTCGCCCGCTTCGGCGACAACATGCGCGACGTCGCCGTCACCGAGGGCGACAAGGTCGAGGCCCAGCGCCGCTTCGGCGTCTCCGTCAACACCTACGGCGTCAACGACCTGGTCGCCGCGGTGGACGCGGCCGACGACGGCGACGTCACCGCGCTCGTCAAGGACTACGAGGACGGCTACCGCCTCGCGCCCGAGCTGCGGGCCGGCGGCGAGCGCCACGAATCGCTGCGCTACGCGGCGCGCATCGAGCTCGGCCTGCGCGGCTTCCTGGAGCAGGGCGGCTTCAAGGCCTTCACCACGAACTTCGAGGACCTCGGCGGACTACGCCAACTGCCCGGCCTCGCCGTGCAGCGGCTGATGGCCGACGGCTACGGCTTCGGCGGCGAGGGCGACTGGAAGACCGCCACCCTGCTGCGCACCCTCAAGGTGGTGTCCGGCGGGCTGCCCGGCGGCACCTCCTTCATGGAGGACTACACCTACCACCTGGAGTTCGGCTGCGAGCTGATCCTCGGCGCACACATGCTGGAGGTCTGCCCGAGCATCGCGGCCGGCACCCCCTCCTGCGAGATCCACCCGCTGTCGATCGGCGGACGGGAGGACCCGGTCCGGCTGGTCTTCGACGCCGAGCCCGGCCCGGCCGTGGTGGTCGGCCTCGCGGACCTGGGCGACCGGTTCCGGCTGGTCGCCAACGAGGTGGACGTGGTCGTGCCACCGGCACCGCTGCCGCACCTGCCGGTCGCCCGCGCGGTGTGGGAGCCGCGTCCGGACCTCCACACCTCCACCGAGGCCTGGCTGACGGCCGGCGGGCCGCACCACACCGTGCTCTCCCGCGCGGTCGGCACCGAGGAGCTCGAGGACCTCGCCGAGATGCTGGGGGTGGAGCTCCTGGTGATCGACGAGGACACGTCGCTCCGCCGGTTCACCAGGGAACTGCGCTGGAACCAGGCGTACTACCGCCTGGCCCAGGGGCTGTGAGCCCCGTGCCGAGAGCCGACGACGCCCGCCGACCCGGCGGGCGTCGCCCGTTTCCCCCACGATCCCGCAAGGAACGGAGCATCCCGGTGCAGAGCGACGCACTCGTGTCCCAGGGTGAACTGACGATCTCCCAGGAGGTCGCCGCCACCATGCCGGACGGACGGCCCGTCACCCGCTGGACCATCGGCTCGCCCGAGGGCGTGACCGCCGAGGTGCTCAGTCTCGGCGCCCGCCTCCAGGCCCTGCACGCGCCGGACCGGCACGGACGGCGAGCGAACGTGGTCCTCGGCTGCGACCGCGTCGAGGACCTGCTCGGGGAGGCCGCGTACTTCGGCGCGACGGTCGGCCGCTACGCCAACCGGATCGCGGACGGCGCACTGCCGCTCGGGGGCACGACGCACCGGCTGGCGACCCAGCCGAACGGCCACACCCTGCACGGCGGAACGGACGGCTTCGCCACCCGGCTGTGGGACGGCGTGGCGGTCCGGGAGGGCCGTCGGGCCGGGGTGCGCCTGCGCCTGCACAGCCCCGACGGTGACCAGGGGTTCCCGGGGGAACTCAGCGTCGAGGTGACGTACCTGCTCGACCCGGCTGGCGCGCTGTGGATCGGCTACCGGGCGACCACGGACGCCCCGACGGTGGTCAACCTCACCAACCACGCGTACTTCAACCTGGCCGGCGAGGGCAGCGGGACGGTGCTGTACCACCTGCTCCGGGTCGATGCCGCCGGTTACCTCCCGGTCGACGCCGAACTGATCCCGATCGGTCCCGTCGCACGCGTTCTCGGCACGCCCTTCGACCTGCGCGAAGCCCGGCGGATCGGGGACCGCGTCGTCGACCGGGACCCGCAGATCCGCCGGGCGGGCCAGGGCTTCGACCACACCTGGGTGCTGGACGGGAACGGGTTCCGGCGCGTCGCCGTCCTGAGCCATCCGGCCAGCGGCCGGCGCCTCGAGTGCCTCACGACGGAACCGGGGCTGCAGGTCTACACCGGCAACCTCTTCGACGGCACGCTGACCGGCCGCTCCGGTCACCCGTACGAGGCGTACGCGGGCATCGCGCTGGAGACCCAGCACTTCCCGGACTCGCCCAACCGCCCCGAGTACCCCTCCACCGTCCTGCGCCCGGGGGAGGAGTTCCGCTCGATGACGGTTTACTGCTTCTCGGCCGGGTAGGGGCTTCAGGTCGAGGGGAACGGGGCGGTGGGCCGGGTGGGGCCCGCCGCCCCTTTTCATCCCGCGACGAGGACCCGCACGTCCCAGGCGTCCAAGGAGACCGGCCTGCCGACCGGCACCGGGGTGCCGCTGAGCACGTCGACCAGTGCGGCGGGCGCCGGCACCTCGACGGGCTGCCAGCTCCAGTTGTGCACCACGTGGACGCGGCGCCCGTCCGGGGCCGTCCCGGTGGTCGCGGTGACCGAGGTGGGCAGCTCGCGCCAGCCGTTCGTCGGGGCGGGGGCCAGCCAGGCGGCCAGCGCCCGGGCCAGGTCGCGGCCGGGCACGGTGCCGACGCAGGTCACCCGACCGGAGCCGTGGGCGCGGGTGGTGACGGCCGGCCAGCGGCCGAAGTGCGGGTGGTCGTACTGGGCCAGCACCGTGGCGTCGGTGGCGGTGAGGCCCTCCACCCAGCGGGTCGCGGTGGCGCCCGCGGGGAGCTCCAGCGGGCTGCCGGGGGCGGCGTGCACCGGGAGGTCCGCGGGCAGGTTGCTGAACTCGTCGTACCACGCGCCCGCGGCGGAGCTCAGGCGCGGCGGGGCGGTCTCGTGGCGGGCCCGGGCCTCGTGGTCGGCGTAGCCGGTGCGGGGGCCGAGCACCAGGTGGCCGCCGGCCTCGGCATAGGCCGCGAGCCAGTCGAGCAGGGAGTCCTCGGCGAGGTAGAGCCCGGGGACCACCAGTACGGGATGGCGCCGTGCGGCCTCGTCGGGTGCCGGACCGTCGCGCTCGGTCCGGGCGTCGTGCAGCCGGCGGGCGTGCAGGATCCGCACCTGGCGGCCGGCCTCGAACGCGCCGCGGTAGAAGGGGTCGAAGATTCGGTGGTAGGAGGTCGGATCGGGGCTGCCGTCCGGCTTCGCCAGCGGCGGATGCTTCTGCATCAGCCACTTGCTGGGCATCGAGTAGACCATCGCGATGTCGGCGTCGGGCTCGAGCCCGGCGACCAGCGGCCCTGCGGTCTCGAACTCGCCGCCGAGCCGGGCGAGTTCGGCGTAGACCCGGCCGGGCTTGCCGCTGTGCGGAAGGATCCCGCCCCAGTACGTCTCGGTGCCGAAGTGCAGGGTGTGCCAGTGCCAGTACTCGATCATCCGGGCGCCGCGCGAGACCAGGGCCCAGGAGGCCTGCCGCCACTGGCCGTCGAAGGCGGGCCGGTTCTCCGAACTGCCGCTGATGGCCTGGGCGTTGGTCTCGGTGACGAGGAAGGGTTCCTGGCGGGAGGAGAAGACCCGGTCGGCGCTCTGGTACAGCGCCCACACGCCGGTGGTCTTCCACTGCTGCTCGTGGTCGTGCGGCGTGGGGTCGGGCAACGCCAGCGCGTCCTGCATGTCGTAGTACGGGTTGCCTGCGGTGACGTCCAGGGCGTCGGTGATCTCGTCGTCCGCCATCGCGGGGTGGTGGTAGGCGAGGCAGGTGGTGACGAACTGGTCGGGGCGGGCGTACTCGCGCGCGATGGCGGCCTGCCAGGCGATGAACTCGGTGGTCTGGCGGGCCTGGAACGCCCGCCAGGCGACGTCGTACTGCGGCTGCTGGTTGTCGTCGGGCGTCCAGAGGTCGGCCCAGGTGGAGAGGCGGTGCGACCAGTAGACCAGTCCCCACTCGCGGTTGAGGTTCTCCACGTCGCCGTAGGTGTGCCGCAGGTGGTCGACGAACCGTTGGAAGACGCCGTGGTTGTGCGGCAGGCGCAGGCCGGGCTCGTTGTCGACCTGGAAGCCGATGACGGCCGGGTGCCGGGCGTGGCGGTCGAGGATCGCCCGGGTGACGCGTTCGGCGTGGTGGCGGAAGGCGGGATGGGAGAAGTCGGCTTCCTGGCGGGCACCCCAGCCCATCGGCCGGCCGGTGGCCTGCTCGGTGACGATCTCCGGGTACTGCCGGGCCAGCCACGGCGGCACGGCGTACGTGGGTGTGCCCAGGATGACGGCGATGCCGCGCTCGTGGGCGCCGTCGAGGACGGGGGTCAGCCAGTCCACTTCGAAGCGACCGTTCTCCGGTTCCCAGGTGGACCAGACCGACTCGCCGACCCGGATGACGGTGAACCTCGCCTTCGCCATCAGGTCGAGGTCTTCCTCGAGCCGTTCGCACGGCTGGTACTCGTGGTAGTAGGCGGCGCCGAACAGCACGCGCGGGGGCAGTAGGACCATGGGTGCACCTCGGAACGTGTGGGAGCCCCGGCTGCCGGGAGGGGGCAGCCGGGGCGGGGAGGGACTGGGGTCAGGAGGCGGTGCCGGTGACGGTGTTGCCGGACTTGGTGACGGTGTAGGTGACGGTGTCGCCGGTCCAGAAGCGGAAGGTGAGCGTGACCGGGGCGCCGTCCTTGAGGGACTTGAGGAAGTCGGGCTTCACGGTGGTGGTGTTGGCGGTGTAGTCGGGGCGGTAGTTGTCGAACGACTGGTAGGTGGTCCAGGAGGCCGGGCCGGCGGCGGTGCCGTCGGCGTAGGTGGATTGCACGTTGGCCATCAGGGAGCCGTTGAACCAGCTGGGGATGGTGAGCTCGTCGAGCGTTCCGGTGGCGTTGGCCATCGTCGGTTTGTCGTAGGAGCGGATGTTGAGCTGCCAGGGGACGCCGTCGGAGTAGCGGACCTGGATGTTCGCGTTCACACCGTGGGCGCGGTCGCCGGCGAGGCGGGTGAGGGCGTCGGCGGTCAGGGTGAGCTGGTCGCCGTCGAGGGTGTAGTCGAGGAAGGGGATGAGCGGGCGGTCGCCCTGCCAGAGGCCGGTGAACCAGAGGCCGTTGGGGTTCAGGGTGATGGTCTGGGCGGTGATGGGGCCGGAGGCCGGTAGGAAGACGTTGTCGGTGGAGGCGGTGCCCGAGCGGGTCCGCCAGGAGCTCTGGATCAGCGCCTTCATCTCGGGGACCTGCCACTGCATGGTGCCGCGGTTCAGGAAGTCGTTGGCGGCGTCCCAGACGGCGGAGGTCATCCCGTTGAGCCGCGCCTCGTAGTTGACGTGCTCGAAGTACTTGAGCATCTCGCCGCGCTCGACGACGCCGGAGTACGGCGAGGTGAGCAGGCCGTACTCGCCGAGGTAGACCGGGATGCCCTTGGCGACGAAGGTGTCGTGCACCCGGGCGAAGCCGTCGGTCAGGTCCTTCTGGGCCGTGGCGTCGTAGGTGGTCCCGTTGGCGATGTTCACGCTGAACGGGTACCAGCTGTAGTAGTGCACGGTGGCGACCAGGTTGCGGTCGTGCAGCGAACTCATCGTGGTCGACAGGTCGTCGAGCCAGTGCTGGGCGTTGTTGGTCTCCTCCGAGGGCAGGACGAGCAGGCGGTCCTTGTTCCGGCCGCCGGAGTTGCGGACGATGTCGTGGAACGAGGTGTTGAGTTCCCGCAGGTACTGGGTCTTCTGGGCGTCGGCTGCGTTGGCGAACTGCGGCTCGTTGATGCTCTCCATGAGCAGGGTGCGCGGTTCGTCCTTGAAGACGGTGGCGATCTGCCGCCAGGTGGAGTTGAACCGGGCCACGATGGTGTCGTGGTCGGTGGACATCGCGGCGATCCACTTCCACGAGTCGTGGTGGACGTTGATCTCGACGTAGAGGCCGTCCGCCAGGGCCCAGTCGACCACCTGCTTGACCCGGTTCATCCACACCGGGTCGATGGTGTAGGGCGCCGTGTCGGACTGGTGGGGGTACCAGGTGACGGGGATGCGGACGCTGCGGAAGCCCTCGGACCTGAGGCGGTCGAACAGCGCTTTGGTGGTGAGCGGGTTGCCCCAGGAGGTCTCGCCGGGGATCGCGTCGAGGGTGTTGCCGAGGTTCCAGCTGGGCTGCATCTGGGCCACGGCGGCCATCGGGTCGTGCGGGACCCTGGCCCCGGCGGCCTCGGCCGCCGACGGGGCCTGGTCGGCGGGTGCGGCGACGGCGGTGCCGCAGGCGAGGCTGCCGGCGGTGGCCAGGGCCACCACGAGGCCGGCCGTGCGGTGGAGCCGGCTGCGGGAGCGCGCGGTCTGTGGTGCGTCGTTCACGGGAGGTCCCTTTCGTGCGAACAGGTGGGGGAGCTCGGATCTCGGGAGGAGGTGCGGACTGGGGTCAGGAGGCGGTGCCGGTGACGGTGTTGCCGGACTTGGTGACGGTGTAGGTGACGGTGTCGCCGGTCCAGAAGCGGAAGGTGAGCGTGACCGGGGCGTCGTCCTTGAGGGACTTGAGGAAGTCGGGCTTCACGGTGGTGGTGTTGGCGGTGTAGTCGGGGCGGTAGTTGTCGAACGTCTGGTAGGTGGTCCAGGAGGCCGGGCCGGCGGCGGTGCCGTCGGCGTAGGTGGATTGCACGTTGGCCATCAGGGAGCCGTTGAACCGGGTGGGGATGGTCAGCCCGTCGAGTGTTCCGGTGGCGTCGGACATGGCGGGTTTGTCGTAGGAGCGGATGTTGAGCTGCCAGGGGACGCCCTCGGAGTAGCGGACCTGGATGTTCGCGTTCACACGGTGGGCGCGGTCGCCGGCGAGCCGGGTGAGGGCGTCGGCGGGAAGGGTGAGCTGGTCGCCGTCGAGGGTGTAGTCGAGGAAGGGGATGAGCGGGCGGTCGCCCTGCCACAGGCCGGTGAACCAGAGGCCGTTGGGGTTCAGGGTGATGGTCTGCGCGATGATGGGGCCGGACTTCGGCACGAAGAGGTTGTCGGTGGAGGCGGTGCCGGAGCGGGTGGTCCAGGACGCCTTGATCAGGTCCATCAGGGCCGGGTCCCGCCACTGGAGGGTGGTGCGGTTCAGGTAGTTGGCGTCGTCCCAGAGCGCGGTGGTGAAGCCGTTGGCCCGGGCCACATAGTTGACGTGCTCGTAGTACTTCAGCATCTCGCCGCGTTCGACGGTGCCGGAGTTGGGCTCGCTGAGCAGGCCGTACTCGCCGAGGTAGACGGGGATGCCCTTGGCGACGAAGGTGTCGTGCACCCGGGCGAAGCCGTCGGTCAGGTCCTTCTGGGCCGTGGCGTCGTAGGTGGTCCCGTTGGCGATGTTCACGCTGAACGGGTACCAGCTGTAGTAGTGCACGGTGGCGACCAGGTTGCGGTCGTGCAGCGAACTCATCGTGGTCGACAGGTCGTCGAGCCAGTGCTGGGCGTTGTTGGTCTCCTCCGAGGGCAGGACGAGCAGGCGGTCCTTGTTCCGGCCGCCGGAGTTGCGGACGATGTCGTGGAACGAGGTGTTGAGTTCCCGCAGGTACTGGGTCTTCTGGGCGTCGGCTGCGTTGGCGAACTGCGGCTCGTTGATGCTCTCCATGAGCAGGGTGCGCGGTTCGTCCTTGAAGACGGTGGCGATCTGCCGCCAGGTGGAGTTGAACCGGGCCACGATGGTGTCGTGGTCGGTGGACATCGCGGCGATCCACTTCCACGAGTCGTGGTGGACGTTGATCTCGACGTAGAGGCCGTCCGCCAGGGCCCAGTCGACCACCTGCTTGACCCGGTTCATCCACACCGGGTCGATGGTGTAGGGCGCCGTGTCGGACTGGTGGGGGTACCAGGTGACGGGGATGCGGACGCTGCGGAAGCCCTCGGACCTGAGGCGGTCGAACAGCGCTTTGGTGGTGAGCGGGTTGCCCCAGGAGGTCTCGCCGGGGATCGCGTCGAGGGTGTTGCCGAGGTTCCAGCTGGGCTGCATCTGGGCGACGGCGGCCATCGCGTCGTGCGGGGCCCTGGCCTCGGCGGCCCCGGCGGCCTCGGCCGCCGACGGGGGCTGCTCGGCGGGTGCGGCGATCGCCGTGCCGTCGCAGAGGGCGCCGGCGGTGACCAGTGCCACCACGAGGCCGGCCGTCCGGTGGAGCCGGCGGCTGCGCGGGTGTGTGCTCTGCCGTGCGTCGTTCACGGATCGTTCCTTTCGGATGAACGGGAGCCCCTGGCGGGTGGTCAGGGAAACGGGAGGGGTTCGTAGTCGAACCGGTCGAAGTGGACGGTGCCGGCCGCGGCGTACATGCCGATGACCCGGCCGGTGAAGCCGCCGGCCACCTCGGTGGACAGGTAGCGGCCGTCGAGGGTGGCGAGCACGGTGAAGGCGCCGTCGGGCTCCTCGATGCCGAGGACGATGTCGTCAGGGCCGGTGCGCGGGCCGCGCGTCGGCCGCGGGGCGATCTCGACACCGAGCACCACGGCTCCGGCGGGTACCGCCCGGGCGGCGACCTCGGTGCGCAGCGAACCGATCCGGGCGAAGACCTTCACCTCGCCGTCGGCCGCCTCGATCTCGTAGTGGTGCTCCTCGTCCAGACGGACGGCGAGGCCGCCGCGGCCCTCGGCGGGGTCGATCAGGGTGCGGGCCCGGCAGCCGAGGTGCTGCTGGCGCCGGCCGACGAACACCACGTCGTTCTCGTCCAGGGAGGCGCCGGCGGCGCGAAGGGTGAGCCAGCCGGAACGTTCCTTCGTGGCGCACAGGTGCTCCGGGCGCCGGCGCACCGAGATCCACTGGGGGTGCAGCTCGGCCTGGTCGAAGTCGTCCCGGGCCGGTACGGCGGGCGCGGGGTGCAGCGGCCAGGCCGGGGTGGGCAGTTCGGGGGTGACCTTGCCGACGACCGGCCAGCCGTCCACCCACTCGACCGGGGCGAGGAAGGTCTCCCGGCCGAGCACGTACCAGGCGGGGGTGCCGCCGCGCGGCCGGACGGCGAGCAGCACCATCCACCAGGAGCCGTCGGGCGCCTGGACGAGGTCGGCGTGCCCGGTGTTCTGGATGGGACTGTCGGTGCCGCGGTGGGTCAGGACCGGGTTGGCCGGGCACGGCTCGAACGGTCCGGAGGGAGACGGGCCGCGGGCGATGGAGACGGCATGGCCGCGCTCGGTACCGCCCTCGGCGATCATCAGGTACCAGTACTCCCCGATCCGGTAAAGGTGCGGGGCCTCGGGGGCCATGGCGCCGGGGGTGCCGGACCAGATCCGGTACGGTTCGCCGATGGTCTCGCCGGTGGTCGGGTCGATGCGGACCTGGGAGACGCCGGCGACGGTGCACCAGCAGGTGCCGTCCTCGTCCCAGGTGAGGTCCGGGTCGATGCCGGGGACCCCGGGCAGCCGGACCGGGTCGGACCACGGGCCGGCCGGGTCGGTGGCGGTGAAGAGCATGTTGCCGCCGTCGCCGACGTTGGTGACGATCAGCCAGAAGCGCCCGTCGTGGTGGCGCAGCGTCGGTGCGTAGATCCCGCCGGAGGACGGCATGTCGAGCGGCAGGCGCAGCTGGCTCGGCCGGTCCAGGGCGTTGCCGATCTGGGTCCAGTTCACCAGGTCGCGACTGTGGAAGACCGGGATGCCGGGGAAGTACTCGAAGCTGGAGCAGACGAGGTAGTAGTCGTCGCCCACGCGGCAGACGCTGGGGTCGGGGTGGAAGCCGGGGATCACCGGGTTGGGGACGGTGCCGTCGGGCTGGTGCTGGTCTGACACGTGGTCGGGTCCTGATTCGTGAGGAGGGGTTCGTGTTCGGGGTGGTGCCCCGGGCCCTGGGGAGCCCGGGGCACCACCGGCTCAGCGGGTTCAGCCGATCGCGCAGGAGGCGCCGTTGAACCAGAAGGCGGAGGGATTGGCGTCACTGCTGGACCAGGTGGCCCGGAAGCCCCACTGGACGCTCCCGCCCTGCGGGACGGTGGGGTTGTAGGACACGTTCGCGGCGTTGACGCTGGGGCCGCTCTGCGACACCGAGGCGTTCCAGCTGTTGGTGATGACGTTGTCGCCGGGGAAGTTGAAGCCGAGGGACCAGCCGTTGACCTGGCCGAGGCTGTTGTTGACGACGGTGACGTTGCCGACCATGACGCCGGACCACTCGTTCTTGTTGTAGACGACCCGGCAGGGCGCGCTGGTCGGGTGCATCTGGACGACCGTGATGCCGTAGGCGGGCACGGTCTGGGTGGTCGGGCTGCCGGACTGGGTCGTGCCGATCCCGTGGGCGTTCTTGAGGTAGGAGTGGACGGTCGGGGTGGCGGAGGACGGGGTGAACCCGGTGTAGGAGAGGTTCACCGTGGCGTCGTTGTTCGGGTCCTTGTTGATCAGCATGACGTCCACGTCGCCGTTGGCGCGGCGGACGGCGTGCGCGGTGAGCAGCGAGGACGAGCTGGCGGCCTTGACGAGCGTGTCGCCGGGCGCGCCCAGCCTGCTGATCATCTGGATGCCGTAGTAGGCGGGGAAGGGCGTGTTGACGGCCGGCTCGCAGGGTGAGCCGCTGGAGACCATGCCGCCGTCGTTGTAGTCGGTGGCGCCCTCGACGGTGGTCACCTTGGTGCAGTCGGTGCCGTTGCGCAGGTCCCACCAGTCGACGTTGAACGCGCCGTTCTCCAACCAGGTGAGGTAGTCGTCCGGCGCGAACAGTCCGTTGGGGGAGGTGTCCAGGTAGGCCTGGGCGTTCGCCTCGGTCACCGCGATGCCGACGTTGGGGGCGTTGGATCCGGCGTACTGGTTGATCAGCGAGCGCACGGCGCCGGTGATGTTGGCGTTCTGGGCCTGCGGCTTGGTGAGCAGGTCGGCCGGGCTGGTGCTGGTGGGGTAGGCGTGCACGATGGCGAAGTCGATCTTCGAGCCGGCGATCGACAGGACGGTGTGGTTCCAGTCCATGGTGTCGCCCGGGCCGACGATGCCGTCCGGCCAGTAGCCGGGGGTGGTCAGCACGGCGCCGATCTTGACGCTCGGGTCGGCCGCCTTCATCGCCGAGATGTACTGGAGCACGTTGTCGGCGTAGGTCGTGGCGCTCTTGCTGCTGTGGGTGTCGTACTCCCAGGTGGCGTTGTACTCGCCGTTGCCGTAGACCTCGTTGCCGATCTCCCAGTACTTGACGCCGTAGTCCTTGGTGACGTTGGCGTACTGGACCCAGGCGGCGGCCTCCTGGGGGGTGCCCGAGCCGTAGTTGGCGGTGATGATCGGCTGCGCTCCGGCGGCGCGTACGGTGCCCATGAAGGCGTCGAAGCCGGTGTTGGGGGCGACGTACGCACCGCCCTCGGCGGCGCCGGTCTGCCAGTGGTAGACGTCGGAGTGGCTGCCGCCGGGGTAGCGGACGGTGTTGATGCCGGCCGTGCTGAGCAGGCCGGGGGTGGCGGCGGCGTTCATGTTGGCGTCGTAGACCGGGATGTTCACGCCGACGCCGGTGGCGGGGACGGTGGCGAGCTGTAGGGCGGCGTCGACCGACACCGACACGGAGCTCGCGGCGGTTGCGGGCGGCGCGACGGCGGCGATTGCGCCGGTGGCCGCGAGCGCCAGGGCCGCCGCCGCGGCGATGACGCGATCATGACACGAACGGGCTGACCATCTCATTGCGTCCCTCCAGGGGGTGGGGTGCGTGGTGTTCGGGTGGGGGAAACGAACTCCCGCGTTCTGGACGGCAAGGGCCCGGTTGCGGCTGCAGTGGATCGGGCCCGGACGCGAAGCGTGTTCCGTACGGATGTGGAGCGGCGCGGGCCGGCGCGGTGGAGCGCGCGCGGTAGCCGGACGCATCGTCAACTCCCTTCGGGTGTCTTTTTCGTGAGGCGTACCAGGATGGCGGACGGGACCGTCGGCAGGGTCAGGGCGAGTTCGGCGGTGGCCGGGTGCCAGAGCGCGGTGGTCGGGCTGGACGACGGGTAGAGCACCTCGACGCGGACGTCGGCACCGGCCAGGTGGGGTATGTCGAGATCCCTGACGGCCTCCTCGCCGGAGCGGCGCCAGGCGGTCACGTAGGTGGTGGTCGGGGTGTGCAGTGCCAGGGCGATCCACGGGTCCTCCCAGCCCGGGAGTCCGAGCGGCCAGGCGGGCAGCGCCTGCGGCAGGTCGGCGCGGATCGATTTGTGGACGGCTATCGCCTCGTGGACCAGGTCCCTCGATTCCGGGGACAGTTCGGTGATCCGCCCGGAGAGGTGGATGCGCCCGAGGAGCGCGTTGGCCATGGTGAGGGCCACTTCGTCGGGGGTGTCCTCCGGCAGCGGGTAGGCCCAGACGGCGCCCTGCTCGGGCGTGACGACGGTGGGGGCTGCCGCCGCGATCGGTGCGTAGCGCAGCAGGTCCTGCTGGTCGCTGGTGGACTGCAGCTGGAGCCGGGAGAGCAGGGCGTGGTCCATCCGCATGCCGCCGGACGCGCAGTTCTCGATCACCAGGTCCGGATGCCGCTCCAGGATGCCCTCCAACCAGGCGAGTTGGGCCCGGTTGTGGCCGAGCAGACCGGCCGCCGGAGCCTCTCCCGGATGGCTGCTGGTGCCGGAGCCCGGGTCGGTGTTGTGGTCGAGCTTGAGGTAGCCGACGCCCCACTCACCGACCAGGCGGTCCACCACCCGGTCCAGGTGGGCGCGGGCGGCCGGGTGGCGCAGGTCGAGGTGGTACCGGCCGCCGCCCTCCTCCACCCGCCGGCCGTCCCGGCGGAAGAACGCCTCCTCCGGAAGGGACCCGGCCACCGGGCTGTTCACCCCGACCGCCTCCGGCTCCAGCCACAGGCCGGGGACCATGCCCCGTTCCCGGACGCGGTCCAGGACCTCGTGGATCCCCGTCGGCCCGGGGAAGCGGGAGGCCGACGGTTCCCAGGCGCCGACGGAGCTCCACCAGTTGTCGCCGTCGTCGTACCAGCCGGCGTCGATGACGAAGTACTCCGCGCCGGCCTCGGCGGCGGCGTCGACCAGCGGCAGCAGCTTGGCCGTGGTCGGGTCGCCCATCAGGCAGTTCATGTAGTCGTTGAAGATGACCGGCAGCCGGCGGTGGTCCGGGTGCGGCCGGCGGGTGGCGCGACGGTACCGGGTGAGGACGGCGAAGGCACCGTCGGGGCCGCCGTCCGCGGCCAGCGCGAGCGCCACGGGCACGGTGCGGAACTCGGCGCCCGGCTCCAGCGGGTGGCGCCAGCCGTGGTCGGCGTCCTCGGGGCCGTACAGCGCCGCGTACGCGGTGTCGTCGCGCACACCGCACTCCCAGCGCCAGCCGCCTCCGTTGTGCTCGATCTGCCACAGCCAGGTGCGGCCGGACTCGCGGTCCGTCAGGCCGCCCATCGGCAGGTGTCCGCAGCTGGACCACACGCCCTGCCCGGCCACGACGCGGGTGCTGCGGCCGGCGGTGGTGTGGAACCGGCCGCTCCGCTCGGGCGAGGACACCCGCAGCGGCTGGCGCTGCCAGCGGCATTCGGCGAACCACTCGTTCTCCGCCCACAGCACGTCGGCGGTGTCCAGGGTCGCCGGGTCGCCCCGGGTGAGGCAGCCCGCCACGAGCGAGCCGACCGACTCCAGGTGCAGCGTCCGCGGTCCGTCGTTGCGCAGCAGCACCTCGCTGCGCAGCACCGGCAGGCCGTCCGGGGACCGGTAGACCGCCTCGGCGGTCAGACCGGTCTCCGGCTCGTGGAGTTCGACGGTGAGCACGTGCCAGTCGCCGTCCCGGGACGCGCGGTGGGAGCGATGGCGCAGGCGGGCGCCGAGGACGGAGTTGACGAGGTGCCGGCCCGACCAGTGGCGGCCGAGGCCGGCGGTGGTCACCTCCACCAGCGGCAGCGGTGCGCCGGGGCGTGGCGTGGTGGTCTTCTCACCGGGTGCGCCGATGCGGACCAGGCGGGGAGTGCCGTGCTCGCCCAGGGCGATTTCCAGTTCCAGGGCGCCGTGGCCCCAGCGGATCGTCTCGTGCGGGTCGCTCATGGTGGCCTTCCTCGGTCGGGAGGGGGAGACGTGTGAGCGTTCACAACATGCGCGTTCACAACATGCGCAGGACCGCGCAGCCGCCGGGCGCCAGCTCGCTGAGCGTCGCGTCGGTGAGCAGGTCGTGGCCCGGCCGCGGCAGCGGTACGGCCTCGGGGCGGTGGTTGAGCAGCAGGTGCCAGCCGCGGCCGTCCGGGGCGTGCCGGGTCACCGCCTCGACGCCGGATGGCAGGCCGGGCAGTTCGGGGCCGACGCCGGCCTCCGCGAGCAGCCGGTCGACCAGGTCGGCGTAGCCCGCGTCGTCGAGGCGGGTGGAGAGGTACCAGCCGTGGCCGGAGCCGAAGGCGTGGCGGGTGAGCGCCGGGCTGCCGTCGAGCATGCCGCCGGTGTAGGCGGCGAGAGCATCGGCGCCCTCGGTGCGCAGGGACTCGCTCCAGGACGTGGCCGTCGAGCCGTCGGAGAGCGTGATCGCGTCGTCCTGCCGCAGCGGGCGGTACTCCTCGACCCGGATCCCGAGCGCCTCGCGCAGGGGTGCGGCCGGGTACCCGCCGAGTCGGGAGTGGAGGCGCTCGTCGACGACGCCGCAGAAGTGCTGGACGAGCAGGGTGCCGCCGTCCGCGACGTAGCGGCGCAGGTGCTCGGCGCCGGCGTCGGTGAGGAGGAACAGGGCCGGGGCGATGACCAGCCGGTAGCGGCCCAGGTCCTGCTCGGGGTGGGCGAAGTCGACGGTCCGGCACGCGTCCCAGAGCGCCCGGTGGGCGCGGCGCAGCGCGGCGAAGTAGTCGAGCTCGGACGACGGGAGGCCGTCGGCCCGCATCGCCCACCAGGCGTCGGAGTCGTGCAGGACGGCGACTTCGGCCCGGACGGTGGAGCCGGCGAGTTCGCCGAGCCGCGCGACGGCCTCTCCGGCCGCCGTGACCTCGCGGAAGATGCGGCTGTCCGGCCCGGCGTGCGGGACCATCGCCGAGTGCCACTGCTCGGCGCCGGCCCGGGACTGGCGCCACTGGAAGAACAGGGCGCCCTCCGAGCCGCGGGCGATGTGGGCGAGCGAGTGGCGCAGGATGTCCCCCGGTTCCTTGGCGAGGACGCGGCCGCCGGCGTAGACGGTGTTGGTGCCCTGTTCCATCAGCAGCCAGGGGGCGCCGCCGGCGATCGAGCGGGCCCGGTCGGCGTCGAAGGCGGCGTGGGCGGCGGCGTCGACGCCGGGTGCGCCGGGGTAGTGGTTGACGGAGACCAGGTCGACCTCCCGGCCGAAGGCCCACAGGTCGAGGGTCTGGTAGCCGGGCAGCATGAGGTTGGTGGTCACCGGGCGGTCGCTGTGGGCGCGGATCGCGTCACGCTGCTCGCGGTAGGCGGCGAGGGTCTCGTCGGACCAGAAGCGGCTGAAGTCCAGCGTCTGGCCGGGATTGTGGTGCCACTGGCTGGTACGGGGCGGGAGGATCTGCTCCCACGAGGTGTAGTGCTGGCTCCAGAAGGCCGTCCCCCAGGCTTCGTTGAGGGCGTCGAGGGAGCCGTGGCGGGCACGCAGCCAGACCCGGAAGGCGGCGGCGGTGTGGTCGCACCAGCAGAGGGTGACGTACTCGTTGTGGACGTGCCACAGGGCGAGCGCCGGGTGGTCGCCGTAGCGTTCGGCGAGGGCGGCGGCGATCCGGCGGGCGGCCCGGCGGTACGCGGGGGCGGTGAGGCAGTAGGTGTCCCGGCTGCCGTGGGTCAGGCGGGTGCCGTCGGGGCGGACGGGCAGGGCGTCCGGGTGGGCCAGGGTGAACCAGGGCGGTGGGGAGGCGGTGGGTGTGGCCAGGTCGACGGCGACGCCGGCCGCGTGGAGGCGGTCGAGGTGGGCGTCGAGCCACTCGAAGTCGTACCGGCCCTCCTCGGGCTCCATCAGGGCCCAGGAGAAGACGCCGACGGTGGCGAGGTTGACCCGCGCCCGGCGCATCAGTTCGTCGTCCTCCTTCCACACCTGGGCGTCCCACTGCTCGGGGTTGTAGTCCCCGCCGTAGGCGAGGCCGCCGAGGCGGTCCGTGAGCCGGCGGATGTCCATCTGGGAACCGTCCTTCTGGGAGTTCCGGGAGTTCGGGGAGTTCCGGGAGTTCCGGGAGTGGGGTCAACTGCGCTGCGGGGCCGGGGCGGTGCTCTCCCGGACCACCAGTTCCGGTGGCATCAGGAGGAGTCGGTCCGCCGGCTCGTCGCCCGCGGCGGTCGCGGCGATCCTCGCCATGACCTGCTCGACGGCGACCTGCCCGAGGTCCTTCCTGGGGCTGGTCACGGAGGTCAGCCGGGGGGAGTGCTGCTCGGCCATCGGGTCGGGGCAGATGGCGATGACGGAGGCGTCCTCCGGCACGGTCCGCCCGCTGGCGCGCAGCAGGCTGAGCAGGGGACCGATCGCGGCCTCGTTCTGGACGACGAAGCCGGTGGTGTCCGGGCGGTCCGCCAGGATGCGGGCGAGGGTGCCGGCCGTGCTCTCGTAGGTGCCCTCGCAGGGCCGGTGGAGGAACCGCAGCTCCCGCCGCTCGGCGCGGGCGCGGAAGCCGTTCAGGGTGCGCTCGGCGTAGCCGGCGTGCCGTCGGTAGACGCGGCTGCTGTAGCCGATGAAGGCCACGTCGCGGTGGCCGAGGTCGGCCAGGTGATCGGCGCACAGGGCGCCGGCGGTGGCGAAGTCGTGGTCGACGCAGGAGAGGCCGGAGGGGTCGTCGGGCAGGCCGATGAGTGCGGCGGGGATCTCCTCGGCGCGCAGGACCGGGATGCGGTCGTCGTCCAGCCGGACGTCCATCAGGATGACGCCGTCGGCGAGTCCGGTGGCGGCGACCCGGCGGACGCCGTCGGGTCCTTCGTCGTTGGTGAGCAGCAGGACGTCGTAGCCGTGCTCGCGGGCCGCCACGGTGACGGCGATGGCGATCTCCATCATGGTGGGGACGTGCACCTCGGGGTGGAGCGGCACCACCAGGGCGATGATGTGCGAGCGCTTGCCGGCCAGGGCCCGGGCGCCCGCGTTGGGGTGGTAGCCGAGGTCCGTGATGGCCTGCTCGATGCGGGTCCTGGTCTCGTCGGAGATCGGGCGCTTGCCGCTGAGGGCGTAGCTGACCGTGCTGGACGAGACGCCGGCGTGCCTGGCCACATCGGCGAGTGTCACCATCGTTCTGCTTCCTTCGTGTCGGTTCCGGTGGGGAGAGGTCCCGGTCGTGCGAGGGGGAGGCCCGCGGCGGGACCGCTCCCGGTCCGTGGGACCCGTCGGGCCCCGGCACGGACGGCTCAGCCCTTGATCGCGCCGGTGAGGACACCGGTGCGCAGGTGCTTCTGCACGAACGGGTACACGATCACCAGTGGTACCAGGGTGAGGACCACGACCGCCATCTGCAGCGACAGGGGTGCGGTCTGCGCGTGGGTCTCCCCGAAGCCCGAGTTGACCGAACCGGGCAGGCCGTTGGCGCGGTTGACGTAGGTGAGCAGCACGTACTGCAACGGCCACTTCTGACTGTCCGTCGGCATGTAGAGCATGACGTTGAAGAAGGAGTTCCAGTACCCGACGGCGTAGAACAGCGCGGTGACGGCGGTGACGGCGCGTGAGGTGGGCAGGACGACGGACCACAGGATCCGCCAGTCCCCGGCGCCGTCCATCCGGGCCGCGTCGATCAGTTCGGCGGAGGTCTCCTGGTAGAAGGCGCGCAGCACCAGGATGTTGAAGACGGAGACCGCGCTCGGCAGGATCAGGGCCCAGTACTGGTCGTAGCCGCCGAGGCCGGTGACGACCAGGAAACTCGGGATGAGGCCGCCGCTGATGAACATCGTGACGATCAGCAGCAGCAGGACGAAGCGGTGCCCGAGGGAGCGCGGCCGGGAGAGGCCGTAGGCGCACAGGATGGATACGGCCATGGACAGCGCGGTGCCGACCAGGGTGATGCCCAGGCTCACTCCCAGCGCGGTGACGACCGTCGGGTCACTGAGCATCTGGCGGTACGTCTCGGTGGTCAGGCCGTCCGGCCAGAGCACCAGGCCGCCGGCCCGGTTGATGGCGCCGGGGGTGGAGAAGCTGGTCAGGACGATGATCCAGAGCGGGACGAGGATGACGGCGAGCGTCCCGCCGAGCGTGAGCCCCTTGGCGGCCTGGCCGACGGCGGTGGGCGGCTCCTCCCACGGCGGGCGGGCGGACCGGGCCCGGCGCCGGGCGGCCGCTGCCGCCGTGCGGCGCTTCTCGCGCCGCGATCCCACGGTGAGTGCGTTGGTCATCTGCGGTACAACCCGTCCTCGCCGAAGGCGTGCGCCAGCCGGTTGGCACCCCAGATGAGCAGGAGGGAGACCACGCTCTTGAAGAGCCCGGCCGCCGCGCCGTAGCTGTAGCCGCCGGTGGAGATGCCGTAGTAGAAGGAGAAGGTGTCCAGGACGTCCGCGGCCTCGTGGCCGACGGCGTCCCGCTGGATCAGGAACTGCTCGAAGCCGACGGACAGCGCGTTGCCGAGCCGCAGGACCAGCATCAGCACGATCACCCCGCGCAGGCCCGGCAGCGTGATGTGCCACATCCGCCGCAACCGTCCCGCGCCGTCCGCCGCCGCGGCCTCGTACAGCTCGCTGTTGATCGCGCTCAGCGCGGCCAGGAAGACGATGATCCCCCAGCCCGCCTCCTTCCAGACCGCCTGGGAGGTGACCAGCAGCGCGAAGGTGTGCGGGTTGGTCATGATGTCCCAGGTGCCGATGTCGTGTTGGCGCAGGAACTGGTTGAGCACGCCGGCGCCGCCCAGCATCTGCTGGAAGATCGTGATCGCCAGCACCCACGAGAAGAAGTGCGGCAGGTAGACGACGGACTGGAAGAAGTTGCGGATCCGCTCGCTCACCACCGAGTTGAGCAGCAGGGCCAGGGCGATCGGGACCGGGAAGAACAGGATGAGCTGGACGAAGCTCAGGTACAGCGTGTTCTTCAGCGCGGCCCAGAACGCCGGGTCGCCGAACAACTGCTGGAACTGGTCGAAGCCGACCCATTCGCTGTGCCAGACCCCGACCAGCGGGTCGTACTCCTGGAAGGCGGTGACGATGCCGAACAGCGGGACGTAGTTGAACACCAGGAGCAGGACGACGGCGGGCACCGTCATCAGCAGGAGCGACTTGTCGCGTCGCAGTCTGATCCGCCAGCCGAGCCGCGCGGGGCCGGCCGGGCGCTTCGGTGCCGCGGTGCTCACTGGCCGGCGCCGTACTTGTCGAGGACGTTGTCGGTCATCCACTGCTTGAGCCGCTCCCCGGGCCCGGACCGCCAGCTCGCGATGGCGTCCTGCACGTCGGAGACCTTCTTCTTGCCGTGGTAGCAGTCCTTGAGGGTGTCGTTGACGCTCGGCGCGGCCGCGGCGGTGGCGAGCGCCTGCGGCATGGTGAAGTTCATGCCCCAGAAGGGCGGCTTGGTGAGGTACTTGACGTTGGCGGCGGACCAGGACGTGTAGTCCTTGGTGACCTGCTCGCCGCCCGGGTTGCTGATCACGGAGCCGGGAGCGGCCAGGAACGGGAAGGTCGTCGCCTGGACGTCCTTCTTGCCCTCGTCGGTGAAGGTCGGCACGCCGTTCACCCGGGTGTGGTGGACGCCCTCGACGCCGTAGTTGACCAGGGTGTATTCGGCCGTGCCGTAGGGGGCGGCGAGGTAGTTCGCGACGGCGATCAGTTCCTCGATCTGCGCCGGCTTCAGATTGGCGTTGAGGTAGCTGATCATGCTGGCGGCGGCGCCCATGTAGATCACCGGCGTGCCCTTGCCGTCGGCGGTGATGGCGTTGAACGCGCCGCGCCGGTAGTTCGGGTCCGCGGCGACGCCGGACTGGTGGTCGCCCAGGTTCCAGGCGCCCAGTCCACCGCCTCCGATGAGCGACTTTCCGCTGTAGAAGCGGGTGGCCCCGTTGGCGACGTCACCGGCGAGCGCCTCCGGGTGCATGTAGCCCGAGGTGGCCAGCCGGTAGTGCCAGTCGAGGGCCTCCAGGAACTCCTGGGTCTCGAACGGGTGGACCAGCTTGCCGTTGTCGATCCGCCAGTTCATGGGGACGTTCCAGGCGGTCTGGAGATACGTCCACACGTCGTCGAAGGCCCACACGCCCCGCTTGGCGTCGGTCAGTTCCTTGCCGATGTTCATCAGGTCGTCGGCGGACTTCACCTGGTCGGCGGTGATGCCCCGGGCTTCGAGGACGTCCCGACGGTAGAAGGTGGCACCGGGGATGCCGAAGCTGGTGGAGAAGCAGGGGATCCCGTAGAGCTTGTCGCCCCAGACCCCCGTCTGCCAGGCGCCGGTGGGGAGGGAGGCCAGGTTGGGGTACTTCTTGACGTTGTCACCGGACAGGTAGGGGGTCAGGTCCGCGAGCTGGGTGCCGACCAGCCCGCCGGTGTTGAAGTTGGCGTTCAGCCAGGACGGCAGGTTGATCCAGTCCGGCAGCTTCTGGGCGGCGGTCATCGTCGGGATGATGGTGCTGTAGTTGATCCCGTCCGCGGGCTTCATGGTCAGCTCGACCCCGAGCGCCTTGTTCATCGCCTGGTAGAAGGAGTTGCCGACCGGCGGGGCGGTGCCCCACAGCGGGGTGACCGCCGTGTAGCTGCCGCCCTTGCCCGGAACGCCGGAGACGCTGGCGGGCGGGGAGGCCGGGTAGGAGAGGTAGCCCGCGTCGGTCGCGGCATCGGATCCGCCCTGCACGGGGGCTATGTCCGGCTTGACCGCGTTGGTGTTCGGCACGTAGGCGGGCAGGGCCGCCTTCAGGCCCTCCTTGGTGTTCGCAGCGGCCTTCTTGCTCGAGCCGCCGCCGCAGGCGGACAGCAGGGGTGCCATCGCGGCGGCTCCCGCGACCGTGGCGGCGGTACTCAAAAAGCTCCTGCGGTTCATCCCGGATCTCATGGTGGCGTGGCCCCTCTCCGTCGAAGCACAGTCGAAGCACCGAAGCGTCGAAGCGCTTGGATGTTTCGGCGAGACTAACGACGCGTTTCGGGTTGAGCAATAGTCTGAACAAATCCAAAATGGTTTGTGTCATGGGGAGTTGACACTTTCTTCGGAGCGTGCCAGCGTCGAAGCGCTTCGATCCATCGTCGCCGAGCCCAGCCCGCCCGAGGGGTATTCCACGTGAGTTCCGTGCCCGCGTCCGTAGCCGGCCTGCCCGACTTCCGCAATCCCACGCTTCCCCTGCGCAAGCGTGTCGACGACCTGCTCCACCGGCTCACGCTCGACGAGCGGGTCGCGATGCTGCACCAGTACGCGCCGGCCGTCCCGCGCCTCGGTGTCGGCCCCTTCCGCACCGGCAGCGAGGGCCTCCACGGCGTCTCCTGGCTCGGTGTGGCCACGGTCTTCCCGCAGGCCGTCGGCCTCGGCGCCAGCTGGGACGAGGACCTGGTGCGCAACGTCGCCGAGGCGGTCTCGACCGAGCTGCGGGCCTTCCACCACCACCGCCCGCCGGCGGTCGGCACCGCCGAGGAGCGCGGACCCAACTCCCTCCAGGCCTGGGCCCCCGTGCTCAACCTGCTGCGCGACCCGCGCTGGGGGCGCAACGAGGAGGGCTACTCCGAGGACCCGGTGCACACCGCGCGGGTCGGCGAGGCGTTCTGCAACGGCCTCACCGGCGACCACCCGACCTACCTGCGCACCGCCCCCGTGCTCAAGCACTTCCTCGCCTACAACAACGAGGACGACCGCTGCACCACCTCCTCCGGACTGCGCCCGCGCGTCCTCCAGGAGTACGACCTGGCCGCCTTCCGCCCCGTCGTCGCCTCCGGCGCCGCGACCGGCGCGATGGCGGCCTACAACCTGGTCAACGGCCGCCCCTGCCACGTGAGTCCGCTGATCGAGGCGGAGCTGCGCCGCTGGGCCCGGCCGACCGGCCACGAGCTGTTCGTGGTCAGCGACGCCGAAGCCCCCTCCAACCTGGTCGACCCGGAGCACTACTTCGACGACCACGCCGAGTCCCACGCGGCCGCGCTCAAGGCCGGCATCGACAACTTCACCGACCACGGCGAGGACAGCGACACCCCGGTCGGCCGACTGCGCGAGGCGCTGGAACGCGGCCTGATCGATGAGGCCGACGTGGACCGCGCCGTCCGCCGCCAGCTCGAAGTGCGCTTCCGCCTCGGCGAGTTCGACCCCGAGCTGGACCCGTACGCGGGCATCGGCCTCGAGGTGGTCGACAGGCCCGAGCACCGCGCCCTGGCCCGCAAGGCCGCGGCCGAGTCGACCGTGCTGCTCAAGAACGACGGCCTGCTGCCGCTCGACCCGGCCCGCGCGCGCCGGATCGCCGTCATCGGCCCGCTCGCCGACAGCCTCTTCGAGGACTGGTACAGCGGCACCCTGCCGTACCAGGTGACCATCGCCGCCGGCCTGGCCGCGGCCCTCGAAGCCCACGGCGGCGAGATCGTCCAGGTGGAGGGCTCCGACCGGATCACCCTGCGCTCGCGCACCACCGGCGAACTGCTCGGCAAGTCCGCCTTCGACGTGACCGACTGGGGCGGCGGCGCCTCCACCCTGCGCGACGCCGACACCGGCCGCTACCTCGGCCTCCAGGACGACGACACCCTGGCCGCCGACCGGGACGTGATCAAGAGCTGGTTCGTCAAGGAGACCTTCCGGCTCGAACCGGCCGGCCCGGACACCGTGCTGCTGCGCTCCGTGTTCACCGGACGCTACGCCGCCGTGGACCCGAGCGACGGCCGGGTGGCCGTCACCGCCGAAACCGCGGAGGACGCCGAGCACTGGCAGCGCGAGCTGGTCCGCGACGGCGCCGCCGAGGCCCGGGAGGCCGCCGCGACGGCTGACGTCGCCGTCGTCGTCCTCGGCAACCACCCGTTGATCAACGGCCGCGAGACCGAGGACCGCGCCGACATCGACCTGCCCGAGGGGCAGGAGGAACTGCTGCGCGCCGTCGCGGCCGTCCGCCCGGACACCGCGCTGGTCGTGATGAGCAGCTACCCGTACGCCCTCGACTGGGCCGACGAACACCTGCCCGCCGTGGTGTGGACCTCCCACGGCGGGCAGGAGACAGGACACGCGCTGGCCGCCGTGCTGCTCGGCGAGGCCGAGCCCGCCGGCCGCCTGCCGCAGACCTGGTACCGGGGCGACGACCCGCTGCCCGCCCCGCTCGACTACGACATCATCAAGGCCGGCTGGACCTACCAGTACCACCGGTCCGCGCCGCTCTACTCCTTCGGCCACGGCCTGTCCTACACCGACTTCGCCTACCGCGACCTGCGCCTGTCGCAGCCGTCGATCGCCCAGGACGGCTCGGTCGAGGTCACCGTGACCCTGGAGAACGGCGGAGCACGGTCCGGCAGCGAGGTGGTCCAGGTCTACGTCCGCGCCCTGGAGGCCCGCTACCAGGCACCCCGGTTGCGCCTGGCCGACTTCCGCAAGGTCCGGCTGGAGCCGGGGGAGAGCCGTGAACTGGCCTTCCGGCTGTCCGCCGACCAGCTCGCCCACTGGTCCGTCGCCACCGGCTACTTCGCCGTCGACCCCGGCGGCTACCAGGTGATCGTCGCCCGCAACGCCGACCACCCCGTCCTCACCGCGCCGCTGACCGTGACCGGGGCACCCGCCGCGCCCCGAGCGGGCGCCGGACACCGGATCCTGGCCGTCGACTTCGACGACTACGAGGACATCACCATCGCCGACGCCACCCGCTCCACCGGTGACGCCGTCACGGCCACCGATCCCGCGCAGCCCGCGACGCTCCTCTTCCGCGAGGTCGACCTCTCCGGGGCCGCGGCGATCGAGATCGAGACCGCCCGCGAGGGCGCCGGCACGGGCGGGGCGCGGCTCGAAGTCCGGGTGGGCGGCCGGCTGCTGGCCGAGATCGACGTGCCCGTGACCGGCGACCGCTACGCCTGGACCAGCACCACCGCCGAGCTCGCCGCCCCGCTCCACGGCGTGCACGACCTGAGCCTGACCCTGCACGGCGACTTCCGGCTCTCGGCCTTCCGCTTCGGCGCGGGCGGCTGAGGCCTCCGCCCCACAGACCGGCGGTCCGCTCATGGGGGGGCGGACCGCCACCCATTCCCGCCCGGCTCCCCGGCCGGGCGATCCCGCACGCCGCAACCGTTGCGACCCCGCAGTCACCCGCCGTCCGGAGGCGGCCCGCATGTCACTGCTCACGCCCCACCACCTGACCTCGAACTCGCAACACCCAGAGGAGGCCCCCGTGCCGTTCACCGACTTCGGAGTCGACGAACTCGGCGACTACCGGCCCGAGTCGACCATCCCGCAGGACTTCGACGAGTTCTGGCAGCGCACCCTCACCGAGGCCCGCACGCACGGCGGGGCGGTCAAGGCCGAACGCGTCACCGCGCAGTACGGACTGCGCACCGTCGAGGTCGACGACGTACGGTTCCCCGGCTGGAACGGCGAGCCGGTGGCCGCCTGGCTGCTGCGCCCGCGCGGCGCGGCCGGCCCGCTGCCGGTCGTCGTCACCTACATCGGCTACTCCGGCGGCCGCGGGCTGCCCACCGAGCACCTGCTCTGGTCCGCCGCCGGCTACGCCCAGCTCGTCGTGGACAGCCGCGGACAGGGCCACGACACCCCGGACCGGACCGCGGGCGACGGCACCCAGTGGGTCGGAGGCTTCATGACCCAGGGCATCGACTCTCCGGAGAGCTACTACTACCGGCGGCTGATGACCGACTGCGTGCGCGCCGTGGACGCCGTCGCGGAGCTGCCCGGTCTGGACGCCGACCGGATCGTCGTGGCCGGCGGCAGCCAGGGCGGCGGCCTGGCGCTCGCCGTCGCCGGGCTCACCGGGGACCGGGTGGCCGCGGTGATGCCCGACGTCCCGTTCCTGTGCCACTACCGCGAGGCCGCGCGGATCTCCCTGGACGGCCCGTACCAGGAGCTCGTCAACTACCTGCGCTGGCACAGCCGGCACCGCGTGCAGCCGGCCTTCGCCACCCTCGACTACTTCGACGGCGTCAACTTCGCCCAGCGGGCCACCGCGCCCGCCCTCTTCAGCGTCGGCCTGATGGACCCGGTCTGCCCGCCCCGCACGGTCTACGCCGCCTTCAACCACTACGCGGGGGAGGACCGCACCATGACGGTGTGGCCCTTCGCCGACCACGCCGGCGGCTGCGGCTCCAACCCGCCCGTCCAGCTGTCCTGGCTGCGCGAGCGCGGGCTGGCACCGGAGCTGTGACCTCCGTGCCCGATCACCGAGAGACCAGGGAGATGCACCGAATGGGCACGTTAACATTCCCAGAACTGCCCCCCGGCTTCCACTTCGGCGCCGCCACCGCCGCCTACCAGATCGAGGGCGCCCACGACGAGGACGGCCGCGGCCCGTCCATCTGGGACACCTTCAGCCGCACCCCTGGCCGCACCCTCGGAGGCGCCAACGGCGACACCGCCTGCGACCACTACCACCGCTACCCCGAGGACATCGCCCTGCTGCGCGAGCTCGGCGTCGACGGCTACCGCTTCTCGATCTCCTGGCCGCGCCTGTTGCCGCAGGGCACCGGCCCGGTCAACCCGAAGGGCCTGGACTTCTACGACCGGCTGATCGACGAACTGCTGGCCGCCGGCATCGCGCCCGCCGCCACCCTCTACCACTGGGACCTGCCCCAGACCCTGGAGGACCGTGGCGGCTGGCGGGTGCGGGAGACCGCCGAGGCCTTCGCCGAGTACGCGAACGTCGCCGCCGACCGCTACGGGGACCGGGTCGAGCGCTGGATCACCCTCAACGAGCCGTTCTGCTCCGCCTTCGTCGGCTACGCCGAGGGCCGGCACGCGCCCGGCGCCCGGGAGGGCCGCGGGGCGCTGGCGGCCGCCCACCACCTGCTGGTCGGTCACGGCCTGGCCGTACGGGAGCTGCGCGTCGCCGGCGCCCGCGAGGTCGGCATCACGCTCAACCTCGACCGCCTGCACGCCGCCTCCGACCGGCCCGAGGACCTCGCCGCCCTGCGCCGGGCCGAGGTGCTGCACAACGAGGTCTGGACCGAGCCGCTGTTCGCCGGCCGCTACCCCGAGCACGAGGCCGAGACCTGGGAGGGCCTGGCCGACGGCCCCTGGCGCCGACCGGGGGACCTCCAACTCATCGGTGTGCCACTGGACTTCGTCGGCATCAACTTCTACCGGCCGACCACCGTCGAGGCGGCCCCGCACCGCGCGGACGACCCCGGACTGCGCACCGCCATGGACATCGGCGTCGCCGAGCCCAACCCGTACGGGACCCGGCTCACCACCATGGGCTGGCCCGTCGTCCCGTCCGCGTTCACCGAACTGCTCTGCGACCTCGACACCCGCTACCCGCAGCTCCCGCCGGTCTGGATCACCGAGAACGGCTCCGCCGAGGCCGACAGCGTCACCCCCGACGGCCAGGTGCACGACGAGGAACGGATCGACTACCTGGCGAGCCACCTCGCCGCCGTCGCCGACGCCATCGCGGCCGGCGTCGACGTGCGCGGCTACTACGTCTGGTCCCTGCTGGACAACTTCGA
The DNA here is from genome assembly GCF_027627435.1 of Kitasatospora cathayae. Classification (GTDB taxonomy): domain Bacteria; phylum Actinomycetota; class Actinomycetes; order Streptomycetales; family Streptomycetaceae; genus Kitasatospora; species Kitasatospora cathayae. The sequence continues at coordinate 401,751 of NZ_CP115450.1, read as the reverse complement.
GTGGGCCCGCGGCTACGAGCAGCGCTTCGGCCTGGTCCGCGTCGACTACGACACCCTGACCCGAATCCCCAAGGACAGCTACCACTGGTACCGGGGCCTGATCACCGCGCACCGCGCGCGGACGGAGGAACCTGCCCGATGAAGTTCACCGACGGCTACTGGCTGATGCGCCCGGGCGTCACCGCGCGCTACGCCACCGAGGTCGCCGACGTCCGAACCGGCGAGGACCGGATGACCCTCTACGCGCCCGTCAGACACGTGCGCGGCCGTGGTGACACGCTCAACAGTCCACTGCTGACCGTCGAGTGCTGGTCCCCGGCCGAGGGCGTGATCGGGGTGCGCGCCACCCATCACGCCGGCTCGGTGCGGCGCGGGCCGGAGTTCGCCCTACCCGGCGCCGAACAGGGCAACGGAAAGGTGCGCCGGGACGGCGACGTGGTGGAACTGAGCTCCGGCGAACTGACACTGCGGGTGGACACGTCCAAGCCCTGGCAGCTGGAGTTCACCGCCGGCGGCCGGGTGCTCACCACGGTGGGCGAGCGAGGCACCGGCTTCGTCACCGACGCCGACGGCCGCCACCACATGCTCGGACAGCTCGCCCTCGGCGTCGGCGAACTGGTCTACGGCCTGGGGGAGCGGTTCACCCCGTTCGTCCGCAACGGCCAGGTGGTGGACATCTGGCAGGCGGACGGCGGCACCAGCAGCGAACAGGCGTACAAGAACGTCCCCTTCCACCTGACCAACCGGGGCTACGGCGTTTTGGTGAACCACCCCGGCAAGGTCAGCTACGAGATCGGCTCCGAAGCCGTCGGCCAGGTGCAGTTCAGCGTCGAGGACCAGTCGCTGGAGTACTTCGTCGTCCACGGCCCCACCCCCAAGCGGATCCTGGAGCGCTACACCGCCCTCACCGGCCGCCCCGCGCTGCCACCGGCCTGGGCGCTCGGCCTGTGGCTCACCACCTCCTTCACCACCGACTACGACGAGGCCACCGTCAACCGCTTCGTCGGCGGCATGGCCGAGCGCGGCATCCCGCTCAGCGTCTTCCACCTGGACTGCTTCTGGATGCGCGAGTACCAGTGGTGCGACTTCGTCTGGGACCCGGACACCTTCCCGGACCCGGCCGGCATGCTGGCCCGGCTCAAGGAGCAGGGCCTGCGCATCTCGGCCTGGATCAACCCGTACATCGCGCAGAAGTCGGAGCTGTTCGCCGAGGGACTGCGCGAGGGCTTCCTGGTGCGCCGCCCGGACGGCAGCGTCTGGCAGTGGGACCTGTGGCAGCCGGGCATGGCCCTGGTGGACTTCACCAACCCCGCCGCCCGCGACTGGTACACCGGCAAGCTGCGCACCCTGCTGGACATCGGCGTCGACTGCTTCAAGACCGACTTCGGCGAGCGCATCCCCACCGACGTGGTCTGGCACGACGGCTCCGACCCGGAACGGATGCACAACTACTACACCCACCTCTACAACAACACGGTGTTCGAGCTGCTCCGCGAGGTGCGCGGCGAGGGGGAGGCGCTGCTGTTCGCCCGCTCCGCCACCGTGGGCGGCCAGCAGTTCCCGGTGCACTGGGGCGGCGACTGCGAGTCGCACTTCAACGCCATGGCGGAGTCGCTGCGCGGGGGCCTGTCCCTCGGGCTGTCCGGCTTCGGCTTCTGGAGCCACGACATCGGCGGCTTCGAGGGCACCCCGACCCCCGCCGTCTTCAAGCGCTGGACCCAGTTCGGCCTGCTCTCCTCGCACAGCCGGCTGCACGGCAGCAAGTCCTACCGGGTGCCGTGGGACTTCGGCGAGGAGGCCGTCGAGGTCACCCGCGAGTTCACCCTGCTCAAGCACCGTCTGGCGCCCTACCTCCAGCGCGCGGCCCAGCAGGCGCACGCCACCGGACTCCCGGTGATGCGCGCGATGGTGCTGGAGTTCCCGGACGACCCGGCCGCCGCCGCGCTCGACCGGCAGTACCTGCTCGGCGACGACCTGCTCGTCGCCCCGGTCTTCACCGAGGACGGAACGGTCGAGTACTACGTGCCCGAGGGCACCTGGACCAACTTCCTGACCGGCGACCAGGTCACCGGCCCGCGCTGGGTGCGCGAACAACACGGCTTCCACACCCTGCCGCTGCTCACCCGCCCCGACTCCGTCATCCCGCTCGGCGCGGACGACCAGCGCCCGGTCTCCGCCTGGGCGGAGGGCGTCGAACTGCGCGTCCACGCCTTCGCCGACGGCGCCGAGCGCACCGTCGTCATCCCGCGCGCCGACGGCCCCGGCGAGACCGCCCGCTTCCAGCTGCGCCGCACCGGCGACCGGCTCCGGGTCACCACCGACAGCCCGCACCCCTGGCAGCTGCGGATCGGCGGCCCGGACGGCGCCCTGCACATCAGCCCGGCCGGCACCCCCGAGGCCGAACTGCACTACCCGGCCTGAGTCCGTGCCCCCGAACGCGGGGGCCCCGCGCGTCACCGCATGGACGTGCGGGGTCCCGCCCCCTTCCGCTTGGCACCCGGGGCGGGTACGCCCTCGACGAGGTCACCGAGCCCCGGTTGGTCCACTTCGACCCCTGGCCGGGCAACGTCTTCATCCGGCCGGGTGGCGCCGAACAGGCCCGGATCACCGGCCTCATCGACCACGAGCGGGCGTTCTGGGGCGATCCGGCCGCCGAGCTGGTCTCCCTGGCCTTCGGCGGTGACACCGGCCCGGACAGCCCGCTCCTCACCGGCTGCGCCGGAGCCGGCGGCAGCCTCGACCCCGGCCCCGCCCTTCGCCACCGAGTGGCCCTCTACCAGCTCTACCTGGGCCTGCTGCTGGTCGTGGAGTGCGCCCCGCGCGGCTACGGCGAGGACCACCTCGCGTTCTGCCGCCGGATGCTCGCCGACGCCATCGCCCGGCTCCGGGCGATGGGATAGCTATGACAACCAGAAGAGCAGAGGAGTCACCCTTGTCCTACAGCATCCGCGCGGGCGGTCTGGAACGGCACACCGCCGCGGAGATCCTCCGCATCGAGCCCTGGGGACCGGACGCCGTCCGGGTGCGCGCCTCGTCCGGGACCCTCGACCCCGCCGCCCCCGGCGCGCTGGAGAACCCCTCGCCCTGCCCGCACGCCCAACCGTCCGTCTCGGACGACGGCCGCGCCCGCCTGGTCAACGGCCGCATCGCCGTCGAGGCCGCGGCGGACGGCCGGCTGAGGTTCCGCCACGCCGTGTCGGGCCGCGAACTCCTCGCCGAGCGCAGCCCGCACGCCCACCACGCCGGCTCTCGCGTCCACGCGCCGGGCGGCCGGACGGAACAGTCCTTCGACGCCTACGACGGTGAACGGCTGCACGGCCTGGGGCAGCACCTGCACGGGCGCCTGGACCAGAAGGGCTGTGTGATCGACCTCGTCCAGGCCAACACCGTCTCGGCCGTCCCCTTCCTGCACTCCTCGCGGGGCTACGGGCTGCTGTGGAACAACCCCGCCACGGGCCGCGTCGAACTGGGCGCCGACACCACCCGGTGGACCGCCGACTGCGGCGGGCGCATCGACTACTGGATCACCGCCGGCGACACCCCGGCCCAGATCCTGGACTCCTACACCCGGGCCACCGGACGCCCGCCCCTGCTCCCCGAATGGGCCTCCGGCTTCTGGCAGTCGAGGCTGCGCTACCGCACCCAAGCCGAACTCCTGGCGGTGGCACGGCAGTACAAGGAACGTGGACTGCCGCTGTCCGTCATCGTCTGCGACTTCTTCCACTGGCCGAGGATGGGCGACTGGCGCTTCGAGGAGAGCGAGTGGCCCGATCCCGCCGCCATGGTCAAGGAGTTGTCGGACCTCGGAGTGAAGCTCGCCGTCTCGGTGTGGCCCACCGTCGAGCCCGGCAGTGACGCGTACGACGGGCTGCGCTCGGCCGGACACCTGGTACGGGACGCGGGTGGCGGCCTGCTCACCTTCCCGTGGCCGTCCCGGTACGGCGGTGAGGCGCTGATCCGCCCGATGGCCTACTACGACGCCACCCACCCCGGAGCCCGCGCCGCGCTGTGGCGGCGGTTGGACGACAACTACCGTTCGCTGGGCGTGGCCTGCTTCTGGCTGGACGCCTGCGAGCCCGACCTGCCCCCGGGCATCGCCGAGCGCGCCGTCTACGCGGCCGGGCCCGCCGCCGAGGCCGCGAACCTCTACCCGCTGGAGCACGCCCGAGGGGTGGCCGACGGCCTGCGCGCGGCGGGCGAGGACCGGCCGCTGTCGCTGGTCCGCTCCGCGTGGGCGGGCAGCCAGCGGCACGGGGCCCTGCTGTGGTCCGGTGACATCCCCACCACCTTCGACTCCCTCGGACGCCAGATCAGGGCCGGGCTGAACGTCGCGATGAGCGGCATCCCCTGGTGGAACACCGACATCGGCGGCTTCCTCGGCGGCGACCCGGACGACCCCGCGTACCGCGAACTGCTGGTCCGGTGGTTCCAGTACGGCACCTTCAGCCCCGTCATGCGGCTGCACGGGGACCGCGAGCCCAACTACCCCGCCTTCGCCACGGACATGACCGGCGGGCCCAACGAGGTCTGGTCGTACGGTGAGCAGGCGTACGGCATCCTCCGCGACCACCTGCTGCTGCGCGAACGCCTGCGACCGTACCTGCGGCGGCTGTCCGAGGACGCCCACCGCACCGGCGCCCCGCCGATGCGCCCGCTGTTCTTCGACTTCCCGGAGGACGAACGCGCCTGGGACGTGGACGACCAGTTCCTGCTCGGCCCCGATCTGCTGGTGGCCCCCGTCCACGAGGCCGGCGCCCGCTCCCGCCGGGTCTACCTGCCGGCCGGCACCCGCTGGCTCGACCCGGTCGGCGGCCGCGCCCTGGAGGGCGGTACGACGCTGGATGCCGAGGCCCCGCTGGAACGCATCCCCGTCTTCGTCCGCGAAGGGGCCGAGGTCGCGGGCAGCCTCGTCTGACGCCGGCCGGGGCCGGTCAGCCCCCGCCCATCCCGCCCTGGGCGGCGACCATGGTCAGGTTCAGCCCGCTCACCGCCCGGGCCAGGCCCGGGGCCTCGTCGGCGAGCCGACCGGTGAGCGCGGCGATCCGCCTGCCGTGGGCCCTGCGGTCGTGCCCCGAGAGCACCAGCCGCAGGTGCCCGTGGGCGGCCAGCGCCGCGAGGACCGCGTCGGTGAACGGCACCGCGGCGACCGGTGCGCCGCCGCGGACGACCTCGGCCACCCGCACCTGGAGGTCCAGGGCCTCGCGCGGATCGTCCACCGCCACCGTCCGCTGCGGCGCGACCGGGCCGTAGGGGTCGCGGTCGGCCACGGTCACCACGCCGAGCACCGCGAGCCGCTCCTCGACGGCCTCCAGGGTGTCGTCGCGGCTGCGCCTGATCCACGCCTTCCAGGAGCGGGGCGGCTCGCCCACCTCCGCGAGCAGCGCGTCCAGGACCGGGTCCCCGGTGGCGGCGGCGGAGACGATCCGCACCCGTCCCGCCCCGTCCGCGGCGACGGCGCCCCGGTGGGCGAGCTCGGCCAGGGCGGCGGCGCGCACCAGGAAGCCGGCCCGGGTGCGGTCCTGCAGGGACTGCGCCCGGGTGTCGAAGGCCAGCAGGTAGGCGTCCAGATGGAGTCCTCGGCTCATGGCACCGACGATACGGCGCGCCGGCCAGTCCGCCATCGACCTGCGGGACGACCCGTCCTCCACCTGCCGGAGCACGCGCGAGCGGAGGGTCGGACCTCCGAGCGGTGCCGGCTACGTCCCCACGGTCGGGTGCGCGGTGAAGCTGAACCGGTCGCCCCGGTAGAGCGAGTGGACGCACTCCACCGGGGTGTCCGAGTGGTCCCGGGTGACCCGGCGGGGGCACCGGTCCGGGTCAGCGGGCGCCGAGGAGGTGTTCGAGGGCGAGCTGGTCCAGCTGCTCGAAGGCCATGCCGCGCCGGGCGGCGGCGTCCACGTCGAACTCCTCGAAGGCGGAACCGTCTGCCAGCAGCCCGGCCAGGCCGTCCTCGGCCGTGGGGCGGGCGAGTTCGGGCAGGCGGGAGGCGGCGAGCGCCGCCTGGACCTCCGGATCGGCCCGGAAGGCGCGGGAACGCTCCGCCAGCAGCAGGTAGTTGCGCATGCAGCCGGCCGCCGAGGCCCAGACGCCGTCGAAGTCCTCGGTGCGCGGCGGCTTGAAGTCGAAGTGCCGGGGGCCGTCGTAGCCGGCCGACTCCAGCAGGTCGACCAGCCAGAAGGCCTGCCGCAGGTCGCCCGCGCCGAAGCGCAGGTCCTGGTCGTACTTGATGCCGGACTGGCCGTTGAGGTCGATGTGGAACAGCTTGTCGTGCCACAGGGCCTGGGCGATGCCGTGCGGGAAGTTGAGCCCGGCCATCTGCTCGTGGCCCACCTCCGGGTTGAGGCCGACCCGCTCGGGGCGCTCCAACGCGTTGATGAACGCCAGGGCGTGGCCGACGGTGGGCAGCAGGATGTCGCCGCGCGGCTCGTTGGGCTTGGGCTCGATCGCGAAGCGCAGGTCGTAGCCCTGCTGTTCGACGTACTCGCCGAGCAGGTCGAAGGCCTCCTTGAGCCGGTCGAGCGCGGTCCGCACGTCCTTGGCCGCGCCGGACTCGGAGCCCTCGCGCCCGCCCCAGGCGACGTAGACCGAGGCGCCGAGTTCGACGGCCAGATCGATGTTGCGGATGGTCTTGCGCAGCGCGTAGCGGCGGACGTCGCGGTCGTTGGCGGTGAAGGCGCCGTCCTTGAACACCGGGTGGGTGAAGAGGTTGGTGGTCGCCATCGGGACCTTCAGTCCGGCGGCGTCCAGGGCGGCGCGGAAGCGCTTGACGGTCTCCTCGCGGGTGGCCTCGCCCGCGCCGGAGGGGATCAGGTCGTCGTCGTGGAAGGTGACGCCGTAGGCGCCGAGTTCGGCCAGGCGCTGGACGGTCTCGACCGGGTCGAGGGCGGGGCGGGTCGCGTCGCCGAAGGGGTCGCGCCCCTGCCAGCCGACGGTCCACAGACCGAAGGTGAACTTGTGCGCGGGGGTGGGGGAGAGGGTGTCGCTGGACATGGAGCGGCTCCGGATCAGTGCCAGGGGGTGTTTGTCAGGACTCTCAACAAATTAGTATGCCGGAACGTCAGAAGGAAACCCCCGCACCGGAGGAACGCATGGCTGAGCAGCGTGTCGTGATCGGCTTCGACAGCTCGACGCAGTCCACCAAGGCCCTCGCCGTCGACCTCGACACCGGCACCGTGCTGGGCCGGGGCCGTGCCCCGCACAGCGTCAGCACGGGCGCCGGTCGCGAGAGCGACCCCGAGCAGTGGTGGCGGGCGCTCGGCGAGGCCGCGGCGGCGACGGACTGGGCGGACCGCGCGGCCGCCGTCTCGATCGCGGGCCAGCAGCACGGCCTGGTCACCCTGGACGCGGCCGGGGCGCCGGTCCGCCCGGCACTGCTCTGGAACGACGTCCGCTCCGCGCCCCAGGCCGCCGAGTTGAAGGCCGCGATCGGTGCGACGGAGCTCGCCCGCCGCACCGGCAGCGTCCCCACCGCCGCCTTCACCGCCCCCAAGTGGGCCTGGCTGCGCGCCCACGAACCCGCCGCCGCCGAGCGAGCCGCCGCCGTCCGCCTCCCGCACGACTTCCTGACCGAGCGGCTGACCGGTGAGCCGGTCACCGACCGGGGCGACGCCTCCGGAACCGGCTGGTGGGGCCCGGACGGCTACGATCAGGACGTCCTCGCCCGCATCGGCCTCGACCCGGCCCTGCTGCCCGAGGTCCTGCCCCCGGGCGCCCCGGCCGGTGCCGTCCGCCCCGGGACGCCGCTGCGCGAAGGGACGCCGGTGGCCACCGGCACCGGCGACAACATGGCCGCCGCCCTCGGGCTCGGCCTGCTCCCCGGGCAGCCCGTGCTCAGCCTCGGCACCTCCGGCACCGTCTACGCCGTCGGCCGCAGCAGGCCCGCCGACCCGACCGGCACCGTCGCGGGCTTCGCCGACGCCCTCGGCGGCTGGCTGCCGCTCGCCTGCACGCTCAACTGCACCCTCGCCGTCGACCGCTTCGCCGCCCTGCTCGGACGCGGCCGCGACGAGGTCGAGGAAGGCGGCACCGCCGTCGTCCTGCCCTACCTCGACGGCGAGCGCACCCCGGACCTCCCGGACGCCTCGGGCCTGGTCCACGGGCTGCGCCACGACACCACCCCGGGGCAGCTGCTCCAGGCCGCCTACGACGGCGCCGCCCACGCCCTGCTCGCCGCGCTGGACGGCGTGCTGCGCGCGGGCGGCGCGGATCCGGCGGGCGACGGACCGCTGCTGCTGATCGGCGGCGGCGCCCGCGGGCGGGCCTGGCAGCAGACCGTGCTGCGGCTCTCCGGCCGGGCCGTCCAGGTGCCCGACGCGCGGGAACTGGTCGCGCTCGGCGCCGCCGCCCAGGCCGCCGCACTGCTCACCGGTGAGCCGGCCGACGCGGTGGCACGGCGCTGGCGGACGGCCCGCGGTCCGGTGCTGGACCCGGTGAAGAAGGACGAGGACGCGCTGATGCGGATCGGCGATACCCTGCGTCGGTCCGGGGCCTTGCAGGGTGCCCCGGTCGGGGACCGGTAGGAGGAGCGGCGCGTGACGGTGGTCGGCAAGGTGGGCAGCAGCGGGGAGAACGGGCCCGCGTCGCTCCAGGACATGCGGCGGCAGAACCTGGCGGTAGTCCTCGGCGCGGTCGCCGCGCACGGCCCGCTCTCCCGCGCGGACGTCTCCGGGCGCGTCGGTCTGACCAGGGCGGCCGTCTCCTCGCTGGTCGACGAGCTGATCGGGCGCGGCGCGGTGACCGAGGCGGCGGCCACCGCCAGCGGACGGGTCGGCCGACCCGGACGGGCACTGACCGTGAGCGGTGCGGGCCCGGCGGGCCTCGGCCTGGAGATCGGCGTCACCCACCTCGGCGCGTGCGTGGCGGACCTGCGCGGTGAGCCGCGGGTGTGGCGCCGGGTGGAACAGGCCAACGCGGACCGGCCCGTCGGGAAGGTCCTGGCGGAACTCGCCGCGCTGGCCGCCGAGGCGGAGGCCGAGGCCGCCGCCCTCGGGCTGCGCGTCGAGGGCCGCGTCCTGGCCGTGCCCGGCGTCGTGCCGAACGGCCCCCGCGGACTGATCGAGCGCGCGCCCAACCTCGGCTGGCACGGCGTCCGGCTCACCGACCACTGGCCCGAACCGGACACCGTGCCCGAGCCGGAGAACGAGGCCAACCTCGGTGCGCTGGCCGAGTACTGGAACGCCGGGAACCCGGTGGAGACCTTCGTGCACGTCTCCGCCGGGGCCGGCATCGGTGCCGCCCTGGTCATCGACGGGCGACTGTTCCGGGGCGCCCGCGGCTTCGCCGGCGAACTCGGCCACATCCCGGTGCACCCGGACGGCCCCGGCTGCGCCTGCGGCGCCCGCGGCTGCCTCGAGCAGTACGCGGGCGAGGCGGCCGTGCTGCGCGAGGCCGGTCTCGCGCAGCACGGCCCGGGCGACGCGGTCGCCCTGCTGGCCGAACGGGCGGGCGCCGGGCACGCGGGGACCCTGGCGGCGCTGGACCGGGCGGGGGGCGCCCTCGGCCTCGCCCTCACGGCCGCCGTCGACCTGATCGACCCGGACGCCCTGGTGCTCGGCGGTGCCTACGCCGACCTCGCCGACTGGCTGCTGCCGTCCGTGCGGGCCGAGTTGGCCGACCGGGTCACCGTCCGCCCCTGGGCCCCGGAGGCGCTGCGCCCGTCCGCCCTGGGGCGGCGCGGGCCGCTGCTGGGCGCGGCGCTGACGACGGTCCGCCGGATCATGGCGGACCCGACCCTGCTGCCCGTCGGCTGACGGCCCCTCGGCGCGGTTCCGAGGGGCCGTCACCGCGTCAGTCGTGCTCGACGACGACCATCGCGTGCCCGTCGGTGGTGGTGACCCGCACGTGGACGTACTCGCCGTCGTGCTCCCACTCCAGCTCCTGTCCGGCGGGCTGCAGCCGAACCGAGCGCGGCGCGGCGGCGAGCCGGACGGAGACCGGCACGTCGACCAGCGGGAAGGCGTTGTGCACCAGGTCCAGCTCCGGGGTCTCCCGGGCCGGGACGAAGCTGATCAGGTGCACCACGGTGGCCGTGGCGGTCCGGGCGACGGTGGTCTCCAGGTGGACCGGCCCGCCCGCGCGGACCAGCGGGTCCGGCAGGAGCCGGTCCAGGGCCGCACCGAGCAGCTGGCGGTACGTCTCCAGGCCGTGCTGGTGGAACGACTCCAGCAGCGGCACGGTCACCGCGGCCACCCCGTCGCCGACGACGACGGCCACCTCGTCGGTCGGGTCGGCCGGGGGAGTGTAGGAGTGGCCGCAGAAGCGGTCCCAGGAGCGCGGGAAGTAGGGTGCCACGATCCGGGCCAGCACCTCGGCTCCGGGCAGCGCCCGGGCGGTCAGCCGGGAGCCGTGGCTGATGATCGGGAAGTCCTCCGGAACCCCGGGCACGTTCTCGCAAGCGAGGAAGGTCTCGCCGGCCGGAGCCGGGGCCAGGCCCTCGACCGGGAGGTCGGGCAGGGCCGGCTCGGAGCCGTTCCTGAGCAGCGCGGGCCCGACCAGCAGCACGGCGCCCCCGGCCCGCCGGTACGCGGCCAGGCGCTCGGCCAGGTCGTCGTCCACGGGGGTGCTCTCCGGCACCACGACGGCCCGGTACCCGCCCAGGTCGGCGGTCGGCGGGACCATGTCGAACTGCGCGCGGAGCTGCTGGAGCGCCCGGACGGCGCCGATGTTGCTCGCGCCGGGGTTGTCGCCGAGGGCGGGGTCGACGACCACGGCGATCTCGCTGACGATCCGTCCGCCGTCGACGAACGGCTCGCACGCCGCGAGGTGCCCGTAGGCCGAGCCGATCAGCTCGTACACCGCCCGCGAGGGCACTCCGCGCGGGTGCAGCACGTCACCGACGCCGCCGGTCAGACCGTGGCCCAGCATCTGGCTGGTCTCGTAGCGCAGGGCTGCCCGGGGCTTGAGGGCGGCGTTGTCGCCCCAACTCTCGTGGAAGCGCCCGGTGTGGCTGAGGACGGGCAGCCCGAGCGGGCGGACGAAGCGCGCCACGTAGGGCAGGAACGCGTAGCCCCAGCCGCCGGTGGGCAGCCCCTCGATCTCGACGTGCCGGATGAACCGCTGATCCTCGGCCAGCCCGGTCTTGGGCCGGCTGTTGAACCAGGCGCCCTGGACGGCGTCCGGGGGGAGGGCCTTCTCCACCATGGTGGAGTAGCGGGCCATGTAGCGCCGGGCCACCAGCTCCGCGTAGCGGTTCCGGTGGTCGGCGTCGGCCGGGTCCAGGCCCTCGCGGCGCATCCCGTCGATCGCCCAGCGGCTCGCACTCGGCTGGTTCCAGCACATGTCGATGAAGATCCCGTCGACCGGGGCGAAGCGGCGCAGCACCTCGTCCAACTGGTCGGCGAAGTAGTCGGCGTAGGGGCTGGACATGTCGAGGACGTTCCAGGCCGCCTCGAACGCCGAGGCGTTCCACTTGGTGATCTTCAGGTTCTCGTCGTGCGCGATCCACTCGGGGTGCTCCCGGGCCGCGTACTCGTCGACCTGGAGGGACAGGTAGATCGGTGTGCGGATGCCCACGGCGTGCAGGGCCTCGACCTGTCCGGCGAGCAGGTCGAGGTCGGGGGCGAGGCCCGGGTGGCGCTCCGGCCGGTCGGTCCCGTAGTAGAGGTGGCCGTGGTGGCACTTGGCGAAGAGGGTGACGCTGTCGACGTGGGCGTCCTGGAAGGTCCGGGCGAAGGTCACCGGGTCGAAGTCCCGTCCCACGTCGGGGATGTCGGGCCCGGTGTGGAAGTCCAGGTGGACGGTGCGGCGGGGGAAGCGGGCAGGGCTGTGAGCGTTCACATCGCCATGAGTCATGAGATGGATTTATAGGCGGTGCGCGCCGAGGAGTCTAGCGATGCGGGGAGGATACATCCGATGAATGGCCGATTGCATCGGACATAGCGCGAACATCGAGCCAAAATCAGGAGGTCACATTTGAAAGTCATCGGATGCTTCTACTTGTCGTCCAGGTTTCACACTCGTAAGGTCCTCGATACCGCGAGTGCCCCGGACGGTGGAGGCGCTGTAGGCGGGTGAGGGATGCCCTCGCAGTTATCGTTCGCCCTTCGGCGCCTCGGCCGACGTGTCAAAACGCCAAAACATCGGAGGAATCCGCATGAAGCGCCTCGCCCAGACCATCAGGCTCCGGCCCGAGCACCGCGAGGAGTACCTCCGCCTCCACTCCGCCGTCTGGCCCGGAGTCGAGGCGGCCCTCCACCGGGCGCAGGTCCGCAACTTCAGCATCTTCCTCCACGGCGACGTGCTGTTCGCCTACCTCGAGTACCACGGCGAGGACTTCGACGCCGACATGGCGGTCCTGGAGGCCGACCCCGAGACCCAGGAGTGGTGGAAGCTCACCGACCCCTGCCAGGAGCCCTGGCCCGACCGGGGCGACTCCCGCCAGTGGACCGAACTCACCCAGGTCTGGCACCTGAGCGAGCCCGGCGGCCACACCGCCGACTGACCCATCCACGCCGGACCCACCCCCACCGGAGCCCCCGTGCCCCCCAGTCAGCCCCCCGCGCTCATCGACGCCCACCACCACCTGTGGGACCTCGTCCAGCGCCCGCAACCCTGGCTCGACGAGCCCGACCTGACGTCGATCCGCCGCACCTTCACCCCCGACGACCTGTGGGCCACCGCCACCAGCACGGTGGCGGGCCGCCGGCTCGACCGCACGGTGGTCGTGCAGTGCGTGCCGGATGTCCCGGAGACCGAGGACCTGCTCGAACTCGCCGCCCGGGAGCCGCTGATCGCGGCCGTGGTCGGCTGGGCGGACCTCACGTCCCCTGCCGTGGGCGACGAGCTCGACCGGCTGCTCGCTGGCCCGGGCGGCAGCCACCTCCGCTCGCTGCGCCACCTGGTCCAGGGCGAAACGGACCCCGAGTGGCTGCAACGCCCCGAGGTCGAAGGCGGGTTGGCGGCGGTCCGGGACCGCGGTCTCGGCTACGACGTGCTCGTCCGCAGCCACCAGCTCGACCAGGCGAGCCGGCTGGCCGAGCGCCTCCCGGACCTGCCGCTGGTGCTCGACCACGCGGGCAAGCCGGACATCGCCGGCGGCGAACTGGGGGAGTGGGAGCAGCGGTTGCGGCGGCTCGCCGCGCACCCGCAGGTGGTCTGCAAGGTGTCGGGACTGATCACCGAGGCCGACCACCAGGCCTGGACCACCGCCGACATCCGCCCGGTGTGGGACGTCCTGCTGAGCGCCTTCGGCGCCGACCGGCTGATGTTCGGCTCGGACTGGCCGGTGGCGAACCTTGCGGGCGGCTGGAACCGCTGGGCCGAAACCGTGGACGAGCTGCTCGGCGGGTGCTCCGCCGACGAGACGTCGGCGATCCTCGCGGACACCGCGACCGCCTTCTACCGCCTCACCTCCAACGCGTAACCCGCCACTCTCACAGAAGAGGACTGGGACCACCATGACACTTGCCGTTCGATACACGGCCGCCCGCACACTGGACACCGCCCCGGCCGAGCTCTCCGAGCCCGGCCCCGGGGAGGTCCTGCTGGCCCCCGCCTACGTGGGGATCTGCGGCACCGATCTGCACATCTTCCACGGCGACATGGACGCCCGCGTCGCCGCGCCCGCCGTCCTCGGTCACGAGATGTCCGGCCGCGTGCTCCAGGTCGGTGCCGGTGTCGAGGGCTGGCGGGCCGGGGACGCGGTGACGGTGATGCCGCTGCGCTGGGACGGCACCTGTCCGGCCTGCCTGAGTGGACATCAGCACGTCTGCCAGAACCTGGACTTCATCGGCATAGACTCGCCCGGTGCGATGCAGCAGCGCTGGACGGTCCCCGCCGACACGCTGATCCGGCTGCCGGGCTCTCTCGCCCTGGACCGCGCCGCGCTGGTGGAGCCCACCGCGGTGGCCGTGCACGACGTCGGACGGGCCCGGGTCCAGGCCGGTGAGCGGGTCGTCGTCGTGGGCGGCGGTCCGGTCGGGATCCTGATCGCGCTGGTGGCACGGGCGGCCGGGGCCGAGGTGCGGGTCGTGGAGCTGAGCGCCCACCGGCGCAAGCTCGCCGAGGAGTTGGGGCTCGCCGCCTGGGACCCGGGCGCCGAGGATGTGCCCGAGGCGGTACGGCAGTGGACCGGGGGCGCGGGCGCGGACGTCGCCTTCGAGGTGTCCGGCGCGGCGGCCGGGGTGGACACCGCGGTCGAGGTGCTGGGGGTGCGGGGCAGGCTGTGCCTGGTGGCGATCCACCCCCGGCCCCGCGAGGTGAACCTGCACCGCTTCTTCTGGCGCGAACTCACCCTGGTGGGCGCGCGGTTGTACGACCGCTCCGACTTCGAGCGGGCGGTGGAGCTGGTCGCCAACGGCACGATCCCGGCCGAGCGGCTGATCAGCAAGGTCGTGCCGCTGGACGAGGCGCCCGCGGCGTTCGAGGCCCTGGAAGGTGGCGGCGACGTGATGAAGATCCTCGTGGACTGCACCGACGACACCCAGGAGGTCAGCGCATGAACGCCTTCGACCTGACCGGCAGGCTGGCCGTCGTCACCGGAGCCCGGCGCGGCATCGGCCGGGCCATGGCCCGCGCCCTGGCCGAGGCCGGGGCGGACGTCATCGGGGTCAGCGCCAACCTGGAGGAGAGCGGCAGCGAGGTCGAGAAGGATGTCGTGGCCGCGGGCCGCTGCTTCGAGGCGCTCCGCGCCGACTTCGCCGACCCGGACGCGGTGCGGGCCCTCGGCGCGGACCTCGCGGGCCGCGAGCGGCCGGTGGACATCCTGGTCAACAACGCCGGCACCATCCGCCGCGCACCTGCCGCCGAACACCCGGACGCCGACTGGGACTTGGTGCTCCAGGTCAACCTGGCCGCGCAGTTCTCGCTGACCCGCGCGGTGGGCGCGGCGATGATCGCCCGCAGCCAGGGGAAGATCATCTTCACGGCGTCCCTGCTCAGCTTCCAGGGCGGCATCACCGTCCCCGGCTACACCGCCGCCAAGCACGGGATCGCCGGTCTGACCAAGGCCCTGGCCAACGAGTGGGCAGGGTACGGCGTCAACGTCAACGCCATCGCGCCCGGCTACATCGCCACCGACAACACCCAGGCGCTGCAGGACGATCCGGCGCGCAGCAAGGCGATCCTGGAGCGGATCCCGGCCGGTCGCTGGGGCCGGGCGGACGACCTGGCCGGCGCCACCGTGTTCCTGGCCTCGGACGCCGCCGCCTACGTCCACGGCACCGTCCTGCCCGTCGACGGCGGATGGCTGGGCCGTTGACCACCGATCTGGCTGCCGTCCTGGACGGCGCCCGCGTCATGCCGGTGCTGACCGTGCGCGACCCGGCGACGGCCGGCCCGCTGGCCGACGCGCTCGCCGAGGGCGGCGCCCGCTGTGCCGAGGTCACCTTCCGTACCCCGGCCGCCGAGCGGGCGCTCAAGGCGATGGCGACGCACGGCGGCCTGGCCGTCGGCGCCGGCACGGTGCTCTCCGCCGAGCAGGCGCAGCGCGCGGTGGCGGCCGGGGCCCGGTTCGTCGTCTCGCCCGGCTACGACGAGGAAGTCGTCGCCGCGTGCCGGGAGTTGGACGTCCCGGTGGTGCCCGGAATCGCGACCGCCACCGAGCTGATGCGGGCCCTGCGGGCCGGCCTCACCACGGTCAAGCTCTTCCCCGCCGAGGCCAGTGGCGGCCTGCGCACGCTCCGCGCGCTCGCGGCGCCCTTCCCCGGGGCGCGCTTCGTGCCGACCGGCGGGATCGGCCCCGGCCAACTGGCCGGCTACCTCGCCGACCCCGCGGTCCTCGCCGTCGGCGGCAGCTGGCTGGCGACGCCCGCACACCTGGACTCCGGCGACTACCAGGAGGTCCGGCGCCTGACGGCCGAGGCCGTGGAGGTGGGTGCGCCGTGACCGAGGTGGTGGCCCTCGGCGAGGTCATGCTGCGCTTCGACCCGGGGGAGGGGCGGATCAGCACCGCCCGGACCTTCCGGGTGTGGGAAGGGGGCGGGGAGTACAACGTCGTCCGCGGGCTGCGCCGCTGCTTCGGCCTGCGGACGGCCGTGGTCACCGCGCTCGCCGACAACGCCGTGGGCCGGCTCGTCGAGGACCTGATCCTCCAGGGCGGTGTCGACACCTCGCTGATCCGCTGGGTGCCCGACGACGGCATCGGCCGCAGCGCGCGCAACGGCCTGAACTTCGTCGAGCGGGGCTTCGGCATCCGCGGCGCGCTCGGCGTCAGCGACCGCGCGGGCACCGCGGTTTCGCAACTGCGCAAGGGCGACGTCGACTGGGACGCGGTCTTCTCCTCGGGCCCGCGCTGGTTCCACACCGGCGGCATCTTCGCCGGCCTGTCCGACACCACCGCGGACGTCGCGGAGGAGGCGATGACGGCCGCCCGCCGCCACGGACTCACCGTCTCCTACGACCCCAACTACCGCCCGAGCCTGTGGGCCGGGCGCGGGGGGCCGGAGCGGGCCCGGGAGACGGACCTGCGCCTGGCCCGGCACGCAGACGTCATCGTCGGCGCCCTGGGGATGGCGGGCCGCCATCCCGGCGCCGAGCGCTTCGGCTCCGACGAGGTGCCGGACGCGCTCGCCTCGGTGGCCGCCCTGCTCCCCGGGGTGCGGTTGCTGGCGACGACCCTCCGCGAGGTCCCCTCGGCCGGGGTGAACGACTGGGGCTCGGCCGCGTGGTCGGCGAAGACCGGGTACGTCCTCGGCCCCGCGATGCCCGGACTGCACGTCCTGGACCGCATCGGCTCCGGAGACGGCTTCGCGGCCGGCCTGATCCACGGCCTGCTCGCCGGTGCCCCGCTGGAGCGCGCCCTCGCCTACGGTACGGCCCTGGGCGCCCTCGCCATGACGACGCCCGGCGACGTCGTGATGGCCTCGCTCGCCGAGGTCGAGGCCCTGGTGGCGGGCGCCTCCGCCGCCGTCCGACGCTGACCGGCGGCGCCCCAGCCGCCGCAGCACGCAGTACGAACACCGGGAGAGCCCGGCGGACCTGGTCCGCCGGGCTCCGGTTCGTACGGTGGCGCCCGAGAGGGGAGTCCGCGCGTCACTGTCACTGGACCGTCCAGACCTGGCCGGTCTGGTTCAGCGGCATGAACTGGTCGATCGCGGCTCCGTTCGTCGTCGAGCCGTTGCCCACCTCCAGGATCTGCCGGCTCTCGAAGTCGCGGATGAGGCACCCGCCGCTGGTCGGCTCGAAGTACCAGAGCTGGTTGTTGCCGCCGCCGTTGGCGGGGTCGACGTAGAAGTTCGTCGTGGCGGCGAAGGCGGACTGGGCGGGCAGTGCGGCCGTGAGGACGTCGATGAGCTTGGTTGGGCCGTACCTGTGGACGCCGAAGCCCGCGCCCGGGGAGACTGGTCGCGGGCTTCGGCGGTGCGGCGGGGAGTCGGCGGACGAGGTCCTAGCCGTTGGGAAGGGACGGGTCCAGGAAGCGGCGGTCGTAGACCTCCAGCGAGCGGATCGAGGCCCACGTGCCGGAATCCAGGCCGCCGGTGACGGTCACCCGGACGTAGCGGGTCTGGGCCGTGAACGTCGCGGTCCGCACCTGGGCGGCGGTGGTGTTCCCGGTCTGGTCGGCGAGGGTGGACCAGGTGGAGCCGTCGGCGGATCCGTCGATCCGGAAGCGGTAGGCCTTCCCCGGCTGTTCCCAGGCGATCCGGGCGCCCGTGACCGGGCGCACCGAGCCGAGGTCGACCTGGAGCCAGTGCCCGGTGCCGCCGTCGGCCGCGCACCAGCGGGTGGAGGTGTCCCCGTCCACCGCGTGGGCGGCCACGTTACCGTGCGAGGTCTCCGCGCTGTCGGCCGTGGTCGGGCAGCCGCGGGCGATGTCCGTCGGGACCACCGGCCGGTCGAGCACGATGGCCACGACCGTGTCGTCCAGGTAGCGGGTGCGGTCGATGCCGGTGACGGTGACGGCGTTCGCGCCGGTCGTGCTGAAGGACAGCGGGCTCTTGGAGACCACGTCGTAGACCGAGGTGACGTTCGCGTCGCCGAGCGAAGGCGTCGTGAAACTGCTGCCGCCGTTGTACCCGGCCAGCAGGTGGGCGTAGACGGTCCTGTCGGCGAAAGTGAAGCCGTACTGGCCGTCCACCGGGTTCCACGGGCCGCCGCGGGTGTTGTAGACGGCCTCCCGGTTGGCGCTCATGAACCCGCCCAGCTGACGGATCAGCGCGGCCTGCTTGCTCGGGACCGTACCGGTCGCGTCCGGGCCGACGTTGACTAGCACGGACATGTCGCGGACGAAGGAGTTGACGAACAGGCCCAGCGCCTGGGAGAAGGGCATGGCGGAGTCGCCGCTGTACCCCCAGGTCCCGCCGACGCTGAACGTCTTCTGGACCAGGCGGCCGTAGCGGATCGGCCCGCTCGGCACACCGGAGCCCTCGTCGAGGTCGTAGTCCCCCACCCACCCCGAACGGGAGTTGGACACGGCGTTCGGCTGGTGCTGGCGCAGCACGCCGGTGAGACCCAGCGGCCTGCCGGTGCCCCACTCGCTCTCGCCGTACGCGGTGTCCACCTGCCAGCCGTTGCCGCCGTCCCGGTACTGACCGGGCTCCCAGAAGAACGACCCCGCCGCGTCGGTGCCCTGCTGCGCCAGCCAGCCGCCGTCCCACCAGATGTCGTCGATCGCGCCGAAGTCGGTGACCAGTTCCTTCACGGACTGGTACACCTCGTTCTTCATGGTCCGGGCGTTCTCGTGGTAGTCGAAGCCGGCCGGGTCGGAGCCCTCGTAGTTCCACGGGTACACGCTGTTCGGCAGCACGCAGTCGGAGGTGAGCGCGGGGTTCGGCGGCTTCGCGCCGCTCACGTCGTAGTAGCCGGGGTAGCGCCAGTCGATCGGGGAGTAGTAGAGCCCGACCCGCAGGCCTGCCGCGCGCACGGCGTTCACGTAGCCCTTGACGAAGTCCGTGCCGGCGGGGAACGGGGTGTCGCCGGTGGTCCAGGCGTTGGGGTGGCGGCTGGGCCACAGGGCGAACCCCTCGTGGTGGCGGGTGGTCAGGACGACTTCGGCGGCACCGAGGTCCTTGGCCAGCTGCGCCCAGGCGGCGGGGTTGTAGGACTGGGACTGGCTGGCGAACGAGCCGGCGTACTGCGCCCGGTAGGAGGTCGGCCCGGTCTTCGAGTAGAACATGTGCCACTCGCCCTGGGCCGCTGCCGAGTAGACGCCCCAGTGGATGAACATGGACACCTTGTTGTCGCGCATCCACTGGATCTTGCTGTCCGGCTGCTGCCAGGCCCCCTGGTCGAGCTTCGGGACGCGCAGCGGGACGAGGGGCAGCGGGTCGCCCGCGGCCCCGGCCGCCTCGGCCGGGGCGCTGACGGGGCCGACGACGGTGGCGGCGGTTGCCACCGCCATGGCGGTGAGCGCACTCCTGCGACTGATGGATCGTGACATGGATGCTCCGTTTGTCCTGGAATGCTCACTGTCGGGTGGGCTGCGCGAGTCAGGTACATGTATGGCGTCGCCCGGAGCGGCGTGTCAAGGTATCTGGCAGCGATATATCCGATGATTCGCAAGGTCGATGCTCACGGCGGGATGTGGGTCGGCACTCTCCAGGGCTCGGTCAGCCCCGCCTGGCATTCGACCAACGTGCAGGTGAGAGTGGCGACTTGGGACTCATTCCATGATCTCCAAGGTCCATTCGGTCCTGCGTGCGATCGGAGATCGCGCCGCACGATTCCATGGAAGGCGGCATATTCATCGGATCGATTCGCGTCCATCGCGGTGACGGTGGACCGACTTGTGCATACACTGACAACGGCCGGAACAGCCGCCCGGCCGTCCCAGCCGGTGCGGCCCTCCCAGCCGTCGTAGCCACCCCTGCCGTTGTGTCAGCCGAGGGCCGACCCGGGCTCGCCGAGGGTGTCGCGGAGCCAGTGCTCGACCCCGGCGACGTGCACGGTCGCCCAGGCGTGGGCGAGTTCCGGGCGTCGGCTGGCGATCGCGTCGTAGATCGCTCGGTGCTGCTGGCGGGTGCGGTCCGCCGCGCCCTCCTCGGTCAGCCCGCGCCAGATCCGCGCGCGCGTGGTGGGGCCGGACAGGCCGTCGATCAGTGAGGAGAGCACGGTGTTGCCCGAGCCGGCCGCGATCCTGCGGTGGAACTCCAAGTCGTTGGCGATGATCTCGTCCAGGGTGGCGGCCTCGTCCAGCTTCTGCAGCAGCGCGGCCAGTTCGGCGATGTCCTCCTCGGACATCACCCGGGCGGCCATCGCGGTGGCGGCGGGCTCCAGGATGCGGCGGACCTCCAGGAACTCCAGCACCGTGTTGTCCTGGTGGAAGTCGACGACGAACGCCAGCGCGTCCAGGAGGATGTCGGGCTCCAGGCTGGTCACGTACGTGCCGTCGCCCTGGCGCACGTCGAGCACCCGGATGAGCGACAGCGCCTTGACCGCCTCCCGCAGGGAGTTGCGCGACAGGCCCAGCCGCTCGGCGAGGTCCGCCTCCTTCGGGAGCTTCGCGCCGGGGCGGAGCTCGCCGCTCACGATCATGGCCTTGATCTTCTCGATCGCCTCGTCGGTGACTGGCACAGCCTCGCCTTTCCTGGTCATCTGATCTTCGCAGCATACGGGTTCCGCCCGCCCCGGCCGTGGTGCTTCCGGACACCGGGGCCGGGACGGGCAGCCAGGGCGGTTACAGCTCCCACACCGCGGGCAGCCCGGCCGCGGCACCCGCCGCCGAGTAGTCGTGGACGACGTCGAGGAGTTCGGCCATCCGCGCCTGCCAGGCGATGTTGACCGGGAGGCCCTCCAGCCGGGCGAGCAGCCGGGCGTAGTCCTCGCACTCCAACAGGTGGAACAGCTCCGGACCGCTGCGCCAGATCGTCCAGGAGGTCACGCCCGCCGCCCTGATGGCGTCGGTGAGTTCGGCGGGCACCTCCCGGTGCGCGGCCTCGTACTCCTCGATCCGGTCCGTACGGACGCGGGTGTGCAGGGCGATCCTCATGGCTGCTCCTCGGGGGCGGTGGCGGCTGCGGTCTCGGCGGTGTCGACGATGACGACGTCCAGAGTGTGGGGCCCGTGCGAAGGTGGCACCGGAGACGGCGGCCTTGGCACGGAGGAACTTCTGGCGCTGGTGCCGGCGGGCGGCCTCGGCGAGTTCGGCGGGGTCGTCGCTCAGCCCTTCGGGGGCTGGCTGCCCCCACTCGCCCATCCGCTCGGCGAACAGCTCGCGGATCTCGGTCACCACGGCGCGGCCGGTCCCGGGGAACACGGTGTCGTTGAAGCAGGTGATGAACAGCGCGGCGCGCATCAGTGCGCCTCTTGTGGGGTCGGGACGTCCGGCGGCAGCAGCCCGCGCTCCTTCAGCTCCGCCCACAGCTCGTCCGGCACGCGGTGGCGGAGCATGGCGGCGGCGTCCCTCACCTCGGCGGCGCTGCGGGTGCCGACCAGCACGCTCGCCACGGCGGGGTGCCCGAACGGGAAGCGCAGCGCCGCGGCGCGCAGCGGCACGCCGTGCTCCTCGCAGACGGCCTTGAGGTCGAGGGCGCGGGCGAGCAACTCCTCGGGCGCGGGGGCGTAGTCGAACGTGGCGCCGGGCCGTGGGTCGGCGAGCAGGCCGGAGTTGAAGACGCCGCCGATGACGACACCGACGCCGCGGTCGGCGGCCAGCGGCAGCAGTTCGGTGAGTCCGCGCTGGTCGAGCAGGCTGTAGCGGCCGGCCAGCAGGACGGTGTCGAGATCGGTCTCGCGGATGAAGCGGGCGAGCAGCTCCGCCTGGTTCATCCCGACGCCGATCGCGCCGACCATCCCTTCGGCACGCAGCCGCGCCAGCTCGGGGTACGCCTCGGAGATCGCCTGGTCCGCGTGGTCGTCGGGGTCGTGCAGGTAGACGACGTCGATCCGGTCCAGCCCGAGCCGTTCCAGGCTGTCCTCGATCGAGCGCCGGACGCCCACGGCGCTGAAGTCCCAGACCCGGCGGTGGGTGGCGGGCACGGCGAAGCCGTTGGCGAGGTCGTCGCCGCGGGACTCCGGGGCCGGGCGGAGCAGTCGGCCGACCTTGGTGGAGAGGACGTACTCCTCCCTGGGGCGGTGGCGCAGGGCCTGTCCGAGCCGGCGCTCGGACAGGCCCAGGCCGTAGTGCGGGGCGGTGTCGAAGTACCGCACGCCCGACTCCCAGGCGGCCGCGACGGCTGCTTCGGCCTCGGCGTCGGTGACCGGGGTGAACAGGTTGCCGATGCCCGCCGCGCCGAAGGCGAGTTCACCGACCTGCACCGTGCTGTGCCCCAGAGGCCGGCGGCGCGCGGTCACGAGCGGGCCTGCGGCCGCAGTCGCAGGTTCGCCATCCCGCCGTCGACCTGGAGGGTCATGCCGGTGGTGCTGCCGGCGGCCGGGGAGACCAGGTAGGCGATGGCGGCGGCCACCTCCTCGGGGGTGACCAGGCGCCCGTGCGGTTGACGGGCGTTCAGCGCGGCGCGTTCGGCGGCCGGGTCGTCGGCGGCGTCCAACAGCCGGCCGACCCAGGGGGTGTCCACGGTGCCGGGGCTGACGCAGTTGACCCGGATGCCCTCGCGGACGTGGTCGGCGGCCATGGACAGGGTGAGCGAGTGCACGGCGCCCTTGCTCGCCGCGTACAGCGCGCGCTGCGGCAGACCGGTGGTGACGACGATGGAGCCAAGGTTGACCACCGAGGCCCGGGTGGAGCGGCGCAGGTGCGGCAGGGCGGCGCGGGTGGTGCGGACGACGCCGACGAGGTTGACGTCGAGGACGCGGAGCCACTGCTCGTCCGGGTTGTCCGCGACGGTCCCGATCGCGCCGATGCCCGCGTTGTTGACCAGGATGTCGATCCCGCCGAGCGCCTCGGCCGCCGCCTCGACGGCGCCGGACACCGAGGCGTCGTCGGAGACGTCGGCGGTGAAGCCGAGCAGCGGCTCCGGCACCGCCGACGGGTCGAGGTCCAGGACGGCCACCCGCGCGCCGCGCTCGGCGAGCAGGGTGGCGGTGGCCAGACCGATCCCGGAGGCGCCGCCTGTGACGACCGCCGTGAGTCCGTCGAGTTCAGCGGCCGTCATGCGGTCGCCTCCTTCTGGGCCAGCTCCTCGGCCCAGAAGGAGCCGTGGGGGTACTGGTAGGTGTCGAGTGAAGTCTGGTGCATGGCGGCCGAGAATCCCGGCAGGGTCGGGGCCCGGTAGTGGCCGTCGGTGATCACCACCGGGTCGAGGAAGTGCTCGTGGAGGTGGTCGACGAACTCGATGACGCGGTCCTCGGTGGTGCCGGTGAGGGCGACGAAGTCGAACATGGACAGGTGCTGGACGAGTTCGCACAGGCCCACGCCGCCGGCGTGCGGGCAGACCGGGACGCCGAACTTGGCGGCGAGCAGCAGGATGGCGAGGTTCTCGTTGACGCCGCCGACCCGGGCCGAGTCCAGCTGGAGGACGTCGATGGCGCCGGCCTGGAGCAGCTGCTTGAAGACGATGCGGTTCTGCACGTGCTCGCCGGTGGCGACCTTCACCGGGCTGACCTGCCGCCGGATCGTCGCGTGCCCCAGGACGTCGTCGGGGCTGGTGGGCTCCTCGATCCAGTACGGGGCGAACTCCGCGAGCGCCTTGGTCCATTCGACGGCCTCGGCCACGTTCCAGCGCTGGTTGGCGTCGATGGCCATCCGGATGTCAGGCCCGACGGCGGCGCGGGCGGCCCGGCAGCGGCGGATGTCGTCCGCCAGGTCGGCGCCCACCTTGAGCTTGATCTGCCGGAAGCCGTCCGAGACGGCCGCACGGGCGAGGCGGGTGAGCTTCTCGTCGTCGTAGCCCAGCCAGCCCGGGGAGGTGGTGTAGGCGGGGTAGCCCCGCTGGAGCAGCGTCGCGGCGCGCTCGTCCGCGCCCTGCTTCCCGCGCCGCAGCAGCTCCAGCGCCTCCGCGGGCGTGAGGGCGTCGGCGATGTAGCGGAAGTCGATCTGGGAGACGAGCCATTCGGGGTCGGCGTCGGCGAGCAGCTGCCACAGCGGCTTGCCCTGCTGCTTGGCAGCGAGGTCCCAGACGGCGTTGACGACGGCCCCGATGGCCATGTGCATCACGCCCTTCTCCGGGCCCAGCCAGCGCAGTTGGCTGTCGCCGATCAGGTCGTGGTAGAGCGAGCCGGGGTCGGCGCACAGCTCGTCGACCGGGCGTCCGACGACGTGCGGGCGGAGCGCGTCGATGGCGGCCACCTGGACGTCGTTGCCGCGTCCGATGGTGAAGGTGAAGCCGTGGCCCTCGTGGCCGCCGTCGGAGGTCCGCAGGACGACGTAGGCGGCGGAGTAGTCGGGGTCCGGGTTCATCGCGTCGGACCCGTCCAGCTCCCGCGAGGTGGGGAAGCGGACGTCATAGGTGTCGACGGCGGTGATCCGCGCAGTGGTTGCGGACAAGGGAGTGCCTTTCACGCGTTGCGGAAGGTCTGGCGCTGGGTGCCGAGGCCGTCGATGGTCAGCTCGACGCTGTCGCCCGCGCGCAGGTAGGGGGTGCCGGGCAGGCCCAGGGCCACGCCGGCCGGGGTGCCGGTGTTGATGACGTCGCCGGGGCGCAGCACCATGTACTGGCTCAGGTACCAGACCAGGTAGTGGACGTCGAAGACCATGTTCTTGGTGCTGCCGTCCTGGCGCGGCTCGCCGTTGACGGTCAGGCGCAGTCCCAGGTCCTGCGGGTCGCCCGCCTCGTCCGGGGTGACCAGCCAGGGGCCGAGCGGGTTGAAGCTCTCGCACGACTTGCCGATGTCCCACTGGGCGGAGAACTCCAGCTGGAACTCCCGCTCGGAGACGTCGTTGCTGATGGCGTAACCCCCGATGCACCCCGCCGCCTCCGCCGGGTCGGCGAGGTAGCGGGCCTCCCGGCCGATGACGACGGCGAGTTCCACCTCCCAGTCGGTCTTCACCGAGCCGCGCGGGATCAGCACGGAGTCGAAGGGGCCGACGACGGTGGACGGGTCCTTCATGAAGACCACCGGCCGCTCGGGAACGGCCGCCCCGGTCTCCTCGGCGTGGTCGCGGTAGTTGAGGCCGATGCAGACCACCTTGCCCGGACGGGCGAGGGGCGCCCCGACCCGCAGGCCGGTCGGGTCCAGGGCGGGCAGCGAACCTACCGCCAGGGCGGCCCGGACGCGGCCGATCCCACCGGAGGCGAGGAAGGCGCCGTCGATGTCGTCGGTCAGGCCCGTGAGGGCGAAGGTCGCGCCGTCCTTGCCGCGGACCGCCGGAGTCTCCGCTCCGGGTTCGCCGAGTCGCAGCAGCTTCATCTGGTGGCTCCTATCAACACATCGGATGTATCCGCGGTGCCATGACCATACGAGGACAGTCTCGGGCCTCGCAAGGATTCCTCCGATGTTTACCCGTCGAATAGCTCGACGGTGCAGGTCGAGAGGTCGGTGAGTCAGCGGTCTGACCGCTTCGCTGACCGGGAATCACGGGTTGGGAATCGTCCGAGCTTTCCTCTTGTCAGTCGGATACCCGGCTCGTAGAGTCCTCGGCACCACAAGCCATCCGATGTCTTCTGCCGGATGCCCGGTCGCTTTCTCTGTGATCCGCCTCCCACCCCGCCCCGCAAGGGCGCCGGCCTTCCCAGCCAAGGAGACCAGCAATGAAGCTCCACTCCTCCAGAATCGCGGCCACGGCCGCCACCGTGGCCGTCCTGGCGGGGTTCGCCACGGCCTGCAACCGCGGCAGCGACTCGACCTCCGCCGGATCCGGCGGCGGCAAGGCGGCCATCGGCATCGACCTGCCCCGTGCGGACTCCGACTTCTGGAACTCCTACGCGCAGTACGTCAAGCAGGACGCCTCCTCCCAGGGGCTGAACACCCTGCCGGTCAGCAACTCGCAGAACGACGTGACCAAGCTGGCCGCCAACGTCCAGGTCTTCCAGAACACCGGCGCCAAGGCCGTCGTCATGGCTCCGCAGGACACCGGCGCGATCGCCTCCACCCTCGACCAGCTGGCCGCCAAGAAGATCCCCGTCATCAGCGTCGACACCCGTCCCGACAAGGGCGACGTCTACATGGTGGTCCGCGCCGACAACAAGGCCTACGGCACCAAGGCCTGCGAATTCCTCGGGAAGCAGCTCGGCGGCAAGGGCAAGGTCGCCGAACTCCAGGGCGCGCTGAGCTCCATCAACGGCCGCGACCGCTCCGAGGCCTTCGCCGCCTGCATGAAGGAGAAGTTCCCCGACATCCAGGTGATCGAGCTGGCCACCGACTGGAAGGGGGACGTCGCCTCCGCGAAGCTCCAGTCCACGCTGGCCGCCAACGCCGACCTCGGCGGCATCTACCTGCAGGCCGGCGGCGCCTTCCTCCAGCCGACCCTCGCCCTGCTCCAGCAGAAGGGCCTGCTCAAGCCGGCCGGCCGGCCGGGGCACATCGCCATCGTCTCCAACGACGGCATCCCGCAGGAGTTCGACGCCATCCGCAAGGGCGACATCGACGCCACCGTCTCCCAGCCCGCCGACCTCTACGCCAAGTACGCGCTCAGCTACGCGCAGGCCGCCACCGAGGGCAAGACCTTCCAGCCCGGCCCCACCGACCACCAGTCCACCATCATCTCCCTGCCCAACGGCCTGGAGGACCAGCTCCCCGCGCCACTGGTGACCAAGGACAACGTCGACGACAAGTCCCTCTGGGGCAACAACGTCGGCAAGTGACCAGAGCCCCCGTGAGTGGGCCGGCGGAGCCCTGACCGAAGCCGCCCCCTCATGGGGCCCATGGAGAGGACACGCCGCCATGGCGGACCCCAGCCCCGTCCGGGGCCCCGTCGTCGAGGCCGACGGGATCAGCAAGCGCTTCGGCGCCACCGTCGCGCTCAGCGACGCCCGCATCTCCGTCGCCCCCGGCGAGGCACACGCCCTGGTCGGCCGGAACGGAGCGGGCAAATCCACCCTCGTCTCGATCCTCACCGGACTGCAGAACCCCGACACCGGCACCCTGCGCTTCGACGGCGAACCCGCCCCCGCCCGCGGCGACACCGACGCCTGGCGCTCCCGGGTCGCCTGCGTCTACCAGCGCTCCACCGTCATCCCGGCGCTGACCGTCGCCGAGAACCTGTTCTTGAACAGACACCGCCCGGACCGGCAGAGCTCCGGTGCGCTGCGTCCGATCAGCTGGAAGCGACTGCGTTCGCGCGCCGGCGAACTGCTCGCCGAGTACGGCGTGGACGTCGATCCGACGGCCCGCGCCGAGGACCTCACCGTCGAGCAGCGCCAGTTCGTGGAGATCGCCCGGGCGCTGTCCTTCGGCGCCCGCTTCATCATCCTGGACGAGCCCACCGCCAAGCTCGACGCCCGCGGCATCGGCCGGCTCTTCGAGAAACTGCACGAGCTGCAACGCCAGGGCGTGGCCTTCCTGTTCATCTCGCACCACCTCCAGGAGGTCTACGAGCTCTGCAGCACCGTCACGGTCTACCGCGACGCCCGGCACATCGTCACCGCCCCGGTCGCCGACCTCGACCAGCAGGCCCTGGTGGAGGCGATGACCGGCGAGACCTCCCGCGGCACCGAGCCCAGCTGGTCGGTGACCGGCCGAGCGCTCCCGGAGGGCCCGCCGCTGCTCGACGTCACCGGCCTCAGCCTGGCCGGCCACTACCACGACATCGACCTGACCGCCCGCCCCGGCGAGGTGGTCGGCCTGGCCGGAGCCGCCGCCAGCGGAAACGTGCAGCTCGGCGAGACCCTCGCGGGCCTGCACCGACCGCAGGCCGGGACGGTCAGCGTCGCCGGGCGCCCGGTGCGCACCGGAAAGGTGCCCGCCGCACTCGCGGCCGGCATCGGCTTCGTCCCCGAGGACCGGCACGTCCAGGGCCTGGTGCCCCAGCGCAGCGTCGCGGAGAACGCCACCCTCACCGTCACCGACCAGCTCGGCCCGTTCGGCACCGTCCTGCCCTCGCGAACCCGTGCCTTCGCCCGGCGCATGATCGACGACCTCGACATCAAGACCCCCGGACCGGCCACCCCGGTCGCCGCGCTGTCCGGCGGCAACCAGCAGAAGGTCGTCATCGCCCGCGCGCTCGCCACCCGGCCCCACGTCCTGGTCGCCATCCGCCCGACCAACGGCGTCGACATCAAGTCCAAGGAGTCACTGCTCGGCGCCGTCCGCCAGGTCGCCGACGACGGCAGGACCGCCCTGATCGTCTCCGACGAACTCGATGACCTGCGGGTCTGCGATCGCGTGCTGGCCATGTTCCACGGCCGCGTCGTCGCCGAGTTCGACGCCGGCTGGAGCGATGAACACCTGGTCGCGGCCATGGAGGGCATGACCGGCCCGACCCACCCGAAGGAAAACCATGACTCCCACCACTGAGCTCCCCGACCTTCCCGGCGCGGCGGTCGCCGCCCGCGCCGGTCGCCGCTTCGACCTCGCCCGTTACCGCGACCTGTCGCTCGTCCCGGTCCTGCTGGTGCTCGGCGTCATCGGCTTCATCGTCTCGCCCGCCTTCCTCACCTCCGACAACCTCCTCGGCGTCGGCCAGCAAGCCACCGAGCTGAGCCTGCTGGTCCTCGCCGAGGCGCTCATCCTGATCGCCGGGCGGATGGACCTCTCCCTGGAGTCCACCATCGGCGTCGCCCCGGTGATCGCCGTCTGGCTGGTCCTGCCCGACCACGGCGCCCGCTTCAACGGCCTCGGACTGTTCCCCGAGTGGAGCGCCATCCCCTTGTGCCTGCTGGTCGGCGCGCTCATCGGCGCGATCAACGGCTTCCTCATCCTCAAGCTGCGCCTCAACGGCTTCATCGTCACCCTCGGCGCGCTCACGCTGCTCCGCGGCCTCCAAGTCGCCGTCTCCCAGGGCCAGTCCATCGTCAACGTGCCCGAGTCCTTCCGCTACCTCGGCGGCGCGAGCTGGCTCGGCGTCCCGGCCGCGATCTGGATCTGCGCCCTGCTCTTCCTCGTCGGCGGCTGCGCCCTCGCCTGGCTGCGGCACGGCCGCGCCCTCTACGCGATCGGCGGCAACGCGGAGGCCGCCCGGGCGGCGGGCATCCGCGTCGACCGGATCGTCTGGGCCGTGCTGACCCTCGGCGGCCTGCTCGCGGCCTTCGCCGGCATCCTCTACACCGGCCACTACGGCTCGATCTCCGCGGACCAGGGCAACGGCTGGATCTTCCAGGTCTTCGCCGCCACGGTCATCGGCGGCGTCAGCCTCAACGGGGGCCGCGGCACCCTCTTCGGGGCCCTCACCGGCGTCCTCACGCTCCAGCTCGTGGTCAACGTGATGACCCTCGCCGGCGTCCCGCCGCTGTGGAACCAGTTCCTCAACGGCGCGATCATCATCATCGCGCTGATCATCTCCCGCTACGCCTCCGGCGAGAAGCAGGAGTAGCCCGAGGGCGCGGGGCCCGTCCACGCTCACCTGCCGCAGAGGGCCCTCTCGACGAGGGCCTGGTGGAGCCGGAGGGACTTCTCGGGGTCACCGTCGTCGTACACGTTGATGGACAGCGCGAACTGGCGGCTGCCGTCCGCCATGCGCAGCAGGGCGGTCGAGTAGCAGGGCGATCTTGGTGACGCTGCCGACCCAGAACCTCCCGTCGGCGCGCGCCGGCAGAGCGGTGACCAGGTCCCGGACTCCGGCCGCGCCGCGCCCAGTCGAGCCCGGAGGGCTTGCACGCCACCGCGGGTGCGGCCACCGCGACGTACTCGGCGAAGGTGCCTGCCTGCACGACGTCCTTGCGGGCGTAGGCCATCACCTCGTCCCCCGGGGCGAACTCGGGCGTGTCCGGGCCGGTGCGGGTGACCACCCCGGCCACGTCCCAGCCAGGAATGACGGGGAAGACGGTGTCCATCATGCCGTCCAGGCCGCCTGCCATGACCTTCCAGTCCACCGGGTTGACGGAGGCCGCCCGGACCTCGATCAGCACCTGTCCGGGGCCGACCTTGGGGTCGGGCACCTCGCCGTACTTCAGCCGGGAGTTGTCCGGGGCATACGAGTCGTAGGCCACCGCGCGCATGAACTGTCTTCCGAGGAAAGGGTGTTGCTGCTTCGCGCACCGCCACCGTGCGGCGGGCGGGCGGGCGTCGTCGGCAAGGCTATGCCGGGGGTGGCCGCCCGGCACGCCCGCACCGCCGTCGGAGCGGCCCCGCCGTTGTCGGTGCACCCCTTGGTGGCCGCCCGGATCGGAAAGGTTGCCGCCGTGGTCGGTCTTTCTCCGGTGGAATCAGCCGGACGTCGAGGGGGCGGACTCCCGGATCGTCAGGCGGGTGGGCAGGACGAGGGGGCTCGGGTCCTGGCCCTCGATGACCGCCACGAGCATCCGGGCCAGCTCCAGCCCGAGCGCGCGCACCGGCTGGTGCACGGTCGTCAGTGGCGGGTCGGCGTACGTGGCGTCGGCGAGGTCGTCGAAGCCGACGAGGGCGACGTCCTCGGGGACGCGTCGGCCGAGTCGGCGCAGGGCGCGCAGCGCTCCCAGCGCCATGCCGTCGTTGGCCGTGAACACCGCGTCGAGGTCCGGACGGTCCGCGAGCAGCCGCTCCATCGCGGCCTCGCCGCCGGCCTGGGTGAAGCGGCCCGGGATCACACCGGCGGGGGACAGACCGGCCAGCACCAGTGCCTCGCGGAAGCCCTGTTCACGGGCGACGGAGGCCTGGAGATCGACCTGTCCGGTGATCATCGCGATGCTCCGGCGTCCACCGCGGACCAGGTGCTCGACGGCGAGGCGGGCGCCGCCCCGGTTGTCCGGGTCCACGTACCACCGGGGCGTGCCCGTCAACGGCAGGCCGCCGAAGACCACGGGCAGGTCCGTCCGCTCGGCCAGCCGGCCCAGGGGGTCGTCGCCGCGCACCGCCATCAGCATCACGCCGTCCGCCCGCCGGGAGCTCAGGATGCGCCGCAGGCGTTCCTTGCCGCGGGGCGTGTCGGCCAGCAGCAGGACCAGGTCCAGGTCCGTCCGGTCGAGGAAGGAACCGACGCCCACGGTCACCTCGGCGAAGAACGGGTCGGCGAACAGTCCGGGTTCGGCGCTGGACACCGCCAGCACGACCGTGCCCGCGCGCCGGGTCGCCAGCGCCCGTGCGGTCGGGTTCGGCACGTAGCCGAGCTCGCGGACCGCCCGCTCCACCGCGGCGCGCTTGGCCGCGCTCACGTGCGGCACGTTGTTGATGACGCGGGAGGCCGCCGTGCGGGAGACTCCGGCCCGGGCGGCGACCTCGTCCAGAGTCGGCTGGCGTCGCGGAGACGTCTCCATCGCGATCGTCGATCCTCCTGTCGCGGGCGGGCGATTTCCCCGGACGGTGGTCCCGTGGACATCCCGTGCCCCGGGGACGGTCGGCCGACGCCGGGGCATTCGTCGGCCGGAAGCGCTTCCACACTAGGCGCGATCAGGGTCGCGCAACCTGAACATCCGTGAGTTCGCTTCTGTGGCCGCTGATTTGAGGTTGGCGCGGAGTTCATGACAGGGCCTTGACATCGGGTCGGCGCGGGCCCAATCATCCTGAGAGCTGGAAGCGCTTCCACCCCCCACTCCCGCCCCCACCAAGTGGAGGAAGCACCATGCGTCGTTCGCTCCGCAGGCTGTCCCTGCTCATGGCACCCGCGCTCACCGCCCTGCCGGCCGCGGTCCAGCCCGCAGCCGCCCAGGTCAGCACCCCCACCGCTGCGACCAGCGGCTTCTACGTGGATCCCGAATCCACCGCACAGCAGTGGCTCAACGCCAACCCCGGCGACGGCCGCGCCGCCGCCATCCGGTCGTCGATCGCCGACGTGCCGACGGCGCGCTGGTTCGGCAACTGGAGCGGCACCATCGGGACGGCGACCGGCGCCTACGTCGGCGCGGCCGCCGCCAAGGGCAAGCTGCCGATCCTGGTGGCGTACAACATCCCCGACCGGGACATCTGCGCCGGCCAGTCCGGCGGTGGCGCGGGTTCCGCGGCCGAGTACGCCACCTGGATCGCCGCCTTCGCCAGTGGCATCGGCAACCGGCCGGCCGTGGTCGTCCTCGAACCCGACGCGCTCGGCGACCAGACCTGCATGAGCGCCGACCAGATCGCCGAGCGCAACGGGATGCTGCGCAACGCCATCGCGCAGTTCAACGCCAAGGCCCCGAACACCCGGCTCTACCTGGATGCCGGGAACCCCGCCTGGATGAGCGCCGGGACCATGGCCCAGCACCTGGTCGCGGCCGGGGTGAGCGGGGCACACGGGTTCTCGCTGAACGTCTCCAACTACATCGGCACCGCGCAGAACACGGCGTACGCCAAGGCCGTCAACGCGGCCCTGCGGTCGGCGAACGGGTTCACCAAGCCGTACGTCATCGACACCAGCCGCAACGGCAACGGATCCGACGGCAACTGGTGCAACGCGGCGGGGCGCAGGATCGGCACGCCCACGCAGGTCGGCGGCGGTGCCGAGATGCTGCTGTGGATCAAGGCGCCCGGCGAGTCCGACGGCAACTGCGGCACCGGCGCGGGCTCGACGGCCGGACAGTTCCTGCCGCAGGTCGCCTACAACCTGATCTACGGCTACTGACCCGGGGAGCTGGCCGGAGGAGAAGTGAACGATCTGTTAACGCTAACAAAATCCTTTGAGGAGGCTTGGCATGTCATCATAAACTCCCAGGTCAGCGGCAATATGAGGGATCATCGGCGATGTTGACGCGCTCATGGTTCGCTCCTACGCTCCGGGCACCGGAATCCGTGGTCGTACTCCGATCGGAGCACTGATGTCCAAGCCCCGCCCCCGACTGCCCTTCGCCTGCACCGCCCTCGTGGGCGCGCTCGCCGCCGTGACCGCGCTCGGCGGCCTCATGGGTGCGCCGGTCGCGCGAGCCGCCACCGAGGTGTCGGCCGCGCAACCCGCTGCCGAGGGCGGATCGTTCTCCACGCTGACCTACAACGTCGCCGGCCTCCCGCAGGTGGTGAACAGCTCCTCCACCGAGCGGCAGAGGAGCACCACCGCCATCGGCGCCCGGCTCGCGCCGTACGACATCGTGCACGTCCAGGAGGACTTCAACTACCACGCGTTCCTGTACGCCGCCGACTCCCACCCGAACCGCACCGCGACCAGCGGTGGGGCGGGCATCGGCAGCGGCCTCAACACCCTGTCCGGCCTCGGCTACGACGGCGACGACTTCGAGCGGGTCAAGTGGAAGGACTGCCAGCTGGACTCCGGGGACTGCCTGACCCCCAAGGGCTTCACCTTCATGCGGACCCGGCTGGCCGAGGGCGTGTACGTGGACTTCTACAACCTCCACGCCAACGCGGGCACGGAGCCCGGCGACGAGGCCGCCCGCGCCGCCAACCTGGCCCAGCTCACCGGCTACATCAGGACCCACTCGGCCGGGAACGCCGTCGTCGTGATGGGTGACACCAACACCCGCTACACCCGGGCCGACGACACCATCGCCGCCTTCGCCGCCGACAACCGGCTGACCGACGCCTGGGTGCAGCTGGAGCGCGGCGGCGTGGCGCCGGCCCGCGGCGCCGACCCGCTGCTGTGCGACCAGAACGCGCCCACCGACACCTGCGAGATCGTCGACAAGGTGCTCTACCGCAGCAGCCCGCTGGTCTCGCTGACCGCCACCTCGTACGCCAACAAGCACGCCGACTTCCTGGACGGATCCGGCAAGATGCTCTCCGACCACGACCCGGTCGCCGTGGGCTTCACCTGGAGCCGGAACCCCGACTACCTGGCGAGCGAACAGTTCGGCGGCCCGCACGGCGACTTCTACGACGACATCGACCGCGTACCGGCCGGCGCCCGGGCCACCACGATCAGCCTGCGGGCGGGCAGCCGGGTCGACCAGGTCGGCCTCACCCTCGCCGACGGCACCGCCCTCACCCACGGCGGCACCGGCGGCACCGCCTCCTCGCTCACTTTGAGCAGCGGCGAGTACGTGAACTCGGCGACCCTCTGCCAGGGCTCGTACAACGGGCACACCCGCATCTTCTACGCCTCCTTCGGCACCAACCTCGGCCGCACCCTGACCGGTGGCACCACCACCGCCGACTGCGTGACCCGCACCGCGCCCGACGGCTGGCAGTTCGCCGGGTTCCAGGGACGCTCCGGCGACGAGGTCGACAAGCTCGGCTTCCTGTTCACCCGCCGCTGACCCCGGGAACGTCCCCGCACCACCCCCCCCGCACGTCCCCGGCCCGGGCCGCCACCCGGGCCGGGGATCCCCCTTTCCTCCCGCACACCGCTCCGCCCGCCAGGCGCACCACCGCAGGAAGACAGCCATGACCGACCAGCCCACCCTGAACCGCCGCCGCTTCCTGCGCCACTCCGCCGCCACCTCGGTCGGCATCCTCACCGCGCCCACCACCCTGAACCTGCCGGCCGCCCCGCAGCGGGCGGCCGCCACGCCCGCCGGTCCGGTCCAGGGCGCCGCCTTCGTGGACTCCTACGCGACCAACACGATGGCCGACCTCACCCCGAGGGGAACGCCGCCGTGCGCATCCTCACCGGGATGAACCGGGTCTGGCACACCGGCGCCTCCTGGAACGACGGCTCGCCGCTCATGGCCGACGTGCTGCGCGCCAACGTGCGCTACTGCGTGTGGACCACCACCCTGCGCACCGCGGCGCGGGCCCGGGAGGCCTTCATCTGCGACCGCCAGCACCAGAGTTACGCCGTCATCGCCGGCCTCGACCCGCTCGCCGACCTGTACCGCACGGGTGCCAAGGCCGTCACCTCGATCGCCACCGCGCCCGACTCCACCCCGCCCGCGAAGGACGACGACGCCGTTCCCGCCGGTGCGCCCGCCGGCTCCGCGCTCGGCCCCGGGGCCGTCGACTCGGAGCTGGGGCAGGTGGTCACCCGGTCAACACGCTGCGCGGGCCGTACGCCTCCGGCAACGCTCCAAGTACGCCTTCCGCTACCCGCGGCCCTGGCGCCTCAACGAGGACAGCGCGGTGGTCGACACCGGCGCCACCGACGCCCTCGGCTACCCGGTCTACGCCTCGGACGTCGTCGTCGCCCCGCAACTGCTCCGCCAGCGGAGCACCTCTCCGGTCGACGACGACGGCTTTGTGAGCGGTCACACCAACGCCTTCCACCTGTCCGCGCTGGCCCTGGCGTACGCGGTGCCCGAGCGTTCCAGGAGCTGATCACCCGGGCCTTAGAGCTCAGCCACCCGGATCACCGCCGGGATGCACTCCCCGCTCGACGTCATCGGCGGCCGGACGCTCGTCACCGCGCTCGCCGCCGCCACCCTCGCCGATCCGCGCAAATTCGTCCTCAAGGCCGCCGCCCGCAGCCAGGCGGCCGCGTACTTCCGGTCGAAGACCGGCAGCACCGCCGACACCCTGTACGCCTTCGCCCACCGGGCCGTACCGCCGACACCCCGTACGCCGAGCGCGCGGCCAACGCCGCACAGGTCACGCCGCGGCTGACGTACGTCCTGCGCCGCAGCGGCCGGAACGTCCCGATGACCGTGCCCAAGGGCGCCGAAGTCCTGCTGGAGACCCGCCTGCCCTACCTGGACGCCGCCCAGCGCCGCGAGGTGCTGCGCACCACCGCCCTGCCCTCGGGCTACGTCCTGCTGGACGGCCCGGAGATGTGGGGCCGGCTCAACCTGTTCGCCGCGGCCGACAGTTACGGCGCGTTCGAGCGGGACGTGACGGTGGAGCTGAACGCCGCCGACGGCGGGTTCCGCACGGCCGACGCCTGGCGCAACGACATCGCCGGACCAGGCGGCCTCACCAAGCGCGGCACCGGGACGCTGACCCTGATCGGCACCAACCGCTACACCGGCCCCACCGTGGTGGCGGGCGGGGTCCTCGCGGCCGGCTCCCGCGACGCCCTCGGGCGCGGCGACGTCCAGGTCCGGCGGCGGCACCCTGCGGATGGACGCCGAGCGTGGAGCCGTCCGGGTGCACGGCGACTACCTCCAGTCGCCCGCCGGGACGTGGCTGGAGCTGACGCTCCACCACTGCCACGCCCCGGCCCTGACGGTCGAGGGCCGGGTGACGCTCGGCCGCGGTGCGCAGCTCGTCCTGCGGCAGACGGACACCCTCGAGGTGGGCGAGGACGTGGTGCTGCCGGTGATCGGCGGGCGTGTGCTTCAGGGCGGCTTCGACAGCGTCACGGTCGAGGCTGCCGGGTACCGGGCGACGCCGCTGTACACCCATGACGGCCTCTCGGTGCGGCTGACCCGCTGCTGAACGCCGAACACGCCGCCGGTTAGCACCTGCGCTCAGGGCGCTCCAAGGCACGGGCTCCGCCGAGCCCGTTGTGTCGCTTGCGTTAACGCTAACATTTTTGCTTGACGGTTCAACTTCATAGCCTTTTGACTGGGTCACCTCAAGTCCGTGCATCGCTCCCACGCGTAGAGGACGCCCATGCCCCTGTACTTCATCCGCCACGGCGAATCCCAGGCCAACGAACAGAACCGCTTCGCCGGGCAGTTGGACACCCCGCTCACCGACCTCGGCGTCCGCCAGGCCGAACACGCCGCTCGGCGGGTCGCCGCGCTCGGCCTGGACCTCGACGAGGTGCACGTCTCGACCCTCGACCGGGCCCGCCGCACCGCCGACATCGTCATCGCCGGCCAGCAGCGCGGCCCCGGCCGACTGGTGGTCAGCGACGCCTTGGTGGAACGCGACTTCGGGATCTTCAGCGGCCGCAACAAGAGCCTGGTCAAGAAGAGCATCGGCTTCGCCGGCTACACCGAGGCGTTCCACTCGCACACCGGCCTTCCGCCCGGCGGAGAGAGCTGGCGGGCGATGTACGAGCGGGTCGCCGGCTACTACCGCGACGTGCTGCTGCCCGCGTCCAACGCCGGGCGCACCGTACTCGTCGTCGCCCACAAGTACATCGTGGCTCGCCGCCGCGGAGCTGCCCCCCGAGCGGTACCGCGATCTGAAGATCCCCAATGCCCGCCCCCTGACCGAGGACGACCTGCGGCGCGCGGCCGGTGCACCGGCCGCGGCCGGGCTGGTCAACGACCTCGGCGAGATCGTCGAGATCCGGCTGCCCCTGCTGGTCGCCCTCGCGGCCTGCGCCGGCGTCGCCGTCCAACTGCTCGTCGGCGTACGCGTGCCGCCGTGGGCGTTCTCCACGGCCATGACCCTGCTGCTCGGGGTCGGCACGTTCTTCACCCTGCTGCGCGTCGACCCGCACACCCTCCGCGGCACGCCGGGCAGCATACGTCCCGCCCTGCCGCTGCTCCTGGCCCGGTCCGCCCTCGGGCTGGCCCTGCTGTGGGGTGGGAGCAGCCTGCCGCTCGAACTCGCCGGGCTGTTCCTGCTGCTGCCGCCCGCCCTGATCGTCCCGACCCTGTCCCTGCTCTGGGGCGGCGACTACTTCTTCGCGGTGCGGCACACCGTGGCGGCCTCGGTCGTCATGCCGGTGGCGCTGCTGGGTGCCCTCGCCGTGGCCGTGCCCCGGGGAACCCACCCGGGCGGCGGCCTCGGCGCGGCACTGTTCACCTACGGTGCCGTCCTGCTGGTCGCCCTGCTCCTGCCCGGGCTCGGGGCGCAGGTACTGCGCCGCAGTGACCCGATCCGGGCCGGCGCCCTCAGCACCAACTGGAACTGGCTCGGCGGCCTCGCCCTCGTGCCGGTCGCCGGACTTGCCACCTTCGCGCTCACCCCTGCGGACACCCGCGACGCCGCGCGCCTGACCTGGGAACTCGTCCAGGTCATGGCGGCCACCGGTGCCCTGCTCGCAGGACTGAGGCTGCTGACCGTCGCGTTCCTGCGGTTGCGGCGTCCGGCCGCCGGGATCGGTCGCGACCTGATCATCACTCAGAGCACGCCGAACGTCTTCCTGTGGCTGGCCATGGCCGTGATCCTGGCCCCCGCCGCCGGCTCCCATCCGTCCGTGATCGGCCTCGGCGTCGCCCTGGTCTTCTTCCTCGCGGTCTACGTCGACGAGCAGGTCTTCCGGTACGGCCACTCCCAGGACCTGCGGGCCGCCGTCCGCCGGGTGCTCCCGCCGGTGCTCGCCACACCGCACCGTGGCGGAGCGTGATCCCCTCCGCCGGACCGGCCTCGGGGGTGGCGAGGAGGTGCCCACCGGATCGCTCCGGTGGGCCCCTCGGCCCGGGCGGCGTCAGACCGCGACCTTTTCGCGGACGGACTCCGCGACCAGGGGGTCGGAGAGCTCGGCTACCGGCCGAACGCCACCGCCGTCGCCCTGCGCACCCACCGGTCCCAGGTACTGGGGCTGCTGATCCGCAACCTGCACAACCCGTTCTTCCTCGACGTGGTCGACGGCTTCGACGGGGCCTGCGCGGCCGCCGGCTACGAGGTGATGATCGGCTCGTCCCGGTACGATCCTTCCCGTGAGTGGGAGTTGCTGCACGCCTTCCAGGACCGCGGGGTGGACGGCCTCGCGGTCGCCCCGATCGGCACCGGCCCGGCCGTGGGCGATTGGGCCGAGGACTACCGGTGTCCGCTGGTGCTGCTCAACGCGCCGCCGCCCCAGGCGGGCGCCGCGGTGATGAGCGTGCGCGGCGTCGGCGCCGCGGCCGTCGCGCAGGCCGTCCGTCATCTGGTCGAACTCGGCGATCGGGAGCTGACGCTGGTCGTCGCACCGGCGGACAAGGATCCGGAGCCCGAGCGCCCGGAGCGGTTCCGGGCGCTCGCGCGCGAATCCGGCTTCGCCGCCCGCGTGGTCGAGACCGAACCGGGCCTGGACGCCGCCCGGGAGGCCGTCGGGCGGGTGTCGGCCGAGCCGCCATCACGGCGACCCACCGCATTCCTCACCAACAGTGACCATCTCGCCCAGGCCGTCTATCTCGCGGCCGCTGACCTCGGGTGGCGGGTGCCCGAGGACCTCTCCGTCGTGGGGCACGATGACCTCCCCACGGCGGCCCTTCTCGCTCCGCCGCTGACCACTCTGAGGGTGGACCGGCGTGAGATCGGCCGTCGCGCGGCCACCCTGCTGATCGATTCCCTCGAAGGGCGCCCTCCAGCCCGGCGGGACGTCGTGGTGCGGGTCGACCTGCGCGTGCGGCAGTCTTCGTCGCCGGCGGACATCGCGAACTCCCAGGACAGGAAACCCGAACTCCCATGTCGGAACTGACCGATGCCGTCGTGACCACGCTCCACGCCACCATCGCCCCGGGCGAGGCGCTCGGCCGGGGCAGTGAGCGGGTCTACCGCAGGCTCGCCCCCGCGCCAGGGGAACCGCACCTCGTGCGCGAGGAACTGTCGGTGCGTCGGCCCCAGGAGCTCTCCTCCGTACTGCGGTTCGTGCACGTCACCGACTACCAGCTCGCCGACCTCGCCTCGCCGGGGCGGATCGACTTCGTCCAGCGGTACGCCGACCGGGCGGGATGGGCCGGGATGGTGCCGGCGTACCGTCCGCAGGAGATCGTCTCCACCCACGCGTTCGAGGCGATGGCCCGTACCGTGGCGAAGCTGGCGTCGGACCCGGGCGCGCCCGTCCGCTTCGTGCTCACCACCGGGGACAACACTGACAACGCCCAGCTCAACGAACTGCGCGGATTCCTCGCGCTGATGCACGGCGGCGACACCGTCGACCCGACCTTCGGCGTCGCGGGCAGCGGGGAGACCGCGGCGATCCCCTCGTACACGGTCTCCGGCGACTACTACAACCCGGAGCCGGAGTCGCAGGACCGGTACAAGCGGGAGTACGGCTTCCCGGACCGGCCGGGGCTGCTTGCGGCGGCGGCCGGGCCGTTCCGCGCCCAGGGCTTCGGCGTCGACTGGCTGGCCTGCTTCGGCAACCACGACTGCCTCGCCCAGGGGCGGGCACCGGTCGCACCGGAGTTCCAGGACCTGCTGACCGGAGGCAGGCGACCGGTCGCCGCACCCGCCGAGCTTCCCCCGGCGCCGAGCGATGCGTACCTGGCGGACCCTACGGTGCTGGCCGGTGGGCCGGCGAGGGGGATCGAGCCGCGAGCGGACCGGCGGCTCATCGGCAAGGCCGAGTACATCCGGGCGCACCTGGACAGCCCGGGCACACCCCGCGGGCACGGGTTCAGTGAGGCCGACCTCGCCGAGGGCCGGACCCACTACTGCTACGACGAGATCCCGGGCGTGCGGGTGATCGTGCTCGACTCCACCAACCCGGCCGGCCACGTCACCGGCAGCATCGGCCGGCGCCAGCGGGACTGGCTGGAGCGGAGTCTGATCGAGGTGCACTCCGCCTACCGGGACGCGGCGGGCGTCGAGGTCCGCACGGGCCACCGGGACCGGGTGGTCGTCCTGGCGTCGCATCACGGACTGGACAGGTTCGACAACGCCGTGCAACGGCCGGACGAGGCGGCGCACCCGGACTCGGACCTGCCGCGGGTGCTCGGCGAGGAGGTCGAGGCGCTGTTGCACCGCTTCGGCAACGTCGTGCTCTGGCTGGCCGGTCATCAGCACCTCAACTCGGTCACGCCGAGGGGGCGATCCGGAGGCGGCGGCTTCTGGCACGTCATCACCTCCGGCCTGTGCGAGTGGCCGTCCCAGGCGCGCGTGCTCGAACTCCTCGTCGGCACGGACACCCTGGTGATCCGCTCCACGATGATCGACCACGCCGCGCCACTCGAACCGGGCGCCGACCTCGGCCTGTGGGACCTGGCCGCCGCGCACCGCGAGCTGAGCGCCAACGAGCCGACCCGGGTCGGCGGTCCGGAGTCGGCGGGCACGGTCCGGGACCGGAACGTGGATCTCCTCGTCCCGATCGGCCCCGCTCTTTCCGCCGCCCTGCGGGCCCGCGACGACGGGCGCTGATCAGCGCCTGGGGGAGGGGCCTCGGCTGATGTGCGGTTGGGGCCCGAGGGCGGTGGACTCCGAGTTTCGCGGGGACGTGCAGCAATCCTACGCGTGTGTGTTAGCGATCACATTTCGGCGTCTCCCACGAGGAAGCGTCGATGATCGGAAGGCAAGTCCAGTGACCCAGTCCCACGGCAATCAAGGGCCGAGCCGCCGCAGCATGCTGAAGCTCGTCGGCACGGTCGGGCTCGCAGCCGGCGCCGTCGCGGTGAGCGGCACCACCGGTGCCGCTGCGGCCCCCGGTCCCGCCTTCGCGCGCGGCGGCTGGGGGGTTCCCTTCTGCGATGGTGGGCACCGGTCAGCGGCGCTGGAGGGTCAGCAGGCCCGGGCGCCAGGGGAGTTGGTCGTAGGGGCCGGTCGCGGTGGGGGACTTGCCCTGGTAGAGGAACTGGAGGTTGCAGGGGTCGATGGTCATGGTCTGGTCGGGGTTGTTGCGGACCAGGTCGCCGTGGCTGATGTCGTTGGTCCAGGTGGCACCGCTGTTGGCCTTGCCCGCGAAGGGGTTGTTCTCGCTGGCGGCCTGCGGGGTCCACGAACCGTTCAGGCTGGAGGCCGTGAAGGATCGGAAGTAGCGCTGCTCGTTCGCCCCCCGGGCCTCGACGATCATCAGGTACTGGTTCTGGCCCTTGACCTTGTAGACCTGCGGCGCCTCGAAGAGGTTCTTCACCGAGTCGCTCATGACCGTGGTGTAGGACGAGCCGAAGTTGCCGGGGAAGTTCCCGATCGGCATGCTCGCCCGGTAGATGCTGCCGTTGTCACCGGCGAAGAACAGGTACATGTTCTGGTCGTCGCCGATCAGGGTCTGGTCGATCGGCGCGGCGCCGGGGATGCCGCCGGTGAACAACGGCTGCGGCGCGGACCAGCCGTTGGGGTTGGTCGGATCGCTCGACGTGCGGTAGACGAACGGCCATGGACCCCACTGGTAGGCCAGCACCCAGACGTTCTTCGGCGCGAAGTAGAACAGCGTGGGCGCCACCGCGGACTGGCCCATCCCGGTCTGGGGGGCCGAGGCCATGTCCGACCAGTTGGTGAAGGGGCTGAACATCATCGAGCCGTACGACGACCCCGACACGTTCGAGGCGTAGACCAGGTGCTTGCCGTTGTAGACCACGTCGGTGAAGTCCTTCACCGACACCCAGCCGTTCGCCGGCTGCGCCAGCGCGCCCGTCGACGACCAGTGGTACGTCGACGGCAGGGCACATTTGCCGCCCGGCGGGGCCGAGGCGGACAGGCCGGTCCAGTTCTGGTTGCCGCCGCCGTTGCACGGCCAGATCTCCACCGCCGTGCCGTTGGCGGTGCCGGCGCCCGTGACGTCCAGGCACAGCCCGGACTCCACGCCGACCACCGTGCCGTCGGAGTTGACCTGCCACTGCTGGTTCGCGGCGCCGCTGCAGCTCCAGATCTGCACCCGGGTACCGGCCGTGGTGGCGTGGCCCGGAACGTCCAGGCACTTGTCGCCGTACACCGTCAGCTGGTTGCCGGAGGTCGACGTCCAGAGCTGGTTCGCCCCGTTCGAGCAGTCGTAGATCTGGACGGACGTGCCGTCGCTCCGGCTGGCATCCTGCACATCGAGGCACCGGCCGGAACCCACGCCGCGCAAGGCGCCGCTGGTGGCTGCCCGAGCGGTGTCGGCGGCCTGTGCGGTGGTGACGCCGAGCATGGCCACCAGCGCCGCCACGACGGTGAGCACGGTGGGCAACTGCCCACGGTTGGACTTTCGTGCACGCATGGGGAACTCCTTCATGAGCGGATGAGCCGTCAGACGCTTGTGAGCGTTAACGCGAGCTGCGCAAGGGATGCCGCGTGCCCCGCGGCCCGGCTCAACCGAAGTTCCAGTGCTGGTTGGCACCGCCGTTGGAGTCCCAGACCTGGACGGGAG
Source organism: Kitasatospora cathayae (assembly GCF_027627435.1). Classification (GTDB taxonomy): domain Bacteria; phylum Actinomycetota; class Actinomycetes; order Streptomycetales; family Streptomycetaceae; genus Kitasatospora; species Kitasatospora cathayae. The sequence continues at coordinate 359,348 of NZ_CP115450.1, read as the reverse complement.
TGCCGTTGCCGGTCTGACCGCCGGGGATCTCCAGGGCCCGGCCGCTGGCGACGTTGGTGAGGGTGTAGGAGCCGTCGTCGTTCCGGTCGGCCCGCCACTGTTGGTTGGCGGCGCCGCCGGCGTCCCACACCTGGAGCTGGGTGCCGTTGCCGTTCTGCCCCGCGGGCTCGTCGAGGACGTGCCCGGCGGCCACGTCGGAGAGCGTGTAGACCGTGCCGGAGTTGATTCCCCCGCCCGGCGTGCCGCCGCCGTTGCCCCCGCCGGGGGCGGAGCCCACGGTGATGTCGGAGTTGCCGCTGCTCTGGTAGCCCTCGGTGGCGAGGATCTCGTAGTTCATGTTGCCGAGGTTCATGCCGGACCTGGCCCACGCGTCGAAGTGGCTCCCGACAGTGATGGTTCCGCCCGTCCGCTTGGCCCGACGGACGCTCCAGTACTGGTTGAAGGTCCTGATGCCCTCGATCGAGGGGGCGTTGTACCGCGTCGTCTCGTAGATGTCGTAGGTGCCGCCGTCACTGGTGACGGTGCCCTTGTACGCGCCGGTGGGCTTGTAGGAGCCGTAGTTGTCGACGATGTAGTACTCGACGAGCGGGTTGGTGGTCCAGCCGTAGAGCGACAGGTAGGCGTTGCCGTTGGTGCTCCATGTGCCCGAGTAGGTCACCGGGTTGCGGGAGCCGGTGCTCCAGCCCTTGCCGGCTACGAAGTTGCCGGCGTTGGTCCAGGAGGTGCCGTAGTGGCCGCCGCCGTTCAGCGACATCGAGACGGCGCCGGAGCCCTGGGTCCAGAACGAGTAGAAGTACCCGCCGTCGCTGCCGGTCCGGTTCGTGGTCACGGTCGCGGCGTCGGCGGTGCCGGGCAGGAGCAGGACGACCGCGAGGGCCGGGACGAGGACGGGCGCCCTGCCGGCGAACTGCCGGACGCGGCCAACCCTGCGGCTCTTGGGGTGGGGAGGGTTCACGGGATGATCCGTTCTGCCGATGGGTGGGGGGTGCGGGGGTGCGACCCTGCGCCACCGATGACCGTGAACGGATGGGTCGGCCGAGCGACACCGCATGGCGGCAGCGGCACAGGGAAAACCGGTGGTTCGTCAACAGCGTGCTTCGCAGCGCGAGTTGGCGACTGTGGCCGAGGTCCGGAGCCGCGGCCAACCGCACGATAGTGTTGGCCTGCACTCGACAAGCTGTCAACACTTTCGGCAGGGCAAGCGAAAGTGTCGACCGCGACCAGTCCTGCTCCTCTCAAGAAAGGACCTGGTCGGGAGCTTAACGGCCTATGCAGCCAGCGGGATTCCCGCTGACTTCCCCGGGGTGAGCGGTAACTTACAAGCCCACAGGCCTTTCGAAAGTTTCGCTCATCACGACCGACTCCGCTGCGATCCGGTGCGGTGCGGGGGTGCGGAGGTGAAGGGTCGGGATCGCGGCGAGGTCCCCGTCGGTCAGGAAGGTGTGCAGCAGGTCGCGGAACCGCAGTTCGCCCTCGCCGTGCACCGGCACGTACAGCCAGGGCGCCTCGGCGAACAGCGGCTCCTGCTGGTGGCTGACGTCGTTGTCCCCGACGACGACGCGGCAGCTCGGCCAGCGCTCCTTTACCCGACGTGCCAGCTTCTGGGACTGGGCAGTTGACGCGAGTTCAGGACGCGACACGCAAGGACGTGTTAACGCTCTCATTGGTTAACGCTCTCATTGCTGCCACCGCCGTACAAGGGATGCGAACAAGTGGAAACGAACCACAGGAATGAGGCGCAGCGAGTGCGGCGCGTTCAGCCCGAGGCCCGGACGACCAGCCGGGTGGGGAGCACCACCGATTCGCCGCGTGCCGGGTTGCGCAGCAGCAACTCCAGGGCGCGGGAGCCGAGTTCCTCCACCGGTTGGCGGACGGTGGTCAGGCCCGGGCGGCAGCGTGCCGCGACGGGGGCGTCGTCGAAGCCGATCAACGCCACGTCCTGGGGCACCCGCAGGCCATGCCGGCGCAAGGTCCTGAGGGCCCCCGCGGCCATCTGGTCTGAGGCGGCGAAGACCGCGTTCAGCTCGGGGCGCTGGTCCAGCAGCCACTGCATCGCGTGCTCACCGGAGGCGCTGCTGAAGTCGCCGTACGCCACGGCGGGCCGGCACGAGAGCGTCGCCGCCATCGCCTGGTGGTAGCCGGCCAGCCGGTCCGCGCCGGCGGCGGTGTCCGGTGGCCCGGCGATGGTGGCCACCGAGCGGCGCCCGGACGCGCACAGCCGCCGCACCGCCTCCCTGGCGCCGGTGAGGTTGTCCGCGTCCACGAACGCCACCGTGCCGGGCTCCGGCGGCCGGCCCAGCGACACCACGGGGACCTTGGCCGCGTGCAGCAGCCGGATGAGCGCGGTGTCGCCCCAGGGGCCGACCAGCAGCACGCCGTCGACGTGGCCGCCGCACAGGTAGCGCACCAGCGGCGGCCGCCGCGAGCGCCTGGGCACCGTGAAGACGGCCAACTCCCGCTCCGCGCCGGGCTGGGAGCGCCGCAGGCCGGCCAGCAGCCGCACCGGGAAGGCGTCCGCGTGGTACTGCAGCGGATCGGCGAAGACCACGACGGCCACCACGCCGGTGCCGCGGGTGCTGGGAGCTCGACGGCGGACGTACGACAGCTCGCGCGCCGCCCGTTCCACCCGGGCCGCCACGTCGGCGGAGACCCGGGCGGAACGGTTCAGCACCCGGGAAGCGGTCGCGATGGAGACACCGGCCCGACGGGCGACCTCGGCCAGTGTCGGAGCGGGGTCGGTGCTGGGGAAGGGCTGGGACATGGGGCCGTCCTGGATCGATCCTCGATACGGGAACCGCACCCCGAACTCATCGCGCGCCGGGAACCCATCGCGCCCCGGTCCACCCACCGCTGCCAGCTTCGCCGGTCGAACGACCGGCGTCAAGGGATCCGGACGTGCTCACACACCCAGGTCAGGGAGCGTGCCCCGGCGGATCACCTCCGCGTACCACCGGGCGCTGTCCTTGGCGATCCGGGCCTGGGTGGCGTAGTCCACGTAGTACAGACCGAACCGTTTGCCGTAGCCGTACGCCCACTCGAAGTTGTCCATCAGCGACCAGAGGAAGTAGCCCCGTACGTCCGCGCCGGCCGCGATCGCCCGCCGGACGGCGTCGAGGTGCCCGCGCAGGTACTCGATGCGCTGCGGATCGTGCACCGCGCCCTCCGGCGTCAGACGGTCGTCGAAGGCGGCACCGTTCTCGGTGACCAGCAACGGCAGCCCGGGGTGTTCGCGGTGGAGGCGCAGCAGCAGGTCGGTCAGGCCGCTCGGGTCGATCGGCCAGCCCATGGCGGTGCGCTCGCCGGGCGCTCGGTGGAAGAGCACGTCGGCGCAGCCGGCGAAGGGGGACTGGGCGCCGTCGCCGTGGCCCGCCTCGCCCGCGGCCGCGGTGTCCGGGGCCGGTCCGTCCGGCAGGGCCGAAACCACGGTGGGGGTGTAGTAGTTGATGCCCAGCAGATCGATCGGCCGGGCGATCGTGGCAAGGTCGCCGTCGTGGATCAGCGTCGGCCAGTCGACCAGGTGTGCCGTGTCGACGACCAGGTCCACGGGGTAGCCACCGTTCAGCATCGGTCCGGTGAAGACGCGGTTGCCCACCGCGTCGATCCGGCGTGCGGCCTCGCGGTCCGCGACGGACTCGGAGAGCGGCCGCACCTCGTGCAGGTTGAGTGACACGGCGATCCGCGCGTCCCGGGGCAGGGCCGCGCGCAGCGCCTCGACCGCGAGGCCGTGGCCGAGGTTGAGGTGGTGGGCAGCGCGCAGGGCGGCCGTCCAGTCGGCCCGGCCCGGGGCGTGCACCCCGGAGCCGTAACCGAGGAAGGCCGAGCACCAGGGCTCGTTGAGGGTGGTCCAGAGGCTCACCCGGTCGCCGAGTGCGTCCGCCACCAGCGCGGTGTAGTCCGCGAACCGCCTCGCGGTGTCGCGGACCGGCCAGCCCCCGAGGTCCTCCAAGTCCTGTGGGAGGTCCCAGTGGTAGAGCGTCACCGCAGGCTCGATGCGGTGCTCCAGCAACTCGTCCACCAGCCGCCGGTAGAAGTCCAGGCCGCGTTCGACGGCCGGCCCGCGTCCGGTGGGCTGCACCCGGGACCAGGACACCGAGAACCGGTAGGCGCCCAGGCCCAGTTCGCTCATCAGCCGGACATCCTGCCGGTAGCGGTGGTAGTGCTCAGTGGCCCGGTCGCCGGTGTCGCCACCGGCCGTCCGTCCCGGGGTCCGGCTGAAGGTGTCCCAGATCGAGGGGGCCCGGCCGTCCACGTCGACGGCCCCCTCGATCTGGTACGCCGCCGTCGCGGCTCCCCAGAGGAAGTCGGCGGGGAAGGCGGCTGCGGTGGTGTCGACCGGGGACACCCCGGTCCGTGCGGAAGTCATGGCTGGATTCTCCGGTTTCGCTAAGGGGAATTGACGAACAATCAGTTCTTGACGGCGCCGGCGGTGATGCCGCCGACGACCTGCCTGCCCAGCAGGGCGAACACCAGCAGCAGCGGTGCCGTCCCGAGCAGCGAGCCGGTGAGGATGACGGCCTGGTCGGAGTCGTACGAGCCGCCGCCGAGACCGGCCAGGGCGACCTGGACGGTGGGATTGCTCTGGCTCAGCGCGATCATCGGCCAGAAGAAGTCGTTCCAGGACTGCACGAAGACCAGCATGCCGAGCACGGCCATCCCGGGCCGGGCGATCGGCAGCACCACGCTCCACAGGATCCGCAGGCTGTTAGCGCCGTCCATCCGGGCCGCCTCGACCAGGTCGATCGGCAGCGCCTCGGACAGGAACTGCCGCATGAAGAACACCCCGAACGCGGCGACCAGGTTGGGCAGGATCACCGACTGCAACCGGTCGGTCCAGTGCAACTGCGCCATGATCTGGTACAGCGGGATGACGCTCAGCTGGGCGGGCACGGTCATGGTGGCCACCACCAGACTCAGCAGGAGGTTGCGGCCCCGGAACGGCAGCTTGGCGAAGGCGAAGCCGGCCAGGGTCGCGAACAGCACGGTGCTGGCGGTGACGCAGCCCGCCACCACCACCGAGTTGAGCAGCGCCCGGCCCATGTGGACCTGGTTCCAGGCGATGTCGAGGTTGTGCCACAGGCTCCCGCCGGGCAGCAGCGGCGGCGGGGTCTGGGCGATCCGGCTGCCGGAGGTCGAGGCGCCGACGAGGGTCCAGTACAGCGGGAAGAGGGACAGGACGGCGACGAGGACCAGCACCGCGTACGTGAACGGTCCGGCCCCGGTGAGGCCGCGTGCTCCCGCACGTCGTGCCCGGTTGACGGCCATCGGTGCTCAACCCCCGTTCCGGGCGCGGCGGATGCGGACCAGGGCGAGGTTGAGCGCGCCGATGGCCAGCAGGATCAGCAGCATCGTCCAGGCCACGGCGGCGGCCCGGCCGAGGTGGAAGGCGTACCAGCCCTGGTCGTACAGGTACAGCCCGAGGGTCTGGTACTGGTGGGCCGAGCCGCCGCTGTGGCCGGTCGCGCCGCCGCCGAACAGCAGCGGCTCGCCGAAGAGTTGGGTGGCCCCGATGCTGGAGACCACGATGGTGAACAGGATGGTGGGCCGGATGGACGGTACGGTGACGTGCCGGAACTGCTGCCACCGGTTGGCGCCGTCGAGCGCCGCAGCCTCGTAGAGGTGGTGCGGGACGGCCTGCATGGCGGCGAGGTAGATCAGGGCGTTGTAGCCGGTCCAGCGCCAGGTGACGATCGTGGAGACGGCGATCCGGGAGCTCCAGGTGCCGCCCTCCCAGTCGACGTGGCCGAGGCCCAGGTGGCCCAGCAGCCAGTTGATCATCCCGTAGTCCCGCCCGAACAGCAGCGTGAACACCAGGGTCGCCGCCGCGATCGAGGTCGCGTAGGGCGCGAGCATCGCGATCCGGAAGAAGCCCCGGCCGCGCAGGCGGTAGTTGAGCAGGTGCGCCAGGCCGAGGGCCATCAACAGCTGGGGCACGGTGGACAGCACACCGATGGTGACGGTGTTGCGCAGGGCGTTGCGGAACAGGTCGTCGTGGAACAGCCGGGTGTAGTTGTCGAAGCCTCGCCACTGCATCCGGTCCGGCGTCTGGAGGTCGACGCTGTGCAGCGAAACCCAGCCGGTGTAGATCAGCGGGAACAGGCCGAACGCCAGGAAGCAGACGAAGAACGGTGCGACGTACAGGTACGGCGAGGCCTTGAGGTCCCAGCGGTAGAGCCGGGTGCGCCAGGGGCTGGGAGGCGGGGGAGCGGGGCGTGGCGGGCCGGGGGCGGTGGCCGGGACGGCCTCGTCGAGCATGGTGGTGACCTCTCTGGAGAACGCTCTCTGGAGAACGGGGCCGGCCGTCAGTCGCTGACCTTGTCGTCGATCTCCTTGACCGCGTTGCTCCACGCCTTGGCGGGGTCGCTCTGGTGCTGCTCGATGCTGAGCAGGGCGCCGTTGGTGAGGGTGTCCTTGACCAGGCCGTCCCACTCGCCGATCACGGTCGGCTGGATGGACTGCGCGGTGGCGGCGTAGATCCGGCCGGTGGGCGTGTCGCCGAAGAAGTCGAGCTTGGCGTTCTGCACCTCCGGCTGGCCCAGCGCCTTGAGGTTGGAGGGCAGGTTGCCCACCGTGGTGAAGACCTTGGCCTGTTGCGCGGGTGCGGTGAGCCAGGCGGCGAGCGCCTCGGCCTCCTTCTGGTGCTTGCCCGCCTTCGGTACGGTGAGGAAGGAGCCGCCCCAGTTGCCGGCGGCCGGAGGGGCGGCGATGTCCCACTTGCCCTTGTTGGCGCTCCCGGACTTGTCGGCGACGATGGCCGTCATCCAGGACGGGCAGGCGACGGTGGCGAACCGGGAGTTGGCTAAGGCCTGGAACCACGGTGTGTCGAACTGCTTGAGGCCGGCGCTGATCCCGGCCTGGATCGCACCCGTGGACAGGTCCCAGGCCGTCTTGACCGTGGGGCTGTTCTTGTAGTCCAGCTGGCCGCTGCTGCTGTCGTACTGGGTGGTGCTGGAGGACACCACGGCGTTGAACAGGCCGCCGGCGGAGTCGGTGAAGAACGTGCCGGCGGGGGCCTTGGCCTGGTACTGCTTGCCGGTCTCGACGAACTTGGCCCAGTCGCCCTGCCAGAGCTTGGCGACCTGTTCGCGGTCGGTGGGCAGCCCGGCCTGCTGGAACAGGTCCTTGCGGTAGCAGATCGCCATCGGTCCGATGTCGGTGCCCAGGCCGATGGTGTGGCCGTCCGCGGTGGTGGCCTGCTGGGACTTCCACGGGAGGAAGGCGCTCCTGTCGACCCCGTCCGCCTTGCCGAGGTCGACGAACTTGGCCGCCTGCTTCTTCACCACCTGGGCGATCCGGCCGACCTCGACCGCCTGGATGTCGTCCAGACCGCTGCCGGAGGCGAGGTGGGTCTGCAGGGCCGGGTAGTAGTCGGCCTCCTGCTCGACGCTGTGCTCCACGATGGTGATGTCGGGGTGCTCCCGCATGTAGGCGTCGAACAGGCCTGCTTCCTTGTAGCCGAAGGTGCCGTAGTCGCCGACGGTCAGGGTGATCTTGCCGCCCGGGGCGGCGGTGGTGGTCGAGCCGGCGCTGTCGCAGCCGGCGACCAGCAGGGCGCACAGGGCCGCGGTCGCGGCGATCGGCAGTGGCCGGCGCGCCTTGCGTGCGTGGCCTGCGTCGCGCGCCTTGCGTGCGTCGCGGGTGGGGAGGGTGGTGGCGGCTCCGCCGCCGTGAGTGGTGCCGGGGCTCCGCATGGCCGGATCTCCTCGTCCAGGGGTTGGTCCATGACTGCGCCGCGCAACTGGCGGCCGGCGGTGCTCGGAGCTGGATGGAGCGCCAAAGGTGGGAGCGCTCCCACAGCAATGTGGGAAGATTGCTTCGCCGCGGGGGGGCGTGTCAAGGCCGTACATCGGCTCCGTTACCGGACCGTGTCGTCCGACTGCCCCGCCGCCGTCCGCCGTCCGCCGTCCGCCGGGAGAAGGATCATGAGCCGAGCCGCGCAGCAGCCACCCGCTGCCCGCCCCACCCTGGAGGCGGTGGCGGCCCGGGCGGGAGTGGGCCGGGGCACGGTGTCCCGGGTCGTCAACGGCTCGCCCAAGGTGAGCGCCAAGGCCCGCGCGGCGGTCGAGCGGGCGATCGCGGAGCTCGGCTACGTTCCCAACCAGGCGGCCCGCTCCCTGGTCACCTCCCGGACGGACGCGGTCGCGCTGGTCATCCCGGAGAGCGTCGCGAAACTGAGCTCCGAACCCTACTTCGCCGACATCATCACCGGAGTCTCCGCCGAACTCGCGGGGACCGACCTCCAGTTGCTGCTGGTGTTGGTGCGCGACGAACACGAGCGGGAACGGTTGACCCGCTACCTCACCGCCCGCCGGGTGGACGGCGTCCTGCTGGTCTCGGTGCACGAGGACGATCCGCTTCCCGAGCTGCTGGAGCGGCTCGAACTGCCTGCCGTGCTCGGCGGCCGCCGCTCGGCGGAGGAACCGCTGAGCTACGTGCACGCCGACAACGCGGGCGGGGCCCGGGCGGCCGTCCGGCACCTGCTCGCCCGGGGACGGACGGCCATCGGGACGGTCACCGGACCGCTCGACATGGAGGGCGCCGCGGCGCGCCTGGCCGGCTACCGGCAGGCGCTCGCCGAGGCCTCGGTGCCCGCCGACGAAGGGCTGGTCGCCCACGGGGACTTCACCGAGCGCGGCGGACGCGAGGGCACGCGGGAACTGCTCGCCCGCCGGCCCGGCCTGGACGCGGTGTTCTGCGCCTCGGACCTGATGGCGGCGGGCGCGCTGCAGGCGCTGCGGGAGGCGGGCCGGCGGGTGCCGCAGGACGTCGCGGTGATCGGTTTCGACGACTCCGTGGTGGCCCGGCACACCGAGCCGCCGCTCACCAGTGTGCGTCAACCGACCGAGGAGATGGGGCGTTTGATGGTCCAGCTGCTGCTCAAGGAGATCGCCCAGCCGGGCCGGTTCCGCCGGCAGACGGTCCTGCCGACGGAACTGGTGGTGCGGGAGTCCGCCTGATCGGCGAGGTCTGCTACCCGTCGGCCAGGTGGGCGCGGTAGCCGGCCCCGAAGGCCGTCGGGGTGCCGTCGTAGGAGCTGATCAGGGCCGGGCCGCTGCCGCAGTCCCAGGTGTTCCAGGCCCAGGCGAGGTAGGAGACGCCGTGCTGGTCCAGCCAGGGCAGCAGGGTGTCCAGGTAGCCGTGCGCGCAGTCGCTCTCGCCCAGCTCCCCGGTCACCACGGGCACCCGGGCCGCCAGCGGGCCGATCTGGGCGTCCCAGCAGGCGGCGTTGGCACAGGTGTTGAAGTTGTACGAGTGCCAGGACGCGGCCAGGTTGTGCAGTGGATCGGCCGGCAGGTACGCGGCCCACTGGGTGAGGTCGTTGGCGTACTCCTGGCCGCCCAGCAGCAGGACGTTGTCCGCACCGGTCGATCGCACCGCGTCGACCATCGCCTGCATGCCGGCGACCCGGAAGCCGATTCCGGGACAGCTGCCGCCGTCCCGCCAGCAGGCCCAGCCGCCGGCCTCGCTCCCCGTGGCGCGGGACGGGTAGGGCTCGTTGAAGAGGTCGAAGACGGTCGCGTCGTCGCCCTTGAAGGTCTGCGCCACAGAAGTCCAGAACGGGAGCGCGCCGGCGGCGTCCGGCATGGGCTTCTGGCAGGTCGCGTTGGCGTCGGAGCAGCCGGCGGACGGTCCGGTGTACGCCCCGTCGGTCCAGTGCAGGTCCAGGATCGCCACCAGGCCGTTGCGGTGCAGTAGGTCGACATAGCTGCGGACGGCGCTGATGTAGGTCGCGCCGGCGTAGGCGGGGTCGACGTTGGAGTGGGCGAGCCAGCAGTCCTCGTTGAGCGGCACGCGGACGGCGTTGATGCGCCAGGACTTCATCGCGGTGACGGACGTCTGGTCGGCCGGACCGTCGAAGATGCCGTGGCCCTGGACACACATGAACTCGGCCCCGGAGCGGTTGACCCCGTGCAGGGTGATCGGAGTGCCGTCGGCCGTCGCCAGCGTGCTGCCCGCGACGTGTACGGCCGGGGCTGCCCCGCTCGGCGGAGGAGTGGTCGGCGGCGGGGTGGTCGGGGGCGTGGGGCTCGGGGATGGGCTCGACTGCGGCCCGCAGGGGGTGCCGTTGACGGTGAAGGCGGTGGGGGCGGTGTTGGTGCCGGTGTAGGAGAAGTTGGCGCTGGTGGTGTAGGTGGCGCCGGGGTTGATGGTGGGGGCATAGGAGGGGTTGGTGACGGTGACGGTCTGTCCGCTTTGGGTCCAGTTGCCGTTCCAGCCGTTCTGGAGGGTCTGGTTGCCGGGGTAGGTGTAGCCGAGGGTCCAGCCGTTGATGGGTGTGGTGCCGGTGTCGGTGATGGTGACGTTGGTGGTGAAGCCGCTGCCCCAGTCGTTGCCGACGGCGTAACTCACGTTGCAGGAAAGGCCGGTGGCCGCCGTCGCGGAGGGTCCGGTGAGGGGGAGCGCTGCCAGGGCGGCGCACCCGGCGGTGGCGGCCGCGAGGGCCGCCGTGCGAGGAGACAGGGTGCGGGGAGGTACGGTTCGGGGCATGCGGAGTTCCTCGGGTGGGGGCCGGGGCCGCCGGCGCGGCCCCGGCCGGGGGAGATCAGCTCGCGGTGCAGGTCAGGGTCGGAGCGGAGTTGCCGCCCGAGTAGGTCGCCTGGAAGCCGAAGCTGGTGGTGGCGTTGGGCGCCAGCGCGCCGTTGTAGGCCTGGCTGGCGGCCGTCACCGCGTTGCCGCTCTGGGCGGTGGTGGCGTTCCAGCTGTTGGTGATCTGCTGGTTGCCGCCCCAACTCCAGGTGACCGTCCAGGACTTGGTGGCCGTGCTGCCGGTGTTGGCAACGGTCACACTGGCCGTGAAGCCGCTGCCCCAGTCATTGCCGACCGCGTAGGTGGCGGAGCAGCCGCTGCTTCCGCCGCCACCCGGCGCCGCCGCCGTGGTGGCGGTCACCGCGGCGGAGGCGGGGGAGACGTTCCCCGCCGTGTCCTGGGCGGTGACGGTGTACTGGTAGGCGGTGGCGGGGGAGAGCCCGGAGTCGGTGTAGCTGGTGCTGGTCACGGTCGTGACCTTGGTCCCGTTCCGGTACACCGTGTAGCCGGTCACGCCGGCCGGGGCGGTGGCGGCCGTCCAGCTGAGCGAGACGCTGCTGCTGGTGGTGCCGGTGACGGTCAGTCCGGCCGGCGCGGTCGGGCCGGTGCTGCCGCTGGAGCCGCCGAACGCCGGGTAGGCGTTCTGCACCAGCTGCCGGAACTGGACGGGGAACCACTGTCCGGCCGGGACGTTGGAACCGGGGATGGCGTCGGTGGGGTAGGTGTTGCCGTTGCCGTCGCTCTGGGTGCCGTTGGGGTCGCAGTGCGGGTCGCCGTGGGGGTGGGAGGCGTCCGGGTAGTCGCCGTCCGACTCACCCGGCGGCTTGACCCAGAGGAACGCGATGATCGGGTTGCCCGTGCCGTACGGCAGGGACTGCGGACGGGCGCCGATGCCGGCGCCGTTGACGTTGCACCAGTCGCCGCGGAAGGGCTTCTGGTCGACCTTGTTGGCCGCGACGTACGCGTCCACCGTGGTGGGGCTGGAGTTGAGCGCGGTGGGCCGGGCCGGGCCGCCCCAGCCGTTGCGCGAGGTGTCGACCAGCATGCCGATGGTGCTCGGGAACCCGTTGGACACCAGGGTGGCGTACATCTGGGTGTCGTAGTGGTACTCGTCGAACGCGGGGTTGTACTGGTAGAAGTTGGCCGACTTGAGCGGCTGCCCGCCGACCGTCAGGTCGGGGTTGGTGAGGAACGGCTCGGTGAGCGGGGTGGTGTTGGCGGTGTCGCTGATGAAGCCGTCGATGCTGGCGAACCCGGCGGTGGTGGCCTGGGCGATCTTGGCGTACTCCTTGCCCGCCGGCACCATGTTGGTGGACCAGCCCAGCCAGCCAGCGTGGCCGATGTCCAGGTAGTCGTACACGTTGGGGATCGCGTGCAGCTTGTTGAGCGCGTACTCGATGCCCGCTTCGTAGTACGGGGTGGCGGTGGCGCAGGTCGGCTTGGACTGGTTGGTCACGGCGTTGGGCAGGGAGTCCGGCTCGATGACGGCCGCGACCCGCAGGCCCGCGTACTTCGGGTTGGCCAGGACGGCCGCGATCGGGTCGATGTACTGCGACTCGTACGTGGCCAACCCGGCGTCCGTGGCAGGGAGTTCGCCGTTGGAGGCGATGGCGGCGCAGTCCCGTCCTGGCAGGTCGTAGATGACGACCTGGAAGACGACCGGGGTGGCCCCCGCCTGCTGCTGGGCGAGCGCGTGGTCCAGGTGGGCCTGGAGGCCGAGGTGGGTGGCGTCGCCGGTGATCGCGCCGATGTGGTCCATCCAGACGGCGGTGGGGTTGGCGGCGACCTGGGTTTCGAGGGCGCCGAGCGTGCCGCCGTCGGCGGCGGCCTGGGCCTTGACCTCGGCCGCGTAGTCGGGGTTGAGGTAGCCGGTCGCACCGGCGAACGGGTTGGTGACGTGGACGGCGGCCGCGGGAGAGGGGGCGGCGTGTGCGGGGGTGGCGGCTCCGATGTTCGGCAGTAGACCGGTGGCGCCGAGCAGCGTGGCGGCCGCTGCCGTGCGCAGGCGACGCAGGACGGTATGGGGCACGTCCGGGTCCTTTCGGATGGGTGGGGATGCCTGACGGGATCGCGGAACTCGGGTGGGAACGCGCCCACATGGGGCGCGGCGATCCCGTTCACATGAAGCCAGGGCGTGAGAAACGCCGTCAATAGTCGCGGGAGCGCTCCCACAGGCCGCTGTAAGTTACACGCCGCCGCGCTGCGGGCCCCGCTGCCCCGGGACCGGGGTTCCGCGCTGGTCGCCGCTGTGGTCCCGGCCCGGCGGGCCCGTCGGTCGAGCCCGCCGAGCCCTGCGGGCGCTTCCCAAGCCGGGCACGCCACCCCACGATGTCGCCACACCTCCGTCCGCCACGCACCCCACCCGCGTGGCGGAACCCCACCCGTCTGGAGGACACGCATGCGACGCACAGCCCTGCGGGCCAGGGGCAACCGGCTCACCATCACCGCGACGGCCACCGCGCTCGCCCTGGTCGGCGCGGCGGGCGGCGCCCTCACGGCACCCCCCGCCTCGGCGGCCACCGGCCTGTCCTGCGGCGTGAGTTACGCCGTCGGCAACGACTGGGGCAGCGGCTTCACCGCCAACCTCACCATCACCGACACCGGCACCACACCCATCAACGGCTGGACCCTCGGCTACACCTACCCCGGCAACCAGACCCTCCAGAACGGCTGGAACGGCAACTGGACCCAAAGCGGACAGACCGTCACCGTCACCAACCCCTCCTATGCCCCCACCATCAACCCCGGCGCCACCTACACCACCAGCGCCAACTTCTCCTACACCGGCACCAACACCGCCCCCACCGCCTTCACCGTCAACGGCACCCCCTGCCGCGGCGCCGACCAGCCCCCGACCGTCTCGCTCACCTCCCCGGCCGCCGGGCAGACCTTCACCCCGGGCTCCACCGTGAAGCTGTCCGCCGACGCGGCCGACGCGGACGGCACCGTCGCGAAGGTCGCCTTCTACGCCTCGACGTCGGCGGGCAGCAACACCCTGATCGGCACCGCCACCACCGCGCCCTACACCGTCGACTGGGCGAACGTGGCGGCGGGCGACTACTCGGTCACCGCCGTCGCCACCGACGACGCCGGCGCCACCACGACCTCCAGTCCGGTCGCGATCAAGGTGGCCGGCCCGAGCGTGCTGGTCAGCCCGGCCACGCTCGCCGTCCAGCAGGGGAACAGCGGCACCTTCACCGTCGCGCTCTCCCAGGCGCCCACCGCCGACACCACGGTGACGGTGGCCCGTACCGGCAGCGACCCGGACCTCGGCGTCACGTCCGGCGCCAGTCTCACCTTCACCGCCGCCAACTGGAACGTCCCGCAGACCGTCACGGTCGCGGCGGGCACCGACGCGGGCCAGGTCGGTGGCACCGCGACCTTCACCGCCTCCGCCACCGGCTTCGGCTCCGGCGCCGTCACGGTGACCGAGGCGGCGAAGACCTCGGGCTACGACCAGTACTTCCTGGACCTCTACAGCAAGATCAAGAACCCCGCGAACGGGTACTTCAGCCCCCAGGGCATCCCGTACCACGCGGTGGAGACCCTGGTCGTGGAGGCTCCCGACTACGGCCACGAGACCACCTCCGAGACCTACAGCTACTGGCTGTGGCTGGAGGCCGACTACGGGCGGGTGACCGGTGACTGGACGGCCTTCAACAACGCCTGGACCAGCCTGGAGACGAACCTGATCCCCAGCCACGCCCAGCAGCCCGGCCAGAGCACCTACAACCCGGCCAAGCCCGCCCAGTACGGCCCGGAGAAGGCCCAACCCGACCAGTACCCGGTCAAGTTGAACAGCGGCGTGCCGGTCGGCACCGACCCGCTCTCCGGCGAGCTGAACAGCACCTACGGCACCCCGGACGTGTACGCCCCGGCCTGGCTGCTGGACACCGACAACAAGTACGGCTTCGGCCAGTGCGAGGACGGCACCAGCAAGCCCAGCCTGATCAACACCTTCCAGCGCGGCCCGGAGGAGTCGGTCTGGGAGACCGTGCCGCAGCCCGACTGCGACCTGTTCAAGTACGGCAACAGCGGCTCCGGCTTCCTCAGCCTGTACAACGACGGCGGCGGCAACTACAGCAAGCAGTACAAGTACACCGACGCGCCGGACGCCGACGCCCGGCTGGTCCAGGCCGCCTACTGGGCGGAGCAGTTCGCCAAGTCGCAGGGCAAGAGCGCGGCCATCAGCGCGACCCTCGCCAAGGCCGCCAAGCTCGGCGACTACCTGCGCTACTCGCTCTACGACAAGTACTTCAAGCAGGCGGGCAACTGCCTCGGCTCCACCGCCTGCCCGGGTGGCAGCTCCAAGGCGAACGAGCAACTCGGCCTGCTCACCTGGTACTTCGCCTGGGGCGGAGCGGCCGACGGCGGCTGGTCCTGGCGGATCTCCGGCTCCGCAGCCCACCAGGGCTACCAGAACCCGATGGCCGCCTGGGTGCTCGCCAACGACCCCGGCCTGAAACCGCTCTCGCCGAGCGGAGCCACCGACTGGGCGGGCAGCCTGGACAAGCAGCTCCAGTTCTTCCAGTGGCTGCAGTCCACCGAGGGCGGCATCGCGGGCGGCGCCACCAACAGCTGGGGCGGGAACTACGGCGACGACGCGGCCCCGCCGGCCGGCGACCCGACCTTCTACGGCCTGTACTACGACTGGCAGCCGGAGTACCACGACCCGGCCTCCAACCAGTGGTTCGGGTTCCAGACCTGGTCGATGGAGCGGTTCGCCGAGTACTACTACGCCACCGGCGACACCCGGGCGAAGGCCATCCTCGACAAGTGGGTGCCGTGGGCGATGTCCGTGTCCAAGGCCGACCCGTCCACCGGCACCCTGACCACGCCCGACAAGCTCTCCTGGACGGGCGCTCCCGACACCTGGAGCGCCACCAGCCCCGGCGGCAACGCCGGTCTGCACGTCACCGCGAGCGGCACCGCCACGGACGTCGGTGTGGCCGGCTCGCTCGCCAAGACCCTCGCCTACTACGCGGCCAAGTCCGGTAGCAGCAGCGCCCAGAAGTTCGCCCAGTCCATCCTGGACACCCTGCACGCCAAGTACACCGACAGCCTGGGCTACTCGGCCACCGAGACCCGCGCCGACTTCAGCCGCTTCACCCAGGCATACTCGCCGACCACCCACGAGGGGCTGTACGTCCCGCCCGGCTGGAGTGGCACGTACCCGGACGGCACCAGGATCAGCTCGTCCAGCAACACCTTCCTGTCCATCCGCCCCTGGTACACCAAGGACCCCCAGTGGTCCAAGGTGCAGGCCTACCTCAACGGGGGCGCCGCACCCACCTTCAACTACCACCGGTTCTGGGCCGAGGCGGACATCGCCACCGCTTTCGACGCCTTCGCCCAGCTGTTCCCGACGGTGAACCCGGGCAGCTGAGGGGGTCCCGCTCCTGGTCGGGCCCAGGCCCCGGCCCCGCGCACGCACGCGGGGCCGGGGCCGAAGGCCGTCTGACGGCGGTTCAGAAATTTCCGAAATATCAGCGAAACATTCAACCACGTATTGACGCGTCCCATACACCCCGAGTTACCTGACGGCGGGAGCGCAACCCACCACCCGGGGCGCGTCGTCCGCCGGACGGCCGCCGCCGTGCTCCCGCTCCCCGAACCGACGGCCCCACCACCGTCATCGCTCGTGCCCACTACCCGCCGACCGCGCGGGTGCACCTCCCCCTGGAGCGACTCTGGAGGTCGACCATGCCCATTCGAAATGTCCTGATCGGAATGCACCGCGCCTGGACCGCCGTACTGGTCCTGGCACTGGTGCTCGCGACCGGCGCGCTGGCCGCGACGACCCCGGCCGCGGCGGCCGACAACACGTTGAAGGCGGCGGCGGAAGCCAAAGGCCGTTACTTCGGCACCGCAATTGAGCGCGGCGACCTCGGCGTCAGTGGTGAGATCGCCGTCGCCGGGGCGCAGTTCGACATGCTGACCCCGGCCAACGAGATGAAGTGGGACACCGTCGAACCGTCCCGCGGCTCGTACAACTTCGGGCCGGGCGACCAACTCGTGCAGTTCGCCCGGTCGAAGGGCATGCGGGTACGCGGCCACAACCTGGTGTGGCAGAACCAGCTCCCGTCCTGGGTCTCGAACCTGCCGCTGGACCAGGTCCGCTCCGCGATGGAGGCGCACATCACGGCCGAGGCCACCCACTACAAGGGCCAGGTCTACGCCTGGGACGTGATCAACGAGCCCTTCAACGGCGACGGCTCCTTCGTCCCGGACGTGTTCTACCGGGCGATGGGATCCGGCTACTTCGCCGACGCGCTGCGCACCGCGCACGCCGCCGACCCGGGCGCCAAGCTCTACATCAACGACTACGGCATCGAGGGTGGGAACGCGAAGAGCGACGCCCTCTACCGCCTGGCCCAGTCGCTGCTCGCCCAGGGGGTGCCGCTGGGCGGCATCGGTTTCGAGAGCCACTTCATCCTCGGGCAGGTCCCCTCCGACATGCAGGCCAACATGCAGAGGTTCGCGAACCTGGGCCTGGACGTGGCCGTCACCGAACTGGACGACCGGATCCAGCTCCCCGCCTCCGGCGCCGCGCTGCAGCAGCAGGGCACCGACTACGCCGCCGTGGCCCGGGACTGCCTGGCCGTCTCCCGCTGCGTGGGCGTCAGCCAGTGGGGCGTGGACGACGCCCACTCCTGGATCCCCGGCACCTTCCCCGGGACCGGCGCGGCAACCATGTACGACGGCAACGACCAGCCCAAGCCGTCCTACTACGCGGCGCTCTCCGCCCTCGGCGGTTCGAGCTCCGGCGGTGGCGGTGGCACCACGGGAGAGTTGCACGCGGTCGGTGCCGGCAAGTGCCTGGACGTGCCGAACGCCTCGACCACGGCGGGCACCCCGGTGCAGATCTACGCCTGCTGGGGCGGCTCCAACCAGACCTGGACCCACACCTCGGACGACCAGTTGACCGTCTACGACGGCGGCAGCCGGCTGTGCCTGGACGCCTCCGGGCAGGGCGCCGTCAACGGCACCAAGGTGGTCGTCTGGTCGTGCAACGGCCAGGCCAACCAGCAGTGGCACCTCAACGCGGACGGCAGCGTCACCGGCGTCCAGTCCGGCCTGTGCCTGGACGTGTCCGGTGCCTCCACCGCCGACGGCGCCCTGACCCAGCTGTGGACCTGCAGTGGCGGCAGCAACCAGCGGTGGACGCTGGGCTGACACCACCCACCGCACAGCACAGCACAACACGGTGCGGTGCGGCCGGACGGCGCCGGGACTCCCGGGCCGTCCGGCCGCACCGCTTTCCGGCCCGACGGCCCGTCAGCCGTTCGCGGCCGGGCCGGCGCGGGCCACGCGCGGCGGGGCGGTGCTGCTGCGCTCGACCAGGCTGGTGGCCAGGTCCACCCGGAGCGTGCCGGGCCGCACCCCGCGGGCGAGGTCGATCACCAGGCGGGTCGCCGTCTCGGCCATCTCGGTCAGTGGCTGGCGCACGGTGGTCAGCGGCGGCCCCACCCAGCGGGCCAGCGGCAGGTCGTCGAAGCCGACCACGCTGAGGTCCTCCGGGATGCGCAGCCCCAGTTCGCGGGCGGCCTCGTACAGGCCCAGCGCCTGGAGGTCGTTCCCGGCGAACACGGCGGTCGGCCGGTCCGGCAGGCGTAGCAGTTCCAGGCCGAGCCGGCGTCCGGACTCGTGGTGGAAGTCGCCCTCGCGGACCAGCTCCGGGTCGTACGGGATGCCCGCCATGTCGAGCGCCGCCCGGTAGCCGTCGGCCCGGGCCCGGCTGCACATCATCCGGGCGGGGCCGGCGATCAGGCCGATCCGGCGGTGGCCGAGGTCGAGCAGGTGCCGGGTGGCGGCGAGGCCGCCGTCCCAGTTGGTGGTGCCGACGGCGGGCACCTCCTGGCCGGGATCGCCGGCCGGGTCCATCACCACGAACGGGATGTCCCGGCGGGCCAGTTGCTCGCGCAGCGCGCGGTCCAGGTCGGACAGCACCAGCACCACGCCGGTGGGGCGGCGGGCGAGTACTCCGTCCACCCAGGACTGACCTGGCCCGTGCCGTTCGGCGGACTCGGAGAGCACGATGCTCAGGCCCTCCGCGCGGACCGCGTTCTCGACGCCCCGGATCACCTCCACCGCCCAGGCGCTCTCCAGCTCGTGGAAGACCAGTTCCAGCAGCGGGCTCGTCTGGCGGTTGCCGCGCCGCCGCCGGTAGCCGTAGCGCTGGAGCAGTGCCTCCACCCGCTCCCGGGTGGCCGGGGCGACGTCGGCGCGGCCGTTCAGGACCTTCGAAACTGTCGGCGCGGAGACCCCGGCCTCCTGCGCGATCTCGGCGAGCGTGGCCGCTCTGTCCACGGGTTCCTCCTGCACTGCCCCTGCTGGGCGAAATCCGTCGTGGGTGGCTGTCGGGCACGGCCGCGGGCGGTCCGTACCGCACGGATGCTAGCCCGCCGGCGGGCCGTGGCCGATCCCGTCCGAAGTCTTGACTGGGGATCAGGTCGGATCTACGTTTCCCACAACATTCGGCGACTTGCTCGAAACATTCGAAACTGAGGGCAGGATATGCGATCCAGACTCGCCGCGGTCACCGCGGTCACCGCACTCGTCCTGGGGACGTCCGCCGCCTGCAGCTCCGGCGACTCCTCCTCCGACGCCGGAGCCGGAACGATCCACGTGCTGGTCTACGG
Organism: Kitasatospora cathayae; assembly: GCF_027627435.1. Lineage (GTDB taxonomy): Bacteria > Actinomycetota > Actinomycetes > Streptomycetales > Streptomycetaceae > Kitasatospora > Kitasatospora cathayae. Next base: position 340,182 of record NZ_CP115450.1, on the reverse strand, counting down.
CGACGCCGGCAACAAGGTCGAGAAGCAGATCGTCGAGACGTTCAACCGGACCTCCAAGGTCAAGGCGGTGCTCGACACCATCCCCGGAGCGGACTACCAGCAGAAGCTGCAGACCGTGATCAACAGCTCTCGGGCCCCCGACATCTTCTTCAACTGGGGCGGCGGCTCCATCCAGTCGTTCGTCAAGGCGGACCTGCTGCTGCCGCTGGACGGCTTCATCGCCGAGGACCCGGGCCTGAAGAACAACTTCCTGCCCTCCGTCTTCAACTCGGCGGTGATCGACAAAAAGGCGTACGGGATACCGATGCGCGGCACCCAGCCGGTGCTGCTGTTCCACAACAAGAAGGTGCTCGCGGACGCCGGACTCACCCCACCGAAGACCTGGGACGAGCTCCTCGCCACCACCAAGGCCCTGAAGGCCAAAGGCATCACCCCGATCTCCCTCGGCGGCGGCGACCAGTGGCCCACCCTGATGTGGTTCGAGTACCTCTACGACCGGATCGCCGGCCCCGGGCTGTTCCAGCGGGCGCTCGGTGGCGACAAGGAGGCCTGGGCGAGCGAGGATAGCCGCAAGGCGCTGACCACCCTCAAGCAACTGGTCGACGCCGGGGCCTTCGGGAGCAACTTCGACTCCGTCAAGTTCACCGACGGCGGCTCCCCGGCCCTGGTCGCCAAGGGCAAGGCCGCCTTCGAGCTGATGGGCTCCTGGTACTACTCCACCCAGCAGGACGCCAACCCGGACTTCGCCAAGTCCGGCCTCGGCTACACCGGCTTCCCCGCCCTGAGCGGCGGCAAGGGCGACCCGGCCGACGTCGTAGGCAACACCAACAACTTCTACTCCGTACTCAAGAAGACCAAGCACCCGGTGGAAGTCGCGGCCTTCCTCAAACTGATGTACTCCGAGGAGTTCGTGAAGGCCCAGCTGGCCATCGGCAACCTGCCGACCACCACCAACACCCCCGACCACTTCGACCTCTCCGCCAGCCCTGCCTACTCCAAGGACCAGTACCAACTGGTCAAGGACGCCCCCTCGTTCCAGCTCTCCTGGGACCAGGCCTACCCGCCGAGCGCCATGACCCCGATGCACACCGCGATCCAGCAGTTCTTCAACGGCGGACTCGACGCAGACGGCTTCATCAAGGCCATGCAGGCCTTGCCGACGTCATGACGCGCGCCACCGGGCGCGGCGCGGTGGCCACCCGTCCGGGACTCGTCTGGGCGGTGCCCGCCGCGGTGTTCTTCGGGATGTTCGCGCTCACACCGCTGCTGCTGGTCGCCGTGCTCTCCTTCACCAGCTGGGACGGCATCGGCGACCCGCACTTCAACGGCCTGGACAACTGGACCGCCCTGTTCCACGACCCGGTGATGCTCCAGTCCGTCTGGACCACCCTGCTGCTCACCGCCCTGGGCGTGGTGACCCAGACGCCGGTCAGCATCCTGATCGGCGTCTGGGCCGCCGGGAAGCAGCGCAACCGGGCCGTGCTCTCGGCCGTCTACTTCGTGCCGCTGCTGCTCTCCGCGACCGCCGTCTCGGTGGTGTGGCGGGCTGTCCTCGACCCCAACTTCGGCGTACCGGCCCAGCTCACCTGGCTGTTCGGCGACGGCAACCTGCTCGGCACCAAGAGCGGGGCGATCGGGGTGCTGACCTTCGTCGGCGTCTGGCAGTTCACCCCGCTGCACGCGCTGATCTACCAGGGCGGCGCCCGGGCCATCCCCCAGGTGCTCTACCAGGCCGCGGCCGTCGACGGGGCGGGCCGGGTGCGGCAGTTCCTCCACATCACCCTGCCGCAACTGCGCAACACCGTCATCACCTCGGTGATCCTGATGGTGGTCGGCGGCCTGACCACCTTCGACACGGTGCTGATCCTCACCCAGGGCGGTCCCGGCACGGACACCACCGTCACCTCCTACTACATGTACCAGAAGGCCTTCAAGAGCTTCGACTTCGGCACCGGCTCGGCCATCGCGCTGGTCCTCGTGGTGGTCGCCACCCTGATCTCGCTCGCGGTGGTCCGGCTCTCCGGCTACGACCGGATGCGCGGCACGGCGGAGGGCCTGTGATGCGACGACGCCCCAACGTCCTGGCCGGGTTCGGCTCCCTGGTGTGGCTGGTGCTGGTCGGCCTGCCGCTGTACGTGCTGCTGATCGCCACCTTCCGCACCCGTGCCGACTACTCCACCGAGGGCCCGCTGAGCCTGCCCAAGCACTGGACCCTGCAGAACTACCTGACCGACCTCTCGACCGGCTTCGGCCAGGACTTCCTCAACACCCTGACCGTCACCGCCGGCGTGGTCGCCATCGTGCTGCTGGTCGTCCCGCCGCTCGCCTACGCCATCGTGCGCGCCCGCGGCCGGGCGACCGGCTGGGTGTTCCGGCTGTTCCTGCTGGGCCTGGCGATCCCCGCCCAGGCGGTGATCGTGCCGATGTTCTTCGTCATCAGCAAGACCGGCCTGTACGACCACCTGCTCGGCGTCATCCTGCCGACCGCGGCCTTCTGCCTGCCGGTCTGCACCCTGGTGCTGACCGGTGCGATGCGCGACATCAGCCCCGAGCTGTACGAGGCGATGGCGATGGACGGCGCCTCCCCGGCGCGGATGTTCCGCCAACTGGTGCTCCCGCTGTCCAAGGGCGGACTGTCCTCGATCACGGTCTTCGCCGCCCTCCAGGCCTGGAACGGCTTCCTCTTCCCGCTGATCCTCACCCAGTCCGACTCCACCAAGGTCATCACCCTCGGCCTGTACGACTTCCAGACCGAGCACGGCGTGGACGTGCCCGGACTCCTCAGCGCCGTGGTGCTGTCCATGCTCCCCGTCTTCGTCGTCTACCTGTTCGCCCGCCGCGCCCTGGTCCAGGGCCTGACGGGGGTGGGAGGAAAATGAACGACCACCGCGACCCCGAGCCCGCGCCCGCGTGGCGCGACACCACGCTCACCCCGGAGGCCCGGGCCGACGCCCTGATCGCCGCGATGACCCTGCGGGAGAAGACCGCCCAACTGGTCGGCGTCTGGGTCGGCGCCGACCCGAGCGGCGCCGAAGTCGCCCCGCACCAGCACGAGATGGGGCCGCCACCCGACCTCGACAGCCTCCTGCCGTACGGGCTCGGGCAGTTGACCCGGCCGTTCGGCACCGCCCCGGTCGACCCGGCGCTCGGCGCGCTCTCGCTGCTGCGCACCCAGCAGCGGATCGTCGCCGCCAACCGCTTCGGCATTCCCGCGCTGGCCCACGAGGAGTGCCTGGCCGGCTTCGCCGCCTGGGGAGCCACCGCGTACCCCGTGCCGCTGTCCTGGGGCGCCGCCTTCAACCCGGGGCTGGTCCGGACGATGGCCGCCGCCATCGGCCGCGACCTGCGGTCCGTCGGCGTGCACCAGGGCCTGGCCCCGGTGCTCGACGTGGTCCGCGACGCCCGCTGGGGGCGGGTCGAGGAGACCATCGGCGAGGACCCGTACCTGGTCGGCACCATCGCCACCGCCTACGTCCAGGGCCTGGAGTCGGCCGGGGTCATCGCCACCCTCAAGCACTTCGCCGGGTACTCCGCCTCCCGGGCCGGACGCAACCTCGCGCCCGTGTCGATGGGCCCGCGCGAACGCGCCGACGTCATCCTGCCGCCCTTCGAGATGGCCGTTCGCGAAGGCCGGCCCCGCTCGGTCATGCCCGCCTACACCGACACCGACGGCCTCCCCTCCGCCGCCGACCGGGCCCTGCTCACCGAACTGCTCCGGGACACCTGGGGGTTCACCGGCACGGTCGTCGCCGACTACTTCGGCATCGCCTTCCTCGCCACCCTGCACGGCGTGGCCGAGGACCGCTCCGACGCCGCCGGGCTCGCCCTGGCCGGGGGAGTAGACGTCGAGCTGCCGACCGTCGACGCCTTCGGACAGCCGCTGTTCGACGCGGTCGTCTCGGGCAGTGTCCCGGAGCGGCTGATCGGCCGGGCGCTGCGCCGAGTCCTCGTGCAGAAGGCCGAACTCGGGCTGCTGGACGCCGACTGGAACCCGGTGCCGGCCGCCCTCGCCGACGTCGACCCGAGCGAATCGGCCGCGCTGCGCGGTCTGGTCGACCTGGACCGGCCCGGCAACCGCGCGCTCGCCGCCGAGCTCGCCGAGCAGGCCGTGGTGCTGCTGCGCAACGACGGACTGCTGCCGCTGCGCAGCCCCGCCCGGATCGCGCTGATCGGCCCGAACGCGGACGAACCCACCGCCGTGCTCGGCTGCTACTCCTTCCCGGTGCACGTCGGCGGACAGCACCCCGAAACCCCGATCGGCATCGAACTCCCCACGCTCCGCGAGGCGTTGGCGGCCGAGTTCACAGGCGCCGAGCTGCGCACGGTGCTCGGCGTGACGGTCGACGGCGAGTCCACCGCCGGCCTCGCCGAGGCGGTCGAGGCCGCCCGGCAGGCCGAGGTGGTGGTGCTCGCCCTCGGCGACCGGGCCGGGCTGTTCGGGCGCGGCACCAGCGGTGAGGGATGCGACGCCGAGTCGCTCGAACTGCCTGGAAGACAGCGACAGTTGCTGGAAGCGGTGCTGGACACCGGGACGCCCGTGGTGGTCACCCTGCTGGCCGGGCGGCCGTACGCGCTCGGGCGTGCCGTCACCGAGGCGGCCGGGATCGTCCAGTGCTTCTTCCCCGGCGAGGCCGGGACGCAGGCGCTCGCCGGCGTGCTCAGCGGGCGGGTCAACCCGTCCGGACGCCTGCCCGTCTCCGTCCCCGCCCACCCCGGGGTCCAGCCCTCCACCTACCTGGCCGCGCGGCTGGCCCAGGCCGGCGAGGTCTCCAGCACCGACCCGACACCGGCCTACGGCTTCGGACACGGGCTCGGCTACAGCGAGTTCAGCTGGTCCGGGCTGGAGGTGCGGACCGCCGAGACCGGCACCGACGGCGCGTTCCGGCTGGCCTTCGAGCTGCGCAACACCAGCGCGCGGGCGGGCACCGAGGTGGTGCAGCTCTACCTCCACGACCCGGTGGCCTCCGTCGTCCAGCCGGTGCAGCGGCTGATCGGCTACCACCGGATCCCGCTGGACGCCGGAGCGGGCTGCCGGGTGGAGCTGACCGTCCCCGCCGACCTGGCCTCCTTCACCGGCCGCCACGGCGAGCGGATCGTCGAACCCGGCGCCCTGGAACTGCGGATCTCCGCCTCCAGCACCGACCCCCGGCTCACCGTGCCGCTGCGCCTCACCGGCCCGGTCCGCCCACTCGACCACACCCGCCGACTGCACCCGACCTTCACCGTCCACGCGCTCCCGCCAGCCGCTACCCCGTAACGGAGGAAGCCCTCGAACCCGACCAGGATGCTTCGGGACCGGTCCTGCGGTGGCGGAGGCCGGTCCCGAAGCCCTGTTCAGCTGCGCAGGCTCCACTGCTGGTTGCCCGCGCCCGAGCAGGCCCAGAGCTGGATCTTCGTCGCGTTCGCCGGGCCCGTGCCGGTGGCGTCCAGGCACAGGCCCGACCGCACTCCGGTGATCGCGCCGTCGGAGCCGATGTTCCACTGCTGGTCGGCCTGCCCGTTGCAGTCCGAGATCACCGCCGCGGCGCCGTTGCCGGTGCCCGAGGCGGCCAGGCACTTGTTGCCGTAGACCATGAGCTGCTTGCCTGCCGTGTAGGTCCACCGCTGGTTGGCCCCACCGTTGCAGTCCCACAGTTGGGTCTGCGTGCCGTTGGCCGTGGAGAGGGCGTTGATGTCCACGCAACGGCCCGACGCCCGGCCCACGATCTCCTGGTTGCCGCCGGCCGGGGGAGTGGAGGAGCCGAACTGGCTGAAGAACTTCCACACTTCGCCGGACGTCCAGGTGTGCCAGCCGTCGCAGGTGCACCCGCCGATCGGGCCGGGGTCGTGGCCCGCCCCGTCGAACGCGGCCCGGACGACCGGATGCCCGGACTTGCACCCGGTGACGACGTGCGTCAGGCTGCCGTACGCCGGCTCGGTCGGGTTCTGCGGGCCGCAGCCGTTGTTCCTGACGAACTGGTCGCGCAGTGCCCTCCCCCGCCGATGCCCAGACGTTGTCGCGGAGGTCGTGGAGCCCCATGTAGGCGATCGGTTGCGTCCCGCCGGCGCGGCCGCTGAGGTTCGCGCCCGAGTAGACCGCGACCGCACGGAAGACCGTCGGCCGGGCACAGGCGAGCGCGTAGGTCATCGAGCCGCCGTAGCGAAACCGGTGGAGAAGAGCTGGGTCTGGTCGATGCACAGGCCGGCTTCGAGCTGCCTGACCATGTCGTCGACGAAGGTGACGTCCTGGCCGTTGGAGTTGGCCCAGCCGTTGCCGAGGCCCTGGGGCGCGACGAAGACGGTGCCATTGTTCGCGTTGTCCGCCAGCCGCCTGAGCCCGTAGTAGGACCAGTTGTACCCGTCGGTGCCACCGGAGTCGACGTCGTTGGCGGTGCCGCCCACCCAGTGGAACCCGAAGACCAGCCGGTACGGGTGGTTTCGGTCGTACCCGGCGGGGACCCTGAGGATGTAGCTGCGGCTCTGGCCGCCGCTGGCGATCGTGTGGGTGCCGCGCGCCAGCTACGGTGCGCTGCCGCAGCCGCCGGTGCCGGCCGCTGCCCTGACCGGAGCGGCGGCCGCGGTGGAGCCGGTGCCCGGAGCCATGCCGATCACGGCCACGATGAAGGCCACCAGGGCCACGAGGGGCGCGAACGGGGATCTGCGTGTCATGCGCTCTGCCTTCACGCTGCGCTTCGGCAGCGGGGGTGTGGGCGGCCGGGCCGAGAGGTGGTCGGCCCGGCCGTGGCGGGGTCAGGAGGCGCGGGTGGGGCTGGTGCCGTCCAGGCCCATGAAGTGGATGGCGTAGGCGGCCATCTGCGTTCCCTTGACCGGAAGTTCGTGCCCGGCACCGGCGATGCTGTAGGACTCGACCTGCGTCTTGCCGGAGCGGTCGGTGTACCGGCTCCGGTTCCAGTTGGCGGCCGGGATGTCAGTGGACGACGGGTTCTGGCCCACCCCGAGGACGTTCGTCCACTGCTTGGTCTCCTCGCCGAGGTCGCGGTGGTTCAGGATCGGGTCGGTGGTGCCGTGCCACAGCTGCACGCGGGGCCGAGGCCCGGTGTAGCCGGGATCGGCACGGCGCACCAGGTCGCCCCACTGCTGCGGGGTCATGGAGACCTGGCCCCCGGCGCAGGGGCCGTTCCAGCCGCGCGTGGTGCCCGTGTAGAAGCAGTGGTAGGGCACGCCCATGAACGCCGCGCCCGCCTTGAACACGTCCGGGTAGTCCGCGAGCATGACGTTCGTCATCATCCCGCCCGAGGACTCGCCGGTGACGTACACGGCGTCGCGGTTCCCGTTGTAGTGCTGCTCGACGTACGTGACCATCGACATCAGTCCGACCGGGTCACTGCCGCCGCCCCGCCGCAGCGCCTGGTCGGAGGAGACGTCCCAGCAGCTGCCGCCGGGGTTGGTCGAGGGGTAGATGACGACGAAGCCGTACCGGTCGGCCAGCGCTCCGAAGTCGGTGCTGGCGTACAGGTAGGGCCCGGAGCCCTGGCAGCCGTGCAGCGCCAGCAGCACCGACGGGTGCGCCTTGACGCGGTTGGGTACGTGCACGTACATCTGCAGGCCGGTCGGGTTGTTGCCGAAGTTCGTGACCTGGGTCAACGAGGCGGCGCCGGCCTGGGGCGCGGCGGCCAGGTTCGCCCCTAACGCGGCGCCGATGGCCAGGAGTGCGGCGAGCAGGCGGGACTTCAAGTGCCGGGAGCGCAGCATGGAACCTCTTCTTCGTGGAGTGCCGACGGCGGTGGCGGTAGCAGGCGTGCCCGGGGATCCCGCGGGTGTTCGCTCCCGGTCATGTGAGCGTTCACATTTGAGACGGAGCATCAGGATAGGGTGCCTGTCGGTGTTTCGGTGGTGTTTCGGACTGATGACGGTGCATCAGTGACCGCTACCTGTCAAGGAATGGACGGGCCCCTCCCCGGCAGCCCGACGATACGGCCGGTGGGCCCGGTTCTGCCGGTGAAAGTTTCACCGTGGCGGGGGCGTGCGAGGCGTCCGGGTGCTCCGGGCGGGGAGCGTGGCCCCGGATCGGTTCTGGGTGGCCGTCGATCCCGCACATGCCGTCCATTGGTCCGATGAATCACGCCAACTTTACGGCTCCGGAGGGCGAACGCTGTCACAACTCTGTACAAGCACCCGATCTCTGAGAGTTAATCCACCTCATGTCATGGACGCATCCGGTGTTGAGGCACGTCCTCACGGAGAGGTGAAACCCTTGTTCCACAGTCCTTCTCGCGACGGCCGACCGCTCGGCCGGTGGCGAACCGCACTGGCCGGGCTCCTCGCCCTGGTCGGAGTCCTCACGGCGGTGCTGCTGCCCGCTGCCCAGGCCCAGGCGGCCGGGGCCGCGCCGACGGCCCCGGCCCCGGTGCCCTTCACCCCGGGAGCCGCCCGCACCGACCAGAACGGCAACACGCTCCAGCTCCACGGCCTGGGCATCGTCAAGGTGGGGAGCACCTGGTACGGCTTCGGCGAGGACAAGACCGGCGAGACGTCGGCGAACACCTCGTTCCAGGACATCCCCTGCTACACCTCCGACGACCTCGGCGGCTGGACCTACCACGGTGTGGCACTGGCCAAGCAGAGCAGCGGCGACCTGGGGCCGAACCGGATCGTCGAGCGGCCGAAGGTCATCTACAACGCGTCGACCGGCACGTACGTGATGTACGTGCACATCGACAGCGCCGACTACTCCGAGGCGAGGGCCGGCGTGGCGACCAGCCGCACCCCCTGCGGCCCGTACGTCTACCGCGGCAGCTTCCGGCCGTTGGGCAACGTCAGCCGTGACCTGGGCCTGTTCCAGGAATCCGACGGCACCGCCTACCTGCTGACGGAGGACCGCAACAGCGGCGGTCTGCGGATCGACCGGCTCTCCGCCGACTACCTCTCGGTGGACAGCTCGGTCGCGCTCCTGGGCGGTGGCAGCATCGAGGCCCCGGCCATGGTGAAGGTGGGCGGCATCTACTACCTGATGGGCTCCCACCTGTCGGGCTGGTACCTCAACGACAACGTCTACGCCACCGCCACCTCCCCGAGCGGACCATGGTCGCCCTGGAAGGACGTGGCCGCCCCCGGCACCAACACGTACGGGAGCCAGACCGCCAACATCATCACCGTCCAGGGCTCCTCGGGCAGCACGTACATCTACGCGGGCGACCGCTGGGACACCGGCGACCTGGGCGCCTCTGAGCTGATCTGGCTGCCGCTGACCGTCAGGGGGACGACGCTGAACCTCGGCCAGTACCCCACCTGGTCCCTCGACACCTCCACGGGCACCTGGTCGGTCGGCGGCGGAATACCCTCTACCGGTACCTACACCCTCACCAACCAGGCGAGTTCGATGCTGCTGGACGTGTCCGGCGCCTCCACCGCGAACGCGGGCGCGGTCATCCAGTGGCCGTCGACCGGCGGTGCCAACCAGAAGTGGAAGCTCACCAGGCTGGCGGACAACGTCTACGCCCTGACCAGCGTCAACAGCGGACTGTGCCTGGACGTTCCCGGCTACTCGACCGCCACCGGCGTCCAGGTGCAGCAGTGGACCTGCAACGGCGGCACCAACCAGCAGTGGGCACTGGACCTCACCGGCAGCACGTACGCGCTGGTCAACGCCGCCAGCGGCCTGACCCTGGGCACCGGCGGCTCGACCCCGCAGGGAGCGGCGGTGGACCAGGAGACCGGCGGCAGTTCGAGCGCGGCCGGCGAGAGCTGGACCCTGTCCTGACCGGCTGACGGCGACGGGCCCGGCCGCCACCCGTTCGACGGGCGGCGGCCGGCGCCGTTCGTCCGGTCAGACGCACCAGAAGAGGAACTGCTTGCAGTCCGGGGTCGCCGTTGCCGTGGGGGTGGCCGGGCTGGGGGAGTGCCGGGTGGGCTGCGCCGCGGAGGGCGCCGCGGGCTGCGGAGCGGACGGCTCGGCCGGGGCGGCCGAGCGCGACGGCGCGGCGGTCGTCCGCGACGCGCTGGGTCGGGCACCGGCGGCCGACGGCTGCGCCGTGGGGCTCGCCGTACTCGGCGCGGCCGACGCCGCCGGGGGAACGCTCGCGGGCCCCGAGGCGGAGGGCCTGGCCGTCGTCGTGGATGCCGCCGCACCGTCCGACGGGAGCGGGACCGTCGCGCCGTCGCTCTGGCCGAAGGCCACCACGGCGGTGGCCAGTCCGCCCGCCGCCACACCGAGCGCGGCCAGGGTGAGCCGGGCTCCGCGCCGCCGGGTCCTTCGCCGCCGGGCCGTCCGGGGGGCGGGAGCCGCGGCGGGCGGGTCCGTGACCGGGCGTCCGGGCTCCTCCTGCGGGAGCGCCTCGCTCGGCCGCCCGCAGCCGGGGCAGGAGAGCGCGCCGTTGAGATGCCGTTGGCAGAACGTGCAGTAACTCATTCGATCTTCCGTAGGTGCCCGCATGCCGTGACGGGTGATCTGTGGAGCCTACGCAGAGCCGTCCCGCTCGCGACACCGGCCCGGCGCGAGGCTTCTGCGGAGATCACGTGTAGTTCGGGTGAGCACGAACCGGGTGGAGTGCACCGTGCTCCGCGGGGACCGGTGCCCGCTCGCCGGCGAGCACGGCCTCGGCGCGACGACTCGCCCTCGGCGGTCCAGATGCGGCCCGGGTTGTACTTGGTGGTGACCAGGCGGTGACGGGGGTCGAGCGGGGTGGCGGCCGGGGCGCCGAGGTAGGCGTCGCCCAGGCCGAGCACGAGCTCGATCAGGAGGTTGTCCTCGGCGCCGCGCCGGTACGTCACCTCGGGGGCGGTGTCGGTGGCCGGGCGTCGGGCGAGGACGCTGCCGTCGTCGTCCGGCCGGGCGTTCGTGGGGAGGGCGAGCAGGGCGGGGGTGCGGCGCAGGGCGTCGGCATCCAGCGCAGTGCGCACGCCCTCGGGCTGCGCACGGTGGCGGTGTACTCCGACGCCGACCGCAACGCCCCGCACGTCCGGATGGCCGACGAAGCCGTACGACTCGGCCCGGCACCCGCCGGCGGCGGCGAAGGAGGCGTTCTCGGAGAGGAACCCGTAGCCGGGGTGGGCCGCTCCCGTACCGGTGGCCCGGGCGGCCTCCAGCAGCAGGTCGGCGCGCAGGTAGCTGTCCGCAGGGTGATCAGGTCGAGGTCGATGTTGTAGCGGGCGCCGTAGCGGCCGAGCGGGAAGCCGGTGACGAAGATGACCACGGCCGCCACGGCGATCGCCAGGAGCGCGTTACCGGTGCCGTGGGCCAGGCCGATGCCGGCGCCGATGGAGAAGTCGGCCATGTAGGCGATGCCGCCGAGCGCGGTGGTCGCCACCACCATCGGGGTCCGGCGACGGTAACTGCGGGGCGCGAAGCGGAGGGTGTAGTCCTCCAGGGCCTCCTTCGTCGCCTGGCTCTTCTCGGCGGCGGTGTCGCGTGGTCGTCGTCAGGTGTGACTCGGTGGTGCTCATGGCCAGCCCTTCCGGGGTGCGGTGGTGTGGGGCGGGGGTGCTGGGTGCGGGTGCGATGAGAGGTGGGGATTCAGAGGCGGTCGGCGTGCACGGCCATCTGGGACATGGCGCGCTGGGCGCGTTCCAGCACCACGGCCACCGAGTCGCCGACATGGGCGTGCAGGGCCCGGTAGCCCTCGTCGAGGCACCCGTCGCGACCGGGCCAGCTGCGGCACCCCGGAACCGACCGATTCGCCCCGGAGGACGTGAGCCTCACCATCCCGGCCGGGACGGTCGTCGCCGTGGTCGGCGAGTACGGCTCCGGCAAGACCACGTTGGTCAAGCTGCTCAACCGGTTCTACCGGCCGGACTCGGGCCGGATCACCGTCGACGGGGTGGACCTCTCCGAGGGGCAGTGGCAGAAGACCGCCCTGGCGCGGGCGACCACGCGCCGCGAGCCGCTGCTGTTCGGGCTGGACGAGCCCACCGCCTCCCTGGACGTGCCCAGCGAACAGGAGGTCTTCCAGCGCCAGATGGCCCGGGCCCGCGAACTCGCCGCACGCACCGGGGCGATCACTGTGATCCTCTCGCACCGGTTCTCGACCGTCACCGGTGCCGACCTCATCCTGGTGCTCGACCGGGGACGCCTTGAAGAGATCGGCTCGCACCAGGAACTTCTGGCCCGGCAGGGGCGCTACGCCGAGCTCTACGGAATCCAGGCGACGGCCTACGCCGAATCCTGAGCGGCCCCCTTCGGCCGCTCGTCGCCGCGATACATGGGATGTGTCCACGGGTGGACCGGCCTCCGACGTGGGGGCGTGAGGCTGGGAGGTGGCGAACTGCCTGTTCACTTACGCCAGTCGACAGAGGAGTGTGATCGGATGCCTTCCGAGACATGGGATCACCTGCTACGTTGGCGGCGTGTCCCTGACTGACAAAGCCATCGCCCGCATCCGCCAGATGATCCGCGACGGCGAGCTGCCCCCGGGGTCGAAGCTGCCCCCGGAGCAGCAGCTCGCGGCGGAGCTCGGCCTGTCCCGGAACCTGATGCGCGAGGCGGTCAAGGCGCTGGTCGTCGCCCGGGTCCTGGAGATCCGACGCGGCGACGGCACCTACGCGACCAGCCTGGCCCCCGGCGTGCTGCTGGAAGGCCTCGGGGGCGCGGTCGAGCTGCTCCAGGGGGACACCGTCCTGGAACTCACCGAGGTGCGCAGGCTCTTCGAGCCGGTCGCCACCGCGCTGGCCGCCACCCGCATCACCGACGAGGACCTCGCCGAGGTGGAACGGCACCTGTCGGCCATGCGGGACGCCCAGGACGACGTGGAACTGCTGCTCCAGCACGACGCGGCCTTCCACCGCGCGGTGGTCCGCGCCACCCGCAACGAGACGCTGGCCACGCTGCTGGAGCACATCTCCGGGCGCACCCTCAGCGCCCGGGCCTGGCGGGGCCTGGCCGACGCGGACGCGGCCGGGCGGACCATCGCCGAGCACGAGGCGATCCACCAGGCCCTCGTCGCCCGCGACCCGAACCTCGCCCAGGCCGCCGCACTGATGCACGTCAACACCACCGAACGCTGGTTGCGCGACCACCTGGCCGAGGGGGAGCGGATCCCCGCCGCCCCGCGGCCGCAGCCGGACCACCCCCGTACCACCTGACCTGCCGTCCATCACTGGCCGAGGAGCGATCGCGGGTGAGAGTCGACGCGCACCACCACGTCTGGGAGTCGGGCCGACGCCCGCAGACCTGGCTCGACGAACCGGAGTCGGCGGCCATCCGGCGTGACTAATGCATGGACACCTATGCACACTGAAACGGCCTCAGTCGCCAGCAGTTCACAACCCCGCTGCGCTCGTGATCCGCTGGATCGACCCGGCGGACGGCGTGGCCGGGGCCGGCTTCGGCGCGACGCCCGTCATCGACGGCTTCGCCTCCGCCCGGCTCGACCACGAGCGGTGTCCTGCGACCGAGGAGCCCTGACGTGCCGACACCCCCGTCCGAGCGGCGTTCGCCACGGGAACGCCAGTACCGCCCCCTGACCGCCTTCTTCCGGCCCGTACGGACCCACGACGGGCATCGCACCGCCCACGAAGGGACGGACACCGTGCTGACGGTCACCCAGCAGCCCGCTGCGGAAACCCTCTGGTACCGCCGCCCCGCCGACGGCTTCCTGGAGGCGCTGCCGCTCGGCAACGGCCGCCTCGGCGCCATGACGTACGGGGGCGTGCACACCGAGCGGATCGAGCTCAACGCGGACACCCTGTGGTCCGGCGGGCCCGGCCCCCGGGACCGGGCGGGCGCCGCCGACCACCTGCCCGCCCTGCGCGAGGCGGTGCTGCGCCGCCGCGACCACGCCGCCGCCCACGCGATCGCCGCCGCCCACTTCGCCGGCCCCGACGCGGAGGCGTACCAGCCGCTGGCCACCCTCCTGCTCACCTTCCCGTCCTGCGGCGACGGCGATGCCGCCGCCTACCGCCGCACCCTGGACCTCGACGCGGCCGTGCACACGGTGTCGTTCACGGCGGGCGGGGTGCGGTACCGGCGCGAGAGCTTCGTCTCCGCCCCCGCAGGCGTACTGGCCGTCCGGCTCAGCGCGGACACGCCCGGCGCCCTCTCCTTCCACGCGAGCTTCACGACGCCCCACCCGGCCGCGGCCCCGGCCGCCGAACCCGACAGCGCCACCGTGTCGGTCCACGGACGTGCTCCGGTCCGCGTCGCGTCCTGGCACGGCGGTTCGACGGCGTACCGGGAGGACGAGGGCACGGGATTCGCGGCCGCCGTCAGGGTGCGCGCGGTGAACGGGAGCGTCGGCTCCGGCGACGACGGGATCGAGGTCACCGGTGCCGACGAGGCGGTGCTGCTGGTCGCCGTCGGCACCGGGTACCGCGACTGGCGGCGCCGGCCGGACGGCCCCGAGGCGGCGCTCGCCGAGGCCCACCGATGGCTGGACCAGGCCGGGACAGAGGAATTCGACCGGCTGCGCGCCGCCCACACGGCCGACCACCAGCGACTCTTCCGGGCAGCCGAACTCCGGCTCCACGACCGGGCGCCCCGGGCGGCAGCGGGGCTCGCGACCGACGAGCGCCTCGCCGCCGCGAACGCGGGCGGCGCGGACCCCGGGCTCGCGGCCCTGCTCTTCGCCTACGGCCGCTACCTGCTGATCGCCTCCTCGCGGCCCGGCACCCAGCCCGCCAACCTCCAGGGCATCTGGAACAACGACGTCACCCCGCCGTGGAACTCCGACTGGACGTCGAACATCAACCTCCAGATGAACTACTGGCCCGCCGAGACCACCGGCCTGGGCGAGTGCCACGGGCCGCTGTTCGATCTCGTCGCCGACCTCGCCCGGGCCGGGCGCTCCACCGCGCGGGCCTACTACGACGCGCCGGGCTGGTGCTGCCACCACAACGTCGACCTCTGGCGCGCCACCAACCCCGTACAGGGGGACCCGGTCTGGGCCCACTGGCCCATGGCCGGCCCGTGGCTGGCCGCCCACCTGTGGGACCACCACCTGTTCCACGGCGACCGCGCCTTCCTCGCCGACCGCGCCTACCCGGTCATGCGCGAGGCCGCCCGGTTCCTCGCCCACCTGCTGGTCAAGGATGCCGACGGCACACTGGTGACCTGCCCGTCCACCTCGCCCGAGCACCACTTCCGGCTCGCCGACGGGACCCTGAGCGCCGTCGACGCGGGCTGCACCATGGACTACTGGCTCGCCGCCGAACTCCTCGACAACACCGTCACGGCCGCCCGCGAGCTGGGCGTCGACCACGAACTGGCGGCGGAACTGGCCCGCCTCCGCGCCCGGCTGCGGCCCCCGGCCCTCGCCGGCGACGGGCGCCTGCTGGAATGGCGGGACGACCTCCCCGAGGAGGACCCCGGCCACCGCCACCTCTCCCACCTCTACGGCCTCTACCCGGGCAGCGCCGTCGACCCGCTCGGCGACGACACCCTCCTCGACCCGGCCCGCCGCGCCCTGGACCGCCGCCTGCAACACGGCGGGGGTGGCACCGGCTGGAGCCTCGCCTGGGTCGCCGCGCTCGCCGCCCGCCTCGGCGACGGCGCCCTCACCGGGCAGGCCGTCGAGCGCCTGCTCGCCACGTCGATCGCCCCCAACCTGTTCGACCTGCACCCGCCCCGGCTCTTCCAGATCGACGGCAACCTCGGTATCACCGCGGCCATCGCCGAGTCGCTGCTGCAGAGCCACAACGGCGTCCTGTGGCTGCTGCCCGCACTGCCGCCGTCCTGGCCGGACGGCGACGTCCGCGGCCTGCGTGCCCGGGGCGGGCTCACGGTCGGCCTGAGCTGGCGCCGGGGTGTGCTGACCGGAGCGGAACTGCGGGCCGCCCGGGACGTCACGGTCGACCTGCACCTGCCCGACCGGACGGGCCTTCCCGTCGTGACCGATGAGCAGGGCAACCTGGCTGCGGTGACCACGGCTCCGGACGACGGGCGGCGGCTGCGGCTGCGGCTGGCGGCCGGAAGCTGCCACCGGCTCGCCTACCCGGGACCGGACGTCGGCCACTGACCGTTCCTGGCGTTGTCGGCCAGTGTTGGCCGAACCGCCGCAGACCGGGCCGGTGATGGCCTGGTGACCTCGCGAACGGTCTTCGAGGTCGGGGAGCAGCGCGAGTTGGCCACCGCGGCGCCGTGGTGCCGGGTGACCGTGTGGGTGGTGGTTTGGAGGCTCAGCGGGGTCTTCCGGTCGGCGACCCGGGGCGCGGTGGCCGGTGGAGTGTTGACAGCGTGGCTAGGTTTGGATCATGAGCGAACGCGGGGTGGACGGCAGTGCAGGGGATGCGGACTACGGCACGATAGGCGGTGGGTACGCCACCTACCGGCAGCCGGACGCAAGGATCGAGCAGGCGATCACCGCCGCCTTGGGTGGGGCGCGCACGGTGGTCAATGTCGGGGCCGGGGCGGGGTCATACGAGTCGGCGGCGCTGGAGGTGACGGCGGTTGAGCCGTCGGCGTCGATGCGTGCCCAGCGCCCCGCGCACCTGTCGGCCGCCGTTGATGCCGTGGCCGAGAACCTGCCGTTCCGCGATGATGCGTTCGACGCGGCGATGACCACCTTCAGCGTGCACCAGTGGAGCGACTTCAAGGCAGGGCTGCGCGAGATGCGCCGGGTGGCACGCGGCCCGGTCGTCGTGCTGACCTGTGACCCTGATCTCGTTCGGGACTTCTGGCTGTACGAGTACGCGCCGGAGGTGCTGGACACGGAGGCGCGCCGGTATCCGGTGATCGCGGAGCTGGCCGAGGTTCTCGGCGGACGCACGACGGTGACCCGGGTGCCGATACCCGTTGATTGCACCGACGGCTTCAACGAGGCGTACTACGCGCGCCCCGAGATGCTGCTCGACCCCGGTGCTCGACAGGCGTGCTCGGCGTGGAGCTTCGTCGACGAGCAGTCGCGCGAACGATTCGCCGCGAATTTGCGGGGCGACCTGGACAGCGGAGCATGGGACGCCCGGTTCGGCGCCCTACGGCAACAGCCCTTTTACGAGGGCTCGTTGGTTGTGATCCGGTCCGTTCCGGCCTGATACCCGCGTCGCAGCTCCGCTCGCGACGTCACGTGAGAAGGGCCGCACGGGTTGGGTGAGTTGTGACTCCTGCCTGGGCTCGTGCGGCCTGCTCCCACCAGTCCTGTCAGTCCTGCGCGGCGGTTGACTGAGCCTGTGCTTCGATCACCAGCGCGTGGCCGGGGCGGTTGGCCAGACCCGGGGCGGCCAGGCCGACCTGGGCCAGGTACCGCCCGGTCAGGGTGAGCGGGGACGTCCGCCGTGCCCAGGCGGGCCAGGTCTCCTCGGGGGACGAGAGTTCGGGGCGCACCCGCAGGGCGTAGCGGGTCGCGAGCTCCAGCCCCTGGAGGCGGACGGGAGCGCCGTTCTCGGCGACGGAGGTGTCCAGCTGGACGTAGGCGAAGACGGCGTGGGTCCGGTCCCGGGAGACGACGCCGTGGACCCAGGCGGCCGGGTCGGGGTGATCAGTGCGGACGACGTCGCCGCCGTGCAGCAGCGGCCGCAGTTGCTTGTAGGCCCCGACCCACGCGGTCAAGGCGGTCAGGTCCTCCTGCGGCCAACCGGAGATGTCGGATTCGATGCCGGCGTGGCCGAACAGGGCGGTGGCGCAGCGGAAGGCGAGTGCGGTGTCGCGGTGGCTGATGTGGGCGGGGGCGGAGCCGACGTGGGAGCCGATCAGCTCGTAGGGCAGCAGCAGGCTGGTCCAGCGCTGGATGGCCTGGCGCTCGATCGGGTCGATGTTGTCCGATCCCCAGATCCGGTCGGTGCGCTCGAGGATGCCGAGGTCGGCGCGGGCCCCGCCGGAGGAGCAGGACTCGATCTCCAGCCCGGGATGGCGGCCCCGCAGTTCGTCCAGGAGTCGGTAGACCGCCGTCGTCTGCGCGTGCACGCCGGGTCGGCCGGCGTGGACGGCATCGGCGAGGTCGCGGTTGTGGTCCCACTTGATGTAGTCGATGCCCAGGTCCCCGACGAGGGTGCTGATCCGCTCCAGCAGGTAGGCGTAGGCGTCGGGATGCGCGACGTCCAGGACGTGCTGGCTGCGCTGCTCGAACGGGAGGCGTTCGGGGTCGGCGAGGAACCAGTCGGGGTGGGCGCGGGCCAGGTCGGAGTCGGGGTTGACCATCTCGGGCTCGAACCAGAGGCCGAACTGCATGCCGAGGCCGTGGACGTGGTCGGCGAGCGGGCGCAGTCCGTCGGGCCACACCTTCTCGTCGACGTACCAGTCGCCGAGGCCGGCCCGGTCGTGGCGGCGGTGGCGGAACCAGCCGTCGTCCACGACGAACCGTTCCACGCCGACCGCCGCCGCGGTCTGCGCGAATGCGCGCAACCGCTCGGGGTCGTGGTCGAAGTAGACCGCCTCCCAGATGTTCAGGGTGACCGGCCGGGCGCTGGTCGGGTGCTGCGGCCGGGCCCGGAGCATCTCGTGGAATCCTCGGCTGATCCCGTCCAGACCCGTGCCGGAGGTCGCGAAGTACACCCACGGGGTCCGGTAGGACTCGCCCTCCGTCAGCCGGATCTCGCCCGCGTCCAGCAGTTCGCCGGCGCCGAGGACCGTCGTCCCGTCGGCCAGCCGCTCCGCGTACTGGACGTGGTTGCCGCTCCAGGCGGGGTGCACGCCCCAGACCTCGCCGTGCCGGAAGCCGAAGCCCTCGGTGCCGGCGAGCAGCAGCCCGGCGTCGAAGCCGGTGCGGCCGCGGCGGCTCTCCCTGGACCAGACGCCGTGCCGCAGCGGGGAGCGCTGCGGGGAGCGCTCACGGGCCCAGCGGCCGGCGAAGTCCAGCAGTTGCGCGGCGTGGGCGGGGACGGGCAGCACGCACGCCAGCACGTCCAGGGTGTAGGTGTCCGTCGCCGTGTTGGTCAGGGTGTGCCGCAGCCGCACCACGCCCTGCTCCGTCATCTGCAGCTCGGTGTCCAGCGCGAGCCCCGCGCCGGGGTCCAGGGCCCGCACGTGGACGGTGCCGCCCCGGCCGTCCCGGGCGTGTACGGCGACCGGTTCGGCGAGTTCGAACCGCAGGGGGCGGACCCGGCCGTCGCGGTGCCCGGCCAGCGCCGGACGTCCGAACCAGCCCCAGCCCCGCCCCTGGGAGGGCATCAGGCTCCCGGCCTGGTGGCGTGAGGTCCGGCCCATGGCGTCGAGCACCTGCGCGGCGTCACCGGCGCGGAGGCCGGGATCGACGCCCCAGTGCAGCACCCGGGGCAGTTCGGGGCCGGTGGTGTCGAGCGCGAGGGCCGCGTCACCGGCCGACAGCACGACGAGGTTCGCCTCAGTCATTTCGTCCTCGTTCAGGGGGTGTGCGGTCACGGTAGCGGTCAACGAGCCGTGTCGTGCCGTGCCCGTACTGGGTTGTCCGTCTTTTGGCCCTTGCTATGTGAACGCTAACAGTATGCTTCTGTCCGGTGCGTGGGCCCAGTGTCGGTTCCCCGCGCGGGCAGGTCGATTCCAGGCCTGGCCGGCAGAGTGCACTCGTAGGGATAGCACGTCCGCCGTTGCGCAAGGACTTGTTCCCTCTGGGACGGAGTTGGCCTTGGTCTCGGCCTCGGTCAGCTCTCAGTCGCCGCCGCACGCACAGAGGTTGCCACGATCGGGAAACGTTCTTCGGACGCGTGGAGACCGCCACGGCGAGGGGGCGCCCGCCACTGACTTCGGGCAGTGATCTTCCCTCCGTGCGGCGGCCCCGGTCTGTCGGGCGGGTGACCGATCGGCTTTGAGGATCCCATTGCCGATTCCTCGCCGGATTCTTCCCGCCCAGGGGTTTCGGCGGCCCGCCCATCCCTCTTTTCGCGCTACCCGTTGACTGAGGCCCGTCACCGCTGCTTTTCTTCGGTTCACGCCCCCTGCCGAAGCCCCCGGGCCGGCGGCCGGCGCTGGTACCGCTGCTCCACCATCGCTTGGTGCTCAGTTCGCTGACGCGGCGTCGGTCATTGCGCGTCAGCCCCCCACAGCACTACCGGCTAGCACGGGCCGCCCCCGATTCTACGCGCCTCTCGCCCGTGTGATCGCCGTACCCCGTCATGCCACGAGCCGTCATCCGGGCCGACCGGCGCCGGAGACGGCGGGAGAGAGGATCCCCCACACATGGGCGTTCCCCGTAGCCGTGCGAGCAGAAGGCTGGCCCTGGCCGCCGTCGCCTCGCTGTCCCTCGTCACCGCCGCGCTGACAACCGGCGGCGCCGCCCAGGCGGCGGACCAGCCGGTGTCGTCGCAGAACGGCACCGTGACCAACCCGTACAGCCCCGCCTACCAGCACCCCTACCGGCACGGCGCGGTGCCCACCATCGCGCAGAACGAGAAGATCAAGCAGTGGGCCGCCACCCATCAGGAGACCAGCGGCGATGCGGCCACCGGCCCCCAGACCCTCTCCTACGGCGGAGGGATCGACGGCATCGGTGTCCAGAGCGGCCACTCCAAGGTCTACCTGGTCTTCTACGGCAACCAGTGGGGGACCCAGAGCACGGACGCCAACGGGAACGCGAAGTTCTCCGGGGACTCGGCCGGTGCGGCGGGCGCCGCCCAGCAGATGTTCAAGGGCATCGGCACCGGCAACGAGCTGTGGTCCGCGGACCTGACGCAATGGTGCGACGGGCCCAACGTGGCCGTGGGCGCCACCAGTTGCCCCTCGAACGCGAACTTCATCCCGTACCAGGCCGGCGGGGTGCTGGCCGGCGTGTGGTACGACAACGCGGCGGCGTCGCCGAGCGCGGCCACCGGGCACCAGCTCGGCCAGGAAGCCGTCAACGCGGCGGCGCACTTCGGCAACACCACGGCGGCGGCCAACCGGGACGCCTACTACGTGATCATGTCGCCGCACGGCACCAACCCCGACAACTACCAGGGCCAGTACTGCGCCTGGCACGACTACAACGGTGACACCACGCTCACCGGCGGCGCGGTGACCTCCCCGTACGGCGACGTCGCGTTCAGCAACCAGCCCTACAACATCGACTCGGGCTCCGGCTGCGGCGTCGGCTTCGTCAACTCGCCCGGCACGCTGGACGGTTTCACGATGACCCTCGGCCACGAGTGGCACGAGATGATGTCCGACCAGAACCCGGCCGGCGGCTGGACCAACCACGTGTCGGGCAGCTCGTACAACGGCCAGGAGAACTCCGACGAGTGCGCCTGGCTGTCCCCGGGCACCACGGGCGGCGCGGCCAACATCACCTTCGGCAGCTTCGGCACCTGGGCCGAGCAGGCCAGCTGGTCGAACGACACCAACTCCTGCGCGATCTCCCACCCGATCGTGGGCGGCGGCTCGACGGGCAACACGGTGACGGTCACCAACCCCGGTAACCAGACCACCGCGCAGGGCGCCTCGGTCAGCCTGCAGATCCAGGCCAGTGACTCGGCCTCCGGCCAGAGCTACACCTACTCGGCCACCGGCCTGCCGACCGGTCTGTCCATCAACTCCGCGACCGGCCTGATCACCGGCACCGCCACCACCGCCGGCAGCTACAACGTCACCGCCACCGCCAAGGACACCACCGGAGCCACCGGCTCCACCAGCTTCGGCTGGACGGTCAGCGGCAGCGGCGGCTCCTGCACCCCGGCCCAGCTGCTCGGCAACCCCGGCTTCGAGACCGGCTCCGCCGCGCCGTGGACCGCGACCAGCGGCGTCATCGACAACTCGTCGTCCGAGCCCGCCCACAGCGGCTCCTGGAAGGCCTGGCTGGACGGGTACGGCACCTCGCACACCGACACCCTCTCCCAGGCCGTCACCATCCCGACGGGCTGCAAGGCCACCCTCAGCTACTGGCTGCACATCGACACGGCCGAAACCACCACCACGGCCCAGTACGACAAGCTCACCGTGACCGTCAACGGCACCACGGTGGCCACCTACTCCAACCTCGACCACAACACCGGCTACGCCCAGAAGACGGTCGACCTGTCGGCCTACGCCGGGCAGAGCGTCACCCTCAAGTTCACCGGTGTGGAGGACTCCTCCCTCCAGACCAGCTTCGTGATCGACGACACCGCGATCCAGACCAGCTGACCCTGGTCCGCGTCCCGGCGCCGGGCCCGGCGGCTCCCAGCCGCCGGGCCCATCCCGCAGCGGCGGATTCCCGCACCGCCTCGCCCCGGGCAGCAGACTCACCGGTTCCACCCCCACGCCCCCGTTCCCGGTACCTGCCGGGAACGGGGGCGTCGAACCGTACCCAGGCTCGTCAGATCTGCTCAAGCAAACTGTCGCTGTGTGCGCAGCCCCTCGCGGCTGTGATGCCTCGTGGCACCACCGCCGCGCACGTCCGGTCGCGTCACAGGTGATGGTCCGGCGGGGGCGGCAGGGTGTCGGCGCCCGGTGCGGTCTCCGGCCAGACCAGCAGGACGGGGCAGGGGGCGTGGTCGACGACGAAGCGGGTGGCGGGGCCGAGGCTGTGCGGCCCCAGGCGGGTGCGGTCGCCGTCGCGGGCCAGGACCAGCAGCCCGGCCCCCTCCGCCGCCGCGACGACCTCGCGCTCGGTGCGCCCGGTGCGCTCCAGCCGGGTGCAGGGCAGTCCGAGCCGGTCCGCCGCGGCGTCGAGCAACTGCCGTGCGGAGGCGGTGGCCAGATCCTCCACCCGGTCGCCGGGGTCGCGCTCGCGGTGGCCGCGCCCCAGCAGACCGGCGAACGCCCCGTGCGCGAGGCCGGGGACGTCCTGGCCGCTGACGTGCAGCAGGACGATCTGCGCGTCCCGCGGCGCATGGGCGCGGGCGGCGTCCACGCAGGCGGGCCAGGTGCCCTCGGTGATCCAGACGACTACCGTCACAACGGTCAGCCTCCTCACGCTCCGATGATCTGCAGGGACCCCCACAGTGCCACCACGGCCAGCACCAGCGCAGCGGGCACGACGAGCAGCCCGAGCCGGGTGAACTCACCCAGGCCGACGTCGGTGTCGTGCTCACGCACGATCCGCCGCCACAGCAGGGTGGCCAGCGAGCCGGCGTAGGTGAGGTTGGGGCCGATGTTCACCCCGAGCAGCACCGCCAGAACGGCACCCGAACCGGACGGGACGGCCAGCGGGAGCAGGACGAGGGTGGCTGGCAGGTTGTTGATGACGTTCGCCAGGACGGCCGCCAGCGCTGCGACGCCGAGCAGCGCCGGCAGCGAGGTCCCGTGCGGGACGAGGTGCCCGAGCGCGGAGGCCAGCCCGTTGTCGACCACCGCCCGCACCACGACGCCGAGCGCGAGGACGAAGGCCAGGAACGGCACGGCGGCCGAGCGCACGACCGCCGCCGGGGTGGTGCGGCGCTGGACGAGCGCCCGGACGGCGAGCACCAGGGCGCCCGCCAGCGCCGCCCAGGCCGGATCGATCCCGACCACGGAGGTCAGGACGAACCCGGCGAGCGTGCCCGCCACCGTGACGAGGGCGAACAGCGGCGTCTCCGGCGCCCGCGCCCCGGCCGGAGCCGGGGCACCCGCGTCCAGGTCGGCGGCGAAGAACCGGCGCAACACCACGTACTCCACCGCGATGGCCGCCAGCCACGGCAGCACCATCAGCGCCGCGAACCGGGTGAAGCTCAGCCCGCTGGCGGCGAAGGCCAGCAGGTTCGTCAGGTTGGAGACCGGCAGCAGCAGCGAGGCGGTGTTCGACAGATGCGTACAGGCGTAGAGGTGCGGCTTCGGGCGGGCACCCAGCCGGGCCGCCGTGGCGAACACCACCGGTGTCAGCAGCACCACGGTGGCGTCCAGACTCAGCACCGCCGTGATCACCGACGCGACCGCGAACACCTGCACCAGCAGCCGCCGCGCACTCCCCGCCGAGGTACGGGCCATCCACGCCCCGCAGGCCTGGAACAGGCCCTCGTCGTCGCACAGCTGCGCCAGCACCAGCACGGCCGCCAGGAACCCGATCACCGGCCCCAGCCGCTGCGCCTCGGCGACGGCGTGCCCGGCCGGGATCGCGCCGGTGGCGACCACCAGCCCCGCCGCCGGAACGGCGACCACCGCCTCCGGCCACCCCCACGGCCGCACCACCGCGCAGACCAGCACCAGCACCAGCAACCCGACGGACAGCGCCTCGGCGAACGACGTACTCAGGGCCTTGCTCCTCGTGGCTGGTGGTGACGGCAGCTCCTATCGAACCAGAGAGCCCCGACCGGCGCCCGGCCGCCCACCCGGACGTCGGCCAACCGGACAGCGAGCCGCTCGCGATCAACCGGCCCCGTCCGCTCCCAAGAGCCTCCTCCCGCAGGGCGACTCCGAAGGGCCAGAACCTTCGTCTTCCACGCAGCACCGCCTCACGAAGCTCTACCTGCATCGAGCCCCCTTCGGCGTTCGTGACACACCCACTCGTAGAACCTCATGTCGAGCGCAACGCCCGGCCGCTGACGGGTGCCGGGTCTGCGTGACGTGGATAGGCGCGAACGGTGCCGGCTACGTCAGCGGCAGGGCGTACACCTCGGCGCCGTGTTGGGCGATCAGCCGTTGTCCGTCGGTGGTCAGCAGCCAGTCGTGCGAGGAGTCGGATCCGGTGCGGAAGGTCCACCGGATCCGGCCCGTGGCGGTGTCGATCGCGTAGAGCCCGCTGGCGCCGGTCGGAACGACGAGCGTGCGGGCGACCACCTGGGCCTGCACGGGGGCGACCGTGCCATCCGGGAGCCCGCAACTCCACAGCTTCTCACCGCTGCCCGCGCGGAACGCGTGGACGTCGGTGTCGGCCGCGGTCGCGTAGACCACCCCGTCGGCGACGGTCGGCGGGGTGTAGGCGCTCTGCCCGTCCGCCGGTGGCTCGACGGACCAGAGTTGCTTGCCGTCGGCGAGCCGCAGGGCCTGCAGCCCGCGCTGTCGGTACGCGCAGTAGACCCGCTCCCCGTCGCAGCACATCGGGTGGCCGAGCGGGGCCCCCGTGCTCACCGACCACACCTCGCGGCCGTCGGCGGTGCTGCGGCAGACCAGGTTCCCCTTGTCGTCGCCGTAGAGCACGTGGTCGGGCGCCATCAGCGAGCTCACGCCCGGTTCGGGCGCCGTCCGCCGCTCCGAGAACCAGGACACCGCCCCCGTCTCCGGGCTGAAACCGGCCACCCCGCGCAGGTCGGCGCCGCGGTCGGCCAGCGTGTAGACGCCGTGGTCGTCGGCGCCGAGCAGCTGGGTCGGCGCGGTCGCGGTGGCGGTGTACCTCCAGCGCTGTGCCCCCGACTTCAGGTCGTGGCCGACCAGGTCCCCGGCGACGGTGAAGAACGCGGTTCCGTGAGCCGCGGCCAGTTGGTACGTGCTCGCGTCCCGGATCCGCCACCGTTCCTTGCCTGAGGCGCTGTCCAGCGCGAACACCGAGTCGCCGCCGAGCAGCACCGTGCCATCGGCCACCAGCGGAGGGGCGTTGAGAGCACCGATCGCGTCGTACGTCCAGACCGGCTTCGGCGCGGCGTCCGGCCCCGGACTGCGCGACGGCGGCCGGGAGTCCGTGTCGTCGGGGGAATTCGGGCCGGATGTGGCGGAGCCGGTCGCCCCACCACTCCGGTCGGTCAGCCGCCAGGCTGCCGCCCCGCCGGCCACGACGGCGGCCAGCGCTGCGGCGCCGCCCAACAGGACGGCCCGGCGGGGCCGTCCTTCCGACTGCGCTGCGGCGGTGGCCACGGCGCCGGGCCGCTGACCGGGCCTCGGGGTCTCCAGTTCGAGTACGGCGGCCGACTGTACAGCGATCGCCGTTGCGACGGGCGCGGGCAGCCAGTCGACCGCCGCCCCGGCCGACAGGCGCTCCTGTAGTTCGACGAGTGCGGGTCGCCGCTCCGGCTCCTTGGCCAGACAGTGCTCGACGAGCGGCCGCAGACCGTCCGGAACGTCGGCCAGGTCGGGCCGCTCGTGGACCACCTTGTACAGCTGCACGGCCGGACCGGAGTCGCTGTCGAACGGGCCCCGACCGGTCGTGGCGAACACCAGCACCGAACCCAGTGAGAACACGTCCGACGCCGGGCCCACCACCTGACCGTTGGCCTGCTCGGGTGACATGAAGCCGGGTGTGCCGATCGCGACCCCGGTACGGGTCAGGCGGTCGCCGTCGACGGCACGGGCGATGCCGAAGTCGACCACCCGCGGCCCGTCGGCGGCCAGCAGCACGTTGGAGGGCTTGAGGTCACGGTGGACCAGCCCGGCTCGGTGGACGGCGGCCAGAGCACGGGCCAGTGCGTCTCCGAGCGTGCGCACCGACGCCTCGGGCAGCGGGCCGTACCGCCGGACGGCCTGACTGAGCGAGGGGCCCGGCACGTACGCCGTGGCCAACCACGGCTGAGCGGCGTCCGGGTCCGCATCGACGACCGCCGCCGTATGCGCCCCGTCCACCCGCCGCGCAGCCGCCACCTCCCGCGCGAAGCGGACCCGGAACTCCTCGCCGTCCGCCAGCTCCGGGCGCACCAGCTTGACCGCGACCGTCCGACCACCCGCCGACCGGGCGAGGTACACCCGGCCCATCCCGCCCGCACCCAGCACCCCGAGCAGCCGGTAGGGGCCCACCTCCGCCGGGTCGTCCCCAGCCAGCGGCTGTATCGGCATGGTGGTTCGGCTCCCTCAGGGCTGGTCTGTTCCCGGCGGGTCAGCCCGCCGCAGCCCAGGAGTGTAGAAGACCGATGGGGGTGCCTTGTCCCGCCCCCGCCGGATGAACGGCCGGGCGCGCCCGCCCGGGTCAGCCCGCGCTCGCGGACGGACCCCCGAAGGCTGTCCACGAGTGCACGAACGATCGGGTAGCGACAGCCTCGGCCGAAACGGTCATCTCCTTCGTCAGGTGCTACTTCCTTGATCGGGAGTTACACCGGTCTTTTGACTCTGCCGGTCCGCGAGCCTGTCGCGACGTGCCGCGGCAAAGCCAGAATCGGCACCCCGGACGACGCCCCCCGGCTCTTCCCCGGAGGCCACCCCGGACACCCCCACGCGCGCGAAGCCGTGGCCACCACCATCGCCCACCGGGAAGCCCTGACGGGCATCAACTGGGACCGGCTCGTCAAGGCCGGCTACGCCTGGGGTCGGCCCGTGGGACTGGTGAGCTCGTATGTCGAGGTGTCGCCCATTCTCCGGCGGCCGTCGGCCTCGGTCACCGTGAGTCGTCGATGGTGCTCTGCTGATCAGTCCGTGGGGACGCGCGCATCGCGACTGCTCACCGAGCGGCCTGTACATCGCTTCCGGGCGTCGGCGGAGCCATCGCCTCACCGCAGGCCTTCGGGTAGCCATGCCGCTCGTTGCCGTCGAGCAGGTCGTTCACCGGTCCCGCTGAGCTCCGGCTCCTCCATGGCCTTCGGGATGATGCCCTCCTCCTCGGTGAGGTCGGGCCGACCCAGCCAACCCGCACGGCAAAGATCACAAGACACCCGCTGTCGGCCCGACGGATAAGGTGACGGCCGATCAAGCATCGATACCGAGGACGGCGACAGTGCAGCTCAGGACGACCATCACAGCAGACAGCGTGGCGAAGTGGTTCGGCGCCGACGATCTGATCCGGGTCCCGACCAGCGCCCTGCCCGACGATCTGGTCCACGAACCGACCCGGCGTTTCCTGAGCGAGGTCGGCCTGCCCCGCGAGGGCGGCGCGTACGTACGCCTCCACACCGACCCGGCCGTCTGGCTGCGGCCGGTCTCGGGCCGGCTGGAGCAACCGACCGCCGGCGCGGACCACCTGCTCGTCCTTGGTGAGTGTGGTGGCCATCCGCCGATCTTCGGCGACTGGCTCGTGCTGGACTCCGTGACCGGTCAAGTGTTCATCGTCGATGGGAGGTGCAGCGCGGGCAGCGAGTTGGTCACCGACCTCGTGGCTAGCGACCTGTCCGTGCTGGTCACGTTCGTGCACGAGCTGGAAGCCCTCCGCGCGACCGCCGCCGATCCCACGGCGCACGACGGCCGACGTGGCCGGGATGTGATGACCGAGGTGACCAGGGCGGTCTGCGAGCGAATGCAAGCCACCGACCCCGCGGTGTTCACGCAGTACAGTGACGCCCCGCACTGGACCGCCGTCCTGGCGGGCTACGGCCTGCTCTGGGCCGCCCGCCGCAATCACGACGCAGCCGAGTCCCTTGCCTTCGACATCACACCCGAGCTGATGGAGGACCTCGTCATGCTCCCCGTCAGCCCCGAGGACCTGCCGCCGACCCTGCGGCACGAGCCCACCCGCCGCCTGCTCACCACCGTCGGGTTGCCCACGAGCGGCTACCTGCGAGACAGCGAGGCGCGCCCGCTCGTCACCTTGCGCGACTCCGGCTCCTGGCAGGCGGACGACGATGGCGAGCCGCACTGCCCGGCCCAGCGCGACCTCATCCGCCTAGGCGCGGCCGGACAGGATTACGAGATCCTGCTGGACGGAGCCACCGGCCGTATCGAGGCGGTCGAGGGCGAGGACTTGGAGGACTGCGCCTCCGACTTGCTCCACACCGACCTGTCCGCCTTCTACCTGGCCATCTGGACTCTCACCAGGCTCGCCGAGCTGTGGGACGCCATGCAGAACGAGGACGAGGACTTCGACGACTACGAGGACGACTACAAGGACGAGTTCAAGCTCGACCCCTACAATCCGGGGCCCACCGACTGGAACGCCTTCTTCGGAAAGTTCACCCTCGAACGGATCGCCCTGGACTTGCTCGCCCAGCTCGACGCCCCGTCCGTGGCACACGACGACACCCTCTGGAACGTCTGCGCCAACGACAGCAACTACGGCTACCTCCTCGGCTGAGCCCGGCCTGGAGCGCGCCCTGCCGTCGCCTGCAACGCACGTCAGGGAGGGAAGGGGCCCTGGGCAGTGGCCCGGATCACGTCATCGATGCCGACCTCCTTCCTCCGCGACCACTCGCAGCGTGCGACCTCGCGTCGCGCCTCAGAAGCGATTCCCAATGCGGATGGCACGCCTCCTCATCGAACTGTCGCGTGTGTCGACCTCGTTCGGGTGACCGATCGCTGATCGACGCATAGGGACATCGACGACCTCCTCGCGGGTGACGGCCGCGCGCCGCGCGGCCTCCGCCACCTCCGCACACAGCGAGCGTGAACACAGCGGATCCAGCCTGCCTACCCGGCGACGACTACATGCCTGAACAGTGAAGACTTGAAGCTACGTCCGCTTTGGGAATCGCTTCTGGACCCATCCCCGACCGCGCCGCTTACCAGCAGCACGTCAGCCGCCTTCTCCAGGCCATCGGCCCCGAGGCCCAGGCCGGCCTCAGCCCCAGCTGCGCTTCAAGTACCGCCTCACCCAGGCCGACCGGATGAACCGCTTCGTCGCCCTCCAACGCCTCCACCACGCCGCCCGCCGCACCCGCGAGGCCGTCGGCCGCCGCTGAGGCCGGCCACGGCCGCATACGCCCCGGTCGCGCCCGCGGACCCGCGAGCCGGTCGCCGACACGCGTCATCCTCCGCCGCTACCGGCCGCGGCGGAGGATGACGCCGCGGCCGGGCGGCCGACACGATGGTCAGTACGGCCGCGAGACGACCGTGGGCACAGTCATGGCTCTACTGGAAGTGAACCGTGCCGGGCGGCGGGGCCGGCAGGCAGTCCGGGCCCGATCCGTCCAGCAGACCCGCCGTGATCACGCCGTAGGCGTGGGAGGGGTCGGTCTTGGCGAGGGGGAAGCCCACCATGAGCAGCTTGCCGGCGGGGATCTTGCCGGGGCGGATGTACAGAACGGTCTTGCCGTCTTCCCCGCCGATGTCCCAGCCGTCGGCCGGCAGGCTGGTGTCGCCGGGGGAGGGGTGCGCCGAACCGGGCGGGGCCGAGCGCGGCGTTTCGCCGCGGGGCGGCTGCGGGTTCGGGGAGGTGGACGGGGACGAGGACGGGCTGGGGGACGCGGTCGGGTCGGGACCGCCCCACGGGGTGGCGCAGTCGGGGTCACCGGCCAGCACGCGGCTGTGAACGCCGATGCGGTCCAGATCCTTCTGCAGCTTGCCCAGGTCGATCTTCCCGGCCGGGTTGACGATGGTGAGTTTGACGAGGTCGCTCCCGTCGTTCTGCAGGGTGTAGGCGGCCGCGGGCTGGCTCGGCAGCACGGTCAGGGCGACGCCTGCCACGGCGGCGGCCAGACCCGAGGCCAGACCGACCGGGACCCAGCGCACGCGGACGCCACGGCGGGGTCGGGCCGTGGCCGACTGGTCGGGGTGCGGGCTCTCCGCCCGCTGCTGGACATGGTTCTTGAGCTCGTGCATCAACCGCTCCTCGAAGCGTTCGGCGTTCATTCAGGCCTCCACAAGGGACGAGGGGGACGGAGAGGAATCGGGATTGGCGCCGGGCTGCTGGAGGGCCTTGCGAGCCCGGTGCAGCCGGACCCGGGCAGCCACGGTGCTGGTACCGAGTGCCTTGGCGGCCTCGGAGACGCTCAGACCGTCAACCGCCACCAGTTCCAGCACCTCCCGCAGTCCGCGCGGCAGCAGAGCGATGCGTTCCAGCAGCTGTCGCGAGGCGCGCTCGGCGTCGATGCGCTCCTCCAGCCGTGCGATGTCATCGCCGTCCAGCAGCCGGTGGCCGGCTATTCGGCCCTCCGCCGCCCAGATCCGCGCCGCGCGCCGTTCCTGGGACGCGGCCACGTTGCGGGCGATGCCGTGCAGCCAGGCGATCGGCGTGCCCAGCTGCGGCCGGTACCCGCCGGCGGCGGAGATCGCCGCGAGGAAGACCTCGGTGACCAGGTCGGCCGCAGCGTGCGGGTCCCGGGTCCGCCGGGTCGCGTACCGCAGCACCGCTTGCACGTGCTCCCGGTAGAAGGCCTCGAACGCCTCTGGATCCTCACCGATCCGCGCGACCAGACCGCTGTCCGGCGGTTTCCTCACATCGACTCCCTTGTCTGTCCGTCCCCCACATCTCCTCTTGGCGACGCACGACCGGAGCGTTACATCCGAACCAGAATCCACTTTGAGGCCCCGGTACTCAGAGGGCTGGCATGTGAGGCGATGTCATGTCTGTCGTCACTGGACCGCGAATGACTTCGCCGGTGCCGCCCTGGCGGTCGACTTCCTCGACCGGCTGTTCGGTGCTGGTCTACCTGATGCGCCCGCAGGTCTGCGTCACGGTCCGCTACCCCGGGCAGGACCGGCTGGACGAGTCCGCGACGGCAGCGGCCGTCGCCCGGGACATCGGCGCCGAGCTGGTGGTCATCGAGCCGACCATCCAGGACTTCACCCGCGCGCTGCCGGAGATCATGCACGCGCTGGACTACCCGATGGGCAACGCGTCGACGTTCTCCGAGCACATGGCCTGCCGGGCGGTCGCCGAACGGGCCTGCGGGTGGTGGTCGGCGGACTCGGGCCAGACGAGTTCCTGATGGCTACGTCCGTCACGCGCTCGTCCTCTTCGGCCCGGACGCGGTGCTGGGCGCGGGGCTGGAGGCCTACCGGCCGCTCGCGTCCAAGCTCGTGAACGAGGCGGGCGGGCCGATGAGCCCGGCCGAGGCGATCGTGAAGCTGGTCCTGCGCGGGCAGGACCCGGACGGACGGCTCCGAGAGCTGGTCACCGACGCCCTGAGCCGCGCGGACGGTGACCTCGCGCGGGGGCTGACGCTGGCGGACCTGGCCACGGCTTGGCGCCCGCTGGTGATGACCTCGGACAAGCTCGCCTCCGCCTTTGCGCTGGAGCGGCGCTCGCCGTTCCTGGCGCGGGACCCGGTCGAGTTCGCCTACCGGCTTGCGGTCGAGCACAAGATCGCCGACCCGGCGGCCGGGAAGCGGATCCTGCGCGACGCGGCGAAGGCCCTCGGCCTGCCGCGGGAGGTCTGGGGCAGCCGGGACAAGCTCGGCTTCGCCTCCCCGGTCCCGAGCTGGCTGTCCGGCCCGCTGGAGCCCTGGGCGAGGGCCCAGATCAGCTCGGCACTCGACCAGGCCCCGCGCGGGCTTCAGCCGCTGCTGGCCGGCGGCCTGCGGCCGGGCGGGCGGGCGGTTCGACCGCACCCGGATGCAGGCCCTGATGGCGGCGGCCTGGTTCTCCCGCCACACGCTGGCCGCTGCGGCATGACGGACAGTCGGCTCATTACCGTGAGCGCATGGACTCCCAGACTCTCCCCACCGAGCCGTCCGCCGCCGAACCGCGCGGAGTGGTCGCGATCATCACCAACCTGTGTGATCCACCTGATTCGCGCCTCGCTGCGGCTGTCCTCGGGCAGGGACCACTCCGCCCTGGTGCCGGCGCTGCGGGCGATCTACGGCGCGCCGACCGAGCAGGCGGCCGAGCGGGCCCTGGACGAGCTAGCCGCTTCCGAGCTGGGCGAACGCTATCCGGCCGTGGTCCGCACCTGGCGAGCGGCCTGGGGCGAGTTCACGCCCTACCTCGCGTTCCCAGCCGCGATAAGGAAGGTCGTGTACTCCACGAACATGGTCGAGTCGATGAACTCCCGGCTGCGGAAGGCCACCCGCAACCGCGGTCATTTCCCCTCGGAACAGGCCGCGTTGAAGGTGCTCTACCTCGCCGTCCGGGAGCAGATCAGTCCCAGGGCCCGCGACATCAACCACGTCGCCGCACACTGGAAGGAGGCGCTGAACCAGTTCTCGCTCTTCTTCGAGGACCGGCTCAGCATCCGATAACTACGAGGCACTTACACGAGATCGCTGGCTCTTACAAGATTTTCGTAACCGGTGATCGCCCTCGGCTCTGGTCAGCTGAGCAGGATGCGCTGGCGTAGAAGGCGGTGTCCGGCGCGGCCGTAGGTCTGCCGCTTGAGCAGCTTGATCTTGTTGTTGACGCCCTCGGTGCGGCCGTTGTGCCAGGGCAAGGTGAGGGCGTGGTCGACGCCGGCGCGGTCGCGCTCAAGGCCGGTGGCGTAGGCGTGCAGGAACGGCAGATCCGCCGCCCGGACCCGTGTGATCCATCCGGTCAGCGCCTCGGCATTGGCCGGTTTCGGGGTGAGGAGGGCGGCGAAGTCGCCTACAGCGTCTGCCAGGGCAGTCATCTCCGGGCAGGCGCCAGCGAGCTGGTCACGCAGCACTCGCTGGCCCTCGCGCAGGTGGTCGGGGTCGGTGAGCAGGAGGCGGGCGGCCTTGCGCGGGGAGAGGCTGGCGTGGTCGGCCTCGACCCGGCCCTGGTTGATATAGCGGACCAGGAGGTTCGCGCTGCCGGTGTAGCCCAGTTCTCTTATCTCGCGCAGGAGGTGGGTGACGGGCACTGCGGGGTCCTCGGCCCGGCGTCGGCGTAGGTGATCGCGGTAGGGGTCGACCAGGGTGGGCCGGTAGAGGGGCGCCCGCACCATGCGCTCGGGCTCGGTGTGGCGGGCGTAGCGCTTGACCGTGTTCAGTGCGAGGCCCAGACGGCGGGAGCATTCCAGCAGGCCGACCCCGGCATCGAGCAGTTGGTGGACCTGCTGCCACCGCTCGAGGGTGGTAGCGGCGCGGGTGCCTTCCCGAAGGGGCGGCCCGGCCTTGGCCCAGCATCCGCTGTGGGCTGCGATTTCCTTCTGAGCAGCCTCGGCCAGGCCGTGCCACAGGTGCCAGCGGTCGCAAACTTGAGTGATCGCGGGGTCGGCATCGGTGGTGGCCTGGGCGAAGCCCCCGGCGCCGTCCCGGCAGACGGCCTCGATGCCGGGGTGGGCCTTCAGCCAGGCGGTCACCGTCTCCATCTTGCGGTCCGGCAGGACTTCGATGCGCTCGCCGGTGGCGGCGTCGATCAGGATGGTGGCGTAGCGGTGGCCCCGGCGCAGGGCGAACTCGTCGATGCCCAGCACCCGCGGGACGACCCGGGCGGGCAGGCTGATGCGCATCAAGCAGTTCAGCACGCCCGCCCAGGTCAGCACGTGGTGCAGCACGCCCAGCAGGCGGGCCCCGGCCGACCCGGCCAGTGCCACGGCGACCGCGTCGACCACCTTCTGCAGAGCAGGAGTGCGACGCTGGTAACGCCGGGTCAGCCCGTCGATCTGCTCGGCGAAGGTGACCTTCTCGCAGGCTGGGTTCTCGCAGTACAGGCGGCGCACCGATAAGTCGATCACGACCGCCCGACCGCCCACCGCCTCGTCTGCGACATGCCGCTCGTATCGAGAGTGCACCCAGTCCGACGACTGCCCGCACAACGGACACGCCGCCGGCAAGTCATCCCTGGTCCGGGCAGTGATCCTCAGTAGATCCCCGCTGGCCTCCACGCGCTCGACTTGCACCGCGGCCAGCTGCGGCAGCAGGTCCCCCACCATGACAACACACCCAGACAGCGTCTCACCGCTAACCAAGCGACACCATAGGCGAGTTGAAGCGATCACCGGTTACGAAAATCTTGTAAGAGCCAGATCGCTTACACGCCCCCGTCGTTCGGTTATCGATCTTCACGCCCATGTGCGAAGTCCGGGGCTAGCGGTTCGTCGGCGTGCGGGTCCCTGGGCGGCTTCCGTCGGTGGGGCCTGAGGGTCAGCCGATGACGGGGTAGACCGCGAGTGCGGATCCGCTGGCGGAGGAGGGGGCAACTTCGGCGTAGCTGTTGACGAGGACGGGTGCGACCTCCGGGTCGGTCGGCACGTCCTGGCCGGTGACCGCGTTGAGGGTCACGGCCCCGTTGCCCGTCTTTCCGTAGACGATGCCGTGCCAGACCGCGGTCACCTCGGGTGCGACCCGGGTCTTGGCATCGTCGGGTAGCTTCCACAGCGTTTTGCCGGTGGAGGGGTCGAAGGCGAAAACGGTGGCGCCCGCGCAGACGGTGACGGAGCGGTCGTCGTAGGTGCACTTATGGGTGTAAGCGCCGTTGCTGAGGTCGGCGACCTGCTGGCCGGTCGTGCTGTCCAGGAACCAGACGAGGCCGTCGTCGCGGACGGTCTGGCCCTGGAAGACGACGCGGTTGGGTCCGGCGGGCTGCAGAGTGGCGCTGTACACGCCCTTGTCCGAGTTCCATCCGATGTTGCGCTCACCGACGACCAGGTCCTCGGCCTCATTCCAGGGACCTCCTGGTCCAGATCTCCTTCCTGGCGGTGAGGTCCACGGCTGTAAGGATCGCCGTGATCTTGTTCGGATCGGTCGGGTCGGAGCCTGCGACGACCGCCGTCGAGCCGCGCACTCCGAGCACTTCCAGCGCCGTGATGGCGGGGGCGTTCTGGGGGAGGCCGACGGGTACCCTCCAGACCTGCTGGCCAGGACCGCATCGGTGCTGCCCGAGTGGACCAGGAAGTAGTCCGTGCTCGTGAACTCCTCGCCGCTGTTGAGTGCACGACGATCGCGAACCCGCCCTCCAACGGGACCGTGAACGCCGGCCAGGCCGACTTGTCGTGCAGCCGCTCCAACATGGCACCAGCATCAGCGGCGTCCACACCGAAGGCCTCCGGCGACACGTCATCGCACAGGTCGGCCAGGTGCGCGGCCCAGAACCCAGGCTCGTCCAGCAGTGGGAAACCGTCCACAACGGGAGCCGACGACTACCAATGCCGCGCCATCACCATGCCGTGATTCTGGCGCACGAAGATCCGCTCTGTTCGACCACCCCAGGAGCTACCAGAGATCAACTCGACCGCTTGGCACCGTGAGGTGTCTTGATGCCCGTCCCAGGCGGGACGGCCTGTCCTCCGAAAAAATGATCTTGACTGATTGACAGGTGACTTCGACCGGTCAGGGCAGGTAGGGGTACAGCTCCACCTGGTCCGCTTTGACGCCGATCTCCACCCAGGCGCTGTCGGGCGGCGGCGGTGAACCGACATCGAACAGCACCTGCGTGTCACCCAGCTCAAGGACAGCAGTGCCGTCTTCGGTGAGCTGGAGGCGTCCTCGGAGGACGACTTGGCCGGCCTCCTCGCGCACCCCCGGTTCGGCGAGTGAGGTCAGCCGTGTGTTGCATCCCCACAGGAGGTCCGAGTCGACGGTCCACTCGATGTGGTGCCAGCCAGTCGCGTCGTCCAGGCCACCGCGCCATACCGCCATGGCGCTGCCGACAGGGGTGTGGACCCGGACCCTCGGCAACCCCGACGGATCCAGCGGCAGCAACTCGGTACGCACCAGCACGCCAAGATCATCCACCACTGGGGCCGGCGCCGCCAAACGAGTGCACGGCCGTCCTATGGCTCTGGCGGCACGGCCGGTGCGGGCAGGTCGAGAACTCGGGCAATGGCGGCAATGACCGGATCAGAGTGCTCGGGCATTTGCTGACGGACCCAGTCGGTCGCCAACGCGAGGAAGTTGGTCAGGTCACGCTCGGTGACGGAACTCGGTCACGGACAGCTCGATCACCGGGCTGTCACTCTGCTCGGCGTTGACGGTGAGCCGGACGGTGTCTCCGAAACGTTCTGCAATCGGTGACACGGGCTCGTGGCCGAACTCAAGCAGACTGCCGCCATCGACGAACACGTGCCAGTCGCGCCAGTCTTCCAGTCCGTCGCAGCAGCCAGGCTGGAAGGTGACCCCCGTGGAGTGGTCGGCGACTCGCAGGCCACCGGCTGCGTAGAGGTGGTCGAAGGTCAGCAGTCCATGAAGGAAGGACTCGACCGGGTCAGTCGGCCGTGGCGGGCGGTCCCCGTGGGGGTCGATGTCGTTGCAGCCGATGATGCGCATCATCGCCGTCCCGACCTCGGCGGGTGAGAGTTCGCAGTTCAGGGGCAGGAAGGCGAGCGGCTCGATCCTGGAGATAGGCCAGAGGTCGAACCCCTCGGGGATGTTGATCTCCAGGACAGGCTGCATCACGATCACCTGGCGCAGTGTTCCGCACTCTTCCCGTATCGCCTCTCGATTACGCCGAGCATTCTCGCCTCTTCCGGAACCTGAACCGGACGGGGAGCCGAGCACCTTCGGTCGTACTGACATGAGCAGACACAGTTGCCGCCGACACCTCACCGCGCCGGCCGCCAGGTGGGGCCAAACAGAAGGGTCTGGTCCAAGTTGTGTGACGCGGCCACGCAGCGTTACGTCGGAGGGCCCCCGCTGATCACCCGCGAGCACTGAGTCGCTCCACCCGGCCGTCCCGGCCGATATTCGGTTGCACCCGCCACGGAGCATGACTCCAATGTGACGGGGCACCACGCGTCGTGGAGCCCTTCACCCGGGGAGGCCACGGCACCAATGGACATCCGCACCACGACCGACCAGGAGCGCGATCTCT
This sequence comes from Kitasatospora cathayae, assembly GCF_027627435.1. GTDB lineage: Bacteria > Actinomycetota > Actinomycetes > Streptomycetales > Streptomycetaceae > Kitasatospora > Kitasatospora cathayae. Next base: position 303,382 of record NZ_CP115450.1, on the reverse strand, counting down.
TCGTCGCCACCGTCCACATCGCGTTCGCCCGCTTCCCGGACACCCCGAACGAGGACGGCAGCGGAGTGTTCTGGGCGGCGTACGAAACGGACCGTTGCCTGCTCGCCCGGACCGAGGACGGCCGGCCGGTCGGCACCGCCGCCGCCTACTCCTTCGAGCTCACCCTCCCCGGCGGGGCCCTCGTGCCGGCTCCCGGGGTCACCGCCGTCGGCGTCCTGCCCACGCACCGACGCCAGGGCGTGCTCACTGCCATGATGCGGCATCAGCTCGCCGAGTTCCGCGACCGCGGGGAGTTCCTCTCCGTACTGCTGGCCTCCGAGTCCCAGATCTACGGCAGGTTCGGTTACGGCCCGGCAACCTACACCGGCCGGCTGACCGTCCCGCGCCACCGCGCCGCCCTCAACGCCCCCCGGGCGGGAGCCCACACCCCGGAGATCGGCTCGATCGAGATACTGAACCGCGCCGACTGCGGCGAGCTCCTGGAGCAGCTCTACGACCGCTACCGCCGTGCCCAGCCCGGCGCGATCTCCCGCCCGCCCCACTGGTGGGCCCTGGGCGCCGGCATGCCCCCGGTCGCCCCGGCGCCGCGCTACGTCGCCGTCCACCGCGACGCCGACGGCGTCCCGGACGGCTACGCGACCTACTACCTGGACGGCGCGGGCACCCTGACCATCGACGAAACGATCACCACGAACGACACCGCCGCCACCGCCCTGGCCCGGCTCGCCCTCGGCCACGACCTGGTCACCGAGGTCGTCTTCAAGCACGTCCCGCCGGACCACCCGCTGCGCTGGCAGTTGGCGGACTTCAATGCCGGCCAGAAGAGCAGCGAGACCGACTGGCTCTGGGTCCGGCTCCTCGACATTCCGCGCGCCCTGACTGCCCGCGGCTGGTTCACCGACGGCGAGCTTGTCCTCGACGTCACCGACCCGTTCCTCGACGAGCACGGCCGCTACCTGCTCACCGTCCAGGACGGCAAGGCCGACTGCGTCCCCACGGACCGCAAGCCCGACCTGTCCCTGGACGTCCGCGACCTGGGCGCGATCTACCTCGGCGGCACCACTCCGAGCGCCCTCGTCCGCGCCGGCCACATCCACGCCCACCACCCGGACGTGGCCGCTCGCGCCGACACCCTCTTCCGCGCCGAACGCTCCCCGCACTGCCTGCACTGGTTCTGACCGCGCGCGGCTGCAGACAGGGGCCGCGGTGGTCACGCAGCGTCAGGCGAGAAGGACTCGCTTGCGTGGGAGTGCGAAGCCGACGCGTCCGAACATTTGTCGTTTCAGCATGATCCGGTTGACGGCTCCCTCGACGGGGCCAGAGTTCCAGTGGCTGGTGAGTCCGGCCTCGACAGCGGCGTAGTCGCTGTTCAGGCCGGCGGCGAAGGTGCGGGCAGGTCGGGAGCCGTGGCTTCGGTGATCAGTCGGTGAGGTGCTCGCCTTCCAGGAGGGTGAGCATGCGGGCGAAGGTGGTGACCAGGCGCGCGACGGTGTCGAGCTCGGGGCAGTGCGCCAGGACGGCCTTGCGCTGGACTGCCTCATCAGGGGTGAGGCCTGCTGGGTGGCGGGTGAGCCAGCCGGTGACCTGCCGGACCGTGGGTGCCGGGGGCGGTGGCGGTACGCTGTCCGCAGCGGTCAGGGCGTGCTGCTTCGAGACGGCGAGGATCGTGTAGCTGCCCCGGTAGCCCCGCCGTTTGATCTCCTCCAGCAGGGCCAGGCCGGTGATCTTCCCTTCGGTCTCCTCCCAGCGCTGGGCGAGGTAGGCCTTGTAGGGGTCGAGCTTGCTCGCTCGGGGGGAAGCTGGCCTTTGACCATGTCCTGCCAGTGCTTCGCCCTGGCATAGCGTTGCACGGTGTGGCGGCCCCAGCCCAGGTGGCGGGCGACCTCGCGCAGGCTCATGCCGCTTGCCAGCAACTGGTGGACCAAGGCGTGGTGTTCGCGGCGGCGGTCGGCCATTCGTCCGGTCGGGTTGGCCGGCCCGGCCGTGTCGCTGCCGGTGGGTAGCGGGGCCTCCCACTGGGGCTCGGGTTCCGGCTCGACGACGGGCAGGCTGGTCAGGCAGGCCCGGTGGTCCATGACGGTGCGCTCGACGGCGCGGACCAGGTTCGCCCACAAGTGGTACCGATCGGCAACCTGCCTGGCCTGGGGCGCCGCGGTGTCAGCGGCCTCCGCGTAGGCGCTCGCGCGGTCCCGGCAGATCACCTCGATCTGTGGGTGGGCGGCCAGCCATGGGGCGAGCGTGGCCGCGTCGCGCTCGGGGAGCAGGTCCAGGACCCGGTGGGTGCACCAGCATGGACGAGATCGCGGCCATGGCGGCCGTGTCGAAGCAGACCGTCTACAAGCAGTTCACCGACAAGGAGACCCTGTTCGGCGCCATCATCCTCAACGCCAGCAGCAAGGTCGGCCTGTTCGTCGACGCCATCACCGCACTCCAGGACACCGACGACCTCGACCGGGACCTGCGCCAACTCGCCCGCCACTACATCTCCACCGTCATCCAGCCCCAGGGGCTGCGACTACGCCGACTGCTCATCGCCGAAGCCGACCGCTTCCCCGAAGCGGCCCGTGACTACTACCAGCGGGCGCCCGAGCGCACCGTCAGGGCCCTGGCCGACTGCTTCCAGCACCTCGCGGGGCGCGGATTGCTGCGGGTCGACGATCCGCTACTCGCCGCCAGCCACTTCGCCTGGCTCATCCTGGCCATCCCGATGGACCACGCCATGTTCCACGGCTACGACGGGGACCCAGCCCGCAGCCGACCTCGAACGCCTCGCGGACGAAGGCGTCCGCGTATTCCTGGCCGCCTACCGCTGACGCCAGCCGCCAGGCCTGCGCGGTGATCCATCTGCTGGCTCACTTCGCATCTCACGCCAGCGCCCGCCCTCAGCATCGATCGCGTCATCCCAAGGGGAGACTTCCGGACGATCTCCCAGCGGCCCCAAGGCGCTAGGGCGTGTTTCGAAAGTGCTGGTCACAGCCACTCGTTGATGGCTACGATCAGCACGGTCGCTTCGTAGCGGACAGCGAGTTTGTCGTATCTCGTGGCGACCGCGCGGTGGCGCTTGAGGCGATTGGTGCCGCACTCCACGGCATGGCGCTCGCGGTAGTCGTCCTTGTCGAACTGCGGTGGCCGACCGCCGCGGGAGCCGTGCTTCCTGCGGTTGGCGATCTGGTTGCGCTTCTCCGGGATCGTGCAGCCGATACGACGGCTGCGCAGGTAAACGCGGTTCGCGCGGGAGCCGTACGCCTTGTCAGCACGGACCTTGTCCGGCCGGGTACGAGGGCGCCCCGGGCCGAGACGCGGCACCCGGATGCGGCCCAGGACGACCTGAAACTGCGGGGAGTCACCCCGTTGTCCGGCGGTGATCACGAGCGACAACAGCTTCTGGGTCTGCTCGACGGCCAGGTGGATCTTGGTGGTCAGTCCACCGCGAGAGCGTCCGAGTCCGTGGTCATCAGGCTCGGCGAAGACGCCGCCGGGTGGCTCGACCTGTAGATCCCCTTTTTGCGCGCGCCGGCCGCGTGCTGGTGCGCGCGGGCGATCGTGGAGTCGACGGAGATGTCCCAGGTGATCAGGCCCTTCGCATCCGCGCGGGCCTGCAGCTGCTCGAGGATCCGGTGCCACGTGCTGTCGCGCTGCCAGCGACGGAAGAGTCCATACACCGTCTCCCACGGCCCGTACCGCTCGGGAAGATCCCGCCACGGTATGCCGGTGCGTGTGCGGAACCGTATGCCGTTGATCAGCTGCCGCTTGGTGTGCACCGGCGGCCGACCGGCCTTGACGCCCCGCGGCAACAGAAGTTCCAGCACCGCCCGCTGCGTGACTGACAGATCTCCCCGAGCCATGGAACGTGATCATCGCACGACCTTGATCCACTTCTGAACAGACCCTAGCATGCGTGGGTGAACCTTTCGCATCTCGGCGTGCCGATCGGGCCGATGACCCGCGTCCATGGCGGGTTCGCCAACCGGATGTACCGGCTCGACACCGACCAAGGGTCGTTCGCCGTGAAGGAGTTGAACCTCGTCGACCGTCGCTGGACCTATCGCGTCGAGGAGGTGTTCAGGTTTGAGCGGACGGCCTTCGCCGCCGGTGTCCCGATGCCGGAGCCGATCTCGGCCAGCCACGACACGCTCGTTCACCGATGGGTCGAGGGAGAGAAGGTGCCCGAAGCACCGGTGTCGGCGGCGTACGCGTTCGAGATCGGTGAGATCCTCGCGCGCATCCACGCGCTCGACGTCGCGTGGACCCATGTGTCGATCGAGGACCCGACGCCACGGGACTGGCCCGAGCTCGCCGCGCGGGCGGTGGCGACCGGACAGCCGTGGGCCGACGAACTCGCCTCCCACGTCGAGACGTTCCTCGCGATCGCCCACTTCGTCGACACCTGCGAACGGCCAGGCCCCGTCGTGCTGACCCACGGGGACATCCAACCGTGGAACCTGCTGGCCCGAGAGGGTCGGCCGGTGGTGCTCGACTGGGAGCTCTCGGGGATGCTCGACCTGTCCGGTGAGCTCGGCTCCACTGCGCTGAGCCTCGCCAAGGGGCCTGGCTTCGACGACATCAAGCCCGCCATCTTCCGCTCGGTCCTCGACGGCTATGTCGCGGGGGGCGGAGCGCCGCCGCCGTCAGGTCCAAGCTGGTTCGCGTACATTATCGGCGGCTGGCTGGGGCACACGAGGTGGAACATCCTCCGGTGCCTCGCCGCTGTCGAGGCAAGCACCGGCCCGGACCTCGCGCTGTCGCACGAGTCCGCGCGCAACGGCGTGCGCGGCCTCCCGGTCCTGTTCGGCCGACTTCCGGAGCTCGAGGCACTGCTCGTGTGACAGCGACCTGAGTCGCTATGGGAAGACAGGACTCCCTCCTCACCGATCCATGGATGCCGGTCCGGCTTCTGGCCGACGGCTTGCCAGACAGCATCTGCCGCAGCGAACTTCACATCACCGGGGCCCGTGTCCGCTGGTGCCGTGACGATCTCGACGACGGAAACGGACACGCCACGGGCCTCTTCGGGAAGGCGCATGAGCGCGTACCAAGTACCTTCCCGCGCCTCTGCCCGGATGCGTTGATCATCGGAACGGCTGGCGCACGGCGCGGTGCCGTAGGACCGGCCGCGCCAACCGAACACGTCGGGGCCCATCCGGACCTCTGGCTCGGTGGCCACGGCTCCGTGCACGGTGACCTGACCTGTGCGAACCGCGCCCATCGACTTGTCTGGCGCAGCAGCCTGTATTTCCCTCCACGATCCACATTCTCCCGCACGCTCCTGAGCGCGGGTCCCACAAAGATCACTTCTGAAACACGCCCTAGGTGTTCTGACTCGTGAGGTTGGGGACGCGGCTGGCGGGTGGCTTGCCTGCGAGTGCTGTGTGTCCGCGGTGGTGATTGTAGGTGTGGAGCCAGGCGGGGTAGGCGTCGCGGCGTTCCTGTTCGGTGCGGTAGGGCCTGGCGTAGGCCCATTCGTCGAGCAGGGTGCGGTTGAAGCGTTCGACCTTGCCGTTGGTCTGGGGCCGGTAGGGCCGGGTTCGCTTGTGCGTGATGCCTTCGGCCGCGAGGGCATCGCGCCAGGTCCGGGAGCGGTAGCAGGAGCCGTTGTCGGTCAGCACGCGCTGGACGGTGATCCCGGCCCGGGCGAAGAACTCGCTTGCCCGGGCCCAGAAGGCGGTGGCGGTCTCCTTGCGCTCGTCGGGCAGGATCTCGCTGTAGGCCAGGCGGGAGTGGTCGTCCACGGCGTTGTGGAGGTAGCTGTAGCCCGCGCCGGAACGGGTCTTGCGGCCGGCCTCACGGCCCAGGACCTTGTGGCCGCCGCCGTCGGGGATGTTGCCGAGCTTCTTGATGTCGACGTGGACCAACTCGCCCGGTGCGGCGCGTTCGTAGCGCCGCACCGGGCGGGCGGTCGCGCGGTCCAGATGGGCCAGGCGGGCGAGCCGGTAGCGGGTCAGCACGCGGTGCACGGTCGCTGGGTTGAGCCGCAGCAGGTAGGCGATGCGGGCCGGGCCCCAGCGGCGCAGGACGCGGACCTTGATGATCCGCCGCTCGGTGCGCGACGGGGTCCGCCGGGGGCTGCGGTGCGGGCGGCTGGAGAGGTCGCTCATACCGGCCTCGCCCAGCGCCCGGTAGCGGTCCGCCCAGCGCTTGGCCGTGGTGGGTGAGACCTGGAAGCGCTCGGCGGCCCGCCGCAACGGCCAGCCGTCGTCGACCACGCAGCGGGCCAGGCGCAGGCGTCCGGTCTCGGTCAGCGGTGCGTTACGGTGTGGCATGAGGGCCTTTCTGGCTGAGGTGCAGATGTCGCAATCCACACCGAGCCAGAAGGCCCTCACTCATTTCAAGATCACCACGCCGTGAGCCCTGTCACCAACCTCCGTGGTCAGTACACCTAGGTCCGTCACAGAGATGGCGGCTCACGGGATCAATGCTGTTGGTGATCTTCATGGGTGACGGGTTTGAGTCCCATCGCCCATGAAGATCACCAACAGCATCCAGAAGTTGTGCCAGAACCCCAAACACCTGCCAGGCCCGCGACGTCCCGGGCTTACCCGTACTCGGCCAGCGTGTCCGCGAAGAACGCCCGCTCGTCATCGGCCGACGCCCCGGTGGCTGCCCGGCGCTGCAGCGTGACGACATCGGCGAGCCCCGGCTCGACCAGCCCGCCCGCTGCGGGCTCCGGCCCGGCCGGACCCGCCTCGGCGCCGACCAGCGACAGGCGACGACTCCCGGAATCCTCCACGGACCAGCAGATTAGGCCCATAACTCCTGGAATCCGCGAGTTCCTACGCGAATCCCACACCAGCGAGTGACGCCGCCGTACACAAGGCTGACCTGACCATATGAGGGCCGGGCCCCCTTCCGTGCTCAGCCCGGTGATGCCTATCGTCCGGGTGTGCACGAGCTCGGGAAGGAGCCCGACATGTCTGTTTACGTCGGCATCGACGTGCACCGCAAGCGGTCGCAGATCGCGGTCCTCGACGAGGAGGGCACGGTGCGGGTGAACCGGAACGTGCCCAACGGCGTCGAGACGGTCCTGGGCGTGATCGGGGATCTGCCGATCGGCACCCCCGTCGCGTTCGAGGCCGCCTACGGCTGGGGCTGGCTGGTAGCGCTGCTGGAGGACTACGGCTACGAGCCCCACCTGGTCCACCCGCTGCGCTGCAAGGCGATCGCCTCCGCGCGACTGAAGAACGACAAGGTCGACGCGGCGATCCTGGGCCAGTTGCTGCGCGCCGACCTGCTCCCGGAGGCGTGGATCGCCCCGCTGGACATCCGCCAGCAGCGCGCCCTGCTCCGCCACCGCTTCCAGCTGGTTCGCCTGCGGACCCTCCTGCGCAACCGGGTCCACGCGGTCCTCGCCGACCTCGGCCACGACCGGGCCGGCGGCGGCTGCTTCACCGGGCCCGGCCGGGACTGGCTCGCATCCCTGGACCTGCCGGACGCCTCCCGCCACGTCGTGGACGACCTCGTGCAGGTCATGGACGCCCTGCAGGTGCCGATCGACGCCCTGGACAAGCAGCTCGCCGCGTGCGCCCGGGGCGATCCCGCGGTCAAGGCCCTCACCACCCTGCCGGGCGTCGGCACGCTCACCGCCTTGGTGATCACCACCGAGGTCGGCGACGTCACCCGGTTCCCCTCCGCCCGCAAGCTCGCCGCCTGGGCCGGCCTCACCCCCACCGTCCGCGCCTCGGACCTCACCGTCCACCAGGGACACATCTCCAAGCAGGGCTCCGCCCGGCTGCGCTGGATCCTGTGCGAGGCCGCCCAGACCGCCAAACGCAGCCCCGCCTTCGCGGACACCTACCAGGCCATCGCCGCCCGACGCGGCAAGAAGATCGCCACCACCGCCATCGCCCGCAAACTCCTCACCCGCGCCTACCACCTCCTGCGCGCCCTGCGCGCCGACCAGGACCAGCGCAAACGACCACCGCGATGACACCGCCGCGGCGCGGATCACCCACAGACCCCGGGTGCGCTCGCATACTCCGCATGAGACGGCTCCGCCACGCTCGATGACCTGACTGAGCAGCCCGGTCCCCGGACCACGGTCATGGCGCCGACCACACCGGCCAGACGCCGAATGGGTGCATGTGAGACCACACGCCGACCAACTGCCGGGGACACCAACGATCCACGTCTGGCGGCGACTTCACGCTTCCTCAGCCATCCATCTTGCGCCTCCGCACCTCGGAGTCCAGCTCGTTCGTCCTCGCCCGCTCGTCCCTCGCCAGGGCTCCGGGCGCTCCAACTGGACTCCTCCCGCACGGCGGCGCAAGCAGCGGCCGCGAGAAAGCCCATGAACACCACGCAGCCCCGGCAGCAGCACGACAAAACCCGAGGCCAGGGGCCTACGCGTGCTTGACAGGCCCGGCCCTCATGGGTGCTGAAATGCAGATATCCCCGCCGGGCGGCCGCTCGTCGAACCCGCCGGGACTCCACTCGCCCCACGGGCCGGCCCGTGCCGCGCCAGCTCGCCCGCCTCGAACAGCGCCTGCGGACCACCGGCGCTACTCTGTTGACCCTCGACGCCTGGCCGGGGACGCCGTGTGGTCCGGGCTCTTCTCCACACTCCGGGTGTCTCATGAGGCATTTGCCTGGCGCGCGTGGGTGTCGGCGCTGATTGGGCGATAGGCCTCGCCGAGACGCAGAGCTGTACGTGCCCACTGGTGGTGGTCGGGTGGTGTGCGAGGTTGACGGGGGATGGTCGGGCAGTCCTGGGTGCCCATTGGTCGGCTTGCCTTCCGGCTGTCCCCACAGCTCCGAGAGTGCTGGCTTGTGGGCCACCGTGGTCTACACCGCGGGGGCGGCCGGGGTCAGTGATCCGAGGACGTCGGCGAGGGCCTGCTCGAAGAAGGGCTCGGGGTCGGCGAGGGTGAAGTCGAGGTGGCCGAAGGTCTCCAGCGCGACGAGGCCGTAGATGCGGGTCCAGGCCTGGACGAAGCGGTGGATCACGGGCAGCGGGACGTCCTCGGTGAGGTGTTCGCGCAGGTCGTCGAACTGGGACCACCAGGTGGGGGCTGGCTCCGGTGTGCGCGGGGTCGGGACGGATCCTTCGCGCCAGAGCTGGGTCATCAGGCCGAGGAAGACCTGGCCGAAGCGCCAGCTCGCTTCGTGCGCGGGGTCGGTGGGGGCGGTGCCGGCGTCGGCGTCGGGCTTGCCGAAGAGCAGGGTGAACTCGCTGCGGTTGGTGAGCGCCCATCGGCGCAGGGCGCGGGCGGCAGCAGCGAGCCGCTCGGCGGTGGGCGCCTCGGGCCGGGCATCGCGGGCGGCTTCGAGATCCGCGGCGAGGTCGCGGTAGAGATCGGCGACGACGGCCTGGACCAGGGCGCGGTGGTCGGGGAAGTAGCGGCAGACGCCGGGGGCGGTCATGCCGACCTCACGGGCGGTGGCGCGCAAGGTGAGCGCGGCCGGGCCGTCGGCGGCGAGCAGGTGCCGGGCGGCGGTCAGGATCTCCGCAGTCGTCTGTTCGCGCTGGCGTTCGCGGCGGGTGAGCGGCTGGTCGGGCATCCCGGCTCCACTTGACTTTGCTGACACTGTTAGCGGTAGCTTACACCGTCAGCACTTGCTGTAGGCGTGGACGGACGAGGACCGCCCCCACGCCTCGTCAGCCTGCCTTCACCCCAGGGGGATTCACGCGATGTACATGGTCATGCTCGGCTACTCGTTCTCTCCGCAGTGGCTCGCCCTGCCCCGCTCGGAGCGGCAGCGGCTCAAGGCGGCCCACATCGCGCCGCTGGTCGAGAAGTACGCCGACCGGGTGCGAGCCCGGTTCTTCGACGCGGAGGCGTTCCAGACCCGGTTCAGCGACTTCGCGCTGCTGGAGACGGCCGACCTGACGGCCTACTACTTCCTCATCGAGGAGCTGCGGGACACCCCGCTGGTCGGCCAGGGCTACCTGACCTTCAAGGACGTCGTGCTCGGCATCGAGGACGGGCACGAGCACTTCGAGCGCAGCCTCGCCGCCGAGGCCGCCGCATGAGCACGCCGATCGCCTTCATTCGGGCGCTGGTGTGCGCGTTCCTGCTCGACACGCTCGCGCAGGCGGCGCTGGCCGGCCTGTTCGTCACCGGCGACGTCGACCTGCTCGCTTGGCACGACGCGAACGCCCAACTCCTCGCCGCGCTCGCCGCCGCGCTGGTCGGTGCCGCCGTGCTGCTGCGCGTGCGCGGCGGCGGCCCGGGCTGGCCGATCGCGGCGACCGGTGCCCTGCTGGTCCTGGTGCTGGGGCAGCAGGGTCTCGGGCAGGCCCGGATACTCGCCGGTCACATCCCGCTCGCGCTCGGGATCTTCGGCACCGCGACTGCGCTGACCTGCTGGTCCTTCACCTACCACCCCGTTCCCGGGGAGGCGTCGTGAGGCCGCGGCTGTCGCGCCGCAGCGCGCTTGGTCTGCTCGCCGGTGCCGGTGCCGCCGTCACACTGGGCGCCGCCGGCTACGGGCAACTTGCCCGGCCCTCCACCGGGCGGCTGCTGTCCAGCACGGCCGAGCTGCCGGAGCCGTTCAAGGTGCCGCTGCCGGTCCCGGCCACCGCCCGGCCGGTGGCAACGGATGGTGGCCGGGACGTGTACGAGGTGACGCAACGCGAGGCCGAGGTCGAGATCCTGCCCGGCCTGAAGACCACCATCTGGGGCTATGACGGCGGTTTCCCCGGTTCGACCTTCGTCGGGCGCCGGGGCCGGCCGGTGTCGGTGCGGGTGCGCAACCGGCTGCCGGTGCCGACCTCCACCCACCTGCACGGCGGCATCACCGCCCCCGAGTCCGACGGCTACCCCACCGACTTGCTGCTGCCCGTCGGCTGCGGCAACCCCGCCCGCCCGGCCGGCGGCCGCTGGACACCGGCCGCCTCACACGGTGACCACGTCGCCCCCGGTGACTGGCAGTTGCGCGAGGGCGAGAAGACGTACGAGTACCCGCTCGACCAGCAGGCCGCCACGCTCTGGTACCACGACCACCGGATGGACTTCTCCGGCCCGCAGGTCTGGCGCGGCCTGGCCGGGTTCTTCCTCGTCCACGACGAGCAGGAGCAGGCACTGCCGCTGCCGAGCGGAGAGCGCGACATACCCCTGATGATCTGCGACCGCTCCTTCGCCGCCGACGGCGCCCTCGTCTACCCCGCCCTGGACGACTCCTGCACCGGCATCCCCGGGGTCCAGGGGGCCTACGCGGCGGGCGTGCTCGGCGACGTCCAGCTCGTCAACGGCGCGCCCTGGCCCGTCCTGGAGGTCGCCGCCGTCCGTTACCGCTTCCGCCTGCTGAACGCTGCCAACGCCCGCCGATACCGGCTGGCCCTGGAGGCCGACGGCCGACCCGGCGGCCCGCTGGTCCAGATCGGCAGCGACGCGGGGCTGCTGGAGCGCCCGGTCGCCCACGAGGCGATCACCCTGGCGCCGGCCGAGAGGTTCGACGTCGTCGTCGACTTCGGCCGGTTCCCGCCGGGCAGCACCGTCACCCTGGTGAACACCATCGGCGAGGGCCAGATGCGCCAGGTGCTGCAGTTCCGTGTCACGCGCCAGGCGAAGGACGACAGCGCGGTCCCGACCCGTCTCGCCGCCCCGGCCCAGCCGCTCGGGCGCGACCAGGCGGTGGCGGTGAGGCACTTCGACTTCCGCCGCACCGAGGCCGGCGACGATCAGGCGATGTGGACGATCAACGGCCGCCCGTTCACCACCACCGACACCTGGGCCACCCCGCGCCTGGACACCGTCGAACTCTGGCGCCTGAGCAGCGACTTCCACCACCCCGTCCACCTGCACCTCGCCCAGTTCCAGGTCCTCACGCGTGGCGGCAAACCACGGGCCGCCACGGATGCGGGCTGGAAGGACACCGTCGACGTCCGCCCCTACGAGGTGGTCGAGGTCCTGGTCCGCTTCCGCGGGTACCGGGGCCGGTACATGCTGCACTGCCACAACCTCGAACACGAGGACATGGCGATGATGGCGAACTTCGACGTCGTCTAACCCGCCCGCCGCCGCCCGGCCGCCGAACCGGCCCACAGCCGCCGCAGCAGATCGGCGGGCCTGGCCAAGCTGACCAGGCTCCACCAGGAGACCGGTGGCACCTCGCCCTCGGCTTGAGGGGCTCCGTCATCAGGTCAGGAACGCGCGAGGCTTTGTGCTTCGGTGTGCTTCTGCCTCGGGTTGGTGGGACAGCTGGCGGTCCCTGTCGACAAGCGTCCGCCCGGCCGGCAACCTGACAACGGCGGCGCCACCACTGCGGCCGACCCCGGCCAGGGCGGCACGCTCACACTGAACGGCAGCTCGGCCTACGCCGCCACCACCGGCCCGATGGTCAACACCGGTGCCAGCTACACCGTCTCGGCCTGGGTCAAGCTGTCCGACCTGAAGAACAACTCCACCTTCGTCTCCCAGTCGGGAACCGACGCCAACGGCCTTCAGCTCTACTACTCCAACTGGGCGCACGCCTTCGCGATCGGCCACGCACACGCGGACGACACCATCGGCACCTTCACCAGCGCCTACGGACCGGGCGACGGCCCCCTGAGCCCCAAGGTGAACACCTGGTACCACCTGGTCGGGGTGTACGACGCCGACCACCAGCAACTGCGGCTGTACGTCAACGGGACGGCCGCCGGCACCGCCGACTACGCCGGAACCGTCTGGAACGCCACCGGACCGCTGCAGCTCGGCCGCCGCCTCTACCAGGGCACCTACGGCGAGTACGCGGCCGGCCGGATCAGCGACGTGCAACTCTTCGGCCAGGCGCTCTCTCCTGCCGGGGTGACATCGCTCGACAAGGCCCAACCGGTGCCGACCCAGTCAGCTGATTCCCCCTTCACATCGGCCCGCCCGTTCCGGAACCCCCGGTACAGGCGGGCCGCTCTCTTTTTCCTTGGGCCTCACGTGTTCATCGACTCCCGCGCAAAGGCGCGGGCAGTAGGACTTCCGGTACGACCTGTTCCAGTCCGGCTCCAGGCGCCACAGCTCGTCCAGCTTGGCGGGTCCGGGCCCGCCTTCTCGGTCAGCTGCAACTTCGAGCCGGTCTTCCCGCCGATCGAGCCCCGGCACGTCCAACACGGGCGCAGCTGCGCGTTGGCCGCGCGGGCCGCCCTCCAACCGCATCTGGGCCTTGGCCTCCTCCTCCTGCCGCTGGCGGTGCTTCTCGTGGCAGGGCCAGCAGCGGCCGCCCGGTTCGGGGCCCGGCCTCAGTCAGCGCAGGCCAAGGTCCGCATCAGCTCACGGTGAGCCCGGCGGGCCTTCTTCTCCCTCTCCTTCTGGCGCTGGTCGTAGACGGCGCGGTTGTCCGGGTTGTCCAGCGCGTCGAGCAGGGAGTGCCGGTCGCGGCGGCCGAAGCGCCACCACACCGGCCCGAGCGGCCCGTGCTCGGTCAGCAGCTCCAGCGTGGTCGCGATGACCGGTACGGCGTCGTCGTACTCGCGCCAGCCGTCCCCGTCGTTGTCGTCCCGGGGCACCGTGCGCCACTGCCCGCGCCAGCACTCCGCCGACAGGTCCGCGACGGCCTCCTGCCGGTTGGCCAGGGCGACCGGTCCGGCATCGATGACGACCAGGGCGACGGGCGGGTGCCCGGCGCGGGTGTGGCGGGGCCAGGTCCGGCGCCACCAGTGCGCCGTCCGGCCGGCCGGCTCCTCGTCGGCCGTTGTCGGACCTCGGTGCCGAACAGCTCGCGGTACCGGGGGAACTTCGCGGCGACGTCGGCCGGAGCCGTGGTGGAGCGGTCGACCGCGACCATCAGCACCGGCACCCCGATCTCCGGAGCCTGCCACACCGCATCTCGCCGCACCTTGCGCCGGCCGCCCGGCAGCAGGAACTCCACCTCGGTCGATCAGGACCGCACCGTGCCCACCCCGCCCGCGGCCCCCGGCGCGCTGCCGCCGAGGACGAACGCGGCGATCGTCTCGTTGACCGCCATCGCGTGCTGAGCAGCGGAGGCGCCCGGCGCCCCGGGCCGTGGAGCCATCCCCGAGCGGGACAGGCCGAGCACCTGCCAGGTCGCCTCCAGCCCCGCGGCGCCCTCCAGCCGCCACGTCTTGTGCCGGTCCTCGGTGTTCCCGTCGGAAGCGACCACGCCGTGCGACGCGAGATCGCCGAGCGCCTGCCGGATCGCCCTGTTCGACGCCGCCCCCGGGCGCAGCAGGCGCTGGAGCTGGTCGGCGGTGGCGACCTCGAGGACGCCGAGCGCGCCGAGGACATCGGCCCGCAGCGCGGTGGTCGAACCGTTCGGGTTCGCAGACCCGCGTCGGAACGCGATCCGTCCCAGCCGGGACGGCTGCGGCTGCGGCTGCGATGGATCGACGGCGTCGGCCTGGTCGTCGCTACCGTCGGGCTGGACAAGGCTCTGACGGGTGCTCGCGGACGTCTCCCGGTGGTCGTGGTCGCGCGGTGATCGGGGAAGCGGTGGAGGCGGACACGCGGCAGACTCCCCGGGTGATCGTTTTGCAGCCCGTCCTCGAGGTCTACGCCCAGGACAACTTCACCCTCTGGCCTGTCGCCGAGTCCGAGGCGTACTGTCTTCTGCCGCTCAGCAGCGCGCTCGGCCCGGCCGAGGTCGGCACGGCCGTGATGCGTATCGCCGAGTGCAACGACATCGATCCCGAGGTCGACGGCCGCCCGCTGCGGCCCGCCGACCCGCTCGGAGCGTTCCTCCACGGACTGCTCACCATGGACGGCACCTACGCCTCCGGCGGTCTACAGGTCACCGACACCGCCACCGGCACCACCCTGCTGCCAGGCTGCTGCAGCGGGCTGGCAGAGTGGCGCAGTTGGCTTGAGGTCGTCGACGGCAACGGCCGGGCCTCCTTCGGCCACACCCCCACCCCGCTCGCGGAACGCCACGGTTACTGGGTGCGATTGACCGTCGACGCCGAGGAGGACGACAGCCCGGCGATCGAGCTGCCCGTCACCGAGCTGCGCCGTCTGCTCGCCGCCGCGGAGCGCGACCTGGCCGACTTCCTCGCGCTGGCCGCGGCCTGGGCCGCCCGAACCCTGCCCGACCACGCCGCCCCCGTCACCGCCGCCCTCGCTGCGGCCCTGGACATGCCCGCGCCGGCCGTGCCGTCGAAGCCGTAGCAACCTCCCCAGATACCTCAACGTCAACCGGGTCCACCTCGCGCTGGCCGACTGACCGCAGGCGCAAGCGCCGGCCTGAGGGTTCGCCCCGGGTCGGCGCTTCGCGGACGCGGCCTTCCGAGGAATCAGACCTCCTCGACCTGGGCGTTCTCGGCCCCGAACTTCTCGTCGGGCGGTTCGAATGCCCAGAGGGTGCCGTCGGCTACCCGGCTAGCATCGAGATCTTCGGTTCCTGGCCGACCTCCAGGAGGAAAAAGGCCAGGAACGTGGCGCCATCATCGGTGGCGTCGAATCGGACCGGAACGCCCTCGGGCTCGTAGAACGGGTCGCCCGGCTCGAGCAGTGACTCTGGCTCTCCCTCGACCTGGAGGATCACTGAGCCCTCCAGGATACTGCCGAAGACCGGGCCGTTGTGCACGTGGTAGCCGGCAGCGAACCCGGGGGCGAGGCTGATCCTGCGGGCCTCCACCCGGCTCGTCGCCTTGGCTTTCAGGAGCGCTGTGTCCATCAGCACCACGCGAGAGATCGGTGACTGCTCGACGCTGGTCGCACCTGAGGTGTTGTCATTCTTCATGGGTATATCCTGGCAGGTCGTCAGAACGTGATCGACTTTTCCCAGCAGGGCTGCGGAGGGGGCGCATGGTCCACGCATCAGCTCACACGGCTTCTGGCTGGAGCTGGTGAGGCATGTTCCAGCCTGCGGCGAGCCTCGACGGATGAACATTGTGCCCACCGCCGAAAAACTCGCAGAACTTCATGATCAGTGGGTCCCAGCCGAGCGGGTCCACGTGGTGCGTCCCCGGGATGACCAGTTCCTCCGCGACGTGGGCGCGAAGGACCTCGACCTGGAAGGCGGTGGCGTGAGTGGCGGGGGAGCCGAAGGGGTGGGACGAGACGAGACGGCACTCGAGCTGGATCGGGCATTCCGCGACCCGGGGCGCCCGGACCAGCTCCGATGCCTGCTCGGTCAGCTGCGCGGCCGCGAACTTGTCCGGCTCGTACCGGTAGCCCTGCTTGGCCTTGAAGTCCGGCACGGCTGCCTTCCCGGTGGTGAGCGCGATGCGGTCCACAGCATCGACCATCGCCGAGGAGGGCAGGTTGAGCACGCATTCGCCTTCACGGAGCAGGTTCGCGGTCGTCTGGCTGCTGTTGCCGAGACCGAGCATGCAGGTCTGGCCCAGCCACCATGCCGAGGACATCGGCGCGAGGTTCGCGGTGCCGTCCTCGTTGCGTGAGCTGATCAACACCACCGGAGTGCCGAAGTACAGCACCTTGAGGCCGGGAACGACGTGCATTGGTTCACCCTTCGCAGAATATGAGTCGCGTGGACTCGCGATCAGGAGCGCGAGCCGCGTCAGCGACTCTGCCCGAGGTGGGCGGACGCTGCTGGCCGCAATCGGACGTCGCGTTCGGGAGACTTGGGACGCGCTTCGTGCTGCCCGTTTGTCTGCCCAGGTCGGACGAAACCCCTAAACGCGTCTGCACCACCAGCACGGTGTTGTGCAGTGGCCCACAGACCCAACCGGACTGCCTGAACCGACTCGAGCCGTCCCCAGTCCGTGGAGCAGGCTGGCCGGCTGCCAGCCGGTGCGCTCCTCAATGAGTGATGTACATCGTGAAGTTGCAGGTCGCGGGCCTGGTGTGCGCGGGTATCGACGTGCTACCGCTGGTCGGCGGCTGTTGTCCGCGGTGAAGACGCTGGCGGTGAGCACAGCAAGGTCACTCGAACGGCTTACAGCGCTGACCTCCGGCGAGGAGCGGGTCGACCGATCTGCGTAAGATCGCAGAGAGCACAGACCCACTGAACTCGATCGCCGACAGGCTCCGGGGCCGGCAGCGGACAGGGCGTCGGCTACTTCCGCCTCCACACCTCCGGGAACGGTTCGGCGGGGACGAGGGCGGTGTCCGCCGGCCGGCCGCCCAGGTTTGGGACGGCCACCGTGACGGGCCGGTGCCTTGGGTCGAGGGAGGTGCCGTATGGCTGAGGCGAAGGAACCGCGTCCAGATCCCACGAGGCGGCCCCACCTGGGCATGCGGGCCGGCGAACTCGACGGCAAATGGTATGCGAAGTACTGGAATCCGGTGATGGCGCCGTTGCCGGGGCACGTCCGGGATGCGATCACCCTCGGCCCGCAGGCACCCCCGCTGTGTCTGAGCCTTGATGACGCGGGGAGGCTGAGCGACGCCGGCTACCAGGAGTTCGAGAACGGGTACAGCCTCCTGGACGACGGTTCCATGTACGTCGCCGCGCTGACCCGCATGCCAGGGGCTTCCCCGGCCATGGTGGACTGGTGGTTCGGGTGGCACGCCACCGAGACCCAGCGGTACAAGCTGTGGTACCCACGTGCCCACCTGTACGCGCAATGGCACGGAGACGCGGTGGACCGCAGCACTCCGTACCGTGCGAGGTACCTCAGCGGCACGTCCTTCGTCGACGAGTACGTCGGAAACGTGCTGGGCCGGCTCGCCATTCGCTTCGTCCGTCCCGGCAGACTCGGATTCGACGAGGACGGGCTTGCGCCGGACGAGGCGACCGCGATCTGCGCGACGGTCGGGATGTCACAGGTCCCGCTCGACTGGGGCTGGTTGGTCCACTACGTGCGCCGGGTCAGGGACGGCGCTGAAATGCGTTCCCGCTTCTGGATGGGCGGCGGCCACGTCGCCACCCGCGCAGGAGCCCGCCTCGGGAGCGAGCTCGAAGCGGCTGCCGAAGGTGTGAGGCGCCTGGGAGAAGGCCAGGCCCGCGCCATGGTCGTGCACTGCTCTCAGGAGATGAACCACCTCGCCTCGTTCCTGCCCGCCCTGTTCGAGGAGTACGAGCGCAGGAGATAGGCGGCCCAGCACGCGGAGGGATTCGGCCGCACTCGCACAGCCGCCGTCCCGAAGTCGCCGAGGCCGCTCACCGGCAGGGCATGGTCGACCCCTCGGTACCGCTGCCTGACCCACTACTCCCAGGACGTGGTGCCGGTGCGCGGAGGAAGTCCGGGAGACAGCTGCGGGGCGTGGCATTCCTTCGGTGGACGAGCCGCGCCGCACGAAGGGAGAAGGCATGGCGACCCAGATCGAGGGCAGGGTGCTGCGGCGGGGTGAGTACCGCTACGAGATGCACCGCCGCGAGGCGTGCTGGCACGCCGGGGTACCGAACCGCTATCCCGAGGTGATCGTCCTGGCGAACAACGAGGACGACGTCGTCGCAGCGGTGCGACTCGCCAGAGAGGAACGCCGGCAGATCGCGGTGCGTTCCGGTGGGCACAGCTGGTCCGGTTCGCACCTGCGCGACGGCACGGTACTGATCGACCTCTCGAGCCTGCGGCACGTGACGCTCGACAGGGAGACGATGACCGGCACCGCCCAACCCGGCATCAAGGGATCAGAGCTCAACACGATGTTGGCGAAGGCGGGCCTCTTCTTTCCCACGGGGCATTGCACCGGTGTCTCCATCGGCGGCTACCTGCTGCAGGGCGGCTTCGCCTGGGCCGGACGGGACTACGGTCCGGCCTGCATGTCGGTCACCGGCATCGACGTGGTCACGGCGGCCGGCGAGCGGATCCACGCCGACGAGACACAGCACGCCGACCTGTTCTGGGCGGCCCGCGGCGCAGGTCCCGGCTTCTTCGCCGTGGTGACCGGATTCTCCGTCAAGCTGTACCCGCGCAGGCCGGTCACGATGAACAGCGGCTACTTCTGGCCCGCCTCGGCAGCCCCGGACGTGTACCGCTTCGTGCACGAGATCGGCCGTCAGACGCCGACGGAGATCAACCTCATGTGCCACCGCGACCCGCTGACCGAAGGCGAACCGCTCATCGCCCTCAACGCGACGGCCTTCACCGACGCCGAGGAGGAAGCCAGGGAGCAGCTGTCGATCTATGAGTCCTGCCCCGCACGCGCTCGGGTGCTCGGGACCCGGCTCAACGTAGTCACGGACACCACGATTCTGAGTCGGGTCGGCACCGATCCGCACTACGACGAGACCAAGCGCTATCTCGCCGACAACATGTGGACCCACGCCTCCTTCGACGACCTGTGGCCCAACTTCGAGGAAATGCTGGGGACTTGGCCACCGGCTCCGTCGCACATGGTGGTGTTCAACTGGGGAGGATACGCGGGGGAGCCCGAACGCCCGTCGATGGCGTACTCGGTGGAAGACGAGTTGTACTACGGCCTGTACGCGGCCTGGGCCGATCGGGCAGACGACCCGAGGTACACGCGTTGGGTGACCGACCACATGCGAGCGTGGGAACCGTATGCCAGCGGCATGCAGCTGGCTGACGAGAACCTGGTCAACCGCCCGTACCGGTTCGTGACGGACGAGAACCTCCGACGGCTCGACGACATCCGCGCCCGGTGGGATCCCGACGAGGTGTTCGTCTCCTGGCTCGGCCGACCAGAGCCGTAGAGCCAGCTTCGCGGCTCACATTGCCCTGGCGGGCGTCCGCTTGGTCTAGTGTCTTGCGTCGCAGATCCCGAGGGTAATTTCTACTCTGCTGGGGGGTCTGGCGGGTTGATCTTGGTGAGGTAGTCCGCGAGGGACTTGAGGATCTCGTCCGTGGTCTTGGTCCAGGTGAACGGTCTGGGGTCCTCGTTCCAGGTGTCGATCCACGCCTTGATGTCGTCTTCCAGGGCCTTGACGGAGGTGTGGACGCCGCGGCGGATGAGCTTGTCGCTCAGCAGGCCGAACCAGCGCTCGACCTGGTTGATCCAGGAGGAGCCGGTCGGTGTGAAGTGGACGTGGAAGCGCGGGTGCCTGGCCAGCCACGTCCTGATCTCGGATGTGTTGTGCGTGGCGTAGTTGTCGCACACCAGATGCACGTCGAGCTCGCGGGGCACGGCCTTGTCTATCGTGACCAGGAACTTCTTGAACTCGATGGCGCGGTGGCGGCGGTGCAGTTCGCCGATGACGGTGCCGTCGGCGATGTTGAACGCGGCGAACAGGCTGGTGATGCCGGGCCGCAGATAGTCGTGGGTACGGCGCTTGGGAACTGTCCCCGGGCGACCGTGGCCTCGCGGAGGTCGAGGCCGGGCTGCGTGAGGCCGTCGGCCCGCCGGACGCCCAGGAGGTGCTGCCGGAGAAGGACCGGCTGGAACACCTGCGGGAAGTCGTCGCAGTCCTCGCAATCGCCCTTGCCCGCACCCACGGCCACCTGGCCTGGTTCCTCTCCGGCGCCGTCACCGTGCTCGAACCCGTCCTGCGCTGGCGCGCCCTGCTCGCCGAAGACGACCACGCCTTCGGCACCGTCCCCCCGGCCCTGGAGCAGTACACCGAAGCCGAGAACGCCGTCCGCCGTCTCCAGGCCACCCTCGCCCGCATCACCGCCGGCTGACCTCCGGCAGAGCGCCGACCGTTCGCGCCAGGGCGGCCGGCCCGCTGGCTTTGCTTCCGCACCGGACGGTAGACCACCACGCCGTTTCCGCCCACCGCCTACAGCTCTGACCGCCGACGGCACGGAGGTCGGCATGCTCCACGTCGAGCACCGGCCGACGGAGATCTACCTGGCGCGGATCGAGCTCCACCCCGACCACCAGGGACGCGGCATCGGCAGCCGGCTTATCCGCAGCCTCCTGCACCAGGCCCGCCAGCAGGGCCGGGACCTCCCTGGACGTCCTCGTCGTCAACCAGCGGGCCCAGGCCCTCTACCGGCGACTGGGCCTGCACGAAGTCACTTGTCACGGTGAGAACGACAACAAGATCAGGATGTCCACCGAGCCGCCCCAGCCTGGCCCGATCCACAGACCTTGACAACGGCTCCCGTCCCATCACAGGGCCCGTCAACCGAACTTCAGCGAGTTGTTGACGTTCTCGTAGACCGCGTAGTCGGCCTTCTGGCCGTCCGCCTGCTGCTTGTAGTACCCGCGGACGTTCACGGCGAGGTGGAGGACATGGCCCTCGTGGATCATGTACTGCTCGATGGCCTTGTCATTGGGGCTGGAGGCGATGCACGGGTACTGCTCCTCCGCCTTGGCCGAGTAGTCGTACTCGATGACCGAGGCGTTCACCCCGCCGCCGTGCAGCATCGACTGCGGGTCGTGGACGGGCGTCGTGAAGAACGGGTCCGGCACGTCGCTGTCACCGCAGTTCGACGGCTTGCTGTGATCGGCCTTCATGGTGTCGAGCCGCTTCTGCGCGTACGCCCGGGCGTCCTGGGTGCTCTTGCCCTCGTCGCGCAGGTCGATCTGGATGCGTCCGTCAGGACTCGCCCAGGCGGCGTCGTCACTGCCGATGGAGGCCACGTAGTCCTGCGGCACCGCGACGGCGAAACCCAGCGACGCCACCTGCTGCGCCTTGTAGCCGACGGGGATGCTCGCCGGGCTCGGGGCGCCGGCGGGCCACAGGGCCCAGGCCGTGGCCCCGGCGATGACGGCAACGGCCACGCCCAGTGCGACTGCCGTGCGCCGCCTGGTGGCGGTGACGGCTTCGCCGGCCGCGCGCAGCCGTAGGGTCAGCGCGGCCGGGAGCAGGGCCGTCGCGGCCGGCGTGTCGAGCACGGTCGGCACCGGTTGTGTGGACTGCGCGGTTGCCGCCGCCCCGGCCAGCAGCAGCTGGGTCTGGGCGGCGTTCGGCCGCCGGGCGGGGTCGCGCTCCAGCAGCGACATGATCGGCACGGTGAGTGCTCCGGTGCGGCGTGGTTGGGGCACGGGATCGGTGAGGATGGCCGCGAGGGTGCTCTGGGAGTGCTGCCTGCGGTAAGGATGGACGCCTTCCACGGCCTCGTACAGGAGCACGCCGAGCGCCCACAGGTCGGCGGCCGGGCCGGGGCGCTGGCCGGCGGCGCGTTCGGGGGAGAGGTAGGGGATGGAGCCGACCACGACGCCTGTTCGGGTCAGGTCGGTGCCACCGTCGATCTGCGCGATCCCGAAGTCGGTGAGGACCGTCTCGCCCGTGCGGGCCCGCATGATGTTGGCCGGCTTGATGTCCCGGTGCACCACCCCGGCGGCGTGGACCGCGGCCAGCGCGGCCGCGATCTGGCAGCCGATCTCAGCTGCCTCGGGGACGCTGAGCGTGCCGGTGGCCAGGATCGCCTCCAGGCTCTCGCCCTCGATCAGCTCCATCACCAGCCAGGGGCGGCCGTCCACGCTCTCGATGTCGTACATGCGCACGATATTCGGGTGCCGAAGGGCAGCGGCGGCTTGCGCCTCGCGCTCCATCCGCCGCAAGCGCTCCTCGCGCTCCTGGTCATCGATGCCATCGGGCAGCACCGGTTCCTTGAGCGCCACCTGGCGGCGCATCCGTTCATCGGTGGCCCGCCACACCGTGCCCATGCCGCCTTGGCCGAGGCGTTCGAGCAGCCGATAGCGGCCGTTGATGAGCATGCCCGTCGCACCGGTGCCGGCCGCCGCTTCCCCTGGATCCGTCATGACGCACATCTTGGCGCAGCCCGCGCACGCGGCCAATCCCCGGAAAGGCAGCCGACTGGCGGTTGCCGCCCTGGTCGGCTCCGTGCGGTCGGCGTCCGGATGCATCGCCGCGCCATCCGCGCGGGAAACGCCGTGTACGACATCCGCGAGGGCGGGCGCTGTCCGCACGGGGCTACCCGGATCGGGCTGATGGCCGCCCGCGACCGGGGGGCTTGCACGGCCGAGCGCCACACGGGGCCGTCGCCGCCCGCAGTGCCGACCGCCGGCGCCCCGCCCGGGAAGTCCTCAAGGTCCTCGTTCGCCGCCACGCCCGCTAAGCCTTGACCTCGGAGAGACCGGGCCCGGGTACGGACATCCACCAGGATGTCCGTACCCGGGCATCTTTTGGTCGTGCGGCGCCGGCTGCCTGCAAGCGAGGTGAAGTCAACGCCGTTGCGTTCGGCCGGTCGACGGTTGGTCAAGTCACCATATGCCGGGAACCCTGGCGGCTGATCACCAGCCTGCTGGCCACGAGCGCTACTCGGCCACGGAGTTGATCGAGCTCTACCATCACAGGTGGCAGGTGGAGACCACCTATTTCTCGATCAAGGCCACCATGCTCGACGGCCGGGTCCTGCGCTCTCGCAGCATCCCGGGCCTGGACCAGGAGGTCTACGCACTGCTGACGGTCTACCAGACCCTGATCCGCGCGGCCGACGACGCCGTGACCACGGAACCGGCACTGACCATGGAACGCATCAGCTTCACCGTCCTGCTGCAAGCCGCCGCCGACCAGGTCACCACCGCCACCGGCATCCGCAACCCGGAACCGGTGGTCCTCGTGGGAGCGATCGGCCGGGCCGTCCTGGACGACCCGCTGCCCGCAACACACCGCCAGCGCGTGAAGGCCCGCAGCCGCAAGAACCCGACGAGCAAGTACGGACCGAACGCCGGCAAGCACCCCCAGCAAGCGCAGACCTACACCTTCAACATCACCATCCAGGTCATGGAAGACGGACTTGCGCCCCGTCGCCATGACTAAACGCAACGGTGTTGGGACTGAAGTTCCCCCAAGGCCGGGTAGTTAGGGCTTGCCGGAGAACGAGCCGTCGCTTCCGTCTCGGTGACTCGTTGTTGTGGTACGGGGAGACCGGAGGGGATCGAGGCGGCCCTGGCCGCGAAGTTCGAGTCGCTGCTGCCGCACCTGGATGAACGGCAGCGCCGTCTGGCGATAGGAGCGGAGGCGCGGTCGCTGGGCCATGGCGGGATCAGGCTCGTGGCCCGCGCGGCTGGGGCACGGGAAGGCACTGTGTCGCGCGGGGTGGCTGAACTGGAGTCGGGTCAGGCACGGTTGGGGCGGGTACGCCGAAGCGGCGGAGGCCGCAAACGGGCGGCGGACCTGGACCCGGGACTGTGGCCAGCCCTGCTGGGTCTGGTAGAGCCGGACGAGCGGGGCGACCCGATGCCGCCGCTGCGGTGGACCACGAAGTCGACCCGGCGCCTGGCCGCCGAGCTGACCCGGCAGGGCCATCGGGTCTCGGCGGACAGGCGATCTACGGTCCGACCGTCTACACCTGGACCCTCGGGCAGGGGATCGAGCACGGCTACCTCGCCGACTACCGGGTCCTGGTCCCAGTGGTGACCGACGAGGACCTGCGGGATCTACTGTCGGCGGGGCCGACTTCCCGTGCGTGGCCGGCGGGTGGCGGCCCAGCCTGCGGAATCAGCGCTGGATCTCGGCCCGCGCCCTCTCGTTGGGCGTGCCGATGTCCCAGAACCGGACGGTGCCGCGCGCGGTGGCGTAGGAGCCCGTGCCGCCCGTGATGGCCATGTCGAGCGGGGCGCTCGACCCCTTCGTCCAGAGCGACTGCAGCGTCAGGGAGCCGCCCTCGACCTCCATGGTGATCAGGCACTGGGCCGTGATCACACCGCCGTCGATCTGGACGACCTGACACGATCCGCCCCCGTGTCCGAGGCTGCGGCCGTCCTTGACGGTGGTGCCGGAGTAGACGTCCAGGTCGCCCAGACTCGGCCCCGCCGGGCCGAGATCCACCGCGTGGTACTGGTCGTTCTGAACCATGAGGTCGAGGATCTCGACGTTGCCCTTTCGCGGGGTGCCGGCGTCCGCGTTGCCCACGGCCACGAGTCCGATCGCGGCTGTGGCCAACGAGGCGGCGAGGAACCTCTTGACCGTCACGTACCTGCTGCTGTTTCCGTTGGTGACCATGGTGGATCTCCCCTCGCTGTGACCTGGTGTGCGAACTCCCTCGACGTTATGACGTGCGGATCGGCCGTTTCCAAGACCAATCTCGTTATCGCCCCATGCTCCCGCGGTCATGATCGACGCGCGCCTTGCGCCGCGTACCGAGCGCGGACGCGGGTCCACCGTCAGACGAGCAGCGCCTCGAGCTCCGGTAGTCGGCCGAACAGGTCGGGGAGGCCGTGCACGCCGTTGTGCACGGACTCGTGCGACAGCGCGAGGTCAGGGCCGGTGTTCGCCTCGACGCCGGCGAGGCACCGGAGGATGTTCCACCTCCTGTGCCCCAGCCGCCGCCGTGGCGGTGAACGAGCGGGTGGTGGCGGTGACCGCCGCCCTGGACCGCACCGCCCGGGTCTGGGACGTGGCCACGGGACGGCAGATCGACGGTGCGCTGCACGAACACACCGCGCAGGTGTCGGACGTGGCGACCGCGACCGTGGACGGGCGTCCGGTCGCCGTCACCGCGGAGCGGACCACACCGTGCGCACCTGGGACCTCGGTGGAGCCGGTGACAGACACCGGCCCGTCTTCGGCGGCCGTGACGGAGCAGTGCTCGCTGTGACGACGACCACCCTGTAAGGCAGGCCGGTCGTCGTCACAGCCGGTGCGGACAAGACGGTGCGCACCTGGGACCTGGCCTCCGCCCAGGAGATCGGCCAGAGCCTCGCCGGGCAGACCGGCAGGATCCTGTCCCGTTGCTGCGCGCCGCACCCATGGCGACCACCCCACCTGTGATTGAGCTACACAAAAGCAATTCGCACCTGCACAAGCACTCTCTGTGCTCGGCGGGACCATGGTCAGCGTACGTCCGGGCCGTCACGCTTTTTCCATGACGACCGAAAACCCCCTCGACAGACCCCGCGTCCTCACCACCACCCTCGTCGCCACGCCCAAGGGCGCGGCGACCTGCCGACGCATCGCCAGGCGTCAACTCACCTGCTGGCGGCTGGACTCCACGTACACCGAGCCCTTCCACTCCGCGCTCCTCATCGTCACGGATACGGGTTGCGGTACTTCCGTCGTCGGGGAGTGGGCCCGGCCGACGGGGGTCAGGTGGCGGTCTCCCGCAGGGCGCTGTGGGAGACGGGGACGAGCAGGTCGAAGAGCCGTTGGAAGACGTCGCGCAGCGGGTCGTCGACAGTGAGGATGCCGACCAAGTCGGCGGTGACGTGGAGGCCGTCGCGGCTGAGGCGGTGCCGATCGAGGTAGCTGCCGGCGTAGTGGGCTGTGCAGGAGGCGAGCGCGGAGGCGCACAGCTCGACCGGAGTTGGCGCGGCGTCGCTGCCGCCGGCCCGGACGGGCTGGTCGACCACCAACGCGTGTGACCGGATGTCGACGGCGTACAGGTCGCCGGCGACCGGATCTACGTCGATCCGCCCGGGGCGCAGGGCGTGGGGGCGTTCGAAGGCGGCGGCGAGGCTGTGCCTGGAACCCTCGTGCGACGGCATCCTGCTCACGGCCCTCGGTGCGCACGACCGCGACGCCCGCATGCCCGATGCGCAGCTTCACCGGCCGGACGGAGCCCTTTCCGAGCATGGGCACCGGTATTGGGGGCCGACGCCCGCTCCGTCATTCGGCCTCCGCGTATCCGGAGTCCACGATCGGGGGACCCTCGGGGCGGATGATGCGGCCAGTGATCCCCGTGGGCCGGATGCGGACCCAGGTGTCCCGGTCGCCGCCCGCCCAGGGGTGGGGATCGGCGTGCTGCTCGAACCAGTGCACGACGTCCTCGTCGGAGACGATCGCGGCGGTGCCGTTCACGAGGACGCTCCAGCCGGTGGCGAACACCTCGTCGAGCTGGTCGACTTCGAAGGCGACCTCGTGGCCGGTGGCCTCGGCGAGGTCGCTGTCCGCGGTGGTGCGGTAGAGGATGGTGGCGTCGAGCACACGGTAGTTGACGGGCAGGGCCACCAGGCCGTGCGGTGTCGTGAGCAACACCCGGCCGACGCCGCCCGGGGCGAGCTTGGCCCAGCAGGTGGCCGGGTCCAGTTCCTCCAGCAGCACGCGGGCGTTGGCCCTGGCCCGCCCGGACGGTACGTCGTGGCCGCCGCCGAGCAGGCAGCCGACCGTGGTGTCGAGCGCGTCGGCGAGCCGGGTGAGGGGGTCGACGCCGACCGGGACGGCGTGCGTCTCCAGGTACGCGACGAACCCCGCGTCCAGGCCGCCCCGCTCCGCCGTCTGCGCCCGGGTGAGACCCAGTTGCGTACGGCGGTGGGCGATCCGGCGTCCGAGGTCGCCGGGGTCGGCCGGGCGGGTGGACGCTCGGCCCTCGTTCGTAGTCTTCATGATGACCTCCGTGTTCAGGCCGGGGTGCTGTTCGGGACGATTACCATCGGGACCGTGCAGCGGTGTACCAGCGCGCGGCCGGTGGAGCCGAACAGCAGGCCGCGGACGCCGCCGAGGCTCCGGCTGCCGATGACCAGGCAGCGGGCGCGGGTCGCAACGGCCGCCAGCATCGGGGCCTCGCGCCGGACCCGGACGCCCGGGTACTTCTCCTGCCACCCGGCCAGCGACTCCGACAGGTCCATCATGGACTCCTCAATCAGGCTGGGCCGGTCGGCTTCGGCGCGGCGCCCGACTTCCACGGCCTGCACGTCGGCTCCGGCGAGCGCGGCCTCCTCGAAGGCGAAGGCGATCGCGGCCCGGGAGGATTCCGAGCCGTCCACCCCGAGCACCACG
Source organism: Kitasatospora cathayae (assembly GCF_027627435.1). Classification (GTDB taxonomy): domain Bacteria; phylum Actinomycetota; class Actinomycetes; order Streptomycetales; family Streptomycetaceae; genus Kitasatospora; species Kitasatospora cathayae. The sequence goes on along the minus strand of NZ_CP115450.1, from coordinate 276,079 downwards.
GCGCCAGGCCCGGAGAGGTCCTCGGGCGGCTCGGGGACGAGCGTGATCGGGCAGTGCAGGTGGCCGACCAGGGACGCGCCCTTGGAGCCGATCGGCAGTGCCGAGCGCGCCTCGGTGAGCCGGCGAATGCCGAGCACCAGCTGCGCGGCCTCGTCGGCGGCCTCGCGCAGCACCCGGACCGGCCGGCACTCGGCAAGCCTGGGCGTGATCGCCAGGCCGCGGTGCCGCTCGGCGGCCAGCAGCCGGGCGGTGTCCAGCAGCGCGTCGCCGGCGGCCCGGAGGCCGATCGCCCAGCGTCCCGAATCCTCCGCGGGCTCGCCGGTCGGCCACTCCTGGGCGTGCAGCAGGTGCAGCGGCAGACCCCGCCACGCGGCCTCGTCCGCCGCCCAGCGCACGGCCCAGCGGCTCGCCTCGGAGCGGTCGATGCCCACGATCCCGGGGCGGCGGGTTTCGAAGCCGTTCATTGCGGACCCCCTTCGGCCCCGGCGCCGGCCCCGGTCGACGCCGTCACCGGCTCTGCGCGGCACCTTGACCACCTTCAGCGTCCGCGTCGTAGCACCCGGCCGGGAGGGCCGGTCGGGCCCGACCCGCAGGCCGGTGGGCCCCGAAGGCCGTCGGGCCCACCGGCCCATGCGAAACGGCACCGTCACCGTCCGCGAGGACGACGACCCGCCGCCGCGCTACGCCTTCCTCGGCGTGCGGCCCTGCGACCTGCGCGCGGTCGCCGTCCAGGGCTGGGTGCTGACCGGTGGCGCGTACGCCGATTCCGTGTACGGGCTGCGGCGTGCCAGCGCGTTCCCGGTCGTGGCCGAGTGCACCGAGCTCTGCGGGCGGGGGGCTGCGCGCAGGTTCGGAAGGCCTTGCTGTGGGCGGCGCGGGGGATGATCGTCGGCGAAGTGGGCCGCGTGTCGTGACAGCGGCCGTGAACTGCATGGCCGTTGACAGTGTCGCTCGTTGTTCGCCAGGTGCCGGTCGGTGACCGCCACTGCTGTCCCCTACGTAGCGGCCTCCGGTACGGGATGCGCGGGCGGCTGCGCCGGATCACCGTTCCCGGCGGCACGGCGGAGCCTGCCGGTACCAGGCCGGGGCGGCGGCTACGAGGGTGGTGCGTGTCGGGGCCGCGGGCGTACGACTGCGACGGGGCAGATGCCGTAGTGGAGGAGACCGTGGCTGACCGAGCCGAGGGCCAGGCCGTGGAAGCCGCCCTTGCCGCGCAAGCCGACCACGGCGAGGTCCGCCCGGCCGGAGGCACGGACGAGTTCGGCGACCGGTTTCCCGCGCACCAGGGTCGTCTCGACCTCGACGCCGGGATACCGATGCCGGAGGGGTGCGAGCTGGTCATCGAGCTGGCGTCGATGCTCGGCTTCCACCGTGTCCGGAGAGGGCCCGGCCTCGGACGGTTCCGGCGTGGTGGGCATGCTCCAAGCCCAGAGCATGGACCCGGTCGCCGCGCAGGGACGCCTCCTCGAAGGCGAACTCCACAGCGGCGGTTGAGTGCTCGGAACCGTCGGTGCCGACGAGGACCCGCCCGTGACCGGTGGTGATCGCGCCGACCACGACCACCGGGCCGGCGGCGTGGCCGGCGACCTGCAGGCTGACGGAGCCCATCAGCAGATTGCCCAGCCCTCCCTCGCCGCGGGCACCGAGCACCATGCAGCGCGCCCGCTCGGACGCGTCGCGGAGCACCTCGGCCAGGATCTCCGCGCCACGGCGACTGAGGCCCTGGGAACGCCCCGGGGGGAAGAAGGGGAAGTCGGCCTCCCAGCCCGGACGCACGTCCGCGATCAGCAACGGAGACCCGCGCCGCGCCGCGTCGCTCGCGGCCCACACCAGAGCACGCAGACTCCGCTCGGAGCCGTCCACTCCCACCACCACGGGACAACCATCACTCCTCCTGCCCCCCGGACATCCGCTCCCGGCAGGGCCGCGCTCCACGGATGCAGGAGCACCCCGGCCGCCGCGAACGCGCACCCACGACGACAGCAGGTACACACCCCATGCGGGAAACCGATTTCGCCACCCCCTCCAGGCTCCGCCTCGGGGGCGCCGACACAGCCTGCCACAGGAGAGCGAACACCGACCCCGTCACCTCTTGGCCCTTCGCGTGCCGCGCTGCGGCGAGCCGAGCCGGAGTCTGACTCCCGCCGGGTTGACGCCAGTGGCCGCCGACCACGCCGCTGCCTGTCCTCGAACGGGAAGGCTCGCGTGCTCACACCGGCCACCTCCTAATGAGGTGTCAGGGATGGAGAGAAGCGGCGTGCGTCCCGTCTCGTAGTGGGCTGCGGCCAGGACCGCCGCACGACGTGATCTCTTCCGCGATCCGTTCGGTGAGCGGTTCGACAGCGGCTGCGACCGGTGCCGACAGTCCGGTGCCCAGGCTGCTGTCGGCTCCCTCGACGGCGTAGACGATGAGCCGTCCCGGTAGGCGGTCCAGCTCGCGGGCGAGTTCGACGGCTTCGCCGAGTCCGAGCCCGTGGGAACTCGTCGCGCCGCCGGGCGGGCACAACCGTTCACTGTCCAGGTCCAGGCGGTGTACCCGACCGGGATGTCCGGGGTGAGCGTGCGCGGCGTCCACCACGATGGCGAGGTCGGCGGCCTCCCACAGGGTGATCAGCCGGGCGGGGTCGCCGTCGCACACCAGAAGGGCGGTCCCGATGGGAAGCGGCCGCTGCTCGGCTCGTTCCGCCAGCCGGGCCACGACCGCCCAGCCCACCCCGTCGTCGTGGCGGAACTCGTTCCCGACACCGATGACCGTGATCCGCATGGCGAGGTTCATGCGCTTCGCCCTTCCCGCCCGTCCGGCCCGCCAGTCGTACCGAGCCCCTGCGGGATCCGTACGGGGTAAGGACACCGCCAGCTGGACCACGCCGGGCCGTTCGGCCCGTGCCCGGCAGCAGGTCCGCGCACATACTGGCCGGGACGCGTCACCGGTACCGGGAGGTTGACGATGGCGGACGACGACGGCGCCACTGCGGTGATCGACAAGGACGGGGTGGACGCGCTGATCGCGGTCCTCGCCGGCCGTGGCCGCACGGTCGTGGGGCCGACGGTCCGAGACGGGGCGATCGTGCTGGCCGAGCTGTCCGGCGGCAGTGACCTTCCCTACGGTTGGGGGGTCGAGCTGGAGGCCGGCACGTACCGGCTGCGGGCCCGTGAGGACGGCGCCGCGTTCGCGCACAGCGCGGGCCCGCAGTCCTGGAAGACGTTCCTGCACCCGCCGAGGGCGCGGCAGTGGACCGCCGACCGCGGCGCCGACCGCGAGCTGGTGGTGACCGAGGACCGGACGCCGCCGCCGTCGTACGCGTTCCTCGGGGTGCGCCCCTGCGACCTGCGGGCCATCGCGGTGCAGGACCGGGTGCTGACCGGCGGGATGTACACCGATCCGGCGTACCGGGGACGCCGTGAGCGGGCCTTCCTGGTCGCGGTGGAGTGCACCGAACCGGGCGCCACCTGCTTCTGCGTGTCCATGGGCACCGGACCGGCCGTGGGGCCCGGCTACGACCTGGCGCTGACCGAGGTGCTCGACGCCGAAGGCCACCGCTTCCTCGTGCGGACCGGCAGCGAAGAGGGCGAGTCGGTCCTGGTCGAGCTGCCACGACGGGCCGCTGACGCCGCCACCCGAACCGCTGCCCGCGAGGGGGTCGCCGACGCGGCGGACCGGATGGGGCGCACCATGCCGCCGGTGGACCTGCAGATCCTGATGCGCGAGACGCTGCACGCCGAGCGGTGGGACGACGTCGCGGCCCGCTGCCTCACCTGCGGCAACTGCACGATGGTCTGCCCGACCTGCTTCTGCACCACGGCCGAGGACGTCACCGACCTGACGGGCGATCACGCCGAGCGGTGGCGGCGCTGGGAGTCCTGCTTCGATCGGGACTTCTCGCACCTTCAGGCGGGCCCGGTCCGCGACTCCTCACGCAGCCGCTACCGGCAGTGGGCCACCCACAAGCTCGGCACCTGGTTCGACCAGTTCGGCAGCTCCGGGTGCGTCGGCTGCGGGCGCTGCATCGTGTGGTGCCCGGTCGGCATCGACATCACCGAGGAGGCCCACGCGCTGAACCGTGAACGGGGCGACGACCAGACGGAGGGCTCGCGGTGACCGTCGTCCGCCACGGCTTTCTCGGCGCCCTGTCACCCGGTCACCGCGACCGGCTGGTCGCGTTCGCCCGAGACGTCTCCTTCGCCGGCGGCACTCGCATCTTCGAGGAGGACGGCGTCGCCGACCGGTTCTGGATCATCCGCTCCGGTCTTGTCGCGCTCGACGTCCACGTCCCAGGGCGGCGCGCGGCCGTCGTGGAGACCCTCGGCAAGGGCGATCTGCTGGGCTGGTCCTGGCTGTTCGAGCCGTACCGCTGGCACCTCGGCGCGCAGACCCGCAGTGCGGTGCTGGCGTCCGAGTTCGACGCGGAGCGGGTGCGCGCCGCGTGCGAGGAGGATCCAGTGTTCGGCCTGGCGGTGACCCACTGCGTCGCACAGGTGATAGCCCGACGCCTGAAGTCCACCCGCACCCGCCTGCTCGACCTGTACGGGCCGGCCGACGGCGGTGAAACGGGATGACGGTTCCCGTGCCGTACCGGGTGACGGGACGCGAGGCCGAGACGCCCGACACCACCACCGTCGTCCTGGAACCGGTCCAGACGGCCTTGCAGCCCTTCACGCCCGGGCAGTTCGCAATGGTGTACGCGTTCGGCGTCGGCGACATCCCGCTGTCCGTCTGCGCGATCGACGGGCACCGGCTGACGCACACCGTCCGCACGGTCGGGGCGATCTCCGGTGCGCTGCACGCTCTGCGGCCCGGTGAGACGGTCGGCGTGCGCGGCCCGTTCGGCACCGGCTGGGAGTTGTCCGCCGCCGCCGGGCTCGACCTGCTGGTGGTGGCCGGAGGCATCGGTCTGGCGCCGCTGCGCCCGCTCGTGCGCGACGCGCTCGCCGCACCCGAGCGGTACGGACGGCTGAACGTCCTCATCGGCGCACGCGAGCCCGGTGATCTGCTCTACTCCGAGGAGGTGCGCGGCTGGCAGGCGGCCGCCCGGGTCCTGACCACCGTGGACCGCCCCGACGCGCAGTGGCAGGGCGAGGTCGGCGTCGTCACGACCCTGCTCGACCGGGCGGCCTTCGACCCGCAGACGGCGGCGGCGTTCATCTGCGGCCCCGAGCCGATGATCCGGGCCACTGCCGGCGAGCTGGTGCACCACGGCGTCGACCCGGACCGCGTCAGGGTGTCACTGGAACGGAACATGCACTGTGCCACCGCCCACTGCGGGCACTGCCAGCTCGGCCCCCTCCTGCTCTGCCGCGACGGCCCGGTCGTCACCTGGACTCAAGCCCAACCCCTCCTCATGGTCAGGGAGTTGTGACATGCCGTCAGTTACCCGACCGCGCCCGAGACTCGCTGTGTGGAAGTTCGCCTCCTGCGACGGCTGCCAACTCACCCTGCTCGACTGCGAGAACGAACTCCTCGCCATCTCCGAGAAAGTGGAGATCTCCCACTTCCTGGAGGCCTCCAGCGCGACCGCGCCCGGCCCGTACGACCTGTCGCTGGTCGAGGGATCGGTGACCACACAGCAGGACGTCGACCGGATCCAGCACGTCCGCGCCGTCTCCCGGCGCCTGGTGACCATCGGCGCCTGCGCGACCGCCGGCGGCGTACAGGCGCTGCGCAACTACGCGGACGTCGCCGAGTTCCAGGCCGTCGTCTACGCCCGACCGGACTACATCGAGACGCTCGCCACCTCCACACCGATCCAAGCCCACGTTCCCGTCGACTTCGAACTGCGCGGCTGCCCCATCGACCGCGGCCAGCTCGTGGAGGTCATCACCGCCTACCTGGCCGGGCGAAACCCGGACGTGCCCCGGCACAGCGTCTGCTTCGAGTGCAAGCAGCGCGGCACGACCTGCGTCACGGTGGCCCACGGCACACCCTGTCTCGGCCCGGTCACCCACGCCGGGTGCGGCGCGCTCTGCCCCGCGTACGGCCGCGGCTGCTACGGCTGCTTCGGCCCGTCCAACTCGACCAACTTCCCCTCCTTCATCCCCCTGCTGCGCCGCGACGGGATGGACACCCTCGACATCGTGCGGGTGCTGCGCACCTTCAACACCGCAGCCCCCGAGTTCGACGCGGTCTCCCGGAAGGAACTCGGACAGTGACCCACCATGGCTCCAGAGTGCTGCACGTCGGATCGCTCGCCCGTGTCGAGGGCGAGACCGCGCTGTACCTGCGCCTGGACAGCGGTGAGGTTGCCGAGGCGCGGCTGGCGATCTACGAACCTCCGCGCTTCTTCGAGGCGTTCCTGTGCGGACGCTCCTACGCCGAGCCGCCCGACATCACCTCCCGCGTCTGCGGGATCTGCCCGGTCGCCTACCAGCTGAGCGCCTGCCGAGCCGTGGAGGACGCGTGTGACATCGTCGTGGACGGTCAACTGGCAGCCCTGCGGAGGCTGTTGTACTGCGGCGAGTGGATCGAGAGCCAGACGTTGCACATCCACCTCCTGCACGCGCCCGACTTCCTCGGCTGCGACAGCGCGATCGATCTGGCCCGCACCCGGCGCGCCGACGTCGAACGCGGCCTCAGGCTCAAGCAGGCCGGCAACGCGATCATGGAGCTGCTCGGCGGTCGGGCGATCCACCCGATCAACGTCCGCCTCGGCGGCTTCCACCGCCTCCCCACCACGACCGAACTCCGCCCGCTGGCCGAGCGGTTGCGCCGGGCCCGCGATGACGCGCAGGAAACGGTGCGCTGGGTGGCCGGCTTCGAGTTCCCCGACGCCGGCTGCGACAACGACCTGCTCGCCCTGGCCGAGCCCGGCACCTACGCCATCGAGTCCGGCACCCCGACCGTCATGCCCGCACCGACCACCGCCGGCCTTCCCCCCGGATCCGACCGCGCGCTGCCCACCCGCACTTTCGGGGTGCACGCGTTCGGCGGCCACGTCGTCGAGAGCCAGGTGCCGCACTCCACCGCCCTGCACTCCCTGCTGGACGGGCGCCGCCACCTGACCGGCTCACTCGCCCGCTACGCCGTCAGCGGCCGCTGGCTCTCCCCGATCGCCCTGCAGGCCGCTCAGGACGCCGGACTCGGCGACCCCCGGCAGGGCACCGTCTGCCGCAACCCGTTCCGCAGCATTGTCGTCCGAGCGGTCGAGGTGCTCTACGCGGTCGACGAGGCGCTGCGGATCATCGAGGCCTACGAACCCGCACCGCGTCCGTACCTGGACGTGCCCGCGCGAGCCGGGACCGGTCACGGTGCGACCGAGGCGCCGCGGGGTCTGCTGTACCACCGCTATGCCCTCGACGCCGACGGGACCGTCACCGACGCCGCCCTGGTCCCGCCGACCGCGCAGAACCAGGGCGCGATAGAGGAGGATCTGCGCCGCATCGTCCAGGAACGCCTGCGGGACGGTGACCCCACCGACGCCGAGCTGACAGCCCTGTGCGAACGGGCGATCCGCAACCACGACCCGTGCATCTCATGCTCGGCCCACTTCCTCGACCTCGCCGTCGAGCGGACCGGAAACAGCTTCTGACGCGCCCACGCCGGGTAGGGTCTGCTCCGCCCAGACGATCTTGGCGTCCGCGGGGTGCCGGGTTTCCCGGCGCCGGTGAGCTGGGAGATCAGGAGAAGGCCGTGCCCGCCCTCATCGCCTGTGCGCGGGTGACGGACGTGCGAGGCGGTGCTGCTGTCGTCGCTGACGTCGCAGATCAGCGTCCGGTCCCGGATCAGGCGCAGCCTGATCGGCCCGATGCCGTAGCGGATGGCGTTGGTGACCAGCTCGCTGACGACCAGCTTGGTGGTGAAGTCCAGCTCCTGCAGGCCCAGGTCGCCAGCTGGCGGTCCACCAGAGTGCGGGCGGTGGACACGATGGCGGGGTCGCTCGGGAGGGTTCAGGAGGCCACCCGATCGGCGCTCAGGGCGTGCGTGCGGCCAGCAGGAGGATGACACCCTCCTTCGGATGGGCGGTCAGCTGCCCGCAGATCACGGCGTCGCAGGTGTCCTGCACGGCGGCCTCGGGGTGGGCCAGAAGCCGCTGCAGCCGGAGCAGGCGCCCCAGTACCGCCGGCGATCACCGGGGCGGCCGCCTTCAACCACCGCGACCTCGTCAGTGCGTGAGCGGGTGGTACGACGAAAGCGGCGAGGGTGTCCCATTCAGCCGCGCGGTCGAACAACGTCGCGGGCCGGGGCACCGCGGTGACAGTGGCGGATCGCATGGCGGACGTCCGGTGCCTCAGGCCGCGTTGAGGTGGTCGTGCACGTCGGTGACGTCGTCGATGTCCCGGACCTCTGCCAGGAGCCGGGGAATGCTCTCCCGGTCCAGGCGGCCGGCCAGGTCGACGACACCGTTGTGGACCGTCACCTCGACCGCACCCTGCGGCAGGTGGAACTCGTGGGTGAGGATCCGGGACGTGATCTCCTCGCGGATGTGCTCGTCGTCCCGGACGAGGGCGCTCAGCAGCGCGGCCCGCCGGACGACGCCCACGAGCCGACCCTGCCAGTCGGCGACCGGTATCCGCTTGAGCCGGTAACGGGCGGCGGTCAGGGCGGCCTCGGCCACGGTCATGCCGGGCCGGACGGTGGTGGCGGGCGCCGTCATCAGGGTGGCGGCCGTCTCGCCCTGGGCCTTGTGTTGCAGGCCGCGATCACGTAGCCGGTCGATCGGGCCGAACGGATGCTCCATCGCCTCGACGGCGGCCTTCGCCAGCAGATCGGACTCCGAGACCACACCGATGACGCGGTCCTTCGCGTCGACCACCGGCACCGCGCCCACGTGCTCGCGGGCCAGCGTCCGGGCCAACTCCGTGAACGGCAGGTCGCCCGACACCGCAACCGCCGGCACGTCCATGACATCGCGCACCCGCAGGACCGGCACGGGGCCGGACTCGTCCGGTACGGCGGTGGCCTCCGGCGTGGCCGGTTCTGGTTCCGATTCCCTGGCCCGGGCCGCGGAGATGCCCGCGACGGCGCCCAGGTAGCGCAGCAGCATGTCCCGCCGGTGCGGCTCCTCGGGGCTCCAGGCCTTGCCGGGAACGGATCGGCGGGATTCCGTCCCGGCGGAGAAGTACTCGTGCTCGCTCATGGTGTGGACCTCCCTAAGGTGCTCCCCGCCTTCGAGTCTTGGTCCGTTGCGCCGTCGCCGCTTGTGCCGGTCGGCCCCGAGCTCCCGGCGGACGGCCCAATCCGGGGCGACAGCCCGGCGCACCGGCCGGATGCTGGAGGGAAGGGGTCGGATCGGCTGGAGGGCTCGCATGGCGCGGTTCCGGGACTTCCTCGCGCGGTTCCGCCCGGCCGGCACGCCCGGGGCACCCACGGTCGGCGTGCCCGCCGACCGGGCCGCCGAACTGGCCGCGGAGCTGGAGCAGCCGCTCGGCGGGCTGGCGCAGGCTCAGGCCGAGGCGGCGGCCATCCGGGCCGAGGCGGCGGCGGAGGCAGAACGCATCCGGCAGGAGGCCGTCCGGAACGCGGAGCGGATCGTCGAACTCGCCCACGCCCGGGCTCTGCGGGTCCGCGCGGAGGCCGCCGCCGTGGCCGGGCACGCGGCATCGGCCAGGGCAGCCGAGCTGGCCGCCGACGCGGAGCAGGCCGCGGACCGGATCCGCAGCCGGGCCCGCGAGCGGATGCCCGCGCTGGCCGACCGGGCGGCGGCACTGGCGTTGGAACCGGCCGACGACCCCGGGAGGCACCGGTGGCAGCAGGCTGGGTCGGCGGAGTGACCAGGGCCCGGGGACTGCTGTCCCGCTGCCTCGGCCACCGCGAAGCCGGGGAACTCGCGGCAGCAGGCACGCTCACCGAGGCCGTACGGCGGCTGGCCGCGACGCCGTACCGGCGCTTCCTCCCGCCGGACCCGGACCTGGCCGAGGCGCAGCGGGCGGTCTCGGCGGCCCTGCTGTGGCAGCTGAGGGTCCTCGCGGGCTGGCTGCCCCGCAGCGGGGCGCAGGTCGTACGGACCCTCGCCGCCGGCTTCGAGATTGCCAACATCGAGGACCTGCTGCGCTCCTTCACCGGCCCGGCCCCGCGCCGGCCGTACGCGCTCGGCGCGCTGGCCACCGCCTGGCGCCGGGCCGCCCACGCACGCACACCGGAGGAACTGCGCGCGGCCCTGGCGGCATCGGCATGGGGCGACCCCGGGGGCGCGGATCCGGCGACGGTGGCGGTGGCCCTGCGTCTGTCGGCAGCCCATCGGACGGCCGATACCGTGCCGCCCGCCCGGCGGTGGGCCCAGGGCCGGGCCGCCCTGCTGGCGGCGCGCACGCTGTTCGTCGTCGGCCGCCCGCTTCCCGGGAACGCCGGTCGGCAGGCGGCGCGCCTGCTCGGCCGCGGCGTGTTGGCCGCCGCGTCGTTCGAGGAGTTCCGCCGCGCGCTGCCCGCGGACGCGCGGTGGGCGCTGGACGGAATCGAGGCCCCCGGCGACCTGTGGCGGGCCGAGACCCGGTGGTGGACGGTCGTCGACCGGGAGGGCCGTGACCTCCTGCGCGGCGCGCAGTACGGCCTTCCGCCGGTGGTGGGGGCTGTCGCGATCCTGTCCGCGGACGCCTGGCGGGTGCGCGCCGCACTGGAAGTGGTCGCGCACGGCGGCGCGACGCCGGAGGTGGCGGATGCGCTGGGCTGAGGCGATGATGCCGGTGCGCATGCAGCGGGTGGCGATCGTCGCCCCGAGCGCCGTGCTGCGCGAGACCCTCCTGCTGGTCGCCGACGCGGGCTGCGTCGAGGTCGACCGGATCGAGGACGCCGCCCCGGGCCCGGCGGGTCGGCGGCTCCGACGGCTGCCCGCCGCACCGCGTCAGCCGGCGGCCCTGTCCGACGCCCTGCCGGATCTCGACCGCCTGGAACGGGAGGCGCGGCTGGACCTCCTCGCGGGCGAGGCCCAGGTGGAGGAGCGGGCGGCGAGTGCCGTCCACCGGGGCGAGGTGGCCGCGCTCGCCGGATGGTGCCCGGCGGACCGGGTCGCCGGGCTCGCGGAGGCGCTGGCCGTCACCGGCGGCGGCCTGGTGCCCCTTCGCGCACCGCGCGGCGTCGACCCGCCCACCCTGCTGCGCGACCGGGGACCGCTCCGCCGCGCCTTCTCGCCGCTCGTGCGCACCTACGGCACGGCGCCGTACCGGGACCTCGACCCGACCTGGCCGGCCGGGATCGCGTACGTCGTGATGTTCGGCCTCATGTTCGGCGACGTCGGCCACGGGGTGTTGCTGCTGCTGGCCGCGCTGGTGCTGCGGAGCGGACGGCCCCGGCGGCTGGCGCGGCTGCGCCCCGTGTGGCCGTTCCTGGCGGGGGCCGGGCTCTGCGGTGCGCTGGCGGGCGTGGCGTTCGGGGAGTTCTTCGGGCCGACCGGGGTGCTGCCGGTGCTGTGGCTGTCGCCGTTGGACCGGCCGGGACGGCTCCTGGCGGCGGGCGTGGGTCTGGGCGGGGTTCTGCTCGTCCTCGCCCATGTGGCCGGTGGGGTGAACCGGTGGCGCGAGGGCGGCCTCGCCAGGGCGCTGTACGCGACGTCCGGGGTGGCGGGCCTGGCGCTCTTCCTTGGCCTGGGGGCCGTCGGTGGCGGCGCGTACCTGCGGTCGCCCGGACTCGTGGCGGGCGGGGCGGCGCTCCTCCTGGCCGGGCTCGGGCTGGCCGGCGCGGGCCTGTTCGGCGCGAGCGCGGGCGGGGCGGGCGGGGTGCTGCAGACGGCCGTCGAGCTCTTCGACGCCGTCCTGCGGCTCTTCGCGAACACGGTCTCCTTCTCCCGCCTGGCCGCCTTCGGACTCACCCACGCGGCGCTCGGACAGGTGGTGTGGCGCGGCACCGCCGCACTGGCCGGACACGGCTCCTGGGGCATGCCGGCGGCCGCGCTGCTCTTCGCCGTCGGCACCGCTCTCACCTTCACGCTGGAGGCGCTGGTGGCCGGGATCCAGGCGCTGCGGCTGGAGTACTACGAGCTGTTCTCCCGCGTCTTCCAAAGCCTGGGGCGGCCGTTCCGCCCCTGGCACGTGCCCGTCCTGCGTACGGAGGTGCCCCGTTGATCGCCTGGTTGATCGCGCTGCCCGTCCTCGCCGCCGTGCTCGGAGCGGCCCGGCTGCTGGCCCGCCGTCGAGGAAGGGCGGCCCTGCGCTGGCTGCTCGGCGTCAACGCCGCCGTCCTGGCCGGCGCGCTCGCCCTGCTGGTGACCGTGCTCGCCGACCCCGCCGGTGCCGCCGGGCCGGCCGCCGCGACGGGCTCCGGGTCGGGCTCGGCGGCGCTGATCGGGGCGAGCATCGCGGTGGCCGGCGCCTCGATCGGCGCGGCGATCGCCGTCGCGTACACCGGCGCCGCAGCGATCGCCGCGCTGAGCGAACGACCCGAACTCTTCGGCCGGGCGATGGTGATCGTCGGCCTGGCCGAGGGCATCGCGGTGTACGGGCTGGTGGTGGCGGTCCTGCTGATCGGAAAGGCCTGACGGTGGGCGGCGTGGTCGCCATCGGGGCGCGGACCGAGGTGGCCGGGCTGGCCCTGGCCGGTGTCACCGTGCTCGTCGCCGAGCGGCCGGAGGAGGCCGTGGCCGCCTGGGAGGCCCTGCCCGAGGGAACGGCGCTGGTCCTGGTCGGCCGGGCGGCGGCGCGGGAGCTCGGCCCGGCCAGGCTCGACGTGACCGGGCCCCTGACGGCGGTGCTGCCGTGACCGGACGGGCCGGCGGCACCGACGCGCTGGCACCCGTCCGCGCCGAACTGCTGCGCGCCGCGCGGGCCGACGCCGAGCAGGCGCTCGCCGAGGCCCATCGCGACGCCGAGCACGCTCTCGCCGCCGCACGCGCCGAGGCGGCGGCCGTGCTGGACCGAGCTGTCCGGGCGGGGACGGAGGAGGGCCGCAAAGCCGCTGCGGAGGCGGTCGGCCGCGCCACCCGTGCTGCCCGGGCGCGAGAGCTGGCGGCCCAGGGCGAGGCCTACGCCGAGCTGTGCCACCGGGTGGCCGAGCGCGTCCGGGAGCGGTACGAGAGCGAGCCCGGTGCGGCGGAGTCGCTGGCCCGGCGGGCCCGGGACCTGCTCGGACCGGACGCCCGGATCACCGCCCACCCCGACGGCGGACTGCTGGCCACTGCCCCCGGCCGCCTGGTGGACCTCGGACTGCCCGCGCTGGTACGGCACGGGCTCGACCGGCTCGGCCCGGAGGCCGGGACGCTCTGGCAGCCGGACGACGGCGAGGGGAGGCGGGGTGGCTGACCCGGGCTCGTCGAGGGTCCTGCGCGTCGCCGGTCCACTGGTCGAGGTGGTCTGCGAGGGCGGCGTCGCCATGCACGACGTGGTGCTGCTCGGTCCGGAGGGTCTGCCGGGCGAGGTGGTGGCCATCGCCGGGGACGTGGCGAGTGTGCAGGCGTACGAGTACACCGGCGGGCTGGCTCCGGGGCACCTGGCCCGCCCGACGGGCCGGCCGCTGAGGGCGCCGCTCGGCCCGTGGTTACTCGGCGGCGTCTTCGACGGCTTGCTGCGCCCGCTCACCGGAGCCGGCGGCTGGCTGCTTCCGGGTAGCGGCACCGAGGCCGACGGGCGGACCTGGCGCTTCGTCCCCGCGGCGGCGCCGGGCGATGAGGCCGTGCCGGGCGGCGTCCTGGGGGAGTGGGCCGGGGGATCGATGCCGCTGCGGGTCCTGGTGCCGCCGGACGTGTCCGGACCGGTGGAGCGGGTCGCCCCGGAAGGACCGTACGGTGCGGACGAGGTGCTCGCCGTGGTGGGTGGCGCGCCGGTCCAGGCTGGCGCCGAGTGGCCGATCCGTCGGCCCCGGCCCGTGCGGGAGCGGCTGGACGTGGCCGAGCCGCTGCACACCGGCCAGCGGGTGATCGACCTGCTCTTCCCGGTGGCCCGGGGCGGGACGGTCGCGGTGCCCGGCGGCTTCGGCACCGGGAAGACCGTCCTGCTGCAGCAGATCGCCAAGTGGTGCGACGCCGACGTCATCGTCTACGTGGGCTGCGGCGAGCGGGGCAACGAACTGGCCGAAGTAATGGCCGAGTTCACGGAACTCGACGACCCGAGGACCGGCGGCCGACTGGTCGACCGGACGGTGGTGGTCGCCAACACCTCCAACATGCCGATGATGGCCAGGGAGGCGAGCGTGCACACCGGCGTGACCGTCGCCGAGTACTTCCGCGACATGGGCCTGGACGTCGTTGTGATCGCCGACTCGACCTCCCGCTGGGCCGAGGCGCTGCGCGAATTCTCCTCCAGAATGGGCGAGTTGCCAGCCGAGGAGGGCTACCCGGCCGACCTCGCCTCGGAGCTCGCGGCGTTCTACGAACGCGCCGGGGCAGTGCGCACCCTCGGCGGCACCCGCGGGTCAGTCACCGTCCTCGGCGCCGTCTCCCCGCCCGGCGGGGACCTGACCGAGCCCGTCACCGCCCACACTGAGCGCTTCGTCCGCGGCCTCTGGACGCTCGACCGCGAACTCGCCTACGCCCGGCACTATCCGGCAGTGTCGTGGTCCGGCTCGTTCGCCCGCGACGCCGCCGCGCTCGGCGCGGCGCACGCGCGGGCGGGGGACCCGGGCTGGGGCGAGCGCCGCTCCCGCGTCGCCGCCCTGCTCACCGAGGCAGACCGGCTGGCCGACCTGGTCGACCTGGTCGGCATCGCTGCGCTCCCGGGCCCCGAGCGGGTGAGCGTGCTCGCCGGACGGCTGGTCCGGGAAGGCCTGCTTCAGCAGAGCGCGCTGTCGGCGCACGACGCGTACTGCTCCCCGGAGAAGACGGCGGCACTGGCGGACGCCGTGCTCGCGGTGGTCGCGCGGTGCCGGGAACTGGTCGACGCCGGCACACCGGCCGAGACGATCGAGGAGACCGACTTCACCCCGCTGCTGCGCGCCCGCGAGGCGGCCGGGCCCCGGGACGCCGACGCCGTGGCCGTCGGCTGCGCGGCGGTGCTCAGCGCGCTCGGGGAGCCACGGTGACGGTCTTCAGCGAGGTCGAGTTCACGAACGTGCGGGAGCTGCGCGGGCCGCTCCTCGTGGTGGGCGGCGTGGCCGGAGTGGGGTGGGACGAGTTCGTGGAGATCACCCTCGGTTCGGGCGAACGACGCCACGGCCTCGTCCTGGAGGTGGACCGGGACCTGGCGGTGGTGCAGGTCCTGGAGGACACCGCGGGCATGGACCCGGCCGCCACCCGGGCAGCGTTCACGGGCGGCCCGCTGCGCGTCCCGGTCGGTCCCGCGTGGCTCGGCCGGGTGTGCAACGGCAGAGGCGAGCCGATCGACGGCGGTCCGCCGGTCCTCGGCCCCGCGTCGGTGGCGGTCGGCGGCGCCCCCGTCAACCCCGTCCGGCGCGAGCCGCCCGCCGAACCGGTGCTGACCGGGGTCGGCGCGATCGACGTGCTCACCACCCTGGTGCGCGGGCAGAAGCTGCCGGTGTTCTCGGCCGCCGGGCTGCCCCACCTCGAACTCGCCGTGCAGGTGGCCGCCCAGGCCGTCAGCGGCGGCGAGGCCTTCAGCGTGGTGTTCGCCGGCATGGGCCTCACCCACGCGGACGCGGCCTTCGCCCGGAACGGCCTCGCCGGGCGCGCCGGCACCGGGGAGCTGACGCTGCTGCTGAACACCGCCGACGACCCGGTGATCGAGCGGCTGCTCACCCCACGCATCGCCCTCACCGTGGCCGAGCACCTCGCCTTCGAGGGCGGACGGCACGTCCTGGTGGTGATGACCGACATGACCGCGTACGCCGAGGCCCTGCGCGAGGTGTCGGCCGCGCGCGGCGAGGTTCCCGCCCGGCGGGCCTACCCGGGCTACCTCTACAGCGACCTGGCCTCCCTGTACGAGCGCTGCGGCCGGATCCGGGGCCGGCCCGGCTCGGTCACCCTCCTCCCGGTGCTCACCATGCCCGCCGGGGACATCACGCATCCGGTGCCCGACCTGACCGGCTACATCACGGAGGGGCAGATCGTGCTCTCCCGGGAGGCGCACGCACGCGGCGTCTACCCGCCGGTGGATGCGCTCTCCTCGCTCTCCCGGCTGATGCGCAAGGGTGCGGGGCCGGGCCGGACCAGGTCCGACCACCTCGACGTGGCCGCACAGCTCCTGGCCGCGCTCGCGCGAGCCCGGCAGGTGCGCGAACTCGCCGACCTGGTCGGCCGCTCGGCGCTGAGCCCGACCGACCTGCGCTACCTCGACCTGGACGAGGCCTTCCCGCAGCGGTTCCTCGCCCAGCGGCCGGACGAGGACCGGCCGCTGGCGGACGCGCTGGACCGCGCCTGGGACGTCCTGCTCACCCTGCCCCGCAGCCAGCTCGCCATGCTGCCCCCCGAGCAGCTCGACGCGCACGGTGCGTCATGACCTCGCGCCGGCACGCCCCGCCGGGCCGGGCGGCCCGGTTGCGGCTGCGGCACAGCCTGGACGTCGCCCTGCGCGGGGCCGACCTGCTCGACCGCAAGCTGCGGGTGCTGCTGGAGCGGCACGGGCAGCTGAGGCAGGACGAGGAGACGGCCGAGGCACGGTGGCGGGAGCGGCTGGCGGAGGCCGAGACGTGGCTCCTGCGTGGCCTGCTGGTGAGTGGGGAGGGCGCGCTGGCCGCGGCGGCCGTGGCCGATCGGGCGGACGTGGTTGTCGAGTGGACCGTCTCCATGGGGGTGCACCACCCGTCCGGCGTCTCCTGCACCGACGCCGTCCGGGCCGCGCACGAGCCCGCCCCGGGCAACACCGCGCTGGTGCACGCCGAGGCGGCCTACCGAGAGGCGGTCCGGGCGGCCGCCGCCTATGCCGCGCACCGGACGGCGGCCCGGCTGGTAGGGGAGGAGACGGCTCGGACCCGCCGTCGGGTCCGGGCCCTGCGTCGGCACTGGATCCCACGGCTGACCGCCGAACTCGCCGCCGTGGAGCAGGCGGTGGAGCAGGCCGAGCACGAGGACGCGGTCCGCCGCCGCTGGGCGGCGGACCGGACGCGTGGTCAGGCGTGACGCCCGCGCACGATCACCACGGGGCACGGGGCGTGCTGGGCGCAGTGCCGGCCCACGGAGCCCAGGAGGGCCCCGGTGAAGCCGCCGAGTCCTCGGCTGCCGACCACCAGGAGGGTCACGCTCTCGTCGCCGGCGGCCTTCAGCAGCACCTGGGCGGGCGTGCCCTCCTCGGCTCGGGCGGTGATCGTCACCGGGGGCTTGGGCCCGACGGCCTTGTCGATGCTCTCGGTCAGGACCTTGCACGCGATGTCCCGGAGGGCCTGCGGGTCGCCGACCGAGACACCGCTGCCCGTTCCGGAGAACGGCGGCTCCCATGCGATGACCGCCTCCACCCGGGAACCGGTCAGCTCCGCCTGGTGCACCGCCCAGCGCAGGGCGCGCCGGGACTGCTCCGAGCCTCCCCCAGCCTTCGGCCGGGGGGACCCCCATCGCCGACGAGGATCGTGTCGTGGGTCGTGCTGTCGTCGGTCATGAAGTCGCCTCCTCGATCCGGGCCGGTGGCCCGGGAGTTCATGTCCACAGCTGTCCCTGAAGCGGATTCACTGGCCGTTCGTCCGGGCCGAAGGGCTGGTTCGGGCCCTGGCCGTGGCCGTCTCCGAACGGCGCGGGCGCCACCGGGACCGCCGGTATGACGGGGGTGTTCGCACCGGCTGACGTGCGTTCCTCGGCGACGAAGCGCGTCAGGGCCCGGGCGCTGTCGAGGAACTGGGCGGGGAAGACGATGGTGGGGTTCTTCTCGGCAGCGATCTCGGCGAGGATCTGGAGGTTGCGCAGTTGGAGGGCGATGGGGTGGTCGGCGATGAAGCATCGGCACCTCCAGCCTGGCCCGCAGGCGGTGGACGGAGGTGGGGCCGATCGGCCCTGACGGACCGAGGCGAACGGGCACCGATGAACGACCGGACGCCGTCTCGCGGAGGCCAGGAAGCCGCCGGACGATGGGGGGAGCGGGCCCGGACACCGGCTCGCGGTCCGGAAGGAGCCGCCGTGGACGGCGACGTGGTCCAGGAACGTGCACCGGGGGTGGTAGCCGACATGGGCGGGGGCCGGGCGCCCGGGCGAGACCCCGTCTGGGAGCGGGCCCGGGCGCAGCTCGACGGGCTGCCCGGACAGCGTGGGCTGAACATCGCGTACGAGGCCGTCGACCGGCACGTGGCAGCCGGACACGGGAACAAGGTCGCACTTCGCTGCATCGCCGCGGACCGTACGGTCACCCCGGTTTCGTACGCCGAACTCGCCCGGCGCAGCAACCGATTCGCCAACGGGCTGCGGGCCCTCGGTGTCGGGAAGGGGGAGCGGGTCGCGTCACTGCTCGGCCGCTGCCCGGAGCTGTACGTGTCCGTCCTGGGGACGCTGAAGAACACCTCGGTGTTCTGCCCGCTGTTTCCCGCCTTCGGCCCGGCGCCGGTGGCGGAGCGGCTGCGGCTCGGGGAGGTGCGGGTCCTGGTCACCACTGCGGAGCTGTACCGCCGCAAGGTGGCGGACGGACGCGACGGGTTGCCCGGACTGGACCACGTCCTGATCGTCGGCCCGGGTACCGGGGACCTGCCCGGAACCATCGCGTTCGACGATCTGACGTCCGGCGCGTCCGAGGACTTCACGATCCCGGAGACCGATCCCGAGGACATGGCGCTGCTGCACTTCACCAGCGGGACGACCGGCAGGCCGAAGGGCGCGGTCCACGTGCACGAGGCCGTCGTCGCCCACCACGCGACCGCCGCGCTGGCGCTCGACCTGCGCCCGGACGACGTGTTCTGGTGCACCGCAGACCCGGGCTGGGTGACCGGCACCTCCTACGGGATCATCGCGCCGCTCACCCACGGGGTGACCATGGTCGTCGACGCGGGCGAGTACGAGGCCCGGCGCTGGTACGGCATCCTGGCCGAGCAGCGGGTGAACGTCTGGTACACCGCGCCGACGGCGATCCGGATGCTGATGCGGATGAGCCCCCGGGGCAGCCCGCCGGACCTGCCGCGTTCCTTCGACCTGTCGGCGCTGCGCTTCATCGCCAGCGTGGGTGAGCCGCTCAACCCCGAGGCGGTGCGCTGGGGGCCGGAGATCCTCGGCCTGTCGATCCACGACAACTGGTGGCAGACGGAGACCGGCTGCATCATGATCGCCAACGTGGCCGGTGCCGAGATCAGGCCTGGCTCGATGGGCTTGCCGTTGCCTGGTGTGACGGCGGGTGTCCTCGCCCGCGGGCCGAACGGGCGCGCGGAGGTCACCGACGGCAGGGTCCGGGTGCTGGACGAACCGGGGGCGGAGGGCGAGCTGGCTCTGCGGCCCGGCTGGCCGTCGATGTTCCGCGGCTACCTCGGCGCTGAGGAACGCTACCGGTCCTGCTTCGCCGACGGCTGGTACCTCACCGGGGACGTGGTCCGGCGTGACGTCGACGGCTACTACTGGTTCGTCGGGCGGGCGGACGACGTGATCAAGTCAGCCGGGCACCTGATCGGCCCGTTCGAGGTCGAGAGCACGCTGATGGAGCACCCTGCGGTGGCCGAGGCAGGGGTGATCGGCCGTCCCGACCCAGTGGTTGGGGAGGTCGTCAAGGCCTTCGTCTCGCTCAAGCCCGGGTTCGAGGCGGGCGACCGACTCGCCCGGGACCTCACCGCGTTCGCCCGGCGGCGGCTCGGCCCGGCCATCGCCCCGCGCGAGATCGCCTTCGACCAGCACTTGCCGAAGACCCGCAGTGGCAAGGTCATGCGGAGGCTGCTGCGGGCCCGTGAACTGGGTCTGCCCGAGGGTGATCTGTCGACCCTGGAGGAGACGAAATGACCCGCAGGACGGCGGCCGACCCGCACCGCGGTAGCCTCGGGCCGCCGGGCGGCCGCGAACACCGGCACGACCTGCTGCGGGAGATGCTGCGCATCCGCCGCTTCGAGGAGCGGTGCGTCGAGTTGTACAGCGCCGGAGAGATCCGCGGCTTCGTCCATCTGTGCATCGGCGAGGAGGCCGTCTCCGTCGGCGTTCACCAGGCGCTCACGCCCGAGGACTCCGTGGTCACCACGTACCGCGAACACGGCCACGCGCTGGCCAGAGGCATTCCCATGGCGGCGGTGCTGGCCGAGATGCTCGGCCGGGTCACCGGCTGCAGCCGGGGCCGGGGCGGGTCGATGCACCTGTTCGACGTCGGCCGCCGGTTCTACGGCGGCCACGGAATCGTCGCCGGGGGCATCCCGGTGGCGGCCGGCCTGGCGCTGGCCGACCGGATGCGAGGCCGGCCGAACCTCACGTGCTGCTTCTTCGGCGACGGCGCGGTCGCCGAGGGCGAGTTCCACGAGACCGCCAACCTCGCCGCGCTCTGGGACCTGCCGCTGCTGATGGTCTGCGAGAACAACCTGTACGCCATGGGCACCCCGCTGGCCCGTGAGCACGCCCAGATCGACCTGGCCGCCCGGGCGGCCTCCTACGGGCTGGTCGCCTGGGCCGTGGACGGCATGGACGTCCTGGCCGTCGAACGGGCCGTCCGGCGCGCGGCGCAGGCCGTCCGGGAGGGAGCCGGCCCCTACTTCCTCGAACTGCGCACCTACCGCTTCCGCGCGCACTCCATGTACGACCCGGACCTCTACCGCGACAAGGCCGAGATCGAGCAATGGAAGCAGCGAGACCCGATCACCCTCCTCACCGACCGGATGCGCGCCGAGGACGGCTTCGACGACGCCGGGCTCGATCTCGTCGAGAAGGAGGTCTCCGAGGAACTGGAGCGGGCTGTGGAGGAGGCCGGGAAAGGCGGGCTGGAACCTCCGGAGGACCTGCTGCGCTTCGTGTACAGCCCCGCGGGGGAACGGCCGTGACCGGGGCGAAAGCAGCTCGGGAGCCGACCTACCGGGACGCGCTCAGGGAGGCGCTGCGCGAGGCCCTGGCGGCCGACGAGCGGGTGTTCCTGATGGGCGAGGACGTCGGGCGGTACGGCGGTGCCTTCGGCGTCAGCCTCGGACTGCTCGACGAGTTCGGACCCGACCGCGTCCGCGACACACCACTGTCCGAGTCGGCCTTCGTGGGCGCCGGCGTCGGCGCGGCCATCGCCGGCCTGCGGCCGATCGTCGAGGTGATGACCGTCAACTTCAGCCTCCTCGCCCTGGACCAGATCCTGAACAACGCCGCGACGCTGCTGCACATGTCCGGCGGACAGGTCGCCGTGCCGCTGGTGATCCGGATGACCACCGGCGCCGGCCGACAGCTCGCCGCCCAGCACTCGCACAGCCTCGAAGGCTGGTACGCCCACATCCCGGGCATCCGGGTGCTGGCCCCGGCCACCCTGGACGACGCCCGGTACATGCTGGCGCCCGCGCTGGCGGATCCCGATCCGGTGGTGATCTTCGAACACGGCTCCCTCTACAACGTCACCGGCACCCCGGACCCGGGCGCCGCTCCGGTTGACCTCGACAGCGCCGCCGTCCGCCGCGCCGGGAGCGACGTCACCCTCATCACCCACGGCGGCTCGCTCGGCAAGGCACTGGAGGCCGCCGAGCGGCTGGCCACGGACAGCATCGAGGCCGAGGTCGTCGACCTGCGGACCCTCCGCCCGCTGGACGACGCGACGGCCCTGGCCTCCGTCGCCCGCACCCACCGGGCCGTGGTGATCGACGAGGGCTGGCGCACGGCGGGGCTGTCGGCCGAGGTGGCGGCACGGATCGCCGAGCAGGGGTTCTACGACCTGGACGCGCCGGTGGAGCGGGTGTGCGGGGCCGAGGTGCCGGTGCCGTACGCCCGGCAGCTGGAGGAGGCCGCCCTTCCGCAGGTCGCGGGCATCGTGGCGGCGGCCCGGCGGGCGGTCGGTTGAGATGGCCGAGTTCACCATGCCAGCCCTCGGCGCCGACATGACCGAGGGGACGCTCCTGGAATGGCTGGTTCACCCGGGGGACCGGGTGGCCCGCGGCGACATCGTGGCCGTCGTGGACACGGCCAAGGCGGCGATCGAGGTCGAGTGCTTCGAGACCGGCACGGTCGAGCGGCTGCTGGTCGAACCCGGGGCGACGGTCCCGGTGGGCGCTGCCATGGCCGTCATCGACACCGTGAAGTCCGCGCCCGAGCCGGCACCGGGACTGGCGCCCGAGCCGGCGCGGGCCGGCGGGCCGGGAGCCACACCGCTCGTCCGACACCTGGCCGAGGACAGCGGGGTGGACCTCGCCGCCGTGCACGGGACCGGCCCCGGCGGACGGATCACCCGGGCCGATGTCGTGGCCGCGGTGCCGGGCAAGTGGACCGGGAAGCGGCAGGTGGCGCCACGGCGCCCGGCCACCGGTGCGCAGGCACTGCCGTCCGGGTCCCGGGTCCGGGCGACGCCGCTGGCCCGGCGCGTCGCGGCGGAGGCCGGGCTCGACCTCGCCACCGTGACGGGAACGGGCACGGATGGAGCGGTCCGGGTGTCCGACGTCCGGGCCGTCATCGGCACGGCGTCCCCGCCCACGCCCCCGCCCACGCCCCCGGCACCGTCCCCGGAGAGCGCGCAGACGCGGGCCGCAGCGGACCGGCAGCAGGCGATGCGCCGAGCCGTCGGCGACCTGATGGCCCGCTCCAAGCGGGAGATCCCGCACTACTACCTCTCCACCACCGTGGGCCTCTCCCCCGCAATCGACTGGCTTCGCGCGCGCAACCGTCAACTCCCGGTGTCCAAACGGCTGGTGCCAGCCGCCCTGCTACTCAAAGCCGCGGCCCTGGCGGCTCGCGAGGTGCCGCAGCTCAACGGCTTCTGGACCGACGGCGGTTTCGTCCGCGCGCCCGCGGTCCACCTTGGCGTGGCCGTCGCACTGCGCGGCGGCGGGCTGGTCGCACCGGCCATCCACGACGCCGCCGACCTGTCGCCGGCCGAGCTGATGGCACGGCTGCGGGACCTGGTGACCCGGGCGCGCGCCGGGCGGCTGCGCGGCTCCGAGACCACCGACCCGACGATCACCGTCACCAGCCTGGGAGACCAGGGAGTGGAGGCCGTCTTCGGCGTCATCTACCCGCCACAGGTCGCGCTCGTGGGTCTCGGCAGGGTCGTCGAACGGCCCTGGGCCGTCGACGGCATGCTCGGCGTCCGCCCGGTGGTGACCGCCACCCTCTCCGCGGACCACCGTGCCAGCGACGGGGCGACCGGCGCCCGCTACCTGGCGGCGCTCGACCGGCTGCTGCAGAAACCGGAGGAGCTTTGACATCCCTCCCCGCCCTCAAGGGGCGGGTATTCCTCCCGCGCCTGCGGCACGGACGCCCGTGGACCGCTGGTCGCCGAGGTGGGTTCCCCGTTCAACGGGCCGTGCCTGGCGTGGGATCGCCACACCAGGACTGACCGGCCCTCCAGGGGCGTTTAGCCTGTCCGCCTGCCCGGCGGCCAGGATGTTGCGAGCAGCATTGAGGTCACGGTCATGCAGCACACCACACACGCCGCAGGCCCACTCGCGCACCGCGAGGGGCTTGGGCCCGTCGCGGTGCCCACAGCCCGAGCAGAGCTGGGAGGACGGGAACGCGCGGTGCACGATGCCGATGTGTCTCCCGTACCGGGCTGCTTTCTCTTCGATCAGGCGCCGGAAGGTGGACCATCCGGCGTCGTGGACGGACTTGGCCAGGCGGCCTCGGGCGAGGCCGCGCACGTTCAGGTCCTCCAGGTACACCGCTTGGGTTTCGCGGATGATCCTGGTGGTCTGCTGGTGCAGCCAGTCCATGCGGGTGTCGGCCACCTTGGCGTGGGCCTTGGCGACCTTGCGCCGGGCCTTGGCCCGGTTCTTCGACCCCTTGGCCTTGCGGGACAGCTCCCGCTGCGCGGCCTTGAGCCTCTTCTCCGCCTTGCGGAGGAAGCGAGGGTTGTCGATCACCGAGCCGTCGGAGAGGACGGCGTAGGTGGTGAGCCCGAGATCGATGCCGACCTCGGCATCGATCTCGGGAAGGTGGACCGGTTCCACGTCCACGACGAAGCTCGCGTGATAGCGGCCGGACGGGTCCAGCACGATCGTCCCGGACGACGGGTCGGCGGGCAGGGCCCGCGACCACTTCACCCGCACATCGCCGATCTTCGCCAGGTTCAGCTTGCCGTTGGACCGGATGCGGAACCCGTTGTGGGTGAACCGCAGGCTCTGCCGAGAGAGGCGCTTCGACTTGAACCGTGGCAAGCCGACCGGCCGGCCCTGCCGCTTGCCGGACACCGAGTCGAAGAAGTTCCGGTAAGCCGATGCCAGGTCCCGGAGGGACTGGATCAGCGGGTCCACCCCGACCGAGGCCAGCCACCCCCGCTCGGCGGTCCTCTTCGCCGACGTGATCACCAGCTTCTGAAGATCCGCGCTCTTGGGGTACGGCTTCCCGTCCTTGCGGGCCTCCTTCCGCACCGCGAGAGCGTCGTTGTACACCACCCGCGCACACCCGAACGTCCGGGCCAGCGCAGCGCGCTGACCCGACGTCGGGTAGATGCGATAGGAGTACCTCAGGTGCACACGATCAACCTACCGACAGGCACTGACAACGGCTCACGTCAGAACCTCCGAAGACCACTCCGCCGCTTCGCGGCTCCGAGCCAAGGACCTTCCCCCACCCTCCGGGCGGGGGACCCCCATCTCCCCGGCCTGGAGGCCGGGGCATCCTAGGAGATCAAAGGTGAACCACGACCAGGCCCTGGCCCTCCTCCAGGAGGTGCTGACTGAGATCGTCCCGGACGCGGACTTCGGGCGGATCGGACCGGACATCGACCTGCGGGAGACGCTCGAACTCGATTCCATCGACTTCCTCACCCTCGTCGAGCGGCTGTCCGAACGGGCGGGGTGCCGGATCGACGAGGACGACTATCCGCGCCTGACCACCCTCGCGGACGGCGCGGCCCTCCTGGCCGAGCGAACCTGAGCGCGCGGCCGGGGCGGTGCCGCTCGTCGACGACCGGCACGGCGGAGATGCCGTGGCGGTGGAACAGCCCGGCAATCTCCTTGAAGGTGGTCTCGCGGTGCGCGACGACCATGTTCCGGGTCATCACGTCATGAATGGTGCGCTGCTACCTGGTCTCCTCTTCCGGGACGGGCCGGTCAGACCAGGCGGGCGCCCCAGGCGCGGGCTCGGTCGAGTTCACCGGCGCGCAGCGGGCCGTCGGTGCCCTCGACGATGAAGCCCTCGGGTTCGGCGACCACGTCGTAGTGGTGTCGGGAGAGCCGCTGGGCGATGCCGTCGGCTGCGCTGCCGGCCAGTGGGGTGCCGACGCGGGTGTCGAACGCGGCGGCGTAGGTGCCGGGTTCGGTGTTCGGGAGGTCGTGGAACCAGGAGCGCAGGCCCGGTCCCTCGGCGGTCTGCCGGGCTTCGGCGGTGGCGTTCTCGCGGCCTTCCTTGCGGTTCTCGGCCGCGACGGCCATCCGGCGGCTGAGCCCGGAGGACATGCCGTGGATGTGGGTCGGGCCGCCGACCACCAGCAGGTCCGCGGACCGGGTCACGTCGGCGATGGCTTCGGCCACCGGGAGGCAGTCGACGGACGCGGTGGGGTCGGCCTGGTGGACGCCCTCGGCGATGGCCTCGGCGATCTCGCGGGTGTTGCCGTACATGCTTTCGTACACGATCACGGTGTGCATGGTCTCCACCTTTCGTCACCACCAGGCTCGCGCCGTGAGCGCGGTCCGCAGGTGGGCCGTTCGGCCCGGATCGGCCACCGGACGGTCTTGCGGCGGTCAGCCGTGCGGGACGACCTCGACCGGGCAGTGGACGTGGTGGATCGCGGCATGGGCCACCGGGCCGAGGTGGGTGCCGAGCGGTAGCCAGCGGGTGCGGCGGCCGACGACGAGCAGCCGGGCCGTCGCCGCAGTGTCCACGAGGACGGCTGCAGTGTGGCCCCGGACGAGGTCGGCGGCCACGTCCAGCTGGGGGCAGCGGGCCCGCCAGGGCTGGCACGCTGGTAGGTCTCGTCGCTCCCGACCACGTCCCGCGCCGGCCCGGGCCAGGCGTGGAGAAGTACGAGAGAGCACCTGCGGCACTGCGCCTCGTGGACGGCCTACGCGGTGACGGCGAGGCTTTCGGGCGAGTTGTCGAATCCGACGACGACGGGAGGGTTCACGGTGTGCTCCTCAGTCCCGTGGCGAGTCGATCGTGGCGGCCAGGCTCCGGGCCGCCTGCGGGAACGGCCGGTCGAGCCGGATGCCGAGACCGTGGTCCACGACCGAGGATCGGCGGGAGCGACGACCGCTGCCTCCCGGCGTCGGCTCGGCTCAGCGCCGGGGAGTGGGCACGATCACGATCGGGCAGTGCGCGCGGTGCAGCAGGCCGTGCGGGACGGAGCCCAGCCGCATGCCGGTGAAACCGCCCTGCCCGCGGCGGCCGACGACCACGGCGAGGGCGTGCTCGGACGCGGCGCCCAGCTCCTCGACCGGGTGGCCGTGCACCAGTTCGTGGGTGACGGTCACGTCGGGGTGGCGCTCGTGCCGTCCGGCGGTGGACTCGACGAGCAGCCGGCGGAGGATCCGTTCGGTGGCAGGCTCGTCGAGGTTGCCGACTGGTGGGCGCTGCCACACCCATATGGCGCGCAGGGTGGCCCGCCGTTCGGCGGCGAGGTCGAGTGCGAAGGCGACGGCGGCCTGCGAGGACGGGCTGCCGTCCACACCGACCACGACGTACGGCGGGTCCTGGGTGACGTGCTCGGGGTCGCGGACGACCACGACCGGGCAGGGGGACTGGGCGCTCACCGGGACGGTCACCGAGTAGGCGCTCAGCAGCTCGGCCGTCCGCCCCAGCCGACGGGAGCCCAGGACCATCAGCTCGGCGTGGACGGACTCCCTGTACAGCACCAGGGCCGGGAAGTCCTCGTCGACGGCCGTGATGAGCTCCAGACCGGGGTGCCGTTCGCGGGCCGTGCTGGCGGCCCGGTCGAGCGCCTGGTCAGCGCGCTGGCGCAGGGCCTTGCGGTAGCGGCCCTCGTCGAAGACGCCGAACTCATGGAACAGGGACGGGGCGGCGTGCACCAGCCGCAGCGGCAGTCCGCGGCGGTGGGCTTCGTCGGCGGCCCAGCCGGCGGTCATCCGGCCGGTGTCGAGCGCGTCGACGCCGAGGACGACGGGACGGCGCGGGCCGTCCGAACTCACGGGTGTCATGGCTCCTCCTCGGACCAGACGACCGGACCTCGCTCCCACGTTAGGCAGGCCCGGTGCCCGGCACGAGGGCCGACCGGCTCAGGGCCGTGAGCCTGGCGGCCCCGCCTGTGACATCCCTGACCGGCGACTCAGGCCGGCTCATGGAAGCCTGGGGACGGACGGTCGACGGCGGCAGAGTGGAACACGGGCCGAACGAGGAGGTGGCCACTACGCTCCGGATCGAGGTTGTCGCCCGGCCGACCGGTCCAGGCTCCCTGGTGTGCCAATTCCCGAACCCGCCGTGAGAGCTGCGCTGGACTGGTTCATAGGGAAGGGTGACCAGCGGCTTGAGCGGGGCGTTCGTCCGAACATGCTGCTCTACGCCGCTGTTCCCATGGCATCCCATGATCCGTTGGCCTGGCCTGGCATCGCATGTCCGCATTACTGGTCATGGTTCTTGTGGAGGATCACGAGTACCGGAAGGCTCTTGATGAGCTTGCCGCCGCCGCGGTCCCTCGGCTGTTCGGCTCGGGCCGAAGCCAATGGGACTCCTGATCCGAGGTGACCGGCGTTTCCGGGCGGCGCGTGCTTACAGGACGAGCACCCGCTCGCCCGAGCGCGGGACCACGGCCGTCCAGCCGAGTTCGCGATCGATCCGGTCTCGCAGGGCTTCCGAGCCCTCGGGCTCGCCGTGGACGAGGTAGACCGCGCTCGGTGGCGGGGCCGTCCGCAGCCATTCGATGATCTCGGCGGCGTCGGCGTGCGCGGAGAAGGCGGGGACGTTGACGACCTCGGCGCGCACCGGCACGTAGGTGCCGTACATCTTCAGCGTGCGCGCGCCGTCCACCAGGTCGCGGGCGCGGGTGCCCTCGGCGGCGTAGCCGACCACGACGGCGGTGTCGCGGGCGTCGGGCAGCAGGCGGGCGAGGTGGTGGACGACGCGGCCGCCGGTGGCCATGCCGGAGGCGGAGACGATGACGGCCGGGCCGTGGGCGTGGTCCAGGGCGAGCGAGTCCTGGAGCGAGTGGATGAGGGTGAACGGTTCCGGGTCGAGGGCGGTCGGGCCCTCGGCGAGGACGTCCGGGCGCAGCTGGTCGGAGGCGGCGGTGAAGGCCTCCCGGTAGATCTGCAGGGTGGCGAGCGCCATCGGACTGTCCACGTACACGGGCACGTTGGCCGGCAGGCGGCCGGCCCGGCGCAGTTCGGTGAGCTGGTGCAGGACGACCTCGGTGCGGTCGACGGCGAAGGACGGGATGACCACAGTGCCGCCGCGCGCGAGGGTCCGTTCCAGCGCGCGGGCGAACCATTCGCGGGCGGCGGTCTCCTCGTGGTGCCGGTGGCCGTACGTGGACTCCATGAGCAGGACGTCGGCGCCGGCGAAGGGCTCGGGCGGGCGCAGTAGCGGGTGGACGGGGCGGCCGAGGTCGCCGCTGGCGGCCAGCGTGTGGCCGTCCTCCAGGGTGAGGTGGGCCCAGGCGGAGCCGAGGATGTGCCCGGCGCGGTGCAGGCGGAGCACGATGCCCGCGGTGATCTCGACGTCGGTGTCCAGCGGGACGGGGTCGAACATCCGCAGCGCGTTCTCGACGTCCTTTTCGTCGTAGAGCGGCTCGGCGGGCCGGTGCTTGGACCAGCCGTGTTCGTTGGCGTGGTCGGCCTCCTCCTGGAGCAGGTGGGCGCTGTCGCGCAGGATCAGCTCGGCGATCCGGGCGGTGTCGGGGGTGGTGAGCACCGGCCCGCGGAATCCGTCCCGGACGAGGCGGGGCAGGTAGCCGCAGTGGTCCAGGTGGGCGTGGGTGAGCACGACGGCCTGGACGTCGGCGGGGTCGAGCGGCAGCGGGCGCCGGTTGCGGCGGCGGAGCTCGGCCAGGCCCTGGAACAGGCCGCAGTCGATCATCAGGCGGGCGTGGTCGGTCTCGACCAGGAACTTGCTGCCGGTGACGGTGCCCACGCCGCCGAGGAAGGTCAGCAGGCCCGGTCGGGGCTGTGGTCGGGGCTGCTGCGGTTTGGATTGGCCGGTGTCCGTGGTCATGGCCGCCTCCAGCACGGTACGAGGTTTCCCCATCGTCCCGCCGCCAGGCCGCGTTGTCCTGGGCCGAACCGGCCCTGGCGGCAGGGACCGTCCGGCCCTGTGCGGGCGCCCGCGGCGGGCGGACAGTGAAGGCGGGACCACCGGAGGAGGAGTGAGGACGATGCAGCACCGCAGCGTCGGCGACGTGATGACCCGTGAGGTCGCCACGGCCCGGCCCGACACGCCGTTCAAGGAGATCGCGGCGCTGTTCCACCGCAACGACATCACCACGATCCCGGTGATCGACGACCAGGGCTGCCCGCTCCGCGGAGTGGCTGGAACGGCCCACGGCCGCCGACAGGACTGGCGCTGCTCTCGGTCGGGCTGGCGCGCTGGAACGAGATGCTGGACCTGCCCCACCTCCACGAGGTCCAGCGGATCGTGGCCGCCCTCGCCGAGCTGGGCGAGAACGTGAGCCGCACCCGGCCCGCCCTCTACGGAGCGGCCGGGTTCGGCGCGCGTCTGCGGTCTGTCGAAGCCCATGGCGAGCTGATCCTGGTCGATCTCCCGCGTCTCTACTTCGGTGCCTAGGACCTGACCTCACGCTGAGGACCCCGAACATCCCAGCCGGGAGAGCCGAACCGTGGAACGCAACCGCTACGCGGACCTCCTGCGCGTGGGGGCGATCGGCACGGTCGTCCTCGGTCACTGGCTGGTGACGAACCCCACCTACCGCGACGGGCGGCTCTCGGGCCAGGACGCGTTGCAGTACGTCGTCTGGGGACGCTGGCTGACACTGCTGTTCCAGGTGATGCCGGTCGTCTTCCCGGTCGGAGGCTTCGCCAACACGGCCTCGTGGACCGAGCACCGCGGCCACGGGGGGGACTGGGTGAGCTGGGTGCGCCGATGTGCCCTCCGGCTGCTCTGGCCCGCCACGGTGTATCTG
This sequence comes from Kitasatospora cathayae, assembly GCF_027627435.1. Lineage (GTDB taxonomy): Bacteria > Actinomycetota > Actinomycetes > Streptomycetales > Streptomycetaceae > Kitasatospora > Kitasatospora cathayae. The sequence continues at coordinate 246,250 of NZ_CP115450.1, read as the reverse complement.
GCCGCGGCCTTCCTCGGGGTCGCCGCGGCCCGGGCGAGCGGCACAGGTCGGGGTGAACTGGCGCAGACCGCTTGGTACATCGCCCTGCACCTGTGGTTCCTGCCGGTCTACCTGCTGCTGATCGCTCTCACTCCCGTGCTCCTCGCCGCGCATCACCGGTGGGGTCTCCGGCTGCCCTTCGTGATGGCGATCGCCGCCGCGGCCGTGGATCTCGCCGTACTCGGCCCGCGTCTGCCAGTGGTCGGCTTCGCCAACTACCTGCTGGTGTGGGGCTCCATGCACCAGTAGGGATTCGCCTGGCACGACGTCAACTCACCAGCGGCCGCCGCCCGTTCGTGATGGCCGCGGCCGGTGCGGCTCTCCTCGCGGGCCTGCTGGCCTGGGGCCCGTTCCCGATGGACATGGTCGGTACCGGCAGCCGCGCCGGCAACACCACGCCGCCGTCCATCGCCCTGCTCGCCTTCGCCGCGACCCAGTGCGGCCTCCTCCTGGCGGCGGAGCCCTCCGGGCAGCGTCTGCTCGCCACAGCGAAGCGGCGGAACCGGCTCGCCCGCCTCAACCGGGCGGTGATGACGGTCTATCCGTGGTACCCCGTCCCGGTGGTGATCGTCACGATCACGCTCTACCCGCCGGGGCTCGTGTCCCAGCCCGCTGTCGGCTCCTGGCAGGGGTGGGCACTGCGCCCGCTCTGGCTCGCCGTCCTGGCCCTTCTGCTCGCCCTACTGACCCTGGCCGTGCAACGGGCGCAGCGACCGCTGCGTCGGCTTGCCACCGACCCGGGAGACGGCGGGCGCAGGTCCCCGCGAACTGCCCAAGCGTATGCGCCCGCGACTCGTCGGAAGCGACAGCAGCGGCCCGGACGCCGAACCCGAGCGCGCGCTGTTGGAAGAGGAACTCGGCTACCTCTTCCGCGGCCGGCTATCCGCCCGTGGCCAACGCCTGCGTGGAACGGTTCCGGCCCGCCGTGCCCGCGGCAGCGGCGCGGCCGAGGGGCTCACGGACACGATCGCCGCCCTGCGCCGGGGCCAGGCCGAAGCCGTCCTGATCGATGACCCGTTCGACCTGCACCGGCGGCTGTGGGTCGGCATGACGCCGAAGCAGATCGGCCTGACAAGGTATGAGTTGACAGACATCGGAATCGAGTCCAGCTGGGAGGAACCGGCCGACGCCGCACTGATCCGCGCGGTCGTAGGCACCGGCGCGGAACTCGTCGTCGTCCCCCACGACGAACTCCCCCTCCCCGACGCGCTGGGGGCGCTTCTGGGGTACCCCGACGCCGCCGGGTGAACTTGACACAAGGGTCGGACGAGCGCGACCCACCCTGGGCGCGCGAACGGCCCGACGCCGATCCCGCGGGCACCGGGGGACCGGCACCGGGCCGTCCTACCTTCGCCATGATGGAACCTGCAAGGTGGGCTCCCTACGCCGGAATTGCCCGGATCAGGTGGTGGAGGTCGCCATCGGGGGCTCGTCGACACCCTTCCGGCCTCTCAGCCCGACCGTCGAGATCGGCCCCGAACAGCGCAGTTTGACCATCCGGAGCCGCTCCGGCCGAGCTCCCTCGCTCGCCCTGCAGGCCAACTCCCGTGCTACTCGCGCCCCGTCGCGGTACCAGGGCCGAACGGCCCGCCGTACCGGCCGCCCGGCCCCGCGCGAGAACGGGTCGGTCGGGTCGCGCGCCTGCGGGGCGATGTGCTGGGCCATGGCCTGGCTGACCGCGTCCATGCACGGCGCGCAGTACCGGTCGGTCTCGGCGTCTGCGGCCATCGCCGTCGAAGCCGCGGCTGTGCCCGGCGGCAGGGCCGCGTCGAGATCGCGGATCCGTCCTTCCTCAACCGGCTCGCCCTGCCGGTCGCCCTGGCCGACACGGTCGGCCCGGACTCTCCGCTGACCAACAGGAGCTCAACCTCTCCTCCGCTGGCAACGGCCCCTGATCGCGCACGTCCTAGGGTGGTGGGTGTTGGGCGAGCGTGCCGGACGGGAGCCGCGATCATGTGTGAGGTGTTGCTGCGGGCGAGAGCCCCGTGTACTCGGGGCGGTCTCTGGGTGACCATGGCCGCCGCGGTGGGGCTGCTCGCGTCCGTCGCCTACAGTTCGTTCCTGCTGCAGTGGGTGGTGGGCTCGCGGCTGAGCGTGATCCGGTCGTACGTCAGCGAGCTGTCCGTGGCGGGCCAGCCCGGGGCCGTGGTGTTCCGTGTGGGCGACACGATCGGCGGGGTGGGCCTGGTCGTCCTCGCGTCGGGCCTCGCGACCTCGTGCGTCCGGGGGAGCCGGCGGGCGGTGGCCGCCGCGATCGCCCTCGCGGTCACCGGGCTGAGCTCGGCCGCCGACGGCGTGTGGCCGATGCCCTGCGCGCCGTCGGCCGACCCGGTCTGCCGAGCCCTGGACCGGAGCACCGTCACGGCGCAGCTCGCCCAGACTCACACGTTGACCAGCCTGCTGGAGTTCACGGCTGCGGTGATCGCCGCCGTACTCTTCGGCGCCGTGCTGCTCGGGCTGCCGGGTCACCACCGGCTCGGCCTGTTCACCCTGGCGGCCGGGCTCGCGGTGGGGGCCCTGGGGCTCGGGGAGATCGCGATGGTGCTGGTCGGCTCGCGGGCGGTCGGCGTTCCCGAGCGTGCCCAGGTCCTGTTGGTCTCCCTCTTCTGTTCGGTTCTCAGTTTCCACGTCCTGCGCCGCCGCCGACCCTCGGCGCGGCGGGTGCCGACGAGCCGGTCGGCCGTCGTGGGCCCGTCCGCGAACCCGGAGTGATGCCGAGGGAACCGGCGGGCCCGGTATCCGCCCGGCGGTCGTTGGCGGACGGACCGCCGACCCGTGGCCGGGTCCCGGCAGGCGGCGGTTATCAGCCTCCGAGCCGAGTGATCCGCACCGCGGGGCGGAGGGACTCGGCCACCTCCCGATCGAACGGCTCGATGCCGGGGGTGAGCATCGATGCGACAGCTGTGGCCACCCCGAGCGCGCAGGCGTCGACCGGATCGTCGCCTTCGGCCAAGCGGGTGACGATTGCGGCGATCATGGCGTCCCCGGCTCCGGCGTCGCTGAGGGGCTCTCCGGGCGGTGGCGGCGCATGCAGCTCCATGTGCCGCTGAACGGTCGAGCACAGCGCTCCGAGTTCCCCGAGGGTGGTGATGGCGATCTCGGATGCTCCGGCGGCGAGCAGCTGCTCGTTGACTGCGCGGGCGTCGTCGAAGCTCCGCACGGCCCGGCCGGCGAGGTAGGCGGCCTCGCTACGGTTGCATCTACGCAGGAAGACGGCCTCGTGCAGCGACTCGCGCAGGGCCGGTCCCGAGGTGTCCAGTAGCAGTCTGGAGCCGGCTCCCCTGACCCGGCGGGCGACGGTCGTGTAGAAGTCGTCGGGCAGGCCGCCGGGCAGACTGCCACTGGCTACGACATACGGGTGAGCGCCCGCTGCCCGCTCCAGCACGTCCAGGCAGCGCCGTCCCTCGTCGTCGTCGAGTCGCGGGCCGTGCGGCACGATGTGATAGCTGCGGCGTGACTCGGTCTCGAACAGTACGAACGCTTCGCGGGTTTCACCCGCGATCCCGAGGGCGAGGTGGTCGACGCCCTCCTCGTCCAGTAGCCGGTTCAGGCGCTGGCCGATCTCCTGGCCAGCGGTGTGGAAGGCGGTTGCCCGCCCCCCGAACCGCGCCACGCCGCGGGCGACGTTGATCCCTCCGCCGCCGGCGGCCACGTACCTGACCCGGGCGCGGGTCTTGCCGATGTCCACCAGATGGCCGACGTCGCAGCAGATGTCGACCGTAGGGTTCAGCGTGAGGGTGAGAATCGGTGGCGCACTCCCGGGCGGCGAACTTCTTCCTTCGCTCCCCGCCGCGGGCTGACCAGGTACCCCGGCGACGCTCATCGCAGTGGCCCGGCGGTTGTTGTCACCACAGCCACCGCCTGACGTCCCGACTGCTCAGCGCTGGCCCACCCGTTGTCGTAGTCGGCCACGACTTTCAGCAGACCGTCGGTGACGTTGATGGTGGTCAGCGTGAGGTGGACGATGGATGCCCGGAGGTTCGCCGCGATGCCAATACGTGCCGGCGGGCTGCCGACCGGGCGCGGGAACGAGCACCACCGGCGCAGGCGTCCGCGCAGCAGATCGCCAGCCATCTCCAACCTCCTCACTCAGGCCGGATACGCCTTCCATACTGGTGCGCGAGCCGGGATCGCGCGATCTGGAGTGCGCTTCCGTTGGCGGCGGCGCGTGCGCTGGCCCGTGAATCGGGGTGACTGGCAGCGCGCAGCATCGGTTACTAGCACTAGGTGTTCTGACTCGTGAGGTTGGGGACGCGGCTGGCGGGTGGCTTGCCTGCGAGTGCTGTGTGTCCGCGGTGGTGATTGTAGGTGTGGAGCCAGGCGGGGTAGGCGTCGCGGCGTTCCTGTTCGGTGCGGTAGGGCCTGGCGTAGGCCCATTCGTCGAGCAGGGTGCGGTTGAAGCGTTCGACCTTGCCGTTGGTCTGGGGCCGGTAGGGCCGGGTTCGCTTGTGCGTGATGCCTTCGGCCGCGAGGGCATCGCGCCAGGTCCGGGAGCGGTAGCAGGAGCCGTTGTCGGTCAGCACGCGCTGGACGGTGATCCCGGCCCGGGCGAAGAACTCGCTTGCCCGGGCCCAGAAGGCGGTGGCGGTCTCCTTGCGCTCGTCGGGCAGGATCTCGCTGTAGGCCAGGCGGGAGTGGTCGTCCACGGCGTTGTGGAGGTAGCTGTAGCCCGCGCCGGAACGGGTCTTGCGGCCGGCCTCACGGCCCAGGACCTTGTGGCCGCCGCCGTCGGGGATGTTGCCGAGCTTCTTGATGTCGACGTGGACCAACTCGCCCGGTGCGGCGCGTTCGTAGCGCCGCACCGGGCGGGCGGTCGCGCGGTCCAGATGGGCCAGGCGGGCGAGCCGGTAGCGGGTCAGCACGCGGTGCACGGTCGCTGGGTTGAGCCGCAGCAGGTAGGCGATGCGGGCCGGGCCCCAGCGGCGCAGGACGCGGACCTTGATGATCCGCCGCTCGGTGCGCGACGGGGTCCGCCGGGGGCTGCGGTGCGGGCGGCTGGAGAGGTCGCTCATACCGGCCTCGCCCAGCGCCCGGTAGCGGTCCGCCCAGCGCTTGGCCGTGGTGGGTGAGACCTGGAAGCGCTCGGCGGCCCGCCGCAACGGCCAGCCGTCGTCGACCACGCAGCGGGCCAGGCGCAGGCGTCCGGTCTCGGTCAGCGGTGCGTTACGGTGTGGCATGAGGGCCTTTCTGGCTGAGGTGCAGATGTCGCAATCCACACCGAGCCAGAAGGCCCTCACTCATTTCAAGATCACCACGCCGTGAGCCCTGTCACCAACCTCCGTGGTCAGTACAACTAGGGCCTGTTGCGAAAGTGTTGGCCGTGATCACTTCGCCTATGCGTCGAGCGATCTACTGTCACTCCGTCATGCAAGGATCCTTGACCATGATCTCCGCCGAGCAAGTGATCAACCGTGCTGGTGACGAAGGCGTGATGCCGTTGCTCACTCTGGACGAGTTCTTCGACGGTAACGACAACGAAGGATGCATCGCGCCGAACCAATGGGGCTATGGGCGGTCTGCTCTCGCGGAACTGGCCGAGCGTTTCCGCGCCATCGAGAGGCGCGAGGACGTCGCCTGGGTCCGGGTGCAACTGCACCCGGAGACATTGGAGATGGATGAACTCGCCGGTGAGGCCGTCGCCATCTGCACCACGGCGGACGAGAGTGTCTGCGCTGCGTGGATCGAGGGGTTCGAGGCCAGCGGTGTGATCCCAGAGCTGGTAGATGTCTTTCGTGACATTCCGGAGGTGCCACCCGGCGCGACTGTGTGGTCCATTGTGTGGGACTAGGCTCGGCGGCGATGGTGCTGGTCACAGCCACTCGTTGATGACGGCGACCAGCACCGTCGCCTCGTAGCGGACGGCGAGCTTGTCGTACCTCGTGGCCACGGCCCGGTGGCGCTTGAGGCGATTGATCCCGCATTCCACCGCGTGGCGCTCGCGGTAGTCGGCCTTGTCGAATTTCGGCGGCCGACCGCCGCGCGAGCCGAGCTTGAGGCGGTTGCGGATCTGGTCCTTCTTCTCGGGGATGGTGCAGCGGATCCCGCGTCTGCGCAGGTAGGCGCGGTTGGCGCGGGACCCGTATGCCTTGTCGGCACGCACCTTGTCCGGCTTGGTGCGTGGGCGACCCCGGCGGAGCCGGGGCACCCGAATGCGCCCCAGCACCGTCTGGAACTGCGGGGAGTCACCGTGCTGCCCGGCGGTGACGACCAGCGCCAGGGCCCGCTGTCCCTGCTCGACTGCCAGGTGCAGCTTGGTGGTCAGCCCGCCCCGCGACCGGCCCAGCCCATGGTCGGCCGGCTCGACGACGACACCGCCGGGCGGCTCCTTCTGCAGGTCCCCCTTTTGCGTGCCCCGGCGGCGTGCTGGTGGGCCCGGGCCACCGTGGAGTCCACGGACACATCCCAGGTGATCAGCCCCTTGGCGTCGGCGTCGGCCTGCAACTGCTCCAGGATCCGCTGCCAGGTGCCGTTACGCTGCCACCGCCGGAACAGGTCGTAACACCGGTCCCACGGCCCGTACCGCTCAGGTATGTCTCGCCAGGGCGCCCCGGTCCGGGTTCGCCACCGTATGCCGTCGATCAGCTGCCGACGGGTCCACACCGGCGGGCGGCCCGGCTTCTTGCCCATCGGCAACAGGGGCTCCAGCCGTTCCCACTGGCCGCTCGTCAGATCACCACGCCACACAGAGCAAGATCATCTCACGGCCAAGATCGACTTTCGCAACAGGCCCTAGCTCGGTTCCGTCGCTGCTTGGGCAGTGTTCAGTGGGCTCTGCCTTCTGAGCCGGAGCCGGTGGACCCTGTTGGCCGGTGCGGCGACGTCGGGTGTCCGTGCGTCGGCTGTCGGCTCCCGGCAGACGGAGCGGGCCGGACCGCCGAGCTCGGTTGCCGAGCTCGGCGCCTGGTGATCTACTCGAAGAAGTACGTTCACCCGTATGGAGCACTCGCCAGGTGCCCGGCGAAGCACGGCGCACGAAGCCGCCTGTCGGCTATGGGGCCTGGGTTCCACCAGCCCGCGGTGTGGTGAGAGGCCGTGCTGCTCAACTCAACCAGAGGAGAGGAGCGCGGTCATGACGACCACGGCCACGAGCAGCAGCCCCGCGCGGCAACTGCGCCACGACTGGCGCCACGAATACGCCTACACCCTCGGAGAACAGGCCTTCGTCTACGGCTTTCCCTACATCTACAACGCCCGGCTCCGCTACGACTGGGTGACCCGGAAGCCCGAAACGGACATGACCCCGCACTCCGCGGTCAACCACTTCTGGCACGCTCGCAAGCTCTTCGACGACTCCGACCGGGAAGGCCGGGCCCCCAACAACGACACTCTCTACTCGGCTGCCTGGGTCGATCTGAGCGAGGGCCCCGTCATCCTCTCCCACCCGGAGATGGGCGATCGCTACTTCACTTTCGAACTGGTGGCCATCACCTCGGACAACTACGACTACGTCGGTAGGCGAGCGACGGGATCCCGGGCCGGTGACTTCGCACTCATCGGCCCGGGCTGGCGGGGGACGCTGCCCGAAGGAGTGCGCCGCACCGCGACGGCCGCCAGCCCCTGGATCATCGTCCTCGGCCGTACCCTCATCGAAGGCGAGCACGACCTGCCCGCCGTCCACGCGTTGCAGGACCAGTACCGACTGACTCCACTCCAGCTGTTCGGTAAAGACAACGCCACGCTGCCGGAGCGCCACGACGTGCTGGAACCCGTCGATCCGGCGCAGGATCCGCTCGGGGCGTGGAAGACGCTGAACGCGATGCTGGCCGAGAACCCTCCTCCGGAGCACCACGAACTCCTGCTGAGACAGTTCGCGCAGCTCGGCGTCGGGCCTGGCCTGGACGTCGAGTCCCAGCCCGAATCGGTCAAGGCGGGCCTGGTCGCTGCCGCCGCCTCCGGCCTGCCCATGCTCGAACAGCAACTGCTCAGCGGCGACTGGGCCAAGACGATCAACGGCTGGCGTTACCCGCCGCCGCAGATGGGCCACTTCGGGGACGACTTCCTCAAGCGTGCCGCCGAGCAGGCCCTCTTCGGTGTCGCCGCCAACGATCTCGACGAAGCGATCTACCTCGTCGCCTTCCACGACGCCGCAGGCGAGAGGCTCTCCACCGGCCGCTACGAGATCCGTTTCGAACCGGGACAGCTGCCCCCGGTCGACGCGTTCTGGTCCCTCACCGCCTACGACGAGAACCGGAACCTGATCACCAACCCGATCGACCGCTACTCGATCGGCGACCGCACCCCCGGGCTGGCCACCGACCTCGCTGGCGGCCTGACCATCTCCATGCGTCCCGACTCGCCCGGCCTCGGCCGGGAGGCCAACTGGCTGCCGATACCGTCGCAGGACACCTGGTTCGTCATCCTGCGCATGTACCTGCCGCGCGCCGAGGTCATCGACGCGCACTGGTCCTGTCCGCCGATCACGCGTCTCCCCTGAGGGCGCCCGGACCGGAGATCCGCCGGGCCGAGCACAGCGGTGAAGGTCCGGGCGACCTGCCAGCCGCAGCTCGACGGTACCGGACTTCACAGCACGCCGGGGCGAGCACAGCCCCCAAGGAGCTCCGAGGAACGTTTCTGTCTGAGCATCCAGGAGGAACCCGATGTCCGGTCCACCGCTGCCACCACCGCGCGGCCCGATCTCCGAGGCGGTGTGCGCCCGGCTGTCCGGCGGTTCGCCCGGGATCGGCACGGCGCCGGATGTCCGCGACGCGCAGAAGTCCGATCCGTGGGCCGAGGACTTCCAGCTCGCCCTCTACGTCTGCCACGAACTGCACTACCAGGACTTCGCGGGGGTGGACACGGAGTGGGAGTGGGACCACGGACTGCTGCGGCTGCGCCGGGAACTCGAGCGTTCCTTCCTGGCCGGACTGCGGGAACCGCGAGCACGTCGAAGCCGACGCCGTCCACGAGCAGCTCGTGCGGCACGGTGTCATCCGCCCGCTGCTGCAGGACGAACCGGAGCTGGAGCCGGACATCGCCTTCGGCCTGGCGTCCGGGTGTCCGGTGGAGGGCGACCTCGGCGACCATCTGCTGCAGAACTGGCGGCAGGGCCTCAGCTCACTGCGGGGCGGGCGGCTCGACGGACGGGCCCGGCGTCCGGCGGAGGCGGTGGCTGGTGTCGCAGAACGGGTACCGCCGGCTGCGTCGGCAGGTGCACAGCGCCACGACGGGGCGCTCGGAGCGGACCGTCGAGCCGTCAGGCAGGACGACCTCCACCGGCCCCTCGACCAGCACAGGCCCTGACCCGGTCAGCCGCACCAGCCGCGGCTCGCGTTCACCCGAGGCGGACAGCGCGCACCACCGCCAGCTCCTCATCGCGCCGGCCGGGCGGTATCAGCCCGCGTTGCTCGAACCATTCGGCCCGGGCGGACATCACCGGCCCGAACGCCTGCCGACGGCGGGCGACGACCGAAGCGGCCAGACCGGACCTCCGAAGCGCGGCCGTGGTCCGGTCGATGTCCGCCAGCGACGACTGGACCGGCAGCAGTACGCCCCCGGGCCTCAGCAGGCGCGGGGCCTGGACACAGATCCGGTCCAGCAACAGTCGACCGTCCCAGCCGGCTGCCCAGGACCGGGCGGTGCCGCGTGGCGGCGCGTCCCGGCTCGGTGCGGGGACGTAGGGCGGATTGCTGACCACCAGGTCGAACCACCGTCCAGCCACGGGGGTGCCGAGGTCCCCGTGGCGCGGCCGGATCCGGCAGCGGTTCAGCTGAGCGTTGCCCAGGCGGTGGCCAGAGCCAGCCATGACACGTCAACGGCGGTCACCCGGGCCCCGGCCTGGGCGGCCACGACGGCGACCGCCCCAGTGCCGGTGCCCAACTCCAGGAGCGCAGTCCCGGGGACGATCCGCTCGCAGGCCAGGCAATCGATCAGCAGAGCGGTGTCACCCTGCACCGGATACACCCCCGGCAGCTGCGACAGGCGCATACACCTGCCCCGAAAGGATCCGTTCCGTCGCCACCGGCCCTACGCCCGGAGCCCCTTGCGCCGGGGCATGACCACATGGGCCGTGACCGCCACCACGAGCGGCAGCAGGCTGACGGTCAGCATGGTCAGCCGCAGCCCGTCGGCGACGTCCGGTCCGAGGCTCAGCTCGGCCGTCTGCCGGAGCAGATTGGAGTCGTATCCGGCGCTCCCCGGGCTGAGCGCCATTCCGCTGCGCACGGCGTCCACGGCCTGTACGGCCTGGGTCACCGACAATCCACGCGACTTGGCGTCCGCCAGCAACCGCCGGTGGAAGAAGGCGTCGAAGAGCAGCAGGTAGACGGTGGGTCCGAACGCGTAGCCCGTCATCCCGAACGCCGACTGCACCGAGGCCACCGTCCCGGAATGCCCGGGCGGCGCGTGGGACAGGACCGTCTCGGACACCGCCGTGGCGGTGACCAGCGACCCCAGACCGCACAGCCAGGTGGTCGGCACGAGCAGCCAGAGCGCCATCGCTGGGCTGACGGTGCCTGCCATCAGCAGCCCGCTCGCCGCCATCAGCAAAAGGCCGGCGACCATCACCGGCCGCGGGGAGCACTTCCCGACCAGGCGGCCGGCCAGCACCACGGCACTGGCGATCAGCAGTGTGCCGGGCAGGTACAGCAGGCCGATGGCCTGGGGGGACAGCGACAGCACCATGCTGCCGAACTGGCCCAGGACGACACCGTACCCGGCAACGAGGAAGTTCAACGTGAGGGTCGCGGCCAGGGCCACAGCGAACGCGGGGCTGCGGAACAGCGCCAGATCCACGGCGGGCTCGGCGGCGCGGCGTTCATGGAGCACGAAGAGCGCGGCGGCGGCCACGCTGATCACCAGCGGCAGCCAGGTCCCGGGCTGGGAGACGCTGTTCTGCGCCGCGGCCAGACCGATGACGAGGGCCAGTAGGGCCACTCCGACAAGCGCGACTCCGACCACGTCGAGCCTCCGGCGCTGCTGGACACGGGACTCCGGAACATACCGGGCCGTCAGCCGGAGCGAAACCAGGCACAGCAGCGGGGCGACCAGGAACAGGCACCGCCAACCGACGGCCGCCACCGCCCAGCCCGTGAACGCGGGGGTCACCCCGCACATGATCGTCTCGACCGCCACGAAGACGCCGATCGCCGCCGGCCGCTTCTCCGCGGGCAACGACACCTTCAGCAGGGCCAGCGGCACTCCCAGCAGCGCGGTCATCCCCAGACCGTCCAGGAAGCGCATGGCCAGCAGGAAGCTGTAGCCGGGAGAGAACACGGAGAGCAGGTTGACGACCGTGACGGTCACCAGCCCCAGCCTCAGCAGCCGCTTCAGCCCGTAGACGTCCCCGAGGCCGCCCACGGCGAGGACGGCAGCGGCCATCACCAGCGTCGCCGCTCCACCCAGCAACCCGACGAGCTGCGGTGGCACCTGGAACGCCCGGCTCACCTGCGGCAGGTTCAGGTTGAGCACCAGCGGGTCGACGGCCGTGACCGCGTAGGCGGCGGCGAGCCCGAGGACGATCGGCAAGTTCGTCGCACTGGTCCGTGAGCGAGCCGCTGGCACCGCAACCTCCCGTGCTCCCCACATCACCTGCCGGTCGACGTTAGCCTGGCCACTGCGTCCCGTCGGGTCTTTCAGGGGCCGACACGCGCGGCGGACGATCGTTCGCGTAGCTCGGGGACGCCGCACGACAGCCGGTCGCCGATGTCGGGGGCGGTCGCGGCAGGGCACCCGCCGGGTGGTGCCGCCGAGCTCCGACCGGGGTGCGCACAGGCCTCAACCCGGTGTGAGCGTCACCACCAAAACGTCGCGATACGCGGGACGACCTCGGTCCACGGGGCGTACCGGCGACACGCTGTGCAGGGTCCGGCGGTCGTCTCCGAGCAGCACGGCTCCCGGCTCGCCGAGCGTGGCAGTCAGCAGCAGCCCTCCGTCCGGATCGAACACGGAGCTCTCACCTCCGACGGCGTTCTGCCGACCGATCAGGAGGGAGGACACCAAGGTGACACCGTCGCGGTGCGGGCCCTCCGGTGTGGGCAGTCCGTCCACCTCCGGGGAAGCGACGACCCGGAAGGGGTGCACCTTCGCGTTCCACACCGCCGGGTCGTCCAGTGCCGTCGCCACCTGTCCCAACAGTCGCAGCACCGCTCGGAACAAGGGGTCGGCTACGAAGGAGCCGGTCAGGGGCTCGAAAGTGCGCTCCACGCCGACGTAGAGCGGATTGCTGTCCTCCGGCTGCACGAAAGCGGCCTGCAGCAGCAGCCTGATCCGCTCCACCGCAGGCGTGAGCAAGAACTGCCCGTAACGGCGCAACCGGCGCGCGCCCAGAGCCGAGGAGCAGCTGTCCACGCTCAGTTGGTCCCAGTGGGTACGGAAGCGTTCCCAGTCCCCCTCCCGCACACCGAGGCACGATGTCGTGACGGCGGCGGGCACGAGGTGGGCACCGCCGGAGATCAGGGCTGCTCGGGCGGCCTCCAGGGGATGGTCCGAATTCGGCTCTTTCGTCTGCGGCGAAGACTTCCGCGTCATCGGGGACTCCTCGATGGGGCATGCCGGGCTCATCGTCGCTGTGCATGGCGGGGCGGTCAGGGGCGAGTGGGCGGCGAGGACTTCCAGCAAGTCCGGCTCGGTGACGGCGCGCTGGATACGGGGCGCCGGCCGCGTGAGACGGTCGGCGAAGACCAGCGCAATCTCGGCGTCTGCTGCGGAATGGCCGACCCCCATCAGACGCGATGGGCCGTACCGCGGTTCTTCACCGATTTCACGTACAGGAGGAAGTCTTTCGCCATGGCAAGCACCTGTCGGTTGGTCATGGCCGACGCGAGGTCGGTGCGGTAGTCGGGGTACTGCAGCACGTCCCGGGCACTGAATTCCGAAGCAGCCCGTGCGTAAACGCGGTACGCGTTGTCGGTGGACGGGTAGGAGGTGACCGACGGGGTCTGGACAGGCTTGACTCCGTCTGTGTAGAAGGGCTCGTTGACCACTCTGCGCCCGAAGTCCTCGTTGCCCCCGCCAGGTCGTGGTAGTAGCTGAAACCGATCTCGTCACCGGCGATGGGGCGAGGTGAGGTGAAGCTCATCGTCTGAGCCTTGGTGGCCCGGCGCATGCGGTGAACCGGCTTGTTCTCTCGAACAGTTCGTCGAACTCGGCGGCCATCGGCTCCCGTCACGGGGAGGCCCGCTCCAGCTGCCTTCCGAGCCCTTATCGCACAACCAGAGTCATTGCGACTCACTCCATCGAGGGATGGATCGGGACTGCTGTCCTGGCCCTGGCAGATCGCACGCATGGCCCCGGTGGCGGCGGCGTCGAAGACGTGCATGGTCAGGTGGTGTTCGGCGGTGAGGACCAGGGCGAGTTCGCCCGCGGTGGTCGTCGGTTACGACGTGACGTACGCGCACGAACGCTACGTGCGCTCCGGGAAGATCATCACGGCGGCGGGAGTGTCGGCCGGACTGGACATGGCCCTGTACCTGGCGTCGCTGATCGCCGGGGACACCACGGCGAAGGCGGTCCAACTGGCCGTGGAGTAGGCTCCGCAGCCCCCCTTCCACTCCGGCGACGCCACGCAGGCCACGCCCCGGCTCAAGGAACCGGCCCTACGGCTGCTCGCCCAGTCCCAGGTGTGACGAGACGGAGGCACGACGGCTCGGCAACGGCACCCGCCTGACCCACGCCTGCGGTCCGCTCAACTGAGCCCGTGCGCCCGGTCGTTCGGGCCCCACACCCGGCGGCCGGGCGCCGGTCGGTCGGCGGCGCTGCCCTGGCCTCGCGACACACCAGAGTGGGCAGCTGAGGTCAGCTCCGGAGGAACTCCAGGAGGTCCTGGTTGAACCGCTCCTTCTCCCCGGGGACGACGGAGATGCCGTGGCCGGCGCCCTCGTAGACCTTGAGGACGGCGCCGGGGACGATCTGCGCGGTCTTGCGGCCGGTGGCGTCGATCGGCACGATCTGGTCGTCGTCGCCGTGCACGACGAGGGTGGGGACGTCGAACTTCTTCAGGTCCTCGGTGAAGTCCGTCTCCGCGAAGGCGGTCACGCAGTCCACGCCCGCCTTGATGCTCTGCTGCATGGCCAGCAGCCAGTAGATGTCCAGGTTGCCCTGGGTGACGCTGTTCCCGGGGCGGTTGGCGCCGAAGAACGCGGGCGCGAAGTCCTTCCAGAACTGGGAGCGTTCCTTGAGGATGCCACCCCGGATGCTGTCGAAGACCTCGGCCGGGACCCCCTCGGGGTTGCTGTCGGTCTTGAGCATCAGCGGCGGGATCGCCGACAGCAGGAGCGCCTTGCCGACCCGGTCGGTGCCGTGGCGCCCGATGTACCGGGCGAGTTCGCCGCCGCCCATGGAGTGGCCCACCAGGGTGACGTCCCGCAGGTCGAGCGCGTTGATCAGGTCGTTCAGGTCGTCCGCGAAGGTGTCGAAGTCGTATCCGGTCCAGGGCTGGGCGGAGCGGCCGTGGCCCCGGCGGTCGTGGGCGACGCCGCGGAAGCCGTGGTCGGCGACGAGCTTCAGCTGGTCCTCCCAGGCGTCCGCGTTCAGCGGCCAGCCGTGGATGAAGACGACCGGGCGTCCGCTGCCCCAGTCCTTGTAGAAGATCTCGACACCGTCGCGCGTCGTCACAGTGGGCATGGAGTGCTTCTCCTCGTCGGGTCGGTCGCCCGGCCGTCCGGGGGAGTGTCCTGTGGACGCGGAGGCGGCCGCGGTCAACGGGGACAGCCTGGCGGTGCCGATCGGAACCCCACGGGAGGTTCCACCGAACGTGGCGTGTCGTCTCCCCGGACCCGGCCGGTGTGTGCCGGCCCGCTCCCGGTGACGTCCGCTCCTGCCTACCCTGCCGCTCCCCGCTAATTCACCGATAAGATGACCAAAGGTGTGCCGGGAAGTCTGGTCGGCTCGGGGGACGACTGCGGCGAGCGTGCGGCAGTGACCCCGCTCGTCGTGATGAGGTTTTCGCCCCGATGCACGTTGTGGGGATCGTTCTCGTCCTGGTGGTGCTGGCCACGGCCGTGGCCACTTTCGCCCGGCGCCTGCGGGTGCCCGCGCCCTCGCTGCTGGTCCTGGCCGGCGTCGGGGTGGCGCTGATACCCGGCGTCCCCGCGCTGCACGTCCCGCCGCAGGTCATCGGCATGGTGGTCCTGCCCCCGCTGCTGTACGCCTCCGCCGAGGAGCTGTCCCTGCGGGACCTGCGCACGGTCTGGCGTCCGGTGACGATCCTCTCCTTCGGCCTGGTCTTCGCCTCCGCCGCCGCCGTCGGCTTCACGGCCGTCGCCGTCGCCGGGCTGCCGCCCGCCATGGCGTTCGTCCTCGGCGCCGTACTCTCCAGCACCGACCCGGTGGCCGTCACCGCGCTCGGGCGCCGGCTGGCGCTGCCGGGGCGCGTCCAGGTGCTGGTGCAGGCGGAGAGCCTGTTCAACGACGCCACCTCGCTCGTCCTGTTCAAGGTCGCCGTCGGTATCGCGGTGGCCGTCGGCGCCTCGGTGAGCCTGCCCGAGGCGGGCGGGGAGTTCCTTCTGCTCGGTGGGGGCGGCAGCCTGGTCGGTGCCGCTGTCGCGGGCCTGGTCTGGCTGGTGCGCCGCCGTACCACCGACCCGGTGCTGGAGACGGTGATCGCGCTGGTCACCCCGTACGCCGCCTACGTGCTGGCCGAATCCGTGCACACCTCCGGCGTCACCTCGGTGGTGGTCGCGGGCGTGCTGCTCGGCCGCTCCGGCCACCGCCTCACCGACGCCCACATCCGCCTCCAGCTGGGCGCCGTGTACGCGGTCGTGGTGTTCCTGCTGGAGAGCGTGGTCTTCTCGATCGTCGGCCTGGAACTGCCCACCCTGGTCCGCGCCCTGCCGGCCGGCACCGGGCTCTGGCCGCTGCAGGCACTCGCGCTCGCCGCCGTGCTGATCGCGGTCCGGGTGCTCTCCACGCTGCCGCTGACCCGCGCGGTCAAGCCCACGCAGGGTCGGCTGTCGTGGCGGGTCGCCGGGGTGGTCACCTGGGCCGGTACCCGGGGAGTCATGCCGCTGGCCGCGGCCCTGTCCATCCCGCTGGTCGCCGACGACGGGACCAAGCTCGCGGGACGTCCCCTGGTCCTGGTCCTGACCACCGCTGTCGTGGTGTTCACCCTCGTCGTCCAGGGGCTCACCCTCGCTGCCGTCGTCAACCGCTCCGGCCTCGCCCTCGAACCCGAACACACCGTCCGCGAGGAGGACGACGCCCGCGACGCCCTCAACCGGGCCGCGCTCGACCACGTCGAACACCTCGCCGAGCTGGAGACCCTGCCGGACACCGCCATCGACCGGGTGCGCCGGGGGCTCACCGCCCGCCTCGACCGCACCCCCGGGACCCCGGACGGCACCACCGCCGACGCCGCCTACCGGCAACTGCGGCACGAGGTCATCGCCGTCCAGAGCACCGAGCTGCACCGCCTCTACGACGAACACCGCATCAGCGACACCACCCGCCGCCGCCTCCAGCACGACCTCGACCGGGAGGAAGCCGCCCTCGGCATCCGGTGACGGCGGGCCGGGCGGCCTGCGGCCTGTGGGGCAGCTCATCTGCCTGAACCCCAACCACCCCCGGCCTCAAGCGTGGCCCTGCCGGTCAAGTGGATCCGAGCCCTGTTCTCCGGTCCAGTCGACCGTCAGCCACTCCTCCCGCTCGCCCACCTCGGTGCCGAACGCGGCGCAGGCGGTGGTGAACCGTGTGCGGATCCACTCCCACTCCTCGCCGCGGGCGGGGCGGGTGTGGCAGAAGTCCAGGACCAACGGCAGCGCCTCCAGGCGGACAGGTGCCAGGTGCGCCCGGTCCGGCCCGTCCAGGGTGACCAGGAAGAGCAGGCCGAGATCGTTGCGCAGCACCGGATCGACCGCGTAGTCGTCGATGAAGTCGCCCAGGTCGTACAGCACGCGGTCGGCGACGCCGTGGAACACGTGCGCGGAGTGTCCGGCGACCAGCGTCGCCCCGGCGGCCAGCAGCTGCGGGGCCGCCGCGCGCACGTGCGGCGGCGGCCGGGAGGTCATGTTGGGGCCCCAGTGCGGGGTGACCAGCACCGCGTCGGCCTCCTGGGCGGCCCGGGCCACCAGCGCGGTGAGCCAGTCGGGCACCCCCGTCCACAGGTCGGCCCACGCCACTCCCGGACGCTCCGCCGCGGCCGCGTAGTCCACCGGGTGGTCGGTGACCCCGACCACCGCCAGCCGCACCCCGCGGGCCTCCAACACGGCGAACTCCCGCGCCTCGGCCACGTCCCGCCCGGCGCCGACCGCCCGGACCCCGGCCCGTTCCAGCAGTTCCCCGGTGTCGAGCAGGGCGTCGACGCCGTAGTCCAGGGCGTGGTTGTTGGCCAGCGTCACGCAGTCCACCCCCAGCTCGGCGAGGACGGCGGCCGCCGAGGGCGGGGCCCGGAAGAAGAACGGCTTGCGCGGGTCAGGCCACCGCTCCCCGCGGCCGGAGAGGCAGCACTCCAGGTTGAGCACGACCAGATCGGCCCCCGCCAGTGCCTGTTGCACCTCCGGGGAGAGCACCGTCCCCGGTGTCGGCGAGCGCCGCAGTTCCTCGGCGACGGCGCGCCCGAGCATCGTGTCGCCGGCCAGTGCCACCGTGAGCGCCATCGGTGAGCGTCGCCTCCGCTCTTGTGCCTGCGGATCGGGGGTCGCGGGTCGCGGATCGGGGGTCGCGGATCGCGCCCCGCCACTCAAGGCTCGGCCCGTACTCCGTCACAGGCAAGCTCCCCCCGGGGCAGGTCAGGGCGAGGACGAACCTGCTGCCGCGCGAGCGCCGGAGGCTACGGACGTGGACCGGGCTCCGGGAGTCATTCGAGGTCGTCCCAGGTCCATGGAGGGGCGGCGCTTCCGTCGGGTTCACGCCCGAACCGGAAGCGGCTCCTGTTGTCGCCGAACTCCATGAACTGGTCGATCATTCCTGCGGCGGGAAGGCGCGCGACCAGGGCGGCGGCCTGCTCGTGCGCGTCGATCCACTGCAGGGTGTTCAGCAGTTCGGTGACCGCGTCCGGGTCATCGAGGGCAACCCGGTCGGCGGCCCGTGCGGCCGGCGTGGCGATCTGCTCCTTCGCCGGGACCTCCCACAGCAGCTCGATCAGCGCGTACGGGTCGTCGAGGCCGGTAGGCGGGGCAGGGTCCTGGCGTGCCGGGGGCCGGGCCTGCTGCGGCGTTCCGGGCTCTTGCGGGCGTTCGAGGGCGCCGGACCCGCCTGAGCGGTGGTCGGAACCCGCGCGGGCCGCGGGGCTCCTCGCGGCCAGGGCTCCGGCCTGCTGGTCCGCTCCGAGGTCGAGCAGAGTGCGCACCAGCCAGGCCACTCCGGACGGGTCGTCGAGGCCGGCGTGTGCGGCGGGATCGCGGGCCAGCAGTCGAGCGACCTGCTCCGTTTCCCCCAGCTCCGACAGGCTGTTCAGGAGGGCGGCCACTCCGGACGGGTTGTCGAGGCCGGCGTGGGCGGCGGGATCGCGGGCCAGCAGTCGAGCGACCTGCTCCGTTTCCCCCAGCTTCCACAGGTCCTTCAGGAGGGCGGCCACTCCGGACGGGTCGTCGAGGCCGGCGTGACCGGCGGCCCGTGCGGCCAGGGTGGCGGCCTGCTCCTTCGCCCCGAACACCCGCAGGCTGTCCAGCATTTCGGCCAGCCCGCCCGGGTCGTCGAGGGCCACGTGGGCGGCGGCCCGTTCGGCCAGGGCGGCGAACTGCTCCTTCGCCCCCGCGACCCACAGGCTGTCCAGCAGCCAGGCCACTGCCGAGGAGTCGGCGAGTCCGAGATGATCGGCGACCCAGCGGGCCGGGCGGTGATCGGTCGGATCGAGGTGTTGGAAGTGATCGAGGAGGCTCCGTGCGGCCTTGGGGTCGCCTTGTGCGGCGGCCAGTTTGTGGAGTTGGGCAGCGTCCCGGTAGAGGCCGCGGTCCCGGGCACGGTTTCCGAGCACGACCAGATCGCGCTGGTCGGCGTGCTGGGCGGCGGAGGTCCAGAAGTCGACGGGTGGTATCCGCTCGGAGCGGTGGTGGCGACCGTACTGCTCGAGGTGGTCGGCCAGCCGGTAGTGCGAAGCGGGGGAGGACCGCTTCGCGGGGGAACCGGTGGCGGCCGGGCGGCGGCCGCGCTGGTTGCGGGTGTCCGTTCTGACCGGACTCAGGATGCCCGGGATGCCGTTGCCTCCAGCGGCGGCGTACTGCAGGGCGTGCTCGAGCCAGTCGTCGTCGAGGGCATCGAACTCGGTTCCCGTGAGGTAGGCGGGGACGGCCGCCTCCAGCCAGGCCACTGGGATGTCGGGGCCCGCTCCCAGCCGGCGGGCGTCCATCGCGGCGTGGATCAGGGCACGGGCCGCTCCTCGGGCCCGGGAGTAGCGCTCCATCAGGAACGGCGTGCCGGCGAGGTACTGGGTCACCTGGGCGTCGCGTGCTCGTTCGGCGGCCTCCGTCAGCCGTGGATCGGCGTCGGCGGCGCCGGTGAGGGCCGCCAGGTCGGTGCGGGTGAACGCGTCGGGCACGTCGATCACGTGCCCCTGCAGCAGGCGGCGGGTGTCGATGCGCGGATCCGGCTGGTTCGGCCGATCCGGCTCGGCGCGGGCGGTCAGTCGCTTCCAGTGGTCGGGCCACAAGGTGGCCAGCACCAGGACGGGAGCCCGGGACGCGTCGTTCAGCAGCTCGCGCAGGGCCCGTGCGACCCGCTCACCGGACGGTTCCGGGCCGAGGTACAGCTGCGCCTCGTTCATCCACACCACGGTCCTGGGAGCGACGTCCGAAAGGCCGGCCAGGAGGGCATCGGGACGGTCGGGGCTGATGGGGTGCCACAACCGCCAATCGCCGGGCAGCGCTCTGACGGCCTCCCACAGGGCGCGGGACTTGCCCGTGGCGGACGCCCCGACCAGAACCGCGGTTCCGCTGGTGCCGGCCAGCGCGGCGGCGACGACCGTCCGCAGGCGGGTGTCGTGCTCGCGCGGAACGTAGCGGGGCAGGACCCCGAATCGGGTCCGGGCATCACCGGTCTCGAGAGCCGGGTGCACCTCCAGGTCGGCCAGGACGAGGTTGTCGTCGAACTCGCCGATCGGCCGTCCCACCCCTTTGGCCATCCCGGCTCGCACCCACAACTCGCCCACCTGCCGGGCCAGTTCTCCTTCGTCCCGACGGGCGCGGCGGGCCAGGACGGTGGCGACGGCGACGACGTCGGCCTGCTGGGCTGGAAACGTCGGTTCGCTGATGACCCGTCGGACGGTGTCCCGGCTCGGTGCCCCCGGCAGCCGGTCGTCCTCGGCGACGTCTCCGGCGATCTCGTCCAGACTCGGTGCGCCCGCCGCCAGGTACACCTCGAACAGCGAGTCCTTCAGTTCCCGCAGCGCAACCGGCCACCCCACCCGCGCGCGCCCCAGCACTCGAGGCCGCCGTGAGCCCGTACGGTTTCCTCCCTCGTCGCCATTCATCGCACCATCATCCTCCAACTCGGCACGCGGGTAAGCCTGACCGGTGCCGAGATGGCGGGTAGTCGCCGTTGCGTCGCAACTCGGAGTCGATCTTCGCGGCGCGGTCAGTGTGGACGGTGAGCCGGCCGGCCGCCCCACCCGCGAACCGCATTCCCGTGGAGGTCCCCATGTTCCGTACGCGTCTGACCCGCCGCGAGCGCCTGTCCCTGGCCGGTGCCCTTCTCCGCGGCGCCGTCTCCGGCATCGCCCGGTCCGTCACCACCTGGTTCCTGGACCAGCACGTCCTCTGACCGAACTCTGGTTGGGCGGCGTCAGTGCTCGGCGGGTGCCGGGACGAGTCCGTCGGCGACGAGCCCGGCGTGGACCGCCTCGCCGAGGGCGTGGACGGCGGACTGCGGGCGGACCATGACCGTGAACTCCTTGATCCGGCCGTCGGCGGCGAAGTGCAGCAGGTCGATTCCGTGGATCTGCTTTCCGCCAGCCGTGGCTCGGAACAGCAGGACGGCCGAGGGAGCGTCGGTGCCGCCGGCGCTGGTCTGCGCGGTGCCGGTGTGGTCGCCGAGGTACCGGAAGTCCCGGAAGGTCCTCAGCAGGACCCGGAACAGGCCCAGCACCATCGGCTTGCCCTCGAAGGGGGTGAACTTCACGGGGCTGTAGAAGCGGACGTCGTCGCTGAACAGGTCGTCCAGCGCGCCGAGGTCACGGGCCTCGACGGCGGCACGGAAGCGGTCGGCGGTGGTCATGGTGCGCCCTCCTGACTCGTAGCGAGGCTAGTCATGAATCTGACTAGTCAGTTTCAGGAGTACCCTAGGGGAGCGTGTCCCCGGCAACAAGGGGCCGGGGGCCGGCGAAGGAGACCGACCGATGGCACTACGGCACGCCGTACTGGCCGCCCTGCTCGACGGCGAGACCAACGGCTACGAGCTGGCCAAGACCTTCAACCTGGGCGTGGCCAACTTCTGGTACGCCCAGCCGCAACAGCTGTACGCCGAGCTGACCCGGCTGGAGAAGGACGGGCTGATCAGCGGGCGGGAGGTCGTCCAGGACAACCGCCCCAACAAGCGGGTCTTCCGCGTCACGGACGCGGGCCTCGCCGAACTCGACGGCTTCGCCGCGGCCGCCGCGAAACCGTCCTTCGTCCGGGACGACCTGCTGGTCAAGGTCCAGGCCGCCGACCACGTCGACCCGGCGGTGCTGATCGCCCAGCTCGAGGAGCGGGCCGGCTTCGCCCAGGCCAAGCTCGACCTGTTCGACCGGCTGCTGCTCACCATGCGCGGCGACCGCACGGAGGACGAGTTCCTGCGCGAGGGCGACCGCATCGGCCCCTACCTGACCTGCCTGCGCGGCCACGCCTTCGAAAGGGGCAACCTCGACTGGTGCCGCAGGACGATCACCATCCTGCGCGATCGGCAGGCGGCCCGTACCCGGGGATGACGGCCTGGTGACCGGCAAGCGACGGCCGCCCGCCACGTGTCGGAGCGCTGGCGACGGGCCAGGCTCTGTCATCGGCGGCCAGCCATGGCTCCTGCGCGGCGGCGGCGGGAGTTGTCCCGGTGAACGCGCGGACGTCGCGGTGGAGGTGGGACTGGTCGGCAAAACCGCCGTCCGCTGCCACCTGCGCGGGAGTGTCTCCAAGGACCAGGCGGTGGATGGCGTGATCGAAGCGGACCAGCATGGCGGCGCGTTTGGGCGTCAGGCCGATCTGCGAACCGAAGCGTGACCACGTGCGCTGCCGGCTCCAACCGATCCGGCCTGCGAGCTCGCTCACGCGGGCCTGTCCGCGGCTGGCGACGATCCGGCGCCAGGCCCAGGCCACTTCGGGATCGACCTCCCTGCCCGCATGCACTTCGCGGCCCGAGCACGCCTCCTACGACTTCCACGGCTACATGGAGGGCGGTGCGGAGACCGGCGCCCGGGCGGCCCGGGAAGTCCTGACGGCGATCGGCGCCCGAACCGCGGCCTGACGGCCGGTGTCGGGGCGGACCGGGATCCGGGCCGCCCGACACCGGCCCGGCCGGCGTGTGCGCCGGGTCCGGAACCGCGGCGGGTCGTCTCCGGCCTCGGCGGCGGCCTGGGCGACGGCGACAGCCCGAACCGGGCTCGTTCGGCGGTTGTCACGTTCCGCGGTTGTCACGTTCCGCGGTCGCCGCGTTCCGCGCAGGAGAGTGCCGGCCCGAGCGGGCCCCGCCCACGCGTCCGGGGGTACGCGCCGACGGGGACCTGTCCTCCCGGGGGCGTCGTCGGGCGCCCGGCGGGGGCCTGGTGGACAGCAGCCGGGTTCCCGGGCCCTGCGGGGTCCTGAGCTCGGCGGCCGCACCGGCGCCGGAACGCCGGAACGATGGGATGCAGGAACGACGGGACACCCGGACGCCCGGACGACGGGACGCATGGGGCCGTCCGGGCGAATATGGAGGGAGGCTGCCAGTGCGCTTGTCGGCCGGGACGCGGCTCGAACGAGGTTTTGTGATGACCATGTCAGGGATGTCGCCGTCGAGGCCCGGGGGAGGGGCCGCCGAGGCGATGGCAGGGCGCGCGGTGGACGTGCGCGGCATCGAGGCGCTGGCACGGATCCTGCGGTCGGTGCCGGAGCGGCTCGGCGCGCACATGGGCGGCGTCTACCTCCTGTCGGACGACCGGCAGGTGCTCGAGCTGGCCCTGACGCTGGGGGCCGCCCGGCAGTTCACCAGGCCGTGGCGGCACATCGGCCTGACCGCGCCGATCCCGGTGGCCGAAGCCGTGCGCAGCGGCCGGGTCGTCTGGGTGGGCGGCGGGGATGACATGGCACGCCGGTACCCGAGGGTCGCCGTCGCCATGCCGTACGCGTTCTGCCTCGGGGCCGTTCCGCTCGTCGCGCGCCGGACGACGTACGGCGCGCTCGTCGTCCTCTGGCCCGCCGCGCACCCCCCCGTACTGTCGGCCCTCGAACGCGACCGGCTCGGTGCGCTGGCGGCACGCCTGACCGAGGTGGCGGCGGAGGCGGCCGGGGCGGGCCGTCCGATCCGGGCCGGACCACGTCCTGCGGTGGCGGAGGAACGTGTCGCCGACCCCCTCGCGGCGGCGGCCTCGCGGCTGCCGGAGGGCCTCTGCGGCATCGACCTGGACGGCCGGTTGGCCGCGGTCACGCCCGCCGCCGCGGAACTGCTCGGCGAACCGGCGGAACGACTGCTCGGCGAGCGGCCGTGGGTGGTACTGCCCTGGTTGCGGGACCCGGTGTACGACTACCACTATCGGGCGGCGGTGATGAGCGGGCAGTCCACTTCCTTCGTCGCGCTCCGGCCGCCGGACCGGTGGCTGTCGTTCCAGCTCTTCCCGGACGCCTCCGGACTCACCGCGCGGATCGCCACCGCTGACGCGGCCGCCACCGCCGAATTCCTCGCCGATCCCGCCCTCGACCCCACCCGGCACCACCTGCACTCCGGACTCTCGGCCGAGCGGGCGGTGCACGCGCGACCCGGAGCGTTCTACCACATCCTCCACCTCGCGAGTGCGCTGACCGAGGCCATCAGCGTGCAGGACGTGGTGCGCATGGTGTCCGAACAGATCGTGCCGGCCTTCGGTGGCCAGGCCGTCGCCGTCCTGATGGCCGAGGGAGGCCGGCTGCGCACCGTCGGTCACCGTGGCTACCCACCCGGCCAGGTCGACCAGTTCGACGGCACCCCGCTGACGGAGCCCACCCCCGGTGTCCAGGCGGCGACCAACGCCGTGCCGGCGTTCTTCGAGACCCGGACGGAGCTGGAAAGGCTGTACCCGAACCGCCCCGAGACCCAGGACGGGATGGCCGCGTGGGCCTACCTGCCGCTGGTCACCTCGCGAAGGCTGATCGGCACCTGCGTGCTGGCCTTCGCCGAGCCGCACCGGTTCGACGTGGACGAGCGCGCCGTCCTCACCGCGCTCGGCGGTCTGATCGCCCAGGCCCTGGACCGCGCCCGGCTGTACGACACCAAACTCGGCCTCGCCCAAGGCCTCCAGGAGAGCCTGCTGCCCCACGTCCTGCCGGCCGTCCCGGGCCTGGAGGTCAGCGCCCGCTACCTGCCGTGCACCGAGGGCATGGACGTCGGTGGCGACTTCTACGACCTCATGCGGGTCGGGCCCGACTGCGTGGGCATCGTCATCGGCGACGTCCAGGGCCACAACGTCAACGCCGCCGCGCTGATGGGCCAGGTGCGCACCGCCGTCCGCGCCTTCGCCGCCGCCGACGCCGATCCGAGCACCGTGCTGGCCCGGACCAACCGCCTGCTGGCCGACCTGGACACGGCCCTGCTGGCCACCTGCACCTACCTGTGCGTCGACCTCGCCGGCCGCACTGCCACGATCGCCACCGCCGGCCACCCCGCACCCCTGATCTACCGCCCGGACGGCCGGGCGGCGCTCATGGAGCCGCCCACCGGCCTGGTCCTGAACGTCGACCCCACCGCCGAGTACCCGCAGCTCCGCGTCGGTCTGCCGATCGGCACCACCCTGGCCCTGTACACCGACGGCCTCATCGACACCCCCGGAGCCGACCTCGACCAGGCCCTGGGCGACCTCACGGCCACCCTCGCCCGCCACGGAGCCCACCCCCTCGACCGGCTGGCGGACGCACTCACCGGCCGCGCCGGACACGCGGACCACCGCACCGACGACATCGCACTCCTGCTGGTCCGCTCGGTCCCGCGCTGAACGCGACACGAACCGGGTCACCGGTGGGCCGTATTCGGTGGCCTTCGGCACCCTCACCAGTCATCGGCTGCGGCGGGTTCTGGCTCTGCGGGACCCACCTCGTGGCACTGGCGGTCGCGGCGGGATGGTACGCCCTCCACCAGGCTTGCGCGGCAGGGCACTTCGTGCGCAGACGGACCCTTCCCCGGCGGCACGCGGCCGCCCGGATCGCCATCGACTTCGTATTGAGGACCTCAACCTCGTCGGCCTGCTCACCATGCGGGGCCAGGCGTGCCTCACCCGCCAGGGCCCGCCGGGGCGAAGGCCTCGATGCCGAAGCCGTCCTGACAACCACCGCGCGCTGACAGCGAACGGGGCGCTGGCCGCCCAGGTGCCGGCCGAGTGCGGCTTCTTCCTCTTCGCCCGCCCCCGCGCGCCGCTGGACCGGTTCCTCGCGATGGACGCGGAGATCTTCGAACTCGACGGCCACGAAGGCCATGTGCGGATCAACCTGCTCAACCGCGCTGGCGTCGACGCACTGATCGCCGCCCCTCCTTGAATTGCTCAAGGAGGGATACATCGACGGGAAACCCTGGCCGCAGGGATCCGTTGCCTGACCGACCCCGACTTCTGGGACGTTGTCGGCAACGGGTGAAACGAGGACCACGGTCAGCGGATCAAAAGCGGGTCACTTCGTGGTCTCTTGATCATCCTGACTTCACTGGTACGGGAGTCAGGAGGAAAGAGGTGATCGGGGTGGAGGACTGGGCTGAGATCCGTCGGCTGCATCGGGCCGAGGGGTTGTCTGCGCAGGCGGTGGCCCGGCAGCTGGGGATCTCCCGAGGCACGGTGACGCGGGCCCTGAGCTCGGACCGGCCGCCGGTCTACCAGCGGGCGTTGAAGGGCTCGGCGGTGGACGCCGTGGAGCCGGCGGTCCGCGAGCTGCTGCGGCAGACGCCGACAATGCCGACCACGGTGATCGCCGAGCGGATCGGCTGGGATCGGGGGCTGACGATCCTGCGGGAGCGGGTGCGGGAGCTGCGGCCGGCCTCACCAGGACTTTGAAACGGCCCTAGGCACAGCGGTCACCGTGGAATGCGCGGAGGCAACGGTGGAGATCCCCGATATCCCGACTGCGAGCAAACGGCGGGAGGGGCGAACGCCGTGACCGCTTGCGGCCGCAAGGAGAGGCGGAATGGTCTGGAACGCATGGAATATCCCTCGAAAAGGAATAGAGGGGGACCGGGCAGACCGATGGTGATCGGTCTGCCCGGACGGTGGCTCAGACGGGGTACCTCAACAACACAGCTGCAGGATCACTGCGAAATGGGCCACTGCTCGGTCCAGTCGTAGGTCTGGTCGAACCTGGTGCCGGGCCAGCCGTGCCCCCAGTCGGATTCCAGGGGGCGCCGACCGATGAGGTGTGTTGCGGAACGCCAATCCGAGATGTTGACCACGTGGAACTTGATCTGCATCAGCCCGGTTTTCCGGTCCACGCTTGAGACGGTGGCCTCGCCCCAGTACGAACCGATGAATGCGTCGGCGTAGTTACTCGTTCCGAGGGCGCCGTTGGTCAGTGTTCCGCTGGCATCCATGAGTGCCCCCAGCGGGGGAATCCCGAGGGGAGCCTCGTCCTTGTGATTGATCGGAGCCTTCTTGCCGACTTCGGTGCTCCCTGCCAACTGGTCGCGTATGCCGGCGATGTAGTCATCGGCGGCGAGGTGTTTCGTCATCTGGTCGACACCTCGGAACGCCACCGTTCTGTGGTAGCCGAACCCGTTGTGGATCCAGATATTGATCAAGGTCTGGGCGTCCAACCCGTTGTCGGTCTTGTCCGGCTCGGGAACTATGCCGAAGGTGGCGTTCTTGTACCGGTCCTGGAACGCCTGCTGCTTCTGCGCCCATGCGGCCAGCGGGTCGTAATGCGGGCATTGCTGCTGGCTGCCGAGCCACTTGTTCATCGCCTTGGTTATCCCGTTGCCTGACGGCTTGGGAGCGAGCGACGCGGCTTCGTCGTCGATCTTCTCCTGCAGCTCCGTCGGGTGCTTCGAGTGCCAGTCGTCCAGCTGGCCGACCGTGCCGAAGCCGAGGCCCGTGACGGGGTCGTTGACCATAAGGCCGCTCGGGTCACTGAGGTTCAATGGGTCGTTGTCGCTGTAGGCGTACCCGTTCCACTGCTGGGGATCAGCGGTGTTCATCAGGGGGTCCGGGTTGAGGAACCGGCCGGTGCTGGGCTGGTACTCGCGGGCGCCGAGGTTGGTGAGGCCGGTGGCGTCGTCCTTGGTGCCGCCGACGAAACCGTGGTCGCCGGCCCAGGTGGTGGGCTGGGTGCCGCGGGGGTTGCCGAACGGGTCGGTCGGGCGGCGGCTCTCGTTCAGCGTGGTGCCGTCGAGGGCGAGTGCGCCGGTGCCGTGCGGGTCGTTGATCTGGTAGGTGGCGATGCCGCCCTGGCGGACCAGGGTGATGCCGCCGGGGATCTGGTAGTAGCGGACGCCGGTGGTGGACTTGGTCGTGGTGTTGTAGACCAGTTCGTCGCCACCGAGGGTGATGGTGGTCTTGCCGGGGTCGTGGCGGACGAGCTGGTTGCCGTCCGCGTCGTAGACGTAACCGGTGTGCTGGTCGCCGACGTTCCAGTGCTGGCCGGCCGGGACGGTGGTGCCGCAGTCGGCGAGGGCCAGCAGGGTGCCGTCGGCCGTGACGTCACCGGGGACGGCGAGGCAGCGGCTCGCGGCGGCGTTGAGCAGGGTGCCGTCGGAACGGCTCGTCCAGGTCTGCGAAGCGGTCCCGTCACAGGACTGGAGCTGGATCGCGGATCCCGCCGTGGTGCCCATGGCGGTCAGGCACTTGCCGTAGACCTTGAGGACGTTGCCCGTGGTGTTGAACTTCTCGGCGGGCGTGCTGGTGCAGCCGGCGATCGCCGCCGGGGTGCCGGAGGCGCTGCTGCTGTTCTGCAGGTAGAGGCACTTGCCGCCGACGCCGGTGATCTGGACGGCCGGGTTGAGGGTGTCGAGCCTGTCCTCGGCCGTCCAGCCGAGGGTGGTCGAGCCGTTCGCATAGGTGTAGAGGCCCGCGGTGTTGCCCGCGGCGTCGTAGGTGTCGTGGGCGTACACGGTGGTGTTGCCGTTGACCACGGTGGTGCTGGTGGTCAGGGAGTGGGGTCCGCCGCTGCCGGTGTTGGTGGTGCCCGCGGCCGGGAAGGTCTGGGTCGTGGTCGCGTCCTTGGTGGTGTCGCCGGACGGGTCGTGCTGGACGAGCTGGGTCCGGTTGCCGGTCAGATCGTAGCCGTAGCTCTGCCAGTAGGCGGCCGGTCCTCCGACGGTCGTCTTGGCGGGCGACTGGGCGCCGCTGGTGGGTGTGCTGTTGGTGCAGGAGCCGATGCCGCCGACCGTGGGCTGGGCGGCCTGGGTGAGCGTGCCGGTGTCCGACCAGGCCGTGTTCAGCCGGTTGAGGTAGTCGTAGCCGAAGCACTGCAGATCGGTGGACGACGGGGTGTTGTCCGGGATGTTGCGGACGGCCGTCAGCTGCCCCGCCGTGTTGTACGCGTAGGTGACCTGCTGGACGGCGCCGGTGCTGGCGGTCTGCTTGTCCACGAACTGCGAGAGCGGGCGGCCGGTGGATTCGTCGTAGGTGTTGGTGACGACGATCTGGGTGCCCCACGGGTTCACCGTGGACCGGGTGTTGCGCCCGTAGGCGTCCCAGGCCGAGCCGACGTCGTACGAGGCACCGCCGAAGGCGCCGAAGGTGAGCAGCGGGCCGTTGACGTCGTACGTGTAGTCGACCTCCTCGGCGGCGATGTCCCCGACCGCCGCGCGGTTGTCGGAGGTGAGCGCGCCGGTGATGGGGTCGTAGGTGGCGTTGTAGACGTACTTGAACGCGGTGGCGGAGCCGACCTCGGACCCGGGGATCGTGGTGGTGGTCTGGGTGGGGTGGTAGGTGGTGTCGTAGGCGTCGATGGAGGTGGTGTAGGCGTTGCCGGAGGCTCCGCCCGTGTACCGGGTGGAGGTGGCCGGCTGGCCGGGCAGGACGGTGTCGTAGGTGAAGCCGGTCAGCTGGTTGGCCGGGCTCACCGACCCCGCGTAGGAGCCGGTCTTTCGCCCGAGCAGGTCGTAGGTGTAGGTGATGGTCTGGTTGCGGGCGTCGGTGACGGAGGCCAGGCGGCCTGCCGTGTCGTACGCCTTGCCGGTGGTGCCGGTGTCCGGGCCGGTCGCGGAGACCTCGCGGCCGCGCAGGTCGTAGCTGCGGTTCCAGGTGTTCCCGGCGGCGTCCTTCTGCGTGGCCGGGTGGCCGTCCGCCGTGTAGGTGTAGGAGGTCACGTCCGCGTCCGTCTGGACACCGGTGGCGGTGGCCGTCCGGTACTGCCACAGCTGAGCCTTCTGGCCGCGGGCGTCGGTGACGGTGGACGTCGGCGTGGCGCCGGCGGGCGGCGTCACGTCGATGCGGTCCGCACCCGGGTACGCGGTGCTGGTCGTGCTCTGCACCACGCCGAAGGCGATGAACTGGCTGGTCACCGGGCGGCCGAGGCCGTCGTAGACGTTGTAGGTCTGGTTCGGGACCTGGTTCGTGGTCGTCTGGTACGGCGTCGTGTTCGGCGCGGTGTCGTTGTTGTACCAGCCGGCGTTCGCGCGGGTCACCCGGCCCTGCGAGTCGTACACCGTGTCGGTGATCACCCGGCCGCTGTAGGCCGAGATCGCCGGTGTGGACTGCGTTTGGACCGGTCGGCCCAGGCCGTCCATGATCTGGACGCTGACGAGGTAGCTGGTCCCGTTCTGCTTGAGCGTGGACGTGGTGACCGTCGGAGGCACCGCGTTGCCGTTGACGACGCCCGGAAGCGAGTAGGCGAAGGTCTTGTTCGCGTTGGACGTGGTGGGCTGGCCCGGCAGCCAGACGCTCGTGACCCGGCCGAGCTGGTCGTAGGCCTCGTGCACCGTGCGGCTGTTGGGGTCGGTGACCGCGGTCGGCAGCGCGCGGGCGCTGTCCAGGGTCGTGGTCGTGGTCCGGCCCGTGCTCGCGTCGCTGGCGCCGGCCGGGGCCGGGGTGGTGACGGTCGTGCTGGTCGGCAGCTCACCCGCCTGGCCCGCGGTGAAGGCGGTCGTGATGGTGGCGCCGTTGGTGTGGGCGCTGTCCGTCGCGTTGGGGTCGGTGGTGCTGGTGGTGCGTCCGTATCCGTCGAACCCGGTGTTCACCGTGGTGGTGAACTGGGGGTTGCCGCTGGCGTCGAAGTGGTCGAGCACCACGCCGGAGGTGGGGTTGTGGGCGGTGCCGAGCTGTCCGAACCCGAGGCCGTCATAGGCGGTGCGGGTCCAGGAGGTCGTGT
The DNA here is from genome assembly GCF_027627435.1 of Kitasatospora cathayae. GTDB lineage: Bacteria > Actinomycetota > Actinomycetes > Streptomycetales > Streptomycetaceae > Kitasatospora > Kitasatospora cathayae. Next base: position 215,921 of record NZ_CP115450.1, on the reverse strand, counting down.
TGGCGGCGGTCGGCGTGGCGGTGCACGCACTCGCGCCGTTGACCGTGATCTCCTCGGACGGCAGGGCCAGGACCTGCGGGTCGGATCCCGCGGCGTAGTTGGTGCGGGTGCACACGTCCGGCAGGCCGTCCGCGCTGGCCAGCGAGGTGACGACGCGGTTGCCGTGCGCCGAGTCGGTGCCGGTGGTCGTGCTGGTGGTCTGCCAGGTGTTGTCGGCCTTCAGCGCCTTCGAGGTCCTGACCGCCGTGGTGGCCGAGTAGCGGGCGGTGAGCGCGGGCAGGCTGCCCTGGGCGTGGGTGGCGGTGGTGACCGGGCCGCTGGAGGTGTGCACCGCGTAGCCGACGACAGTCCCGCCGGCCTGGTTGTAGGTGTCCGATTCCAGGGTCGCGCCCGAGAGCCAGTCGGAGTCCGTCACCGCCGCGCTCATCGGCCCCGCGACGGTGACGCTGCGGGTGCTGCCGTTGGCGAGCAGGTCGCCGTCCATGCCCTGGTAGAAGGTCGTGGACTTCTGCGACTTGGGCCCGTCGGTGCCGCTGCCGGCGACGGTGGTGACGCTGGCGTAGCCGCGGAACTGGTCCCAGGTGCGGGTGACGTCCCGGGTGAGCGGGGAGTCGTTGCGGTGCCAGGCCGCCTTGCCGTAGGTGTAGGCGGTGGTCTGCGGGACCGAGCCCGGGGTGCCCGGGTTCACCGTGACGCTGGTGACCGGGTAGCGCAGGAACCAGTCGTCGACCGGCGCGGCGCCGACGGCCGAACCCGGCGGGTACCACTTCACGTTGTAGCAGGACAGCGTGTCGCTGTCCGCGCTGGACGGCATCACGTTGCTGGTGCGCGAGCACGCGGCGGAGGCGTAGTTGACGCCGATGGTCGAGCCGGTCTCGGTGGTGATCAGCTGGATGCGCGGCCGGTTGTACGCCGGCGGGGCCGGGACCAGGTTGGAGCCGTCGACGCGGTTGGCCAGGAGCTGCGCGGTGAACGACACCGGCGGCAGGGTGACCGCACCACCGGAGGCCTGGCCGTCCTGGCCGGTCCGCTGGACCGAGGCGAGCCACGGGACCTGGGTGTTCTCGGTGGCGTTCTGGACGTTGACGAACTGGTGGTTCAGTGCGTACGAGTCCACCGTCTGGTAGGCGCCCTTGACCCGGACCTGGGTGCTGACGCCGGTCAGCCACTTGGTGGTCCAGAACGACGGCCCGTAGTTGGTGCAGGTGCTGGTCCCGTCGCACTGCTGGTCCAGCGGGACGTCGGGCCAGTTGGCGGCGTTCGCGAGGGTCCGTTGCGAGGGGTCGCAGGCCGTCGTCGAGGTGACGCAGCGCTCGCCCACCGTGAAGAGGATCTTCGCGGCCGGGTTGTACGAGCCGTTCGCGCCCAACTGGTCGGAGAGCAGCTGGCCGTAGCCGATCGTGGCCGGCACGCCCGCGCGGGTGTAGCCGCGGTTGGTCCCGGTGCCGTTGTTCTGGCCGCCGCCCAGGGCGTAGTCGTTCGTCTCGGGGGTGTAGGTGTAGGTGGTCAGGTTGCCGTGCGGGTCGACGACGAAGTCGAGGTTCCACCGCCAGGCCGTCTGGCACCAGGACGCCTTGCCCTTGGTGCTGTCGTAGCACGGGTCGCCGGAGTTCGGGGAGAACACCGGGACGGTCCACGCCGAGCCGCTGTCGGCACCGAGCGTGGTCGGGTTGCCGTTCGCGTCCGGCAGGTGGGCGAGACCGAAGTAGAACGCCGTGCCGCCGGTGTCGGTGAGCTTGACGTAGGAGCCGTTCCAGGTGCCGTTGGTGGCGCCGGTCAGGAACTGCACCTTCGTGCCGTCATCGCCCTTCAGCCGCCAGGTGCAGGCCGACTGCTCCATCGCGGCCGGCGCACCGGAGGTGCAGGAGGCGTCGTCCGGGACGAGCTGGCCGGAGTGGCCGGCCATCGAGAGGGTGAGGTTCGCACCCGCCCAGCACTCGTCCGAGGAGCCCGTGATCCCGTCGTTCGAGCACGACTGGTAGGAGCGCTCGACGAAGCCGGGCTGGTAGTCCCAGCCGTCGCCGATCCAGGAGGCCTGGGAGTTCGTCGAGGAGGTCTTGCCGTCCACCGACGACGAGTCGTAGCCGAGCGAGACCACCGGCGCCGACCCGCCCAGCGCCGGCGGGGTCTGCACCGGGTAGCCGTAGGTGAACGCCCCCGACGAGCCGCCGGCCGTCCACGCCTGCGACGGGTTGAGCGAGGTCGCGGAGTACGTGCCGGCGCCGCTGGAGGTGCCGGAGACCACGCCCACGGTGGTCGAGGTGGCGGCGGTCGTGGCGCTCAGCGACTGGATGCTGGTGTGCGGTTCGCCGTCGTTGCCGGGCAGCGCGACATCGGCGACGATCTTCTTCGTCGCCGGGTCGAAGTGCGACTCCAGCGGGGTCTGCTTCAGGCAGCCCGCGATCTTGGGAGCGACCACCGCACAGTCGGGCAGCAGGACCAGGTGCGCGCGCGAGGCCCAGTTCGCGCCGAAGAGCCCGTCGACCCCGGCCGCGTCGATCGACAGGCGGACCTTGCCGGCCTCGGCCTTGCCCGGCTGCGACAGCTTCACCACCATTCCGGCGATGCCCGCGGCCGACGTGCTCCGGCTGTCCGCGACGTCGACGTCGACGCTCTGTCCGGCCACCGGTGACCCGGCGAGCGGGGCGAGCGCGACCGGGAGCCCGGTCGCCGCGCTCTCGTCACCGGCCGCGGACCCGGCAGCGGAGCCCGCGTTCGCCGAGGGCGCGCTGCCCAGCCGGACGCCGGCGTGCCCCTGCGGGTACGGGTGCTTCGCGGACGGCGGCTGCCAGGTCGGCGGCACCGGGTGCGCCGGCTTGGTCACCGGAACCGGGGTGACGTCCTTGCCCTTCACCGACGCCGTCTTCGGCAGCGGCGTGTTCGGCGGCTGCCAGGTCCGCGAGTAGTCCGGGCCGGAGGCCGCGGCGAACGGCACCGGCGCGAGCATCGAACCGAGCAGGGCCGCGGCGGTGACCGCCACGACCCTGTTTCTGACACCACGAATCGTTCGTGAGCGTAGCTCAGGAACGTGCGACAGTGGCACAGTTCCTCCCCATGATTTGACGGACGGATCGTCACGCGTGCCCGCTTCCCGGGCGGTTGCGCGCGGCCCGTCATCGTCGCGCGCCGCGTTCACGATCCGATCACCGCCGCGGTGATCGGATCGTTAGAGCGGCGCGTCACCATCGGTCGCGTGAACAGACAACGCAGACCCGGGCACGCGCTCTCGCGGCCACTGGCCGCCGCGGCGGCCCTGTTGGTCGCCTCCGCCGTCCCGCTACCCTCGGCAGTCGCCGACGCGCCGGCGACCCGGCCGTCCCCCAGCGCCGTCGCGGCGGCCGACGCACAGCACCGCAAGGACATCCCGGAGGCCGACGAGGCGGGCCGGGCGATCGCCAAGGCGAAGGCCACCCACCAGGACGTCCCGATCGACTCGCTGACCACCGAGTCCAGCGAGACCGTGGCGACGCCGGAGGGCCACCTGCGGCTGACCTCGCACCCCGAGCAGCAGCGGGTCAAGCGGAGCGGCACCTGGACGACCCTGGACGCGGGCCTGGCCGCCAACCCGGACGGCACCTTCTCGCCCAAGGCCTCGGTCGCGCCCCTCGTCCTGTCCAAGGGCGGTGACGGCCCGCTCGCCACGCTCACCGACGCGGACGGCAAGAAGCTGTCGGTCACCGCGCCGTTCCGGCTGCCGGCCCCGACCGTCAGCGGCGACAGTCTGCTCTACCCCTCCGTCGCGCCCGACACCGACCTCAAGGTCACCGCCACCCGGGCCGGCGGCCTGCGCACCGTCCTGATCGTGAAGACCCAGGCGGCCGCGGCCAGCCCGCAGTTGGCGAAGCTGCACTTCGACGTCGCGGGTGACGGCATCTCGGTCAGCGGCGACAAGGACGGCAACCTGGTCGCCAAGTCGGCGGACGGCAAGGCGCGTTGGGCATCCGCCGCGCCGTCGATGTGGGACAGCTCGACCACTGCGGGCGGCGCCCGCCCGCGGACGACGGACGCGTCCCCGGCGGACAGCGCCCCGGCGGCCGGCACCGCGGCGCACGAGGTCAGTGACCCGGCCGCGCCCGGCCGCAGCGCCAAGGTCGCCCAGATGCCGGCCACCGCGAGCGCCAAGGGCATCGACCTGGCGCCCGACCGGGACCTGCTGACGCACGGCACGGCGCCGTACTACATCGACCCGGACTTCCAGCCGGTCACCGCCAACTCGTACGCGTACACCTGGGTGCAGTCCTCGCACAGCACGCCCAACTGGATGCACACCGGCCCCAACGACTCCGACTACCCCGGTGTGGGCCTCTGCGGCTACTACGCCGCCGGTGGCAGCTGCTCGCCGACCGACATCGAGCGGTCCTTCTACCAGTTCAACGTCAGCGGCCTCACCGGCGCGGTCATCGGCTCGGCCACGGTGAACCTCCAGGAGTACAGCTCCGCCAGCTGGAGCTGCGGCACGACCTACCCGCTGAGCCTGTACCAGACCGGCCCGATCGACGGCAACACCGTCTGGAGCAACCAGCCGTCGCAGATCAGCGGTTCGCTCGGGACGGACCAGGTCCCCGGCTCCGGCCACACCGGCTGCTACCCCAACGTCCCGTTCAGCTACACCGCCACCAGCGCGGTGCAGTCGAACGCCAACGCCAACAACGGCACCATCACCTTCGGCGTCTACGGCAACGAGAGCGACGCCAACGGTCTGAAGCGGCTGGCCTACCAGCCGTCGCTGGCGGTCACCTACGACCGCACGCCCAACGTCCCGACCAACGAGGCGATCTCGCCGAGCCCGCGGACGGTCAGCCCGTCCGCGACCAACCAGGCCTGTGACAGCAGCCCGATGAGCAGCTGGGGCTGGCTCGGCGCGGGCAGCGACCAGGCGAACGCCGTCAGCCTCACCGCCACGGTGTCCAGCTCCGTCCAGCAGCAGCTGTGGGGGCAGGGCAGCGTCTGGGACGACAGCGTCAGCGGCTCCCCGAACGTCTTCTGGGGCCAGACCGGCCTGACCGCCAACAACGGCACGGCCGTGGCCACCCTCCCGGCGGGCACCCTCAAGGACGGCCACGCCTACGGCTGGTACATGTACGCCTTCGACGGCGTGTCGGGCGTGCCGTGGTCCGGCCCGGGGGCGGTCTGCCACTTCCGGGTCGACCTGACCCCTCCGCAGCTGGCCTACACCGCGGTGACCGACCCGACCAAGCAGTTCGTGCCCTCCGGCAGCGGTCAGGCCCAGCAGATCTACGTCGGCCAGCAGGGGTACATCCCCTTCACCGCGACCGACCCGGCCCCGAGCGGCTTCGACTCCTCCGGCGTGGCCTGCGTCCGCTACGGCTGGGACCCGCAGATCGCCGACGGCCCCTGGCAGTGCGGCTCGTCCATGCCCGGCGGCCAGCTCCCGGTGACGCCGTCGCACTGGGGCACCAACATCGTCTACGCCCAGGCCGAGGACAACGCGGGCAACCTCTCGCCGATCGCCGCCTACTCGTTCTACGTGCCGTGGAACCCGAACGGGAAGCCCCCGGTCTTCGGTGACGTCACCGGCGACGGCGTCCCGAAGATCGTCACCCCGGACACCGCCGGCAACCTCCGTGCCTACACCGTCCCGGGCAACCAGACGGAGACCACCGCGCCACCGGCCGTCCTGTCCGCCAAGCCGGCCAACACGCCCAACTACAACGCCGCCAACCCCGGCGCCGACCCGTGGTCCGGCTACCAGACCACCCACCGCGGCAGCCTGACCGGCGGCAAGAACGTGGACGACCTGATCGTCCACAAGCCGGGCGACAAGAACCTCTACTGGTACCCGAACGCCCCGGCCAACAACACCGGCGTGCCCGGCGTCCTCGACAACCACACCGCCCTGACGAAGCCGGCCTGCGACCCCACCGTGGCCACGAGCGGCGGCGGCACCGCGGCCCCGTGCACCGGCTACGCGTCCGACTGGTCGAGCGTCCTGGAGATCGCCGCCAGCGGCGACCCCCTGCACACCGACCTCAACGCCGGTACCTTCTACGACCGCACCGGCCTGTTCACCATCGAGACCGGCCCGGACGGCGACGGCGCGCTGTGGTTCTACCCGGCGGTCGGCGACGGGGTCCTCGGCTCGCCGACCAACCTCGGTTACACCGGCTGGAAGGGTTGGAACCTGATCTCGCCCGGCGACTGGTCCGGCCAGGGCCACCCCGGCCTGTGGGCGCGCAACAACTGGTCCGGTGACGTCCGCGGTTACAACTTCAACACCGGAAACATCACCGTCACCGGCAAGTCCGGCGCCACCGCCACCTTCCCGACGTTCACCGGCCTCGTCAGCAACACCCTGATCGGGTGCGGCGTCACCGGCGCCAGCTACCCGCTCGTCGGTTCGGACGGCGACCTGACCGGCAGCGGTCACCCCACCCTGTGGGCCATCACGCCCTCCCACGACGTCCGGATCTGGACCGGCTACCCCAACTCCCCGGTCACCGGCTCCACCTGCAACCCCGGCTACACCTGGACCGCCACCAACGTCGTCCTGAACACCGGCTTCGGCGCCGACCGCTGGCAGCTCACCGCGGCCAGCACCAACAACGGCGTCGCCACCGACACCAGCGGCCTGAGCCCCGCGACCATCTACGGCAACGTCGGCTGGACCACCGGCCGCAACAACACCGCCAACGGCGCGGCCAAATTCACGAGCGGCAGCGGGTACCTGCGCACCTCCGCCCCGGTGGTGGACACCGCGCAGAGCTACACGGTGTCCGCCTGGGTCAACCTCACCTCCACCCCCACGGCCGACCAGACGATCCTGGCCGAGGGCGGCACCAACCACCAGGCGTTCTACCTGTGGTTCAACGCGGAGGGCGGGGCGAACAACAGCAACTGGGGAGTCAGCGCCACCACCAGCGACAACCCCAGCACCTCCTGGGTCGGGACCGTCGCCAAGGGCAACGCGACCCTCGGCTGGAGCCTGGTCACCGCGACCTACAGTGTCGACACCCACGTCCTGACGCTGTACGTCAACGGGCAGTACGCCGGCTCGGTGTCCCACACCAGCCCCTGGCACGCCCCCAACGGCCTCTCCATCGGCGCCTCCGCCGGCAACGGCCTGGACACGACCGGGTACAACAACTTCACCAGCGGAGCCATCACCGACGTCCGGACCTATCCGTACGCCCTGACCGCTGACGAGGTGAACAAGCTCTACACCACCACCTGACCGTCCAGCACACTCCGAAGGGGCCCGCGGAATCCGCGGGCCCCTTCGCCGTGTCCCTTCGCCGTGTCCCTTCGCCTTGCCCGGTGGTGGGGGTACGGAGTGCCGCGCCCGCGGCGAGCAGCCGCCCGCTTCGTCCGCATGCGGCCCACCCGCCCGCATGCCCCGCCCACTCCGCAAAGAGGGCCTGACCTGCTAACTTGCCGTCGACAGCTGGATGCCTACCGGTCAATCAGCGGATACCATCCGTCCGTCCAGCTGTTGATCCGTGCAAGGCGCTACGTGTGGCGCTGGTTCCGAATCGGGGGATTCATGCGCTTCAGCCTGCTCGGGCCCATCGTGGTCCGTCAGGACGGCCGAGTGCTGCCGATGGGCGGTCCCAAGGGCCGCGCACTGTTGGCCGCGCTGTTGTTCGAGGCCAACCGCGCGGTGTCCTTCGACGCGCTCCAACGCGCCCTGTGGGGTGAGCAGCCGCCGGCGACCGCGGTCTCGGCACTGCACAATCAGGCGCTGCGGCTGCGACGTGCCCTCCACACGGACGGTGTCCCGCGGCTGCAGTCCGCGCGCAACGGCCTGCTCCTGCGGGTGGACGAGGGCGAACTGGACGTCCGGGACTTCACGGACCTGCTCGCGGCCGCACGGGAGGCCCGTGCGCGGAAGGACTGGCCGGCCGCCGCCGGGCACGCCGGCGCCGCACTGGCGCTGTGGCGCGGACGGCCGTTGTCGGACCTGCCGGAGCTGCACACGCTGTCCGCCGAGGTCGAACAGCTGAGCCAGTCCCACCTCCAGGCCCTGGAATGCCGCTTCGAGGCCGAGCTGCAGTTGGGGCGACACACCGAGATCGCTCCGGAGCTGGGACGCTGGGCGGCGCACCACCCGCTCCACGAGGGGCTGCAGCTGCTGCTCGTCACCTCGCTGTACCGCAGCGGGCGCCGGGCCGAGGCGCTGGCCGCGTACGAGACGGTCCGGGCGGCCCTGGCCGAGGAGCTGGGCGTGGACCCGGGACCGGCCCTACGGGCCCTCCACCAGCAGATCCTCACCTCGGATCCCGACCCGCTGCCCCGCGCCGCGGCTGACACCCCGGCCGACACCGCGGCCGACACCGCGGCCGCAGCCATTCCGACCGTCCCGGTCCTCGTCGTGCCCCGTGCCCCCGCACCCGCCCAACTGCCCGCGGACGCCGCGTTCTTCACCGGCCGCCAGGCGGAGCTGGACCGGCTGCTCCGCCTCCTGGAGCAGGCGGCCGACGGGAACGGCCCGTCGGTGGTCACCATCACGGGCATGGGCGGGGTGGGCAAGAGCGCGCTCGCCGTCCATGCCGCGCACCTGCTGCGCGGCCGGTTCCCCGACGGCCAGCTCCACCTCGACCTGCGCGGTTTCGGCACCGGCATCCCCCGCGAGACGCACGAGGTGCTGGCCACCCTCCTGGACGACCTGTCCCCGGCCGCGCCCGCAACCGGCAGACAGCCGTTGCCCAGCGGCACGGACGACCGTTCCGCCCTGCTGCGCAGCGTGCTGGCCGACCGGCGCGTGCTGATCGTCCTCGACAACGCCCGCGACAGCGCCCAGATCCTCCCGCTGCTGCCGGGCACCGGTTCCAGCGCCATGATCGTCACCAGCCGGAACACGCTCACCGACCTGCCCGCGGCCCACCACCTGCCGCTCGCGCCCATGGACGCCGAGGAGCAGCGCGCGCTGCTCTCGGCCCTGTGCGGCCACGACCGCGTCGAACAGGACCTCGACGCCGCACTGCGCGTCCTCGCGGCCTGCGCGGGCCTGCCGCTGGCCCTGCGGATCGCGGGTGCCCAGCTGGCCGCCCGTCCCGCCTGGCCGCTGGCCACCCTCGCCGACCGCGTCGGCGACCAGGAACGCGGACGCCTCTCCGCGCTGACCGCCGGCCTGTTGGACCTGCGGGCCACGTTCGGCTCCAGCTACCTGACGCTGCGCGACAGCGACCGGCACGGCGATCGGGAAGCGGCTCGCGCCTTCCGCCTGCTCGGCCTGTGGCCCGGACAGGTGCTCTCGCCCGCCGGCGCCGCGGCCCTGCTGGACCGCACCCCGGGACAGTCCGAGGACCTGCTGGAACGGCTGGTCGACGCGCACCTGTTGGAGAGTCCCGCCCCGCTGCGCTACCGCCTCCACGACCTGCTCGCCGAGTACGCCGCCGAACGGGCCGATCAGGACGAGCCGGCCACCGTGCGCGAGTCCGCCCGGGAGCGGCTGTGCCTGTGGTACGCCCTCGCGCTGGAGAACGCCCGGCTCGCCCTCGGCGAGGGCTACCAGCTGCCACCCCGCCTCGACGAGACGCCGCCCGCCCCGCTGCCCGTCTTCACCGACCAGGCGCAGGCGATGGCCTGGTGCCGCCAGGAGCTGCGGAACATCGGCGAAGCCATCCGGCAGGCCGGCCAGGGCACCCGTCCCGACCTGGCGTGGCGACTGCCCGTGTGGCTGCTCGGCTACATGCGCACCTGCTGGTGGACCGGTCAGTGGGAGGACTACCTCCACCAGGGGCTCCGCGTCGCCGAGCGAGGGCGCGACCGGATCGGCCGCGCGTGGCTGCTGCGGACGCTCGGCGCCTGCCACCGGATGGCCCGGCGCTACGACCTCGCCATCGAGGAACTGGAGGAAGCACTCGCCCTCTTCGACGACCCCGCGAGCAAGGCCGCCACCCAGGCGAACCTGTCGATCGCGTACGGTGCCGCCTGCCGGATCGACCAGGCGCTCGCCCACGCGCGGGCCGCCCTCGAACTGCACCGGCGGACCGGCGGAAGCGAGCGGCACACCGCGATCCTGCTCAACTCCCTGGCGCACGCGCTGCGCGTGGCCGGCCGCATGGAGGAGGCCGAGGCCCAGTACCGCGAGGCGCTGGTGCTCTGGCGCCAGTACGGCAACGCCAACAGCTCCGCCGTCACCCTGGCCCACCTCGGCGACGTGCTGAGCCGTCTCGGCCGCGCCGACGAGGCCTTCGCCAGACTCCAGGAGGCCGTCGACATCTTCCAGGGGCTCGGCAACGCCGCCCTGGCCGCCGACACGCTGATCACGATGGCCCGCACCCACGCCCGCTTCGCCGAGTGGCCGCAGACCCGCATCCGCGCCCTCCAGGCCGCCGTGCTCGCGGACCGCCACGGCCTGGACTCCTGGCTCAGCGAAGCCCGCGGCATCCTCGACGACGTCGAGCAGGTCCGTCTCGGCGCGCGCGGCCTGGCCGGGGCACCGAGCAGCGCCTACCCGGCCCTGTGCTTCGGCCCGGGCCCCGGCCCGGCTCCTGCCACGCGGTGACCCGGTCAGGTCTTCGCCCGGTTCGGCCGGATGTCATCGCGGGGATGTCACGGTCAGCGTGATCGCGAGTCCGTTCCCGGGCGGAAACGGTTGCGCGTTGAACGGCACCCCGTGCTTGCCGACCTCCTTGAGCAGGAGGTCCCGTAGGTGACGCGCCGCCTCCTCCGGCGAGCCGGCGAATGAGTTCCCGGAGCAGGTGTACGGACCGGCGGACAAAGTCCCGAATTCTGTGGAAGCTTCGAGGAGCCCGAACGCGTGCGGGTTCCGCTCGAGACGGTAGGGGACGTACAACGTCGCCTCGCCCCGGACCCGCCCCCAGAGGCGATCGAGGGCTTTGACCAGCCCGTCCAGCTCGCTGAGCACCTGCTTCCGGTCGAGCTGAGGCGCCGCAGTAGGGGCAGCGACACGGGCTGCTCCGACACCTGACCCTGGTCCCCCGAAAATTTTTGTGAGGCGCCCCACGGAACCGAGACCACGCACCATCACGACGAGGTTCCCTGCCGAACGGGTCCAGATCGGCGCCGTCCGCCAGTGGGCGAAGGAGTCGCTGCCGAGGCTCGGCCTCCACCTGGACGATCCGCTGGTGGCAGACCTTCAGCTGACGCTGTCCGAGTTGGGTGCCAATGCCATCGTGCACGGTTGTGGGGGAGACCGGGCGGATGTGCGGCTGACCGCTGCTCTGACGCACACGCCGGGCGTGCTGCGGATGTCGGTGACTGACTCCGGGCGCGGCAGGCCCGAACACCGGCGGGCGGATGAGGTCGTCACCAGCGGCCGTGGCCTGTGCCTCGTCGAGGCGGTCACTGACCGATTCGGCGTTGACGACCTCCGGGCGGGCGGCAAGACGGTCTGGGCCGAGATCGACGTGCCGCGAGCGGTGTCGAGCCTGGCCCAGACCTCGATCGTGGTCGCTGACGAGATGGTTGATCTGGATCGCGCGGCATTGCGGGCCGACGCCACCGCTCGAGCCTCCTGAGCGAGGCCCATCGTCGGAATGTCCCGCGCGCGTCCGGAGCCGAGCGGTGAGGTACCAGCTGCCTGAGCATCACGGTGTAGGCCGCCAGTAGCGTCTTGCAGCCGTCGTACGGGCAGACGCCACCGGTTCCGATCGCCTTCCTGTGGTGCGTTTTCGCCGGCCGCTTCCCTTAGACCGCATTCCGCCCAAGGCCTGTCTCATATCCATGTCCACCGAATCCGCCACCCGAGGATTGCGTCGTGAGCGTCGGACCGCGTACCAGCACGCTGACCAAAATCACCAGCGAGATCCGCAGAGAGCGGCTCAAGGCCGTCCATGCGGCCCTGACCCAGGCCTGCGCGATCACCGGTGACAATGCCGATGGGGCCGAGCTGGTCAGCGAGGACCCGCACCACGCCTGGTGGTCGCCCGCGGCGAGTGTGCTCGCCCTCGTGCACACGGATCCGGACGAGGCGGGCGCTCTCCTGAGCGGCGCCCAGCTGCTGGAGCAGAACCACGTGGCCGTCGTGGCCCCGTACTACCGACACGTCTCGACCGCCGACGGCCATGCGGTCACGTTCTGGTACCGCCCCGGGCGACCGCTCCGCAAGGCGGCCGCGAGCGCCTGGGCGACCGCCGCCGTGCACCGAATCCACCCCTTCGCGGTGCAACTGAAGGACCACGACCCGTTCAACGGCCTGCTGGACGGTCTCGGAGGTAGCCCGCTGGACGAGGCCAACCGATGGTTCCTACGGGAGCGCGTCGTCCGGCTGCGCGAGGGGTGGCAAGGCATCGAATGGTCCGCGTCCCCCACTGTCATTCTCGGAGCCGACGGGATGGCGCGCTGCCACGCCGACGGGTCGTACCCGCGACTGCTCCTGCAGCGCCCATTGTGGCGCGGGCACCCGGAATGGGACCTGGTCGCTGCCCGCTGGCGCACCGAACTGCTGCGTGGACACCGGGACGACCTCCAGACCTTCACGACGGCCTACGCATCCCACAGCCTCGCCGCCCGCGCCCTGCCCTATGACCACATCGGTGCCTGGCCGGACTACCAGACGGTACGAGACGTCATCGTGCTCACCGTCGTGATGAACACCGTCCGGCGCGCCCACCTCGACGCACACATCCGTCAACAGGCCGCCCACCAGGTCGCGTGCCTGCGCGGCGCCCACAAGCCTCCGTGGAACTGGGGGAGGCGATGCGAGTCCTGCTGGCCTCCTGACCGGCCCATGCTGGAGTCACTCCGCGGCCTGACGAGGAGTGCCGCAGTAGCCCGAGCTGGTAGTGGCACCCGCTTCCTTGCTCGGCTATGTTCACGCGCGCGACATGATGCCGCAGCCAATACAGGTGACCAGGAGAACAGCGTGAACGGTGAGTCCGAGGACAAGACATCCGCGCTTCAGACGATCCGCCGGCTTCGGGCTCTGGTCGCGCCGCCGATCGGTGGCGGGAATGCCATTGACTGGTCGCACATGACCGTTGAGTACGACCACGGTTTCCCCGACGACTACCAGGCCTTCATGCAGGTCTACGGAGAGGGGACATTCGACAACTTCCTGTACGTGAATCCCCCGGTCTCCGAGGTCTACCCGGATCCGTCCTCCGCCGTGAGTGGCAGCACCGCGACTGCACGCTACACAGGCGAGGACGAGGAATTCGGCGAGCCCGAACTGCTGATCGCGTGGGGCGGCACGGTGGACGCCGACCTGCTGTGCTGGTACGCCTCTGATCCCGATCCGAATCGATGGACGACCGTCATTTGGCGCCGCCAGTGGACCGCGCCGGAATCGTGGGTGCGCTTTGACTGTGGGATGGTCGAGCTCCTGTGCCGCTACGTGCAGCACGAGATCCCGCACTTCTGGATCGACGACCTGCGGTACGAAGGATCGCGGTTCGTCCACAGCAGGGACGCACGTCGCTGGCGCCGCCTGCGGCTCGATCCCTGGGGCGCCGAACCCCTGATGGCATAGCAAGGACAACTCCGCGGCCGGCCACCACAACTACAGAGCGTGTCTGCGCCACAGAAGTTGGACCAGAACCTGAGTTTCGACAGCACCTGGGCTTGCTGGAGGGTCCCCGTCGACCCGGACGCGGGGCCGGTAAGCACCTGCCGCCGGACGGGGGCGCGCAGTGCTGGGCTACGGCCGTACCTGCCACGAACGGTCCGCCTCAGCGCGAGCCAATTCGGCGTCGTACCGACTCGCGTCAAAGTGCAACTCCGGCAGAGGGTAGGGATCGGGGTCGAGCGGAGACTCCCGGGGCATCTCCCAGTCCGACCACTGCACGATCTCCCCGAACCGCTGCACGACCACGGTCAGGAAGCCACAGCAGCCACCGGTGCACTCCGGTTCCCCCAGTTCCAGGCGGCGCGCCTCGTCGGTCGCCCGAAGAGGGCTGGGGCGGCCGGCTGGCAGCACATCAGCCGCGTAAGGTCCACGGCCGCCTTCGCGAACCGCCTCTGCGAGTACGTCCTCGCCGTTGACCCGGAACCGCACCTGGGCAGCGAACCGGGGTCCCGGCGGCAACACCACGATCTCCAAATGATCGAACATCAGACCACCCTATGGGGTCCGCTGACGTCGGCGCACGGCCACCCACTGGCCGTGGGTCTCGTGCTTGACCAGGGGCAGGGCGGCGAAGCGGTCCTTGCTGATCGCGATGCCGGTGGGGTAGTCGCCGGGGTCCAGGCGGGCCTCGACGCGCAGTCCGGCCCGGGTGCGGGTGGCGGCGATCGTTTCGATGACGACGTCGTGGCTGGTCAGGGGGCGTCCGCAGTTGTGGGTGATGTGGGAGAACAACCGGTGCTCGATCTTGTTCCACTTCGAAGTGCTTGGAGGAAAGTGGCAGACGGTGATGCCAGTCCGGTCTCGGCGGCCAGCGCGGCCGGCTCGCTCTTCCAGACCCGGTAGCGGTAGCCGCTGGAGCCCCCGGCGTCCGCGGTGATTAGCAGCCGGGTGGCGTGCGGGTAGTCGCTGTGGCCGCGGGACCTCCACCAGCGGCGGATCGACTCGACGGCGAAGGTGGAGGTGTCGTGGTCGACGCCGACGTTGACCCAGCCGGTGTTGCGGGCGATGTCGTAGATCCCGTACGGGATGGCCTGCTCGACGTCCGGTCCGCTGAAGAAGAAGTGGTGGTCCTCGACCTGGACCGGCTCGCCCTTGGGACGCCACTCGCGTCCGGCCATGGGCAGGCGCCCGATCTGTTCGCGCTTCTTGGTGTCCACGCTGATCACCGGCTCGCCCGCCGCCTGATGCTGCTTGACCTGTTCGTTGAGATAGCGTAACTGGGCGTCGCGGTCGGGGTGTTGGGCTCCTTCGAGGGTCTTGGCGTTGGCTTGCAGGCTGAACCCGGCCTGCTTCAACAGCCGGCCCACCGTCGGCGCGGAGACCGGGTGCCCCTGCCGGGTCAGTTCCTCGGCCAGGTGACGCAGCGACTTCGTCGTCCAGCGCAGCGGGGATTCCGGATCGCCGCGCTCGTCGGGCTCGACCAGGGCCATTAGCGCGTTGACCAGGTCAGGGTCGATCTCCTCGGCCGTTTTGCGGCCTCCGCCTTCGGCACGGATGCGTCCACCGGGCAACGGTCCGGTGCCGGCTTCCAGCTCCGCGATGCCCCGGCGCACGGTGGTCTCGCTGACGTACGCTGCCCGAGCAGCGGCGCGCACCCCGCCGCGGCCGAGCAGCCTCGCCTCGGCCGCCACCGCCAGCCGCCGCTGTCGCTCGTTCAGATGGGGCAGCAATACCGCGAAACGGCAGTCGAGTTGGGACAGCATCTGTGCCGTGATCGCCATACCAGATCAACGAGCCGTTGCCCTCGAAGCAACAGGTTGATTCCTTACGGCTTCAGTGAACGCGACAGCGCTGGTAGGCGGCGCCGAGCATGACCTTGCGGATCGCCTTGACCAGGCCGCTGTGGTGGTCGCCGATGACCAGCCGGACCCCGGCCAGGCCACGTTCGCGCAGGGAGCGCAGGAACTCGGCCCAGAAGACCTCGGTCTCGCTGTCGCCGACCATCAGGCCGAGGACCTCGCGGCCGCCGTCCTCGGTGATGCCGGTTGCGACGACCACGGCTCGGGAGACGATCTGGTGGTTCACCCGGGCCTTGCAGTAGGTCGCGTCCAGGTAGACGTAGGGGAAGCGGGTGTGGCCGAGCGGGCGATCGCGGAACGCGGTGAGCTGTTCGTCCAGGTCCGCGCAGATCCTGGAGACCTCACTCTTGGAGATGCCGGTGTCCGCGCCGAGGGCCTTGACCAGGTCGTCGACCGATCGGGTGGACACGCCCAGCACGTAGGCCTCCATGATGACCGCGTAGAGGGCTTGGTCGATGCGGCGCCGGCGCTCCAGCAGGCTGGGGAAGAAGCTGCCCGTGCGGACCTTGGGGATGGCCAGCTCCAGGTCGCCGGCCTGCGTGGTCAGGGTCTTATCGCGATGGCCGTTGCGCCAGGTCGTGCGGGACTCGGCGCGCTCGCCGGGCTCCGCGCCGATCCGGGCGGTGGCCTCGGCCTCGATCAGCTCCTGCAGGATCCGCTGAGCCAGGACCCTGATCAACTCGATTCCGTCCGCCGTACGCAGTGACTCCATGAGGCGGAGTAGGTCAGACTGGGACAAGGCCATCGCGCACCTCTCACTCAACGAGCCTTCCTACTCGGAGAGTTGAGCGATGGCTGCTTCATGACCAGGGGTTACACCAAGATCTCTGCTACACCACTCAGCGGGACGCCATCCCCAGATCCTCGGCTGTGAGGTGGACATCGTCCGCAAGGCCCCTGACCAGCGCGGATTCCAGGTCCAGCCCAAGCGGTGGGCGATCGAGCGAACGTTCTCGTGGATCACCGCCCACCGGCGGCTGGCTCGGGACTACGAGACCAGTCCGGCCCACTCGGAGACCATGATCCGCTGGGCGATGATCGGCATCATGGTCCGCCGTCTCACTCGCGGTCGTCCCGCAGCCCGGCAAGCGCGGCGCCCGTTGACCCGGACCTCCGCGTGATCACGTGCGCCTTCCGGTTTCCGGGTCAGTACGAATCGTCCTCTGAGTTTGGGGTGGAGTCGGTCCCACGTCTGCGCGACCGCTGTCCCGTAGCGGCGGGTCTCGGTGGTGGTGACCGCCTGCTCGGTGCCCCAGGTCTCGGGCTGGCCGAAGACGAACTCGCTGCCGTGCGTGGGCGGCCGACCGCCGGTTGGGTTGTAGACCCGGGGCGGGGCGGGTCGGCGCATCACGCGGTCCGAGCGGAGCCGGTCGAGGATCTGCACCGGCAGGCCGTCCAGCAGGTGGGCGATGCGTGGGGCGTCGTAGCCGGCGTCGAGGACGACCAGGATCTCGGGGTCGCCGTCGCGCCACTGGCCGGCGGCGACCAGGCGCTCGACCACGTCGCGGATCTGGGCGGTGGTGACGGCGGCGAGGTCGGCGCCGGGCTCCAAGCCTTACCGCGTTCAGGATCGCGGTCCAGGACGTGCGGCCGGTCTCCAGCGCGGCGATGACCGAGTACGGCCAGCCCGGGATCATCTGGTGCTTGGCATCGCCACGTCCGTAGGTGTGGCAGAACGAGCGGTCCGGGCAGGTCGCGGAGTCCGGCCGCAGCCACGGCGACACGTCGACCGCGAGGACCGGACGGCCGTCGGCGGCGCGCGGCAGCGGCAGGCCGGCGAGCCCTGTCCGCAACTGGTCGACATCCAGGCGGCCCCTGTTCAGCGCGCCGTACAGGGCGTCGTGTCCGCGGTGGTGCTCGGGGGCGAGTGCGAGGTCCAGCAGGGTCTTCACCGGGCCCTCGGTGCACAGCAGCGCGTCGGCCAGTTCGAACAGTGCGTCGCGTCGTTCGCCCAGGCAGTCGTAGGAGTCGGCCCGGAAGCGTGACAGGTTCCGCAAACGGATCGCGAGGTGTACTAGCGGTACACCCTGATAGTGCGTATCGTGTGTTCATGCCTCTTCCTCGTTTCGACCGCCTGCCCGCCGAACGCCGGGAGCACATCCTGGGAGTCGCGCGTCGGCACTTCGCCGAGTACGGCGCCGAAGGCGCCTCCTACAACAAGATCATCGAGGCGGCAGAAGTCTCCAAGACCGCCGCCTACCACTACTTCGACGGCCGGGAGGACCTGCTCACCGCGGTCCTCGACGGAGTCCTCGACCGACTGCTGGACACCCTCGGACCCTGGGAGCCGGCCCGCGATGAGGAGGACTTCAGCGCCCGGTTCACCGCTGGATCCGCCGCCCTCGCCGCCCACCTGAGGGACCACCCCGAGGACCTGGCCCTCGCCGACGCTGCCATTGGGCGCAGCGACGGCGGCCCGTGGCTCGACTGGTTCGGCGCCCTGGTCACGGACGGCCGTCGGCTCGGGATGATCTGTACCGATGTGGACCACGCACTGATGGTGTCGGCGACCGCCGCCGTCGTCCGGGCCGCGGACGCCTGGGCCGTGGCCCTGATGACGAGCGGATCCCTCGAAGGCCTTCCGGAGGGTGACCCCTCGGACCAGCTGTGGCGCCTCCTGCGCGGCCTGTGGGGTGCAGCGGCGACCGCGTCCCCCGGACAGGAGCCGAACGATGCGCACTGACCTGAGGATCTCCTGGGAGATACCGGCCACCCCGTCCGGCCTCGCCGGCCGCCTGGAACGGTTCATGGGTCCGGGCAAGTCCCGCTCCGAGTCCGCGGTGGAGACCATTGGCCTCCTCGGCTGTGCCCTGCTGTTGGCCGCCGGACTGTGGCGCTCGGGAGCCGCACGCGACTGGTCGACGGGGCAACTCGTCGTGGTCGCCCTGGCCGGGCTCGACCTGATCGGCGGGGTCCTGACCAACGCCACCAACGCCGCGAAGCGTTGGTACCACCGGGCCGACCCGGCGGCGCGGCGCGCCCGGCTGCTGTTCGTCTTGGCGCACCTGATCCACCTCGCCGCGATGGGGCTGTACGTCCTCTCCGGCGACCTCGCCTGGACCTCGGCGAATGCCGTGCTGCTCCTCGGCGGGGCGGTGGCGGTGGAGTTCGCGCCCGTCCACCTCAGGCGGCCCGTGGCGATGGCGGTGTTGATGGCAGCCGTCCTGGTCAACCTGTTCTGGCTGCCGGTGCCGGCAACGCTTGCCTGGTTTGCACCACTGTTCTTTCTCAAACTGCTCGTCTGCCACCTCGTGCCCGAGGCGCCCCTGGAGCGGGGGCGGGATGTCTGAGGACCTGACTGCCGCGGCCTCCCGCCGGATCGACACCGACCCCGACCCGGCCGCCTGCGCCGATCTGCTGGCCGCCGCGTTCGCCCGGGAGCCGGCCGTCTCCTGGATCTGCGGCGGCGCGCACTCCGCTCGCGCTCGCTGGTTCCGCGCCACCCTGCGCACCCATGCCGGCCTCGCCGGGGCCCGCCGTACGGCTCTGGTGGACACCGACGGACGGCTCCTGGCGGCAGCCGTCCTGACCCCGCCGGGCGCGACCCCGTCCGCTGGCGCCCGCGCGCTCTGGGCGGCCCGGACCCTGCTGAGCAGCGGGCCGCGTGCCCTCGGCCGGACCCTGCGTTATCTGGCCGCCACCGAGGGCGGGTCCCCAGCGGGGGCCTGGACCCTGGAATTCGTCGGAGTCCGCCCGGACCTCACCGGCCGTGGAGTGGGCCGAACCCTCCTGGACCACGTCCTGACGACGACGCCGGGAGCAGTCCACCTGACCACTGCGGACCCGGCGAACGTCCCCCTATACCGCCACTTCGACTTCACCACGCTCGGCGAGACCCCGCTGGGACCGCTGACCGTCACATCGATGGCCGCGTACCGGGCTAACCGGGCCGACAACCGGTGGTGAGAGGGTGTTCTGCGAGTCTTGCGTGGTTCTCGTAGTCCTTGAAGGCAGGTTGTCCGGTTCCGGTGCTTCACGGCGAGCCGTCGGCGCGGTGTGCTGATGGATGTGGGTGAGCGTCCTGCGTACCCGAGCGACCTGTCGGATGAAGCCTGGGGGCTGATCCGGCCGGTCCTCACCGCATGGAAGGCGAAGCATCCCTCGGTCAGCGGTCATGCCGGCCGGTACGAGATGCGGGAGATCGTGAACGCGATCCTCTACCAGGCCCGCACCGGCTGCCAGTGGCGCTACCTGCCCCACGACCTGCCGCCCAAGAGTGCCGTGTACTACTACTTCGGGGCATGGCGCGACGATGGGACCGCCGAGACCATCCACGACCTGCTGCGCTGGCAGGTCCGCGAAAGCCGCAGGCGACACGAGGACCCCACCGCAGTCGTCCTGGACTCCCAGACCGTGCGGGCCTCGACGAACGCGCCGAAGGACACGACCGGGCTGGATCCGGGCAAGAAGAGCCCGGGCCGCAAGCGGGGCATCGCCACCGACGTGCTCGGTCTGGTCATCGCCGCCGTCGTGGTCGCAGCCGGTGTCCACGACAACGCGATCGGCATCGCGCTGCTGGACAAGGGCGTCCGCGCCGCGCCCACCGTGACCAAGGCATGGACGGACGCCGGGTTCAAGAACGCGGTCGTCGAGCACGGCGCCGCACTTGGCATCGACGTGGAGATCGTTCAACGTGAGCCCGGCGAACGAGGGTTCACACCGGAGCCCAAACGGTGGGTGGTCGAGCAGACGCTGGGTACTCTCATGCTCCACCGCAGGCTCGCACGGGACTACGAGGCCAAGCCGGCCAGCTCGGTGGCGGTGATCCACTGGTCCATGACCGACGTGATGCTCCGCCGCCTCACCCGCGCCGCCACCCCGACCTGGCGCGACCCGCCACCCTGGCGTTCAGTACCTGTGACCAGCGGGAGCGTCGATGAGGGAACTCCTGGACAAGATCGAGTCCCGGCAGCGGTTCGTCCGCGAAACAGCTGAAGAACTGCGCGAACAGATCGCTCGTCTCGCCGAACAACTCGCCGCTGCCGAAGACACCTTGAAGCGTCTGCAGATCACCCGGGAGACCGTCCTGGAACTGGCCGCCGAGGACGGCACGGAGCTACCCGAGACACTGCCGCCCGGATACCGCGCGATCCTGGCCGCCATCGAGACAGCGGGAGAAGGACTCCGTGCCAAGGACGTCTGCCGGGGCCCTTGGCCTCGGCGCCGAGCCACGGTACACCGAAGGCACCCGCGCCAAGCTGAAACGCCTGGTCAGCCGCGGCATCCTCACCGAACCCGAGCCCGGCCTCTTCACCCTCACCAACCCGGCACCGACCACTCCAAGGGCCACCTCAAGCTGAAGCCCGGCGAAGGCTCACAGGACACCCTCTGAAGACCGAGTGTGTCCGCCGTACGACCTTCACGACCCGTACAGACGCCGACCTCGCACTGTTCGCCTATATCGACGGACCCCGTTGCCCAATTGGGTGAACCTGCGTGATCTCATCATCGCGCGGCAGCGGTGAGCCGGAGCATTCGTGTCAGCGGCCGGGGTTTCGGGTCCGTCGTGCGGTCGCGGGACGGGGTGGAGAGATGTCGATGGGTGGCGGTTCGGGCCGGGAGGTTCCCGAGGAAACACGGGTGGTCGCTCGCGCGGCGTTTCCGAAGGGGTGCCTGGCGATGCGGGTCCGGGACTCGCTCGGCCCATTGTTTGACGACGAGGTCTTTCGATCGGCCTTCGGTGTCCGTGGCCGTCCTGGGGTCTCGCCCGGACAGCTGGCGCTGGTGTGCGTGCTGCAGTTCGCTGAGAACCTGACTGACCGGCAGGCCGCCCACGCGGTCCGGGCCAGGATCGACTGGAAGTACCTGTTGGGCCTCGAATTGGCCCATCCGGGCTTCGACTTCACCGTGCTGACCGGGTTCCGGGACCGGCTCCTGGCCCACGGCCTGGAGGAGAGGATTCTGGATCTTCTGCTGGAGCGACTGGCCGAACTGAAACTGGTCGCGGCAGGAGGCCGGCAGCGCACCGACTCCACCCATGTCCTCGCTGTGGTAAGGAACTTGAATCGTCTGGAGTTCGTGGGCGAGACCCTTCGGGCGGCACTGGAGGCGATCGCCGTCTCGGCGCCCGGATGGCTCACCTCCTGGATGGATCCCTCATGGCAGGACCGCTACGGGGCAAGAGTGGACTCCTATCGCCTGCCGAGCGAGGAGGCCAAGCGGGTCCAGCTCACCTGGCGCATCGCGGCTGACGGATACCTCCTACTCGAAGCCGTGGTGTCTCCTTCGGCTCCGGGCTGGCTGCGGGAGATCCCTGCTGTCGCCACCCTGCGGACTGTATGGCTGCAGCAGTTCAAGCGCACGGTGATCGACGGAGTGCAGGAGGTGGCATGGCGGGGGAAAGACGATCTCCCGCCCAGAAGAGTCAGGATCACCTCACCCTATGACCCGGACTCCCGCAACGCGGTGAAGCGCGGATCGGCATGGGACGGTTACAAGGTCCACTTCAGCGAGACCTGCGACGCCCCCGAAGTCGGCCGTCCACACCTGGTCACCCATGTCGTCACCACGGACGCCACGGCGGGTGACCCGGTCGTCGTCGACCAGATCCACGACCGCCTCGACGACAAGGGCCTGCTGCCCGCCGAACACTACATGGACGCCGACTACATCTCCGCCGAGCTCCTGCTGACCGCCCCGACCGAGTACGGAGTGCGCGTCATCGGCCCGGTCAGACCCAACACGACCCGCCAGACGGTGCAGGCCAATGGCTTCGGTAAGGCATCGTTCGCCATCAACTGGACTGAGCGGCATGCAATTTGTCCCAACAGTGCCGTCAGCCGGTACTGGACCGAAGGACTCGACAACAACCAGCGACCTGCGATCCGCATCCGCTTCGCCACCGAGACGTGCGCTCCTTGCCCGGTACGCGACCAGTGCACCAGCTCCACCCGTTACGGTCGGCAGCTCACCATCCGCCCGCAGGAACAAGACGCCGTTCTCGAGCGCCTCCGAGCCGAGCAGGCCACCGACGAGTGGAAGGACCGGTACGCGGTCCGCGCGGGTGTCGAAGGCACGATCCACCAGGCCATCGCGGCCACCGGCGTGCGCCAGACCCGCTACATCGGCCTGCGAAAGACTCATCTGGCGCACGTCTTGACGGCCACAGCCATCAACCTCATCCGTCTTGACGCCTGGTGGAACGAAAAGCCACTCGCCCACACCCGGACATCACACCTCGCAGCACTCGACCTCGCCGCATAGGGCAATTGGGCAACGGGGTCATCGACGGCTGGTACAACACCCGCCGCATCCAGAAGCGCCTCGGCTGGCTCAGCCCCGACGAATACGAGGCGAAGTACTACGCCGACCAGGCGAGGGCCGAACCAGTGGCCGTCGAACCACCCACACCCGCCCTGACCAGGTAATCAACACCTCCCTCGCAGCGGGGGAAGCTCAGATCCCATCCGATCTGCGCAGGGGCCGACCAGTGGCGGTCAGCTCCGGAAGGCACGAAAGGGACGCTTGCCACGTTCGCGTCCACGCCTTGTACCGATCAGGCGTCCACGCGTGGGCTGAGCAGGTCGTCGAGGCCGATGCGCCGGTAGAAGGCGGTGCGCACCATGTCGCCGACGCGGTTGACGGTCTCGGCGCCGTCGTCGACCGGGTCGATGTGGACGCGGAAGGGCCGCTGCCCCTTGGGGGTGTCGACGACCGCCACGATCGCGGCCGCGAGCTCGGCGGGGTCCGCTTTGGGCGGGGTGATCTCGGCGAGGCGGGCGCCGACCTGCTCCGACAGGCCCGCGTAGCGGGTCTCGTAGGCGTCGGCGACGGTGGTGTCGGCGGGGCGGCCGGAGTGGACGAAGTGGTTGGTGCCGGAGGTGAAGGCGCCGGGGACGACGATCGTGGTGTCGATGCCGAAGCGGGCGACCTCGGCGGCATAGGTGACGGCGAGGGAGTCCATGGCGGCCTTCGCGGCGAAGTAGGGGCCGAGGTAGGGCGGGGTTCCGCCGCGGGTGCTGGTCGAGCCGACCCACACGAGCAGGCCGTCGCCCTGCCGGCGCAGGTGGGGCAGGACGGCGCGGTTGACCCGCTGGGTGGAGGCCGCGTTCACGTCGAAGACCTCGTGTAGTTGCTCGGGGGTGAATGCTTCCAGTGGGCCGAGGACCATGTGGCCGGCGTTGTGCACGACCACGTCGATCCGGCCGGACTCGGCGACGATCCGGGCGACACTCGCGTCCACCGAGTGCTGGTCGCTGACGTCGAGTTCGACGCTGCGCAGGTCGACGCCGTGGTCGGCGGCGTAGCGGGCGGCATCGGCGACGGCGGGACGGTTGCGGTCGGTGGTGTGGCGGATGCCGGCGTATACGCGGTGGCCCGCGTCGGCGAGGGCGCGTACGGTCCTGGCGCCGAAGCCGCTGGAGGCGCCGGTGACGAGAACGACCTTGGACATGATGCTCACATTCCTTTCGGTGGCTGTCGGGGAGCGCGGGGTGGTCGACCGGCCGTCAGATGACGCCGCCGTTGGCGTAGAGGACCTGTCCGTTGACCCAGCGGGCGGGGCCGGCCAGGAAGGAGACAACCTCGGCGATGTCGTCCGGGGTGCCCAGGCGCTCCAGCGGCGACATGAGCGTCAGCTGCTCGACGACGGCGTCCGATTTGCCCTGAAGGAAGAGCGGGGTCGCGGTCGGTCCGGGGGCGACGGCGTTGACGGTGACGTCGCGGCCCCGAAGCTCCTTGGCGAGGATCAGCGTCATGGCGTCGACGGCGCCCTTGGTCGCGGCGTAGGCGGCGTAGTTCGGCAGTGCGATCTTCGTGACCGAGCTGGAGAAGTTGACGATCGCGCCCCCGCTGCGGACCCGCCGGGCCGCCTGCTGCCCAACGACGAAGGCGCCGCGCACGTTGATGCGGTGCATCCGGTCGAAGTCGGCGAGGTCGAGTTCGGCCAGCGGGGCGAGCAGCATGATCCCGGCCGCGTGCACCACGACGTCGACACCCCCGAAGCGCTCCTCGGCCGCATCGAAGAGCGCGGCGACCTCGGCCTCGTCGGCGACGTCCGCCTTGACGGCCACGGCGGTGCCACCCGCCTTCTCGATCACCCGGACCGCCTCCTCGGCGTGCGCCGGATTGCCCGCGTAGGAGACGACGACGGCGAGGCCGTCGGCGGCCAGGCGTTCGGCGGCGGTCCGGCCAATGCCGCCGGACCCGCCGGTGACGATCGCGACGCGCGGCGTGGTGCTGCTGGTGGAGATGGTCATGGCGGAACTCCTTCTGGCCGGCCGGACGCGTTCGGCCCGACTTTTAATGGACGCAGCGTCCACATTAGCAACATGTAGACGCTGCGTCCATATAGACTGGGGAGGTCGCATCCGACCGGACCGAGGAGACAGCGGTGACCAGGGCATCAACACCGAGTTCAAGCAGCGACTCCGCCCCGGCCGCGCCCGTCCGGCGCGGCCGGGGCCGACGCCCGGCCGACGAGGTACGCCGCGACATCCTGTCCGCCGCCGGCACGCTGCTCCTCAACGAGGGCATGGCGAGCTTCACGATCGAGCGAGTGGCCGCGACGGCGGGCGTCAGCAAGATGTCGATCTACAAGTGGTGGCCCTCGAAGGGGGCGCTCGCCCTCGACGGCTACTTCAACGCAGTCGAGAACACCCTCGCCTTCCCCGACACCGGCGACATCGAGGCGGACCTGCTCACCCAGCTGCGCGCCTTCGTCCACCTCACCGTCGACACCCCGGCCGGCCGGATCGTTGCCGAACTGGTCGGCCAGGCGCAGACCGACCCGGACCTGGCGGCCGCCTTCCGCGAGCACTACTCAGGACCGCGCCGCCGCCTGGCCGTCGAGGTCCTGGAGCGCGCCCAGCGACGCGGCCAGCTACGGGCCGACGCGGACCCGCGCATCGTCGTCGACCAGCTCTGGGGCGCCTGCTACCACCGGTTCCTCATCCCCGACGAGCCCGTCACCGAAGAGTTCGCGGCCGGACTCGTCACCAACCTGATGCGCGGCCTGCGACCGTAGGCGACCTCGCGGTCAACCCCGCTCGGTAGCACCGACGTCGACTTGTCCCCGGCGGGCGGGTACTGCCGCAGTCGGGCTCGTCCTGGCCGTGCGGAGGGCCGGGATGCCCAGGCAGGCGGCGAAGCGTCCGAGGCGCACTACCAGCACACCCGACACGAGCCGCGCACGACAGCCCGGCGCCGGCCCGGCAATCGGCTCCTCCCCGTCGAGGCTCTGCGCATCACCCTGGAGACCGGCGACCTCACCCCGCTCCCGGTGTACTGCCGCTGCACACCCGCCGACCGCGAGCCCTTCTTCAGGAAGCCGGTGTCGTCGCCGACCAGGATGCCGTCCTTGGCGCCGATCGTCTCCACGACGAAGTCCCGCACGTCGTCGCGGACACCGTCTACTCGGCGACCGGAAGGGCGCGGCGGAGGACTACGCGGCAGCAGCGGCCAGCCGACCAGCTACGACCTACACGAGGATCCTCGCGCTCGACCTGGTGGCCCAGGCCAAGATGGAACTCGCAGACGGCGGCATCGAGCAGGCATGCGGCACCTGGAACCGCGCGCTCGACGCCATGGCCGGCGTTCGGTCCCTCCGCACCCGCCGTTCGGTAATGGAGATGCGCAAGAGCCTCGCCCAGTTCAAGAACCGTGGCGTTTCGGCCGCCCAGGAGCTCGACGAACGGGCAGCCGGTTTCTTGGCCTGAGCGGCTGCCGCAGTGCTTGTAGACAGGCCCGTCCTGCCGACGTGCCTATCCAGAACCTGTCGGGTGACAAACCGCCTTCGGAGACGTCGTGGATGTCGTGCTCGGTCAGGTCTGACGCGTGCCGGGCGTAGCAGGCCCGGCAGAGCCTCTTGCCCGCGTAGCAGGGCCACCGCCGGTGTGGCGGCGCTCCCGTGCGGGGTCCGCATCGGGAGCGCCGGCGGATCGCGGTGGCGGGAGGTCAGTTCGGTGTCACAGTACCGGCGATGCGCGGTTTGCCCTCGCCGGCCGCGTTCCAGGTGTCCATGAACACCCGGTAGTGGTGCCCCGCGGTCAGCCCGTCGACGTGGGCGGTGCGTGCCGAGGACGCGTAGCCGATGATGCGGGAGTGCACCAGCGGGGTGTCCTCGTCCCAGATCCACAGGGCGTAGCTGCTGCCGGAGTCGCTGTACGGCCCGGTGGGCGCCGTCTAGACCACGTCGACCGATCCGGCGCCGGGGGTGACGTCGATGGTCGCGGGGGGCGGTGCCGTGGTGGGGTGGGCGATGCCGCTGACCGGGTTTGACCACGGCGACTTGAGATCCCCGGCGGCCGCACGCACCCGCACCTCATAGCGGTGGCCGTCGTAGGGCTGGTTGGTGAACTGCCAGCCGAGGTCCCAGCGGTTGGCCTCGGCGCCGGGGACGCTGTCCGTCCAGTCGGACGTGCTGCCGTTGGTGACTTCGCGCCACTGCACGTCGTAGTCGTGGGCGCCGAAGACCTTGGGCCAGGTCATGGTCACCCCCTGCTGCGTGCCGTCGAACTTCACGTCGGCCGGAGTGGCCAACGGCCGGTCGGGCATGCTGCCGGGCGCCTTGGGCGCCCGGGAGCCGACCCCGAACTTCTCGTGCAGTACGGTGCCGAACGCCTGGGCGATCCGGTACTCGCCCAGCGGGTTGGGGTGCAGCCCGTCGTAGGTGGTCGCGCAGGTGGTCGCGGTCGGGTCGCAGCCCATCGCGGCGTTGAGGTCGACGAGCGCGACCGGGGAGGTGGCGGTGTTCCAGGTGGTGACCGCCTTGGCCAGCGCCTCGTTGTAGGCGGTGGTGCGCTGGGGCAGCTGTGGGTTGGCGTTGCCGAGGGTGGTGCGCTGGGGGAGGTTGGCCAGCACGAGCCGCACGTCGGGATTGGCCGCGCGGGCGTTGTCGATGAACTTCTTCATGGTGTCGACCAGGTCGGCGCCGGCACCGGTCCAGCCGATGTCGTTGAAGCCCAGCTCGACCAGCAGCACGTCGGGCAGTTGCTGCTTGTCCTTCAGGTCGTTCATCACCTTCTCGATGGTGGGCACGTCCTGGCCCAGCTGCCGGCCCCACATCGCGTAGTGCGCCGAGGCGCCGTTGCTGAACGCCTCGGCGAGGTCCCTGGCGTAGGCCCCGGTGAACTGGTCCGGATCCGGATTCGGCGCTTCGGGCTGTTGTCTTTTCGTCGGCGTCGGCGCCACGGGCGGGTGGGGGTCCTTCGATTTCACGGTCCCGGTCAGCGGTCCGACGAATGTGACAGGCCAGTTCTGCTCCTGGCTCCACTGCCAGAGCCGGCTCCGCCAGGTGGCGTCGCCCTCGTGCCCGTTGCTGATCGAGTCACCGACGATCATCACGCGCTTCAGCGGGTTGGGCGATGGCGGGTTGCCCAGTGGAGGATCGGACGGTGGCGGATTGGCCGAGCCGGGTTGCGGGTCGAACTGTTCCTGCTGCCACTGGTAGATGCCGGTGTCGACGACCAGTCGGGCTCCCAGCGCGTTCGGGCTGGGCTGCAGCGCCCCGCTGAGGGTGGGGGTGACGATCTGGCCCTGATGGAACCTCCACCGCGTGGTATCGAGGTCGTGGTCGCAGGGCGCCTCCGTGATGTGGTTGTTGCCGGAACCCGCCTGATAGCGTGAAATGCACCAGCCGTCGTTGAAGCCAAGGTGATACTGACCGGGCTGGTCGCTGAAGCGCACCTCGACCGCCTCGGTTTCGGCGCCCGTCGGTCGTTTCACGGTCGGTGGGGGGAACGATTGCGTGCTGCCCCCCTGTGCAGCGTCGAACGTGACATCCGTGACCCGACCGTTGGAGTCCACGGCGTGGGTGACCGCCGCCCGGGTGGGCGCGACGGTGCTGCTGGAGGTCCAGCCGAGCGGGTTGGTGGTGGATATGGAGGTGGGCAGCGTGCCGCTGGGCACGAGCGGGCCCAGGTTCTTCTCGGCGCGGTCCCGTGCGCACTGCGGGCACTCCAGCCGGTCGGGGCGCGGCGTTGGCTGTACGGGTGGCCTCCAGCTGTTCTTCGGCGGCCCTCGCACCCTCTCGAGACGCCCTTCCGGCTTGGCGGTGGCACTGCCCCGGGGCAGGCGCGGCAGCCGACCGTCGGCAGGTCTTGCAGCGCCGGGTGCGGCGGCATGCCGGACTGGACATCGGCCGCGGCTTCGTCGCCCCGGTAGGACGGGTAGTCCGTGTAGCCGGCCCCCCTCCGCCGTAGAACGTGGCCGGGGCGGCCGCGGCAGCGGCAGGTTCTCCCGGAGCGGCGGACCAGGTCCGGATTGGCCAGGAACGGCGCGCCGAAGGCGACCAGGCCGATGTACAGGTCAAAGCCCTGGCCATGGGCTGATGGGCGGGTTTAGCATTCCCGGCACGGCGGCCCCACCACAGCGCCCACCGGGCCGCCGAGCAGAGCAGCCGCGCCTCCTGTCGGCGCTGCTGGCCTCCCGCCGGCCGGGCCCGTGTGGAACGCACCCCCTCGTTCCGGGGCCCGGCCGTCTGCGTCTTTCCTCCTGTTCTTGAACGGATTCGGCCGTCGATCCGGTACACACTCCCGTCACTCAATCGAGCCTCGCCGGGGAGAGCATCGACCGACTGGCGTGCCACGACCCGTTCTTCGCCGTCCCACTGATCGGCCCCGGCTGCTGCTGCAGATCGTCGGCGAACGCGCCGTCACCGCGTGGATGGCGGTCGAGGCGCACCAACGGGCCACCGGGTCGGCGGAGTTGTACCGGATCGAAGGCGCCGGCCACGTCGACCTCTACGACAAGGAGGAGTACATCGACCCGGCGATCGACAAGCTCGCCGCCTTCTTCACCGGCTGCCTGGACCTCGCCCGCCCGGACAACGCCCAACAGGCGTCGAGGAACTGAGCAGCGGAACCGCAGCGTCTCGTCGGTCTACGGCGACGGCGACGAGCCGCGTGAGGTCCGGCGCGTCCCCCGGGGGCTCCCGCCCGGAGCCTCCGGGGAGGAACGTCGGTCAGCCCGCGCCCGCTCGTGAGACGCGCTCAAGCCCGTCGCTCGGTATCCCTCGTGACCAGCACCTCGTGGTCCGAAGACACTCCGCCGACAGGTCCCTAACCAGCGATGACCGCAGTCCTCAATCAGCAGTCGGAGCATCCCGAAGGACCGGGCGGCCATTCCTTCCGAGCCACAAACGGCAGAGCACCATCAGCCACACCCGGTCCTCCCGGCCCGCCTCACATTCTTAGGGACTCACCATGGCGCATGTCAGCATCGACGGCGACAACCTGATCGTGGAGATCGAGGGACTGGACAAGCTCTGGGCGCTCAAGAGCCGTCTGACCATCCCGCTGGCCCACGTGCGCGGCGCCACCACCGACCCCGGGATCGCCAAGGAGCCCAAGGGGCTGCGCGCCCCCGGCACCCACGTCCCGGGCGTCGCGACCGCCGGCACCTTCCACATCGACGGCGAAAGGACTTTCTGGGACGTCCGCGACCCGGCGAAGGCAGTGGTCATCCAGCTCGCCGACGAGCGCTACGCCCGCCTCGTGATCGAGGTCGGCGACCCGCGCGCGACGGTGGCGCTGGTCGAGGGCGCCCTGCCGAACTGACCGCGCCCGCGCGCGCATCCACGCCGTTCGAGCCGGTGACGCGGCAACGGCGACCACGAGGAAGAGGGAGGGATCATGACAGCTGAGGCGGTACGCATCAGCAGCGACGGCTGTGCACTGGCGGGGACGTTCACCGAGGCTGCCGACCCCGTCGCCGCCGCGTTGCTCCCCGGCTCCGGCAGGGTGGACCGCGATTCGGACGTGCGCCTGCCCGGCGGGCCGATGCGCAGAACCAGAGTCACCCGTGCCGTGGCGGACGCCCTGACAAGGGCCCGGGTGTCGACACTGCGCTGCGACAAGCGCGGCGTCGGAGGCAGCGGCGGGGACTGCCTGCGAAGCGGGATGGGCGACGGGCTCGCCGATGCGCGGGCGGCCCTCGCCTGGCTCGCCGACCGCGCCGCCGTACGGCCCCTGCTGGTCGTCGGACACAGCGAGGGCGCCTGGTACGCGGCCCGGCTCGCCGCCGACGACCAGGCGGCCGGAGCGGTCCTGCTCTCCGCGGCCGCACGCCCCGGTGCCGACGTGCTCGCCTGGCAGGCGGAGCAGCTGGCCACCAAACTCCCGCTGCCGGTCACGCTCCTGCTGCGGGTGATGCGCACGGACGTCCACCGCCTCCAGCGCAGGAACCTGGAGCGGATCCTCGCCTCCGAGGACGCCGAACTGCGCCTCCAGGGGCAGCGGGTGAACGCGCGGTGGACGCGTGACTTCATCGCCCACGACCCGGCGCCGGACCTCGCCCGGATCACGGTTCCGCTCCTCGCCGTGACGGGCGGCGCCGATCTCCAGGTCCCGCCGCAGGACGTGGATGCCATCGGCCGCTTGGCGCGCGGCCCGTTCGAAGGGCACGTCGTGGCCGGCCTCAGCCATCTCTTCCGCCCGGACCCTCGGGGCCAGGGCCCCAAGGGCTACCGGCGCGCCGTGCGGCAGCCGGTGAACGCCCGCGTCCTGGACCTGATCGGCGGATGAGTCGAACGCCCCTGGGGCAGCGACGGGCGCACCTGCGAGGGATTCCCCTGCGCGCCGGCGGAGGACCGGCCCCGGCCCCGGGAGGCGCGCGAAGCGGCGGCGGGCCGGTAGCCGCCCCGGCCGCCCCGCTGTGTCCGGCGACGCCGTGCCCTGCGTGCCGGCCCTGGGCTCCGCGTGGCGCCCGGGGCCGGCACGACCGGCCGCTACCGTGGAGGGGACTCCGACCGCTGTTCCCGCAGTCGGCCAGCGGCGCTGGAGTCAGGGTGTAGCCAGTACCACCCTGAAGTCGGAAACCAGCATGATCGAGCGTCAGGGCGGGGCCGGGCAGGATCGTGCCCGTGAACACCACCTCGAACCGCAAGCGCCGTATCAGCGCTGTCGCAATCCTGGGTCTCGCCGCATCAGTGGCCGCGACCGGCACCGGACTCGCCGCCACGCCCCCGCCGTCCAGCGTGCACGCGACCGCCGCCACGGCTGCCGCCGCGCCCCCGCGGTCCTTCCAAGGCGCGCTCCCCGCGCCGAGCGGCCCCTACGCCGCCGGCGAGGAGGTCATCCACCTCACCGACGCGAGCCGTCTTGACCCGTGGGTGCCGTCATCCGGCCCCCGCCAACTGGCCGTCACGATGGTCTACCCGGCCGTCCCCGGGACCGGGACTCCGGCCCCTTACATGACCCTCGGCGAGGCAGCCGGAGTCCTCCAGCGCCAGAAGGTGCCGGCGGGCTCCGGCATCACCCCACAGAGCCTTTCCAACGTCGCCACTCGCGCCTTCGACGGCGCGCGGCCGCAGCACGGCAAGCATCCGCTGGTGGTCCTCTCACCCGCGTACGAGAACCCGCGCATGACGCTCACCTCGCTCGCGACCGAGCTGGCGAGTCACGGCTACGTGGTCGCGCTCGTCGGCCACACCTATGAGGACAACGGCGAGACGCTGGCGAACGGCGAGACGCCGGCGTGCGTGATCTGCGATGCCCCGCCGGGACTCGACTTCAAGGCCGTCACCGCCAGCCGTGCGCGGGACGTGTCCTTCGTGATCGACCAGTTGACGCACGGCAATTCCGCCTGGCGCCTGGCACACCTCATCGACAAGCACAGGATCGGCATGGCCGGACACTCCCTCGGCGGAGCGGCGACTGCCGCCACGATGACCGCCGACCCGCGAGTACTGGCCGGAGTGAACATGGACGGCTCCTTCCAACCGGACCTGAAGCCCGGCCAGATCAACCGGCCGTTCCTCATGCTGGGCGTGGCCGCCTCCAACCACTTGGCCGGCGGCGAGTGGGAGCCGGACTGGGCCGCCCTCGGCGGCTACAAGAAGTGGCTGACGGTCACCGGCGCCGACCACTTCAGCTTCTCCGACGGGGACCTGCTTCAGGAGCAGGCCGGGTTCCCGACGGCGCCCCTCTCACCGGAACGCGGGGTGGAGATCACCCGCGAGTACGTGACAGCGTTCTTCGACCAGACGCTGAAGGGGATCCACCGTCCGCTGCTGAACGGCCCCTCGCCGAACAATCCGGAAGTACTCTTCCAGCACTAGTTGTTCTGACTCGTGAGGTTGGGGACGCGGCTGGCGGGTGGCTTGCCTGCGAGTGCTGTGTGTCCGCGGTGGTGATTGTAGGTGTGGAGCCAGGCGGTAGGCGTCGCGGCGTTCCTGTTCGGTGCGGTAGGGCCTGGCGTAGGCCCATTCGTCGAGCAGGGTGCGGTTGAAGCGTTCGACCTTGCCGTTGGTCTGGGGCCGGTAGGGCCGGGTTCGCTTGTGCGTGATGCCTTCGGCCGCGAGGGCATCGCGCCAGGTCCGGGAGCGGTAGCAGGAGCCGTTGTCGGTCAGCACGCGCTGGACGGTGATCCCGGCCCGGGCGAAGAACTCGCTTGCCCGGGCCCAGAAGGCGGTGGCGGTCTCCTTGCGCTCGTCGGGCAGGATCTCGCTGTAGGCCAGGCGGGAGTGGTCGTCCACGGCGTTGTGGAGGTAGCTGTAGCCCGCGCCGGAACGGGTCTTGCGGCCGGCCTCACGGCCCAGGACCTTGTGGCCGCCGCCGTCGGGGATGTTGCCGAGCTTCTTGATGTCGACGTGGACCAACTCGCCCGGTGCGGCGCGTTCGTAGCGCCGCACCGGGCGGGCGGTCGCGCGGTCCAGATGGGCCAGGCGGGCGAGCCGGTAGCGGGTCAGCACGCGGTGCACGGTCGCTGGGTTGAGCCGCAGCAGGTAGGCGATGCGGGCCGGGCCCCAGCGGCGCAGGACGCGGACCTTGATGATCCGCCGCTCGGTGCGCGACGGGGTCCGCCGGGGGCTGCGGTGCGGGCGGCTGGAGAGGTCGCTCATACCGGCCTCGCCCAGCGCCCGGTAGCGGTCCGCCCAGCGCTTGGCCGTGGTGGGTGAGACCTGGAAGCGCTCGGCGGCCCGCCGCAACGGCCAGCCGTCGTCGACCACGCAGCGGGCCAGGCGCAGGCGTCCGGTCTCGGTCAGCGGTGCGTTACGGTGTGGCATGAGGGCCTTTCTGGCTGAGGTGCAGATGTCGCAATCCACACCGAGCCAGAAGGCCCTCACTCATTTCAAGATCACCACGCCGTGAGCCCTGTCACCAACCTCCGTGGTCAGTACAACTAGTGCAGCGCCGCGTTGATCCTTCGGGGGTTCATGCGGCTTTGAGTGGGCTGCCGTCGTAGGCCCAGTGGTAGGGCCTGGAGCCATGTTCGTCGCAGGCCAAGACGAAGGTGTCGATGGCCGCGGCCAGTTCGTCGCGGGAGGCGAACTGGCCGCGGCGTAGTAGACGCCGGGTCAGGGTCGTCCAGCCGCCGTCCGGATCTCCGGCCCGCGGCGCGCTCACGAGCGATGTCGCCGCCCTGGTCGACGTTCCCGCGGTGGTTGACCTGCCCCCGCTCGGCAGCCCGGCCCGGCGCGCCGGATGCCACCGCCGGACGTGATGCCGCCCGTCCGTTCGAGTGGTTGCCCGCGTACAGGGGCCCCGGTTGTGTCCCGGGGCCGCCGGCCGACGTCCTGCTCGCCGTCGACGTGCTGCTCGGTGCCGCCGTCCGTGTCCGGGGTGGGTGAGGCCTTGGTGCTCGTCCTCGCTGCCGCCCCGGCCGCCGCCGACGTCCTGCTCGGGCCGCTGTCCAGGCGCCGTCCGGGCGCGGTCCGGGGATCCGTCGTCGTCGGCCTGGTCGACGTCCTGATCGTCGGCGGCGCTGCTCCCGCCGTCCCGGTCGCCGTGCTGGTGGGGACGGCTCGCGCGAGTTATCAAGTGACGTCTGGTGGTGTGGCCGCCGTCCTGGCCGGTGCCGTCCTGCTCGCCGTGGTTCCGGCGGCCTGGGTGCTGTCCTGGGGTCGTCCTCGCCGCCGTCCTGGGCCGCCGCGTGGAGATGTCCGACGGCCTGATCCACCAGATGCGGCTGCTGACCGAGTACACCGCCAAGAAGGAGGGCCTCGTCGGGAAGCAACTTGAGCTGTACTCTTCGGGGCGTGCGGCCGCTACGGCCTGAACCCGTGGTGAGCGGCACATCGGCCCCGCCCGGAGCGACCTGGTTGTCGGGCTGGGAGCTGACCGACCACCAGACCGCGCTCCGGGACGCGTTCCACCGGCATGCCGAGACCGTCTCCGGCTGACCCGCCCCGCACCCGCCACCCGCACCCCGCCGTCCCGGCCCACCCAGGTCGGGACGGCCGCCCGGGACCGAATGTCACTTCTCCTATGCGCCGGCCGCGCAGTGACCACCCGAACGAGCCCAATGCGTGCGGAAGTTCGAGCGGGAGCCGTGCCCCTCGGTCTGGGAGACGTTTCTGACCGAAGCCGCACAGCCCGTGTTCAACATTCGGGGTCAAGGCTCCCTACCTCTTCACGGTGAAGTAGGGGCGCCCGTCCACGGTCAGTTCGAGCACGGTGCCGTACCGGGCGCGAGCCTCGGCTACCTTCCCCGCTCCTTCCGGGACTTGCGAGCAGCGGTGGTACGTGCCGCCGCTGGACGGCGACAGACAGGATGCGGGCTCCTCGATCCGGTTCACGAGCGGCAGATCCAGCCGGTCCCAGTCGATCGTGAGGCCGTCTGTCGCCAGTCGCGGGCTGGGCATCGGTCGGCCGTCCGGGTAATGACCTCGGGTGCGGTGGTACTCCAGGGCGTAGCGGACGGTACCGGGTGTGTACGGTCCGTCCTGGCCGTTCTGGTCCACCGGACCCCACCTGGTGAGGTCGGCCGCGCGGATGTCGGGCAGCACCGAGGTGATGTCTCCCCTGGCTTCGTTCACGTGAAGTGGTTCTGGCACAGATCTTGGGGAGCGGTCGCGGAGGGTGACAGGTTCGTTCGATTGCGGGGAGGGACACGACCCCGGAGACCGTCAGCGTTCGCGCGTTCTGGTCCACCACCAGCCCGTCGTCGCCCACTCGCTGTAGTTGGGCTCCGGCAAGGTACGGCGCTCGAATTCCTCATCGATACGCGTGATCAATCGGCCCAGGTCCCGTTTGGCTCCGGGCGGAAGGTACAGCATCGCCCACTCCAGGTCATCGCGGGCATCTCCCACCCCCGGCGAATCAAACGCGGAGGCGTCCAGGTAGCGTCCGGGCTGCTTGAGAGCCCGCTCGAAACACGCGATTGCGTTGGCGACCGCGTTGGGCCACATCTCCTGGTCTTCGACCCGGCGGATCGCTGCACGAGTCCGCGCGGAGACACCGGGGACCCTCAGGACCGGATACTGCCATCGTGGCCGCCACCGCTCTGCACGGACGGCCTTGGGACGCCTACGCGGCATCGCCCTTTCGGATCAACATGAGGTCATCCTGCCACGGTTGGGCACCTGCATGCACTGGCTATATGTCGGCCGCGGCAGGGGTTTCCTACTGTCCGGTACTCGCGCAGCTCTTGGGGAACATCGCGAAGTGTTACTGGAGAAGGATCATCTTGCGGAGCAGTTCGAAGCCGGCGCGGCCGTAGAGCTGCCGCTTGATCTTCTTGATGCGGTTGACGGCGCCCTCGATGCTGCCGGAGCTCCAGTCGAGAGTGAGGCCTGCTGTCACGGCGTCGAGGTCTCGGAGCAGGTGGAGGGCGAAGCCGGTGAGGCCCGGTAGCTGGCTGGCGTCGACTGCGTCGATCCAGGTGGGGAGTGTGGAGCCACGGCGGTCGGCGAGGATCTCGCCGAAGTCGCGAACGTGTCCGGCGACCTTGTCCAGTGCGGGGCAGCGGGCCAGGACCGCCTTCAGGCCGGCCCGGTCCTCCTCGTTCAGGGTCGAGGGGTGTCGGGTGACCCAGCCGGTCACCTGCCGCACCGTCGGCGGCCGCGGCGGCACGCCGACCGGAGCCTTGCGGAGGGTGGCGATGTGGGAGCGGACCATCTGGTAGGTGACGGGCGCATTGTCGGCAACGAGTTCACTGTGGAGGCGGGTGACGCTGGTGCATCCCGCGGCGAAGCGTCGCTCCAGGTAGGGCTTGTAGGGGTCCAGCCTGTTGGGCCGGGGGCGGTTCTCGCGGACGGTGTCCTGCCAGCGTGCGGCGTTCGCGTACCGGAGGACGGTGTTGAGGCCCCAGCCCAGGTGCCGGGCGATCGCCCGGCGTGAGTGGCCTTGGGCCAGGAGCTCGTGAACCAAGGCGTGTGCCGCCTTCTTTCGCTCGGCGCGTCGACCGACGGGCTCCGAGTCGTCCTCCGGTCGACCGGGAACAAGCCCAGTGGCCTCCGGCGGCATACCGCTGGGCGACGGGTTGTGCAGGCAATCGCGATGGGCGGCGACGCAGGTCTCCACGGCCCGGCCGAGGCCCTGCCACAGATGGAACCGATCAGCGACCTGCAGAGCGTCAGGGGCACCGCGCCGTGCGCCCTCGGCGTAGGCACCGGCCCGGTCCCGGCAGATAATCTCCACGCCGGGGTGACGGGCCAGCCACGCAGCCAGCGGCCCGGCCTCACGCGTCGGGAGCACATCGACCACGCGATGGTCTTCGACGCTGGTCAAAACCGTCGAGTAGGTCTGGCCGCGACGGATCGCGAAATCGTCCACGCCCAGCACACGCGGAGTGCTGAACGTGGGATCGGGCAATGCCATGACCCTGCGCAACAAGGTCGTCCTTCCCGCGCCGAAGCCCAGCTGGGCTGCCAGCCGGGCGCCGGCCCGACTGGCGAGCGCGAGCCCTACGCGCTCCAGGGCATGGTTGAGCCGGGTGGTGAACCGTGCGTACGGGGCAGCCAGCCGCGAGAACCGCTCAGCAAACGTCCGACGCGGGCAGTTCGCCGCCCCCCAGATGAAACGCCGGACCACCAACCGGATCACGAAGCCCTGCTCAGCGAGCGGAAGATCCTTCAACCTGCGGCGATAGCGGTCGTGCACCCGGTCCGAGAAGCGGCCACAGTCCGGACACTCCGCCCCGGAACCCCGGCCCCGCGCCACCACCTCGACCGTACCGAACAAGGCGGTCACCGCATCGACGTCCACGTCGTCGATCCCGTCGAACACGAGCGAGTCCCAGAACGATGCGTTGTTCTGCATGACCAGCACGATCACAGCCACCGGCCGACCACGACAGAGACCACCGAGGAGTTGATGGAGCGTCACTTCCGGCTGCCGGGTAGCCAGGCGTACGCGATCTCACGCAACCCAGCCCCTCACAATCGAACACCAGGGTGACGCTCCGCAACCGCTCCCCAAGATCTGTGCCAGAACCCACAACTCGTGATCAAAGCCACTCCCCGGACGCTGAAGTCCGCGATGGCGCGCATCTTGCAGCTCAACAACACCTGTGTACGTGACTCCAGGAGGTTCTGGTTGTGCCTCTCGCAGGTGTCGTCGAGCAGGGTGAGCACGGGTTTCAGCCCCTCTACCCGGCCCAGGCGATCGATCAGGTCGCGGATTCGGGCCTCCTCCGCCGCTCGCTGCGACTGTGCCTGCGGCGCCTTGGCTATCTCCGTCAGTTCGTCGCCGGTCGGCACGCGATCGCACCCCGCGACCGCCCCTGTCAGCGCCGCCGCGAGCACCAACTTGCCGACCCGCCCCCACCGAGACACCGCGTCTCCCCGCACTCGTCCGTCACATCCGCCCCCACCCTCCACTGACGAACGGATCCAACGCATGAGTACGCGTGCTCAACTCACTCGTCGTCGACAGGATCGGACCGGTGACGTCCGGGGCGACTGAGGTGGAGTTCCTGCTGCCGAGCGGGAAGCGCAAGGTAGGTCCGGACGCGGTGTGGCAGGCCCCGGAGATCGGGGTGCTGGTGCTGATGGTGGAGGTCGACGGCTCGACGATGTCGCCGGAGCGGGTGGCCGCGAAGTTCACCGCCTACCGTGAGCTGTTCCGCGTGAAGGTCCGCGCCAACGACCCGGCCCTCGCCGACAAGGAGAGGCCGACCGTACGGTGCACTGGTGGCGTCGGGCCTACCCGGGGCACACCCGGCCGGGGTACCCGCCGGTCGCCCTGGTCGTCACCGATGCCGGGCCGGTGGCGCTGGCCAACCGGCAGCAGGCGGTGGCGGACCTGGCGCGCGATGCCTGGGGCGGCGGCTGGTGGGTCGTCCGAGGAGACGATGCCGACGGGGACGGCTGGCGCGAGTACGACGATGCGGTGCCGGTCATCGCGACCACGCTGAAGTTGCTGGTCGAGCAGGCCGGCGACCGACTCGTCGACGAGATCGAGGTCCGTCATCGAGCCCACCTGGAACCACAGCTGGGATGGTCACGCCGAGCCTCGTCGATCACCATGGGTGAAAGGTCGACACCAGGCGTCGAGACTCAACTCGTGCAGGTGGGCGGTGACGTGTCCCGGGCCGCAGCCCACGTCCGCCACCGGCCCGCCACCGGTGGCGAGGACCAGGTCGGCGAACAGCGCCGGAGCCGCTCGAAGGTACGGTGCCCCGGCCAGAGCCTCGCGCATGTGGTCGGCTCAGCTGACCGCGACGGTGTCGTAAGAGGTCCGGGTGTCCGTCGACCAGCCGTCGGCGTTCATGCCCGACGCTGTAGTCCAGTGGTCAAGTTCCGTGCACA
The DNA here is from genome assembly GCF_027627435.1 of Kitasatospora cathayae. Taxonomy (GTDB): domain Bacteria; phylum Actinomycetota; class Actinomycetes; order Streptomycetales; family Streptomycetaceae; genus Kitasatospora; species Kitasatospora cathayae. The sequence continues at coordinate 177,220 of NZ_CP115450.1, read as the reverse complement.
GCCGTCCGCCGCCAGCCCGACGGACTGACCCCTCGGGCCCGCTTGAACGCCACGCTGAACGCGAACGCGTCCGCATACCCCACCTCGCGCGCCACTGCGGCGACAGTCTTCTCCGTGTCGCGCAGCAGGTCCGCGGCCAGGGCCATCCGCCAGGCGGTGAGGTATGTGAGCGGGGGCTCGCCGACCACGCCGGTGAAGTGCGCGGCGAAGGCGGCCCGGGACTGGCCGACCCGCGCGGCCAGTTCGGCGACCGTCCATCGGTGCGCCGGGTCCTCGTGCAGCATGCGCAGAGCGTCGCCGACAGCCGGGGTGGCCAGCGCCCGGTACCAGGAGGGGGGTTCGGCCTGCGGTCGGGTGCACCAGGCGCGCAGCGCCAGCACCAGTACGAGGTCCAGCAGCCGGTTCAGGACGGCGTCCTGGCCCGGCTCTTCCTGGGCGACCTCGGCGGCGAGCAGGTCCAGCGCCGCCCGGGTGCGCGGCCCGGTGGGCACGACGGCCAGTTGCGGGAGCAGGCCGAGCAGACGCTTGCCCGCGTCGCCGCGGAGTTCGTAGGCACCCCGGAGCAGGGTGGTGGCGCCGGGCAGCCCGTCGCCGTACGTGCGGGGTGCCAGGTTCTGCCGCGCCGCCGTCCCGCTGTCGATGAGGTGCTTCCGTCCGCCGCGGACGACCACCTGCGGCGGGGTGTCCGGGGCGTCGGCGATCGTGAACCGGTTGATGCCGCCGATGAGGGCGATGTCCCCGGCGGCCAACCGCACCGGCGCGGCCTGCGGATCGTCGTCGAGCCGGACCGAGGCGTGGCCGCCGAGGGTGGCCACGACCGTGAGCGGAGGGGCGTCGGCGAAGGTCATCGACCACGGTGGCCGCTGGATCAGCTGCCGGATCTGCGCGTTCCTGGCGCGGGCCCGGTGTAGTAGATCGCTCAGGACGTCCATGTCGGCCACGCTAGACGATCACAAAGGGATCGGCGACGGTCTCCCATGGATCGTCTTTCTCGGCGGGGGTTGTCTGGAGGGCATGAAGACCATCCTCGTTCTCGGCGGCACCGGCACGACCGGCCGCCGCATCGCCCGCCGCCTGACGGCCATGGGCCGGCCGGTCCGTACGGCCTCCCGAACCGGCGGTGATGTCCACTTCGACCTGGACGACCCGGCGACCTGGGCGCCCGCCCTCGACGGCGCTGCCGCCGTCTATCTCCTGGAGCCCAACCTGCAGCCCGGCGTGGACCGGCAGGAGCGCATGCCGCGCTTGGTCGCCGACGCGGTCGCAGCGGGCGTGCGGCGGCTGGTGCTGCTCTCCGCCCACGGCGTCGGCCGGGCCGACGACGGCCACCCGCTCAAGGCCGCCGAACGGGCCGTCCGCGACTCCGGCGTCGACTGGACCATCCTGCAACCCGACTGGTTCGCGCAGAACTTCAGCGAGACCTTCTGGCTGCCGGGCGTCCTGGCCGGCACCCTCGCCCTGCCCACCGGTGACGGGCGCACGCCGTTCGTCGACGCCGAGGACATCGCCGAGGTCGCCGCCGCGGCGCTGACCGAGAACCGCCACAGCGGACAGACCTACCAGCTGACCGGCCCGCAGGCGATCGGCTTCAGCGAGGCGGCTGACCTGATCGCCGCCGCCACCGGCCGGACGGTCCGTCACCTCGACGTCGATCCTGACGTCTTTGTGGACCGCATGGTCGCCGAAGGCGCGCCCGCTGGCGTTGCTCGTCTACTCACCGGCCTGCTCGTGGACATCCGCGAGGGCAGGGGCGCGGGCGTCTCCGACGGCGTGGCGCGGGCGCTCGGTCGGCCACCCAGGTCGTTCGAGGACTACGTCGCCGAGGCCGCCGCCGCAGGCCGCTGGAGCTGACCCGACGGGCCACCGGTCAGTACACCGGTGTGACTTCGCAGTCTTGCGCCGGACCCGCACGAGAACTGGAACGGCCACCGTGATCATCAAGGGTGTGCGGACTCCTGACGGGCGGTGGCCACGGCCCACGGGATGGACGCAGCCCGCTGGCGGGCTGCGTTCGACCAGGCCATGGCTCGGATCGCGGGCCGGTTCAAGCGGGTGGAGCCGCGTGCCACAGCCCGCGCCTATCCACTCGCGCGAACCGCTCCTCCAAGCCTGGTGCTCAACTGGGCTGCGGTCAGCAGCGCGACCGGGCCCGCGCATGTGAGCGGCAGCGGCCCTGGCCACCTGCGGGAGCTCCACAGCGCCGCCGGGGTCAGCGGCTCGCGCACACGAAGCCGCTGTCCGCCTTCACGGAGGGAGCCGCGGATGGGGTGCGGGTCGATCGCCCGGCCCGCACCGTCCGCGACGGCCAGCGCAGTGGGAAGCCAGTCCCGCAAGACAGGGTCATCGGCTTGCCTCGCTCGCGACGAGATACCGGTCGCCGTAGCACACGTCCAACGAACCGGCTTGCTGGGAGCGGTGGTCGGGCGGCGAAGAACTGCGCGCCGACGGCAACACGACCTCTTCGCGGCCGTCTACCAGCAGGCGGCGGACCGGTTGCTCGCCGAGACCCGGTTCGACCCGGGCGATACCCTGGTCGATCAGCTGATCCAGGGACTGGACACCCACCTCGACTACTTCATCGCCAACCGCAACGCTGTCCTCGCCGCCAACCGCGTGCTCGCCGGCGACCCGGTCATCCAGACGATCATGACCGACGAGCTCGACGCCCTCCGCGCCCGACTGCTGGGCGTTCTCCCGCTCGCCAACGAGAACGCGCGCGAGGCGGTCTCCAGCGTGCTCCGGAGCTGGCTGGTCTTCGTGCAGACGCTCTGCGTCGACTGGCTGACCAGGCAGACCTGCACCCGCACCGAGCTGCACGACGTCCGCGTCGGCGCGGTGCTCGGCGCCATCCGCCCACTCCTCGCCAGCGATCCCGCCCCCGACCGGCCGCGCTGAAGCCACTCGCACAGCGCTACAACGGGCGATCCTCTGGATGTCGACCGCCTGGCGGTCACAACCCGATGAAGCTCACTGTTTCCGCCATGTCCGCCCGCCCGGTACGCAGCGGTGGTACGCCTTCCTTCTCGTAGCCCACCGAGACGCCGCAGAACAGCACGAGTCCGCCATCGGCTCCGACTATCTGGCTGACGGTCTTTCGGTACATGGTCCACATCACCTGCGGGCAGCTGTGCAACCCCTCCGCCCGCAACAGCAGCATGACCGTCTGCAAGTACATCCCTGCGTCTCCCCACTGTCCGGGCCCCATGGTCCGGTCGACGTAGCAGAACAGGACGACCGGCGCTCCGAACGCCTCCGAGTTCAGTGCGGCGATCTTCCTGGGCCGGTCGGGGTCGTCGCGCCCGATTCCCAGCGCTTGGTATCGCTGGGCGGCCGCGGCCGAGAAGCGGTCCAGATACGGCGAGGTCAGTTCGGCCGGGTACATCGGATACTCCCGCTCATCACCCGGGTCGCCTGCCAATGCCCTGGCCGTCGCACGCCTCTTAGCTTGACGTTTAACCTCGCGCGGCGAGGTGGGCCTGGAGCGTGGGTTCGCGTTTGACGGTCTTGCCGACGTCGTGGCGGGGTGCCGGGTTGCGGTTCTTCGAACCCGGTGGCCGTCCGGGGCCAGGTCGGGAGGGTTTCGGCACGCGGGCCGGAGTGGGGAGAGGCTGTCGCACGACCTACTCCATTCGGGAGTCAAGAGCGCGATCTTGCGGTGCCAGCGAGGAGCTTGCTGAGGTTGTGGACGGTGCCGAGGAGCTTGATCTCGGTGTCGACGGCCCGGTGTCCGCGGTAGTTGAGGTGTCGGCCGAATCGCTGGAAAAGCTGGGCGAAGCCCGGCTCGACGAGCGCGCTGCGCTGGCGGTACTGGGCCCGGCCGGTCGGGGTCGCCAGGCGGTCGGCCATGGCCTGTTGGCCGGCGGGGGGTGCCTCTATGTCCTTCGTCAAGGTCGATCGGGTCATGCGGGCACGGCTTCGGGGGTGCGGGTCTCGTAGAGGGTGCCGTCTCGGAGCATGGCGAACAGGACGCTGATGCGTTGGCGGGCGAGGCGGAGGAGGGCCTGGGTGTGGGTCTTGCCGCGGTCTCGTTGCCGGTCGTAGTAGGCCCGGGAGTCGGGGTCGTGGAGGGCGGCGAACGCGGAGAGGAACATGGCCCGTTTCAGGAGCCGATTGCCGGTCCGCGGGGCGTGTTCGCCGTGGATGGAGGATCCGGAGGACTTCGTCGCCGGAGCGAGGCCGGCGTAGGAGGCCAGGTGGGCGGCGGTGGGGAAGCTGGTGCCGTCGCCGACGGTGACGAGCAGGGTGGCGGCGGTCCTGACGCCGACCCCGGGCATCGAGGTCAGGACCTTGGAAAGAGGGTGGGCCTCCAGCAGTTCGCCGATCTGGGCTTCGACGGCGCGTCGTTGCTCGTGGACGGCGGCGAGCGAGCGGGCCAGGGAGGGCACCACCGTGTCCAGGGTGGTGGTGCCGGGGACGACGACGGTCTGCTCGTCGAGCGCGGCGAAGATCTCGTCGACCAGGCGCTCGGCCATGCGCGGGGCCTTGGGGCGTATGAGGGTCACGAGTCTTCGCCGGCCGGCCTTGCGCAGGGCGGCCGGCGAGCCGTGCTGTTCCAGCAGGTGGGTGACGGCGGGGTGGTCCAGGCGCGGGCCGAGAACGCGTTCGAGGGAGGGGTGGAACTGCGTGAGCAGGCCGCGCAGGCGGTTGCTGGTGCGGGTGGCCTCGGCGGCGAGGTCCTGGTCGAAGCCGGTCAGGACGGTGAGCTGGGCCGCGGTCTCGTCGGCGAGTTCGAGGGCGCGCAGGGTGTGGGGCATGGTGCGGGCGGCGTCCGCGATCACGCGGGCGTCGCGGGCGTCGGTCTTGGCTTCGCCGGGGTAGAGGTCGGCGATGCGGCGCATGGCCAGGCCGGGCAGGTAGGCGACCTCGCAGCCGGCGTCGCGGGCTACGGCGAGTGGCAGGGCGCCGATCGAGGCGGGCTGGTCGACGATGACCAGGACGCGGCCGAACTTGGCGGTGAGCTTGTCGAAGACGGCCCGCAGTTTCGGTTCGCTGTTGGGCAGCCGCTTGTCGAACACGGTTTTGCCGGCGGCGGTCAGGCCGTGGCCGTGGTGGTCGCCCTTGCCGACGTCCAGGCCGAGGAAGACCGCGATGTCACTCGTGTCGAACACCGAACCCCCCGAGGGTCGTTCATCGTCCTGGCCTCGCCCTTTGGCACCGTTCGCGCGCATCCACGTTACGCAGACCAGGCATCCGTCAGCGGCCGGGCGTTGCGCTCGGCCGGGTGCCGGTCAGGCCTCTCATCAGCGGTCATACGGTGCTCCGGGCCGCGGTGACACCACCCCCCAGGTCATACCTTCGACAGGGGGCAACAGTCATACCGGGCCCGGAGGCCAGGAGCCCCGTTTCAGGGCCACGAAGAAGGTAACGGGTCTGGCGCTTTGCGGGGAATCCCTGCCTGGTCAGCCTCGCTGGTGACCGAGACCAGTAGCGGCAGGTCGGCGAGTTCCTCGAAGGAGGCGGCGCTGGCGTATCCGCTGTCCGCGAGCCAGAGCAGGATGTCGCCCGGAAGACCTGCCGCAGTCGGCAGCTTCTGCCCGGCTGGTGGTCGCCATGCAGATCTGCAGGGGCGGCCGGGCTCCGGCGAGCGCCATCTCCAGCGCCTCCCACCGTTCCCGCAGTGGCAGGTCCCGGATGTCGCGGCCCGCAGCGCCACCGGCCGCAAGGCCGTCTTCGACCTGTCACCGACGACGACCACCAGGCCGTCCGGGACCTCACCCGCCACCTCGACCCCGACACGCTGCGCCAGGTCATGAGCTGGCTGGAGCGCACCCGTATCGCGGCCCTCGCGCTGCGCGGCACCGAACAGGCCCGGCCCGTCCGGCCCGTCGTACGGCGCAACCGGTTCTGACGGACCGTGTCCGGATTTCCCGTCACGCCTTTGCCCGCGGCGGCTGACCGCAGCCTGCCGACAACCAGCATGCGCTACAGGGCGAACGTGGCCTGATGCGGTACTAGCTAAAGGAACCTGCCTCCCCCATTTTCACCCCCCACGTAGATTGTCCGGGTGACAGCAAGGGGACCGTTGACAAGTACTCCATATTCGCCACCTTCGTTAACCCGAAAGACATACCCCTGACCGTCCCGGCCTTTGACTTCCATGCCCGTGTCGATACCCACATAGCCGTTGGGGTGGGTGAACAGCGCCCGCGTATGTCCCTCGCTGACCGTCATCCCTCCCTTGACGGTGAGCCGCTTCTTCACCAGCGCCGTGCCGGTGACCAGATCGTTCACGTCGGCCTTGCCGGCGGCGACGGTCCCCCAGTCCCTTCCCTGGCCGTGGAACACGTTCAGACCCGACTCCGGGAACTCGATCCAGCCGTCGCCGGTGCCGGGGCCCTGGACCCATTTGGTGTTGATGCCGTTGAGGTCGGCCTTGTCGGCGGCGATGTTGCCCCAGGCCCCGCCGCCGTCCTTGCGGACGTTGATGCCGGACTGCGGGAACTCCACCCAGCCCTTGCCGCCGTCGCGATCGCCGACCCAGGTGGTGTTCAGGCCGTGGACGTCGACCTTCTCGGCGGTGAAGGTGCCGCGCTCCTGACCCCCGTTGTCCTTGTAGAGGGTGGCGCCGGGTTCGGTGAACGCGATCCAGCTCTGGCCGGCCTCGCGGCTGCCCACCCACGGGGTGTTGACGCCCTCCTCCGCGTCGACCCGGGCGGCTGTGAGGATGCCAGGGGTGGCGTTGTGGCCGTGGTAGATGTTGACGCCGCGGTTCGGGAAGGTCATCCAGCCGGCGTCGTCGGTGAGCCCCTGGACCAGACGGGTGGTGACGTCGTCGGCCGTCACCGTTCCCAGTCTGCCGTCCGGCAGCTGGACCTTCACGCCGTTCGTGGCGAAGGTGACCCGGCCCTTGTCGGTCGTCCCCTCCACCCACGGGGTGCGCGTCCCGCTCTCGAACTCGGGGACGACCGCGTGGACGGTGGTGGTGAGGAAGTACCCGCGCTGCTGCTGTCCGGCGCCGGGCGCGTTCGCGACGAGGGTGTAGGTGGTGCCGCGCTTCGGGGCGGGGATCTTCGGGGAGTACTCCCGGTAGCCCGGACCCACAGCCGGCTCTTGGTGGATCACGGTCCCCGTCTGGTCGACGATGTCGTAGTTGAGGTCGGTGGGCCCGTCCCACAGGAGCACGAGCTGCTCGTTCGCGTCACCGTTCACCAGGGACTTCTCCGGTCGGAAGTTGCGCGGGACTTGCGGCGTCTGCTTCACCAGGCCGAGATGAGTGGTGAAGTGGCCGTCCCGCCTGGCGACGCCGCCGTCGCCGCCGTACGCGTTGTCGCGGATCTCCAGCAAGCTCAGGCCCGCGCCCTCGGAGACCGGGACGTTCTCCAGCTTCAGCACCAGCGCCCCGTGACCGGCCAGAAGCGCGTGCTTGCGCGTGGGAGGCTGCGCGCGGGAGAGCCGCGCCCGGAAGCAGTCGTTGACGCTGTCCCACGCGAACTCCAGCGCGTCGTCGAGCGGGTGCTGGTACGTCCGCTCGATGCTCGCGGTGACCGCCGAGGGATTGTCCGTCAGGTTGGAGGACAGGTTGAGCAGCGGGATGGCCACATCGATGTGGTCCCACTTCACCTCGGCCTGGTGGGTGTTGGAGACGATCACGTACACCGTCCCCAGGGACGGTTCGTTCGTGAGCGACGCTCGGAGTGATGTCGGATCCGTCACGATCTCGTAGTGCAGCAAGGACGGCACGGTGCGGTCTCCCTACCTCGGCGTTTCACGCGATGCGGGCTGACGACGGAATGGGTGCCAACAGTCCTGTCAACGGTAAGCACCGTCCCGTCGTCCATGAGACGCGATTGCCCGGAGCTGTCCCGAACCGGTCCCCGCTCTGGCCGGAATCTCAGTCGCTTCTCGGCGGGCACCGGGCCCGGTCGGGTCAGTGCCAGTCGAGCCCGAGCGCTCCGTGGGCTTACGCAAGAGTGGGCGGCCGGGTCTCCAGTACTTCGAGCACCTCGACCGAGGCGGACATCACGATGTAGGCGCTGCCGATATCGATGCTCGTCCACCAGGTGTCCTGGTCCACCCGTTGTCCGACGACGCCCCACTGGACACGCGCACTACAGTGATCCACATGGACATGCAGACGACGGTCGCGCGCCTGGCTGAGGAAGCCGAGCAGCAGATCCGCGACCGCGTATGGGAACTGACCCCGGGCGACCGCGGCCTCGCGGTCCAGGTCGAGGCCGGGCTGCGCGAGGCTGTCGGTCCGCCGGACGCCCAGGAGGTGCTGCCGGAGAAGGACCGACTGGAACACCTGCGGGAAGTCCTCGCCGTCCTCGCCATCGCCCTTGCCAGCACCCACGGCCGCCTGGCCTGGTTCCTCTCCGGCGCCATCACCGCGCTCGAACCCGTCCTGCACTGGCGCGCCCTGCCCGCCGCAGACGACCACGCATTCGGCACCGTCCCCCCGACCCCCGAGCACTACACCGAAGCCGAGGACGCCGTCCGCCGCCTCCAGGCCACCCTCGCCCGCATCACCGCCGGCTGACACTCCGGCAGAGCGCCGACCTCCGCGCCAGGGCGGCCAGCCTCGCTGGCTTTGCTTCCGCACCGGACGGTAGACCGCCGCACCCCTCCAGCCCCGGCGCCTACAGCTCACCCTGTCCGTCTGGTGTTTGTGGGCGTTTCATGCGGTTTCCGGGGGATTCTTCATACCGGATGGGCGCCACGTGCACCGCGGTGGCCGAGCCGCCGGCGTTGCCGTTAGGTCCGGCCGCCGATCGTGACCTGTTTCCAGGTCCAGTCCGCGAACTGGGGCCGGGCCGCGCTCGCGTACTTGGTGACGTCGCTCAGTGCGCCGGCGGCGTCGAAGCTGGGCAGCGTCTCGTAGCCGACCTGGGTCAGGCGGGGCGCGTTGCCGGCCTTGGCGGCGGTGAGCGTCTTGGTGTAGCCGCCCTTGCTGCCGGAGGCGGTCATGTCGAAGGCCACCTGGATGTTCGGGTGGGTCCGGTTGAACAGGGCGACCGACTGGTCGTAGCCGGGCGCCCAGCCCCAGAAGTCGCGCTTCACCACACCGCCGGAGGTGCCGGCCGCGTCGCCGGTGTGGTCGCCGCCGGGGGAGCAGCCGGTCACCACGGTGGCGGTGAGCACGGCTGCGGTGAGCACCGCGAGCGCGGTGGCCGAGGGATGGGAGCTTGCCTTCACACGTGCCTCCTGAAGGGGGGAAGGGCCGAGGGGGGTGCGCGAACCTGCTCGGGAGAGTTCGAAACCAGGCGGATTCAGTCAGGACCGAGCATCGGCGGATTCGTTCGGCTATTGTTTGAACTAATACAAGGTCAAGTCAATAGGCCTTGCGCCACATGCACGAGAGGAGACTCGGGCAACCGTGAACCAGCCGCCGGACGGCACGGGCGTACGGGACCTGGCCATGGCGCGACCGGCCGTCGCGCGGGACCGGTCCGCCTCCCGGCGGGCCGATCTGAGCCTGGTGCTGCGGCTGCTGCGCGACGAGGGACCGCGCTCGCGGGCCCGGATCGCGGAGGACACCGGGCTGCCCAAGGCCACCGTCTCGCACCTGATCGCCGAACTGCTGGACGGCGGGCTGGTCCGCGAGAGCGCCGCGGAGCGAGCCGTCGAGCGCGACCGGGGCGCGGTCGGCCGCCCGGGGCAGGCGGTGGAGGTGGACGGACGTCGGGTCCACGGCCTGGGCGCCGAGATCAACGTGGACTACGTCAGCGTGCTGGCGCTCGACCTGCGCGGCGAAGTGGCCTACGAGCGCAGCCTCCCGCTGGACGTGCGCGCGGTCGACGCCGGGACGGCGCTGGACGCGGTGGCCCGCCTCACCGAGGAAGCCGGCGACGCGGTGCGCGCGGCCGGTGGGCACGTGGTCGGGCTGACCCTGGCCACCCCGGGAGCGGTGGACATGGCGGCCGGTGTGGTCAGGTACGCCTCCAACATCGGCTGGCGCGAGGTCCCGGCGCTGGCCGGGCTGCGGAGCCGGCTCGGCCCGGGCGCCCCCCGAGCTGCACCTGGAGAACGACGCCAAGCTCGCGGCCCTGGCCGAGTACGTGCAGGTCTGCGCCGACCACGTGCGCGACCTGGTCTTCGTCACCGGCCAGACCGGTGTCGGCGTGGGCATCGTCGTCGGCGGCCGACTGGTGCGCGGCACCGGCGGTTACGCGGGCGAGGTCGGCCACCTGCGGCTGGTCCCCTCCGACGAGCCCTGCGCCTGCGGGCGGCGCGGCTGCTGGGAGACCACGGTGGGGCGCGACGCCCTGCTGCGGTACGCCGCCGACCCGGGCGACCCGGTCTGCGACCCGACGATCGACCTGGGTCACCGCCTGGCCGTGCTGCGCGAGCGCGCCCGGGCGGGCGATCCGCGCACGCTGGCCGCCCTCGGCCGGATCGCCGGCCAACTCGCCCCGGGGCTGGCCCTGTTGGCGGACATCCTGAACCCGAGGCTGCTGGTGCTCGGCGGGCACTTCGGGTTCTTCGGCGAGTACCTGATCGAACCGGTGACCCGTCAGGTGCACGAGCTGGTGATGGCCCCGGACACGGGCGGGTGCGAGATCGTGCTCTCCCGGCTCGGGCTCACCGGTACGGCCCGGGGCGGGGCACTGCTGGCACTGGACGCGGTGTACCAGGACCCGACGGCGGCGATGGCGGGCACGGCCTGAGCGGACGGTGAGCGCCGCTGCCCGCACGGGTACGCGTTCCCGGCCCGCCTCGCCGGTTCCCCGGCGCGATCTACCATGAGAGACAAGGTCTTCTTGAGCCCGCACCCGCCCGCAGCCGAACGGTAGGGAGGCCGGCATGGAGTTCGGGAACGGATCCGGATCCGGGGGGTCGGACGGCTCGCGCTACCCGCCCATTTCCGAGCACGGCCTGATCGGTGATCTCCGCACCGCCGCGCTCGTCGGAACCAACGGCACCATCGACTGGTACTGCTGCCCGCGCTTCGACGCACCGAGCGTGTTCGGGTCCATCCTGGACGCCGACCGGGGCGGGTCGTTCGAGCTGGCCGCCGACGTGCCGGCCAGGACCCGGCAGTTCTACTTCCCCGACACCAACGTGCTGATCACCCGGTTCTACGGCGCGGACGGGGTGGCGGAGATCCAGGACTTCATGCCGGTCGTCGACGAGTCGCGGGAGGCCGCCCGGCACCGGTTGATCCGGCGGGTGATCTGTGTCCGGGGGACGCTGCCGTTCGCGGCGCGGATCGCGCCCCGCTTCGGCTACGGGACGGAGCAGCACACCGTACGGGTGCAGGCCCAGGAGGCCGTCTTCGAGGCCCCGTCGATCTCCCTGGCCCTGACCTCCACCGCGCCGCTCGAGGGCGACGGCAGGGACGTGCGGTCGCACTTCAAGCTCCTCGAGGGCGAGTCCGTGGTGTTCGCCCTCGACCGGATCAGCGACGAGGTCCGCCCGCGGGCCTGCCCGCACGCCGAGGCGGAGGAGCAGTTCGAGGCGACCGTCCGGTTCTGGCGCCACTGGCTGGGCCGCTCGCGCTACCGAGGCCGGTGGCGGGAGATGGTGCACCGCTCCGCGCTGGCGCTCAAGCTGCTCACCTACGTGCCGACCGGTGCGATCGTGGCCGCGCCGACGACCAGCCTGCCCGAGCAGGTCGGCGGTGGGCGCAACTGGGACTACCGGTACGTGTGGGTCCGCGACGCCGCCTTCTGCGTCTACGCCATGCTCCGGCTGGGTTTCACCTCGGAGGCCGAGGCGTTCATGGGCTTCCTGTCCGAGCGGGGCATCATGCGGGGGACGGGCCCGGCCGGCCCGCTGCAGATCATGTACGGCATCGACGGGCGCAGCGACCTGCCCGAGTCGGAGCTGAGCCACCTCGAGGGGCACCTGGGTTCCGCGCCGGTGCGGGTCGGGAACGCCGCCACCCATCAGCTCCAACTCGACATCTACGGCGCGCTGATCGATTCCGTCTATCTGTACGACAAGTGGGGTCAGCCGATCAGCAGCGCTCACTGGGAGGAGGTCGGCGCCGTCGTGGACTGGCTCTGCGACCACTGGGACCAGCCCGACGAGGGCGTCTGGGAGACCAGGGGCGGCCGGCGGAACTTCGTCTACTCGCGGCTGATGTGCTGGGTGGCGATCGAACGGGCCATCCGGATGGCCAACCGGCGCGGCCTGCCCGCCGATCTCCCCCACTGGCAGCGGAACCGGGACGCGATCTACCGGCAGATCATGCGGGAGGGCTGGTCCGCCGAGCGCGGGGCGTTCGTCCAGTCGCTGGGCGCCGATGTGCTCGACGCCTCCGTGCTGATGATGCCGATGGCCAAGTTCATCTCGCCCACCGACCCCAAGTGGCTGGCCACCCTGGAGGCGCTCACCAGGGACCTGGTCTCCGACTCCCTGGTATACCGCTACGACCCCGAGGCCAGCCCGGACGGCCTGCGCGGCTCCGAGGGCACCTTCTCGATCTGCTCCTTCTGGTACGTCGAGGCACTGGCCCGCGCCGGGCGCCTGGAGGAGGCCCGGCTGGCCTTCGAGAAGATGCTCACCTACGCCAACCACCTCGGCCTCTACGCGGAGGAGATCGGCCGGACCGGCGAGCAGCTCGGCAACTTCCCGCAGGCGTTCACCCACCTCTCGCTGATCAGCGCCGCCTTCAACCTCGACCGAGCGCTCGGCTGAGTCCTGCCGGCGGGCCGAGAGGGTGGTCTGATTTCGTGCGGGAGGCCGATGGTCTCGCACAGCAAGGACCGCGACCCCGCCACCGGTGACGCCCTGACGGCGGTCCGTCGTCAGGGCGCCACCGGTGGCAGCACGGGCGGTCCGCAGCCGACCGGCCCGGCGGGTCGGGGTGTGCGGCCCCGCGGACGGTTCAGCTGCGCGCGAGGGCCCTGCGCGCTCCGTAAGCGGCGGCGCCCACGGCGAGCACCAGCGCTCCCCACAGCACCGAGGCGCCGGGCAGGGCGAAGGCCAGGACCAGGCAGCCGGCCAGCCCGAGCAGCGGAACCACGCGCGGCGGCCGCCCCTCCTCGGGGTTCAGGGTCCAGGCGGAGGCGTTGGCGATGGCGTAGTAGGCGAGCACCCCGAACGACGAGAAGCCGATCGCGCCGCGGACGTCGCCGACGGCCGCGATCACGGCGACGGTGCCGCCGACGGCCAGCTCGGCCCGGTGCGGCACGCCGAAGCGCGGGTGGACGGCGGCGAGCCGGTGGGGCAGGTGGCGGTCGCGGGCCATCGCCAGGGTGGTGCGGGAGACGCCGAGGATCAGTGCCAGCAGCGAGCCGAGCGCGGCGACGGCCGCGCCGGCCCGGACGACCGGGGCCAGGCCCGGTACCCCGGCGGCCCGGACGGCGTCGGCCAGCGGCGCGGCGGCGTGGGCCAGCCGGTCGGGGCCGAGCACGGCCAGGACGGCGAGCGCGACGGCGGCGTAGACGACCAGGGTGATGCCGAGTGCCAGCGGGATCGCGCGGGGGATCGTGCGCTGCGGGTCGCGGACCTCCTCGCCGAGGGTGGCGATCCGCGCGTACCCGGCGAAGGCGAAGAACAGCAGGCCCGCCGCCTGGAGCACCCCGTGGAGGCCGGCGTCCGCGCCGACCGCCCAGCGGCCGGTGTCGACGTGGCCGCTGACGAGGCAGGCGGTGACCACGGCGGCCAGTACCGCGAGGACGACGGCGACGATGGCGCGGGTCAGCCAGGCGGACTTCTGCACGCCGACGTAGTTGACGGCGGTCAGCGCCACCACCGCCGCGACCGCCACCGCGTGCGCCTGCCCCGGCCAGACGTACGAGCCGACGGTGAGGGCCATCGCCGCACAGGAGGCGGTCTTGCCGACCACGAAGCCCCACCCGGCGAGGTACCCCCAGAACTCGCCGAGCCGCTCGCGCCCGTACACGTACGTCCCGCCGGACTGCGGGTAGCGGGCGGCCAGCCGGGCCGAGGACGTCGCGTTGCAGTACGCCACCACCCCGGCCAGCGCCAGCCCGATCAGCAGCCCGGACCCGGCGGCCCCGGCGGCGGGCGCGAGCGCCGCGAAGACGCCCGCGCCGATCATCGACCCCAGTCCGATCACCACCGCGTCGAAGACGCCCAGGTGCCGCCGCAATTCCTCCGGGCCGGCCGCCGGTGCCGGTGAACTCATGGATCCCTACCTTCCGGTGCGCTTCGGTGTGTCGGCGCGCACCCTACTGGACGGGGAGAAGGCCGTCGGCGTTCGGGGAGACCGAGTGGTCAGCCCGACAGACTGTCGGATCGACCGGCCGTCGGTAGCCCGGCCTCCGGGCGAGCGCCGGGGTGCAGGCCGTCCGCTGGCCGGGGGCGGATGTGCAGTCGGCGGCCGGTGGCGGCGGCCTCGGCGAGGAGCGACCGGAGGGTGGGCAGGTCGACGGTCTGCCGTTCGGCGCGGGCGCCGTGGTCGTCGTACCGGGTGACGGTGAAGCGCAGGAGCGGTCTCATTCGGGGAGGTCGGCGGGCGGAACGGGCGGAACGGACGGAGAGGCCGGTACGGAGAGGCCGGTACGGGGAGGCCGGTACGGGGAGGCGGCCGACGCGGCGGCGCCGGTCCCGCCAGCGGCGGATCACCGCGGCCTCCCGGCGGTTCGGTCAACGGGAAGCCCCGGACGCGGTGCGGGAGTGCCCGGTCGCGGGGGCGTCGCCGCGCAGGTGGGCGCGGGCATGGGCGATGGCCTCGGGGGTGTCGGCGAAGACGTGGCCGTCGGCGCGCAGCCGGTCGAGTACGCCGAGGGCGTCGAGGGGCCGGTGGTGTTCGTCGCGGATGCCGGAGACCAGTACGAGGGTGCCCCGGCGCTGGAGTTCGGCGATGGCGTCGCCGAGGACGGTGGCACCGCTGGAGTCGATGGCGCTGACCCGCGACATCCGCAGGATGGCCACCTCGACCTCGGCGGACCGGGTGAGCTCGAGCAGGAAGCGGTGGGCGGCGGCGAACAGCAGCGGGCCGTCGATCCGGTAGGCGACGATGTGCTCGGCCAGCAGTGCCTGCTCCTCGTCGTGGTGGTCGGACGGCGGGAGGTCCTGGTGCAGCGGGACCTGTTCGATCCTGGCCGCCTTGGCGACGGCGGCGAGCGCCAGGACGCCGGAGACGAGCAGGCCGACGACGACGGCGGTGACCAGGTCGAAGGCGAGGGTGTCGGCGGCGGTGAGGGCCAGCACGGCGGCCTCGCCGCGCCCGGTGCGGGCGAGCGCGCGCAGCGAGCCGACCAAATTGCATGTTTGGCAAGTGGTGGATCGAGACAATGGCCGGCTCTTGTGGGCGGACGGGCATGAAAGGGGCGCGGTCAGTCGCGCGCGGGGCCCTGGGGCTGGGTGAGCAGGCCGTTCAGGAGCTCGACCTGGCCGCTGATGACCCCGCCGAGGACGGTGCGCGCGACCCGCAGGAACTCGGCGACCTGCGGGTTGGTGAGGTGGTAGTGGACCGTGGAGCCCTGAGCGCACACCGCCCTGCCCGGATGGTGAAGTTCTTCCTCCGACCGATGGCGCCCTGGTCGGGGAGTCGGCCTCAGAGTGCGGTGTCGGGCGCCGCGGTGAGGTGGGCGGTGAACCACCGGGCGGCCAGGTCCGCGGCCTCTTCGAGCGTCCCGGGTTCCTCGAACAGGTGGGTGGCGCCCGGGATGACGGCGAGTTGGTTCTCGCAGCGCAGCCGTGCCCGGGCCTGCTGGTTGAGGTCGAGGACCACGTGGTCGTCGCCGCCGACGATGAGCAGGGTGGGCGCGGTGACGGCCGGCAGTCGGGGGCCCGCGAGGTCGGGCCGCCCTCCGCGGGAGACGACCGCCCGGGCGGGGGAGTCCGGCTCCGCCGCCGCCCACAGTGCCGCGGCGGCTCCGGTGCTGGCCCCGAAGTAGCCGACCGCGAAGTCACCGACGTCGTCGCGGCCGCGCAGCCAGTGGGTGGCGTCGGTCAGGCGGTGGGCGAGCAGGGCGGTGTCGAAGACGTTCGCCCGGTCGAACGCCTCCTCCTCGGTGAGCAGGTCGAACAGCAGGGTGGCCAGACCCGCCCGGTTCAGCGCGCTCGCGACGAACCGGTTGCGCGGACTGTGCCGGCTGCTGCCGCTGCCGTGCGCGAACACCACGATCCCCGCCGCCCCTTCGGGCACGGTCAGGTTCCCGCCGAGCCGTACCGGCCCGGCGTCCACCACGACCTCCGGGTCGTCGGCCCGCGCCGAACCGGGCCGGGCGGGCAGTCGCGAGCCGGGGGCGGGCGGCCGGCCACCGCCCATCCGGACAGCGGCCTCGTCCAGGCAGGCGATCACCTCGGCGTCGGTGGTCTGCGCGAAGTCCTCGTAGAACTGCCCGATCCCGTAGAACTCCCCGGGCGTCGACAGCGCCACCAGCTCGTCCGCCGCGTCCACCAGCCTGCGGGTCCAGCCCGGCGGCGCGACGGGGACGGCGAGGACCACCCGGGCCGCCCCCTGGTTCCTGGCGATCAGGCACGCCGCGAGAGCGGTCGAACCGGTCGCGACCCCGTCGTCCACCACGACCGCCGTACGGCCGGTGAGCTCGGCGCGGGGCCGGTCACCCCGGTATCGCTGCGCCCTGCGGTCCAGCTCGACCCGTTCCCGCGCCTCCACCTCGGCCAGTTTCTGCTCGGAGGTGCGCGTCGCCCGCATCACCGCCTCGTTGACGATGCGGACCCCGCCCTCGCCGATCGCGCCCATGCCCAGCTCCGGCTGGAACGGCACGCCGAGCTTGCGCACGACGATCGCGTCCAGCGGCGCGTGCAGCGCCTTGGCGACCTCGGCCGCCACCGGCACACCACCGCGGGGAAGTCCGAGGACGACCACGTCCTCGCCCGTCAGGTGCCCGACCCGCTCGGCCAGGCGACGTCCCGCGTCCATTCGATCGACGAAGTACATGACCGGCCCTCCTCCGGACACGAGGAACCACTTCTGGGCCCGGGCCCCGCGCCGGACCGCCTGCCCACTCCCACGATCTCCCTCCTGCCAGTCGCGCGCGAACGGCCGCGCCGTTGCCGTCCGCAGGCTCCCGGCCGGACCTCGCACCAGGGACGGACGTGCTGCGGCGGCAGTGGCGGAGGAGCATGAAAGGAGGCGGGCGAACCGGCGACCGCACGCCGCCGGAGCATCCGGATCCGCGGAGCCGGGCAGTCGGCGCAGTCAAGACGCACACGTTGGAGGTCTCCGTGAGCAGCACTCCCGCACCGGGTTCGGCCGGGCCGATCGTGGTCGGCACGGATGGCTCGGAGTCCGCCCGCCGGGCGGTGCTCTTCGCGTTGCGGGAGGCGCAGTTGCGCGGCGTTGCCGTGCGGGCCGTGCGCGCCTACGGCTCGGGCCGCGCCGACCCGTCCGACCTGGGCACGCCCTCGTGGCCCCGTACGAGCGGCGCGCCGTCGACGCACCTGCACGACGTCGTCGCCCGCGAGGTGACGGATTCCGTCGAGGAGCTGCGCCGGCAGGTCGGCGAGCCGTACGTCGAGGTCGAGGTCCGCTGCGAGCGCGGACGCCCCGCCCAGGTCCTGCTGGACGCGAGTGAAGGTGCGGGCCTGCTCGTGGTCGGCACCCGTGGCGCCGGCCTCTGGGGCCGCCTCGCCCTCGGCTCCACCAGCACCGAGATCGTCCACCACGCCCACGTCCCTGTCGTCGTCGTGCCGCCCGGGCCTCCTGTCGCGCCCGCCTGATCCGGAGTTCGGGAACGCCGCCGTCTGTCGCCGGTCCAGGAGTGACGACCGTGCACCGCACTCCGTGACCACCCACCCGAACGGCGCCCGCCTGCCCTCCTCATGTATGCACTGGTGGCCTTCGGGCTGTACTCCTGGCGGGGGTGCGGTTCGTTCGAGTGACGGTCTCGATCAAGCGGTGAGACGTAGTTCTGCTGACCCATCTGCCTCCGTCGAACCCGAATTCATCAGGAACGGTGTGATGACGGCTTCTGACGGGCGGACGTGGATGAACAGGAGGCCGGGGCGATCAGCTCAACTGCTGCCGGGCGGCCTTCTTGGCCTCTGCCTTCGCCCGCAAAGCCACCGCCTTGGGGGAGTCGCCGTACCACCACCACGTGTAACCGGCGATCGCCAAGAACAAGGCCACGAAAACGAAGAAGACCGGATTAACCCCAAGGCGACCGCCTCTGGCCAGGCCGTAGAGACCAGGGCGTCGACGCCGCTCAGGCCGAGGACCACCGCTGCGCGGTGCAGCGTGTCGCCCGGGTGGACCTGGGCGGGGCGGCGGCCCTGGGACAGCTCGCGGACGGTCGTGCCCGACAGCACGGTGGCCGGAGCGGCGCAGGCGACCGCGAGGTCGGCGCGGTCGAGCAGTCCCGCGCAGCGGCCGTCCGCGCGTACCACCGGCAGGTGCCGGTACCCGGAGCGTTCCAGCAGCTCCCAGGCGACCAGCACGCTCTCGTCCTCGGTGACGGCGCACAGCGCGGTGCACATCACCTCGCCCACCAGCTGTTCGCCGGACGGCGTCTGTGCGCGGGGCGGTGGTTCCATGGTCATCTCCATCCGGTGTGGCGGCGGCACAGCGCAAGATCCGTGTCCGGGCCCGGCAGCACTGCCGATCCCCTGGAAGCGCTCCTACGGGGTCCCTGCGGCTGCTTGCCACCGCGCACCCAGGCTCACTCGCCGGCCGGTGCGGCGGATAGGGGTCCACCGGCCCCATCGGCACATCACCAGGTCCGTCCCCGGCTTCGGGCGTGCCCGTCCAGGGCCGGTTTCCGGTCCGAAGTGGGCCGCCTGGGCGAGCAGGAGCCGGGCTAGCCACCACTGGATGCGGTCCGACGTGATCAGCATCGGTGTCACGATCGCGACGGCCGTCCAGGTCCTGCTGGCCCACGGGGCGACGCCCGACATCACCGGCGCCGCCACCCACCCACCCGCTGCTCGTGGACCATGCCCCAACCCGGCTCGCCCGCCTTCCGATCAGTCTGCTGCTGGTCACCGACACCATTCCGCCGGGCGGAATCCGTACCGTGCCACACCGCGTGCGGTCCGTGGCGCCGCTCCTCGCCGGTCGTGCCCGAGTGGCCGTCGTACGGCAGGGGCCCGCGTCCACCGGATCAAGGCGGGAAGCCGTACTCGCCGTGGAGGCGGACGAACCTCGCCGGGATGAGCAACCGCTCCCGCTCCAGCCCCGAGGCCGTCCGCCGGAAGGCCACGACGTCCTCCCGGCCGCCCGGCCCGATCGGCTGGACGAGACGGCCGCCGGGACGGAGTTGCTCCACGAGTGGCGGGGGGACATCGGGGTGTGCCGCCGACACGAGTACGGCGTCGTACGGAGCGCGCTCGGGCACTCCCAAGCTGCCGTCCCCGACGAGCAGTTCGACGTTGCGGATACCTCGCCGATCGAGGTTGCGCCGGGCCTGTGCGGCCAGGTCCGGCCACCGCTCGATGCTCACCACGCCGGCCGCGAGGTACGCCAGCAGCGCCGTCTGGAAACCGAGACCGGTGCCCACTTCAAGAACGTGCTCGTCACCGGCGAGGGTGAGGCCCTCGATCATCACCGCGGACAGCGACGGCTGCGTGGTCACCTGCCCGTGCGGGATCGGGACCGGCCTGTCCTCGTAGGCGAGCTGCTCCTGCCCGGCGGGAACGAACCCCGCGCGTGGGACGGCGCGGATCGCGCCGAGCAGCCGCTCGTCGCGTACACCGGCCGCGCGCACCGCACGGACCAGATCCTCGGGGCGAGCCCCTTCCATTCGTCCTCCCGCTCCGACCCATTCGTCCTCCCGCTCCGACCCGGAACTCTGCGCCGGCCTTGCCCGCCTCCCGGATTGCCTCTTCTCACCCCCATCCGACCGTCAGCCGCCCGGCCCGCTCGCCCACCTCGGTACCGAGGTGGGCGCAGGCGGCGGTGAACCGCTCGCGGATCCACTCCCGCTCCTCGCCGCGGGCGAGGCGTGTGTGGCGGAAGTCCAGGAACAGCGGCACCGCCTCCAGACGCACCGCCGCCTGCCGGGCATCGAGGCCCACCGGCTGGTCGGCGTGATCAGCGAGGCCGACATCGCCCAGCAGCTGGAGCGGCACGAGGTCGCCGAGTTCGTCGGAGCCGTCTGCGCCCCGCGCCCGAGTCTTCCGTAACGCCCATCGGCTGCGGACCGTGACCACGGAATCGAACCGCCCTGGCGACAGTGGCGGATACGCTGTCACACGGGGGTATGACGATCACGACCGGTACCGGACTGCCCAACTTCCGACCGCGCCGTCCAGACCGCGAAACCCAGCTCATCGACGTGGCCAAGACCACCGGAGGGTCGGAGGACCGCCACCGCGCCTACCGGCTGTTGCGGGCCTGGCCGCACGCCCTGCGCGACCGGCTCCCGATCGACGTCGCGGCTCATCTCGGCGCCCAGTCGCCGACCCTGGTCCGGGGCGTCTACTACGAGGGCTGGGGCCCGCACCCCACGCCGGTGAAGGTCGACCGGCAGGAGTATCCCGACCGCTTCGGCCGCGAGGCCTCCCCGCGGCCGAGGATGCCGAGGACGCCGTCCGAGCCGTCACCGCAGCGGTGAGTGACGCGAGCCCATGGGCATGACCTGAAGCGTCGGGTCTCGTCGGGCCGTCGGCCACCAGCGCGCACGCCGCTGAAGCAGATCGTCGGCCATCCCCATCCTCCTCGATCAATCCTGTCCCTCCTCCATGCTGCTGCGCCGCCCGCGCGAGCGCGATCGGAGATCCACTCGCAGCCGGGTGGCCCCGTCCGGTGGAGGCGACCGGACCTTGGACCGGAGCGGGTGGCCCGGGCACGGTGGTGGTGTGGGAACGAGAGCGAACTCCACCACGGACGGCGAGGACCGCACGGTGCGCCGCATCGTGGTGGGGGTGGACGGCTCGGCGGCCTCCCGGCAGGCGCTGCGGGGGGCCGTCGACCAGGCTCGGCTCAGCGGCGCCGTGGTCGAGGCTGTGACGGCCTGGACGTACCCGACGATCACCCTCATGCCCAGGGGCTCGGCGGCCTGACCCGGTACACCTGATGCCCGTAATGACAACGACCACTATCGCGGCCACGAACGGAGGAAATCCGATGACAACCGACAGATCTGCCAAGCCACCGGACGTAACGCTCCACCCCCACCGGCCGAGACGTCGAGAGCGCCGTCGAACGAGGACGTCGTCGGCCGGGAGGCCGGGCCGGAGCTGTCCCACGCACGGGACAGCGGCCTGGTGCTGCCGGTGCGGGCGGTGGTCGAGCTCACGGACCTGGTCGCGGGCACCTGGCGCAGGCCCGCGTCGAGGCCGGCGGCGCGCAGCTGGAGCCGGACCGGATACGCGTGGCGGTCACGGCGGCGTTCACCGAGCTGCGCGAGCGGCCGGACGTGCCGGTCGCCGAGCTGGAGAGCAGGCCGGGCCCGGACGGGTACCCGGTCGAGGCATTGCGGGCGCTGGCCGCCCGAGGGCGCGAGCTGTACCAGAGGACCTGCGCATCCAGCGTGAGCTCGGGCTGCTCGCCCTTCGGGTGGCGCCTGGGTACGTCGCCGAGCGGGACGCCGAGGAGGTCCTGCACGTCCTGGGCAAGGAGATCGGCAGCAGCGCCGAGGAGCTGCTCGCGTGCCGCCGGTACGCGCTGACCGGCGACGCGCGAGCAACCGAGCGGTCCTGATGCCGCAGGTCAGGCCACAGGTCTTGACTGGTAGGCCCACATGTTCAGGAGTCGCGTATCCGCCGACGGCCAGCAGCATCGGTCACTCTGCGTCGCAGGTTGGCGTGGTCCGGCGAGTATGACGAGGACCAGGGCCGGCCGTGGCTCATCGGGGCAGTTGAGTGGCTGCTTGACCCGGACGACGCGGCCGCCAGCAGTCCCTGCAGTCACCGAGCTGCGGGCCCTATCGCAGGCGCCTCCCGCTTGCGCCCGGTTCGGCCGGGGACGTCAGAAGGATTGGTCAGTGAGGGCGGCCAAGAGCTGGCGGGCCCGGATGGTGCCGTGGTGGTCATGGCCGAAGCGGGTGTGCCAGGCGTCGTGAGTGGTGTGCAGGAGTTCGACTGCCTCATCGTTGCGGTGCAGATCCGCAAGGGCGGTTCCGAGCACGGTGGCGGCTTCCAGCGCGCGATGGTGACCGGGGCCGAGGCGGCGCTCGCACTGGCTGAGGCACCGCCGGGCCTCGTGTTCGGCGTCAGCGGGCCGGCTCGATGCGAGCAGCGCCGCACTCCTGGCCAGAAGTATCGCGCTCAGATCGTGCGTCAGTGCGCCGGCGCCCGGAGTCCGGTCGAAGGTCTCCTGCGCCTGGTCGACGGCGGCAAGCGCCTCCTGAGCCCGGCCCTGACCGGTCAGCGCCCGCGCCGCGCCGAGGTGCAGCACCATCAGGAACCTGCCCAGGCCTTGCCGGTGCGCCTCCTCGAGCACCGGGAGCAGCACCTGTTCGGCCTGCTCGTAGTGGCCGTGGAGTGAGAGGCTGAAGGCCAGGCCGTTGGCGGCGGCCAGCGGCAGCATGATCCGGTGGATGTCGTCAGTGCCGCTGGCGGCGGTCTTCACGGCGGCTGCTTCCGCGACGACTTCCTCGTGCAGGCCGAGGTAGGCCAGGTGCTGGAGGCGGTCGCTGCGGCTCTTGAGGACGAGCCGTTGACCGGAGGAGGTG
Source organism: Kitasatospora cathayae (assembly GCF_027627435.1). Taxonomy (GTDB): domain Bacteria; phylum Actinomycetota; class Actinomycetes; order Streptomycetales; family Streptomycetaceae; genus Kitasatospora; species Kitasatospora cathayae. Next base: position 154,781 of record NZ_CP115450.1, on the reverse strand, counting down.
ATGCGGGCGCGTGCTGCGGCGGTGGCGGCCAGGAGGTCGGCTGCCTCTTGGTGGCGGCCCATGTCACCGAGGACCAAGGCCAGTACGTCTTGTCCGTCGCGCTCCTCGAACCTGCCCGGAACCGGCTGGGCGGCGATTGCGGACCTGGCCTCGCTCTCCGCTTCCTGTAGACGGCCCTGCATGCGGAGCGCCTGGGCCAGAAGGGTGCGTGCAGAGCCGACCAGCGAGCCTGCTCCGTCCGCAGCTGCCTCCAGGACAGCGCGTAGCTCCCGCTCAGCGTCCACCCAGCGCAACTGCTTGTACAGGTACTCAGCCGCCTCCAGCCGGCGGTTCAACCGCCGACGCGCCCACCAACCCACCGCTTGTTTCCTCTCCCCGGGCAAACCACGACGAGCATAGGGCCCCACCACTGCGCCGGGCATGGGAAGGTGGCGCGCGGTCATAGTTTCAGTCCCTCGTTGGAGGGGGCCGGCCGCGCCCGCTCCACGTTCGCCAGCAGGCGTACAAAGACGGCCAGGAGGGCCAGCTCGCCAGCCTCGGACTCGTGTTGAACGCCGTGGTTCTGTGCCCGCTACCTGGATGCTGCCGACGAAACCCTACGGGCGCCGCCCGCCGGCCAGCGTGAGCACAACGTCCTGGGTGAGGACAGCTAGCGCGCTACGTGTCCGGCGGCACCGACCGTGCCGGATCGAAACGTGTCGGGATCACCAGATCCACCATCTGCTACGTACTGTGATTCAGTGATCACATCTGGGTGATCGCTAGTGTGTCGCCGCCACTGGTGTGGCTGGCACAGGCTGCCCTTACATGAGGTGGAGGTACCAGTGGTCGGGCATGGGAGACAGTGGACCGGTTCGCATCGCGGCACGGGGCCCGAGGAAAGGGGGCAGCGACCACGGCCACGGGCGTGGGTGCGGATCTTCATGGCGGGACTGGCCATGGTGGCAGGACTGGTCTTGCCGGCCGCCGCCTCATCCCAGGCCTGGGCCGCCACCTCGCCGAATGCCTATGTCGCTAACTTCGAGTCGAACTCCGTGTCAGTGATCAATACCGGCACCAACACGGTCATCGCCACCATCGGCGTCGGTAGCTCCCCCTTCGGGGTCGCGGTCGCCCCGAACGGCGCGCACGCCTACGTGGCCAACTTCGGATCTAACAATGTGTCGGTGATCGACACCGCCTCCAACACGGTCACCGCCACCGTCGGTGTCGGTAGCGGGCCGAGGGGCGTCGCGGTCACCCCGGACGGCGCGCACGTCTACGTCGCCAACCAGGGCGACAACACGGTGTCGGTGATCGACACCGCCACCAACACCGTCATTGCCACCGTCGGCGTCGGCGCCGCCCCGACCGGCGTCGCGGTCACCCCGGACGGCGCGCACGTCTACGTCACCAACGCGCAGTCGAACAACGTGTCGGTGATCGAAACCGCCACCAACACGGTCACCGCCACCGTCGGCGTCGGCGCCAACCCGGAGGGTGTCGCGATCACTCCGGACGGAGCGCACGTCTACGTCACCGACGCTGGCTCAACCGTCGTGTCAGTGATCGAAACCGCCACGAACACGGTCACCGCCACCATCGGTGTCGGCAACAGCCCGGCCGGTGTCGCGATTACTCCGGACGGCGCGCACGCCTACGTCAGCAACGAGGGATCGAACAGTGTGTCGGTGATCGAAACCGCCACCAACACGGTCACCGCCACCGTCGGCGTCGGCGCCAACCCGTTGGGCGTCGCGGTCGCCCCGAACGGCGCGCACGCCTACGTCACCAACGTGAACTCGAACAGTGTGTCGGTGATCGCCACCGCCACCAACACGGTCACCGCCACCGTCGGCGTCGGCGTCAGCCCGACCGGCGTCGCGGTCAACCCGGTCAGTCCGGCGCCCTCCCTGACCATCACCAAAACCCACACCGGAAACTTCACCCCAGGCCGCCAGGGCACCTACACCATCACCGTCGGCAACAACGGGACCGCCCCCACCGACGGCACCACGGTCACCGTTCACGACACCCTCCCGGCCGGACTCACCGCCATCAACATCAGCGGCAGCGGATGGCGCTGCACTACGAGGACCCTCACCTGCACCCGCAGCGACGTCCTCAACCCCGGGAACGCCTACCCGCCCATCACACTGCGGGTCCGCGTGGCCCGCACCGCCACCGGCACCCTCACCAACACCGCCACCGTCAGCGGAGGCGGCGACGGCACCGCCACCGCCACCGACCCCACCGTCATCGACCCCTGCGACCACCATCACCACTGGTGACCACACCACCCCTGGCCACCGGCCCATCGAGCCGGCACATCTGAACAGTCGAACGCTTCGCCGGCATCCACGCTCGACCCAACGAGCGTGGATGCCGCCGTATCGGGGGCCGCCGCCCCGCCCGAGCGGCCCTATGTGGCTGCGCTGGTCCGGCCAACGGTCATCACGCGGTGCCTCCAGGTGGTCGGGAACGAGTACGGGCGGCCGTCCCGGCCTGGGCGGGCCGGGACGGCGGGGTACGGATGGCGGGTGCGGGGCGGGTCAGCCGATGACGGTCTCGGCATGCCGGTGGAGCGCGTCCTGGAGCTGGTCGCGGTTCATCGTGGAGCGGTGCCGGGTGTCGAGCTGGGGGGCCTGCTGGTACAGCTCCGCCTTCGTGAGCTGGTCGAGGTCTGCCTTCTGCTGAAGACCACCATCTGGGGCTATGACGGCGGTTTCCCCGGTTCGACCTTCGTCGGGCGCCGGGGCCGGCCGGTGTCGGTGCGGGTGCGCAACCGGCTGCCGGTGCCGACCTCCACCCACCTGCACGGCGGCATCACCGCCCCCGAGTCCGACGGCTACCCCACCGACTTGCTGCTGCCCGTCGGCTGCGGCAACCCCGCCCGCCCGGCCGGCGGCCGCTGGACACCGGCCGCCTCACACGGTGACCACGTCGCCCCCGGTGACTGGCAGTTGCGCGAGGGCGAGAAGACGTACGAGTACCCGCTCGACCAGCAGGCCGCCACGCTCTGGTACCACGACCACCGGATGGACTTCTCCGGCCCGCAGGTCTGGCGCGGCCTGGCCGGGTTCTTCCTCGTCCACGACGAGCAGGAGCAGGCACTGCCGCTGCCGAGCGGAGAGCGCGACATACCCCTGATGATCTGCGACCGCTCCTTCGCCGCCGACGGCGCCCTCGTCTACCCCGCCCTGGACGACTCCTGCACCGGCATCCCCGGGGTCCAGGGGGCCTACGCGGCGGGCGTGCTCGGCGACGTCCAGCTCGTCAACGGCGCGCCCTGGCCCGTCCTGGAGGTCGCCGCCGTCCGTTACCGCTTCCGCCTGCTGAACGCTGCCAACGCCCGCCGATACCGGCTGGCCCTGGAGGCCGACGGCCGACCCGGCGGCCCGCTGGTCCAGATCGGCAGCGACGCGGGGCTGCTGGAGCGCCCGGTCGCCCACGAGGCGATCACCCTGGCGCCGGCCGAGAGGTTCGACGTCGTCGTCGACTTCGGCCGGTTCCCGCCGGGCAGCACCGTCACCCTGGTGAACACCATCGGCGAGGGCCAGATGCGCCAGGTGCTGCAGTTCCGTGTCACGCGCCAGGCGAAGGACGACAGCGCGGTCCCGACCCGTCTCGCCGCCCCGGCCCAGCCGCTCGGGCGCGACCAGGCGGTGGCGGTGAGGCACTTCGACTTCCGCCGCACCGAGGCCGGCGACGATCAGGCGATGTGGACGATCAACGGCCGCCCGTTCACCACCACCGACACCTGGGCCACCCCGCGCCTGGACACCGTCGAACTCTGGCGCCTGAGCAGCGACTTCCACCACCCCGTCCACCTGCACCTCGCCCAGTTCCAGGTCCTCACGCGTGGCGGCAAACCACGGGCCGCCACGGATGCGGGCTGGAAGGACACCGTCGACGTCCGCCCCTACGAGGTGGTCGAGGTCCTGGTCCGCTTCCGCGGGTACCGGGGCCGGTACATGCTGCACTGCCACAACCTCGAACACGAGGACATGGCGATGATGGCGAACTTCGACGTCGTCTAACCCGCCCGCCGCCGCCCGGCCGCCGAACCGGCCCACACCAGCAGTAGGGCCGCAGCGACGGTGGTGTATCGGGAGGGTTCCACAGCGGAGCGCCAACGATCCGGGCCGGTGCGACAGGGCGTCCCGCGACGCGACCAACCGGCCTGGGCGCCAGGCAGCGCCATCGCCGGGGGAACCGCCGTCTACGGGTGTGCTGGTCCGCGGCGTGGTGACGCGGCCCCAGCGGCCCGGTGCCCCAAAAGGACCGTCGACTCCGTTGGGCGCCATCGTCCGCTATCCGCCGGCGGCAAGCCGGCTTGCGAAGCCGTCCAGGATGGCCCGCAGGCCGAACTCGAAGCTGCTGTCGGGTGCGGCGGCGTAGTCGGTGGTGCCGACCCGCTCGCGTAGACGGGGGAAATCCATGGCAATCTCGGTGCTCCGGGCGATGGTGCCGGCGAGCTGCTGCTCGGCGTTCTCGCCGCTGCGGCTCAGCCGTCGGGTGAGCGAGACCTGTGCGGCGGGCCCGAGGGCGCTGCCGAGCACGAAGACGAACACCGTGGCGGCGGCCTGGTCCGCCTCTGGGCCGGTGAATCCGGCCTGCTCGTAGACGGCGAGGCTGTAGTCGTCCAGCCGGGCCTTGCCCCGGCCGTACAGCAGGTGGCTGCCGAAGGCCTGCCCGAGCCACGGGTGCCGGGTGAGCATCGCGTGCATGCCGGTGGCCATGGCGGTGGCGGCAGCCCGCCAGCCGGTGGTGCCGAGCTCGGGCAGCTCGACCTCCGCCCAGACCGCGTCTGCGGCCCGGCGGACCAGCTCGTCCTTGGTCTTGATGTGCCAGTAGATGGCTGTGGCGGCCGAGCCGAGTCGGGTGCCAAGGCTGCGCATGTTGAGGCCGTCCAGGCCCTCCTCGTCCAGCAGCTCGATCGCGGCGCGGACGATCTGGTCGGCGGTCATGGTCTGTCGTGGCATGGCGTCAGCTTAGTTGAACTTAGTTCATGAAACCTCTTGCACTTAGTTCAACCAGCGGCTTACGGTCTTCCTGTACTTAGTTCAAGTGCCCACAGGGGGACAAACCATGTCGCAGAAGCAGCTGTCCGAGTTCGTCGCGGCGACGGCCGAGGGGCTCGGCATCCCGGGTGTCGCCGTCGGAGTGCTGGTGAACGGTCAGGAGGTCTTCGCGTCCCACGGCGTGACCAGCATCGACCACCCGCTGCCGGTGGACGAGCGCACGCTGTTCCACCTCGGCTCGGTCAGCAAGACGTTCACGGCGACCGCGCTGATGCGCCTGGTCGCGGAGGGCAGGGTCGACCTGGACGCGCCGGTGCGCCGGTACGTGCCCGAGCTCAGGCTCGCCGACGAACAGGCGGCCGAGCAGATCACTGTGCTGAACCTGCTCAACCACACCGCCGGACTGGACTGGAACCTGATCGACCCCGGCGACGAGGACGGCACGCTGGCCGGTTTCGTCGGAAAGCTGGCCGAGCTCCCGCTGGTCGCACCGCCCGGCACCCGGGCCTCGTACAGCCAGGCCGGCTACAACCTGGTCGGGCGGATCATCGAGAACGTCACCGGCCAGAGCTACGAGCAGGCCGTGGCCGCGCTGCTGCTGGAGCCGATCGGACTGTCGAACACTTTCTTCGACCTGGACGAGGTGATGGTCCGCAAGTTCGCCGTGGGCTACAACCGCGACGGGGACGGGACGCTGCGGGCCGCCCGGCCGTGGAAGTCGTACCAGGCCGGTGCGCGCGGCAACAACCCCGGCGGCGGCATCGTCTCCTCGGTGAGCGACCTGCTGGCCTGGGCCCGCTTCCAGCTCGGCGGCGGGGACGGCCTGCTGCCCGCCGGGACCCTGCACGGCATGCGGGAGCGGACGGTCGAGCTGCGCGGCAGCTCGCTCGGCGACGGCTTCGGCATCGGCTGGTTCCTGCGCGAGGTGAACGGCGTCCGCACGATCGGCCACGGCGGCTCGGGCAACGGCCAGTTCGCCGACCTGGTCATCGTGCCGGAGCGGAACTTCGCCGTGGTCGCCCTGGCCGCAGGCCCGGACGGCTACGTCCTCACCCAGGCCGTCACCCGCTGGGCCCTCGAACACTGCCTGGGGCTCGCCGAGCGCGACCCGGAGCCGATCGCCCACGACGAGCAGCGGGCACGGGAGGTGGCCGGCCGCTACGAAAGCGACGTCATGAACCTCGACATCCTCACCGACGGCACCCGGCTCACCCTGGCCGTCGGGATCAAGCCGGAGATCCGCGCCGCCTCGGACGTCGACATGCCGGCCGACTACCCTGCCGCGACCATGGGCTTCCTCCCGGGCGACGCCGACGAGTACCTCATCACCGAGGGCGGGCTGAAGGGCCAGCGCGGCTTCTTCACCCGCGACTCCGCCGGCGCGGTGGTCGGCGTGGACCTCGGCGGCCGCCTCTTCGGCCGAGCCGCGAACGCCTCCTGAGCACACGGGGAAGCCCCGCGAGGATTTCACAGCCCCTGTCCGGGCCGTCGAGGGAGCCACCAGGGCGGTGCCAGAGCCCGAGAAAGCCACTCTCGGCGGCCGAGGAGATCCGCAGGCTCAACCAGTGCGGCCGCCGGCGCCTACCCGCGCCCGATGGCGGTGCGGAACTCGCTGTCGTTCACAGCCAAGGGTCCACCTCCCACAACCGGTTCATCCACTCCCAGAGGCTCAGCGGCGTGGAGCGGGCGCACGGTTCGACCCGCACCGGCCCCACCCACACTGCGGGGTCGGACGGCCACCCGCTCTTGCCGCCGAGCCGGACAGCCACTGTGGCTGCGGGCGCGTTGCCGGTTGCCGGGACCACACGCACCGCAACCCGCACCACCGCGGCCGCACGACCAGCAGCCTCGTCGGCCCCCGAATGCAGCCGGCCCCCGCCGCGCTCGGCGTCATAGGCGGCGCGCAGCCCGGGGTCGTGCAGAACCTCGTACGCGGCTATCACGTCGACGAGCCGCTCGACCGATCCGGCCTCGGCAGACCTGGCTGGGCGGGAATCCGGGTGCAGCAGGCGGACCTGAGCCCGATAGGCCGAGGTGATCTGCTGCGCGGACGCCGAGGGCTCGACTCCCAGCACCGCGTAGTGATCCCGCCACGGTCGCGCAACGGTCATGGCAGCCCACCTCCTCGGCTTGCCCGGTCGCCCGTGCCCGGCCGGGCGAACCCGGCCTACGGCAGAACCTCCTCATCGACCTGCATAGAACCGTGGCAGGCGCCTGTCAAGATGCCCCGAATGGGGGTCTTGCAGGCCGACCATGCGCCGCCGCCCGGTCAGCTGACCGGGCGGCGGCCGCGCCCAGGAGTGCGGAGGGCTTCGCGTAGGGCGTCCAGGCGCGCGAGGCAGTCGTCGATCGAGGCGATGGCGGCGTCGCTGTCGGTCCGCATCCGGTGCCCGACCGCCGCGAGCTGGTCCTCGATCCGCTGCCAGCGCTTCTCGGCGGCGGCCAGGGGGTCAGGCGCGCCGATGGTCGCTGTCATGGCGCAGTTGGTCGGTGTGTTGGGCGAGGTCGTCGAGGCGGTGGGCAAGGCGGGGATGACGGGCTGCGAGGTGGGGGCGGACGGCGGCGAGGGGTGTGAGGAGTTCGGCGGCGTCCGGGGTGCCGAGCGCGGTGTGGAGGCGGTCGAGGGCGGGACGGGCGGCCGGGGCGAGGTCGGTCAGGGCGGTGACCTGGGCGGCGAGCTGGCGCAGGTCGGCTGCGTTGGTGCGGGCCCAATCGGTGACGGCGCGCTCTGCGGCGCGGCGGTCGCGTACGGCCTTGACCCGTCCGGCGCCGGTGGGTGCGGCTGGGCCGGTTGAGGGTTTGAGGCGCAGGTAGCGGTTCTCGGCGGGCTGGCGGCTGGCGACGCCCATGGGCTGGGCGAGGTCGGCCCACGTGGCGCCGGCGGCGCGGGCGGCCTCCACCAGCGGGGCCTCCCAGCCGGCGAGCTCGGTGCGCAGCTCTCGCAGCAGGAGCAGGGCGGCCAGTGCCTGCTCGGGGCCGGCTTGAGAGGCGGGCGGGGTCGCTGCCCCGGTGTCCTGCGCGGTGCGGACGGCCTCGTCCATGGCGGCGAGCGCCGCGGCGGCGGCGAGGAGGGACGCCGGGCCCGTCGGCGGTCCGCCGCCGGTGACGGGGGCCTCGGGCCGCTCTCGCATCGTTGTCACTTCCTTGGCGACTGGCGAATTTGTCATCGGATGGATGACATGTTAGAACAGATTCAGGTGAAGCGCACTGGCACCCAACAACCAGTGGAGGTGTTTCGCGATGCTGATGCGCACCGACCCGTTCCGCGAGCTGGACCGGCTGACCCAGCAGTTCTTCGGCACGACCGGCACCTGGTCCCGTCCGACGCCGATGCCGCTGGACGCCTACCGCGCCGGCGACGAGTACGTGATCTGCTTCGACCTGCCCGGGGTGGACCCGGACGCGATCGACATCGATGTCGAGCGGAACATGCTGACCGTCAAGGCCGAGCGCCGTCCGCGTCATGAGGGCGAGGACGCGAAGTGGGAGATGTCCGAGCGTCCGCTCGGCGTGTTCTCCCGGCAGGTCATGCTCTCCGACACGCTCGACCCCGAGGGGATCACCGCCGACTACGACGCCGGCGTGCTGACCCTGAAGATCCCGGTTGCGGAGAAGGCCAAGCCCCGCAAGATCGCCATCAGCCAGACCGGCGACCGCAAGGAGATCAAGGCCTGACCGCATCCCTGTGCCGTTCCGTGCCGCCCGCACCCGAGCGGGCGGCACGGAACGCCCCCGCATCCCCCCGGTGCGGCCCGGGCAGTACCGGCCGACGACGCCGTGCGCGACGGGCGGTCGGCACCGTTCGTGGTGAGGGCCGGTGGTGAGATCGACCTCGCCACCGCGCCGCGGCTTCGCCACCGGCTGGCCGCCGCGCTCGAGGCGCACCGGGAGGTGGTGCTCGACCTGTCGGAGGTGACGTTCATGGACTGCTCGGGCCTGCGCGTCCTCGTCCAGGCCCGTAACCAGGCCGACCAGTACGGCGGGCGGCTCGTCCTGCGCGGCGTAGGCAGGCCCGTGGCCAGGCTGCTCAAGCTCACCGGCCTCAGCCGCCGCCTGGCCGCCAGCCCCTGACCGGTCCCCGCACACCCGTACCCGGCAGCGTGCCGGGACGAAGGGAGGAATGCGCGGTGACGATTCGATGGGAGGCGTTCTTGGACCAGGTCCAGGAACGCGGCGAGTATGACACGCCCCGGGATGCCGACCGCGCGGCCCGCGTCGTGCTGGCCCTGCTCGGCGCCCACTTGATCGGCGACGTGCGCGCGAAGCTCGCGGCCCGTCTGCCCGAGACCTTCGCCCTGATCCTGTTGAACCCCTTGCAGGCCGCCGAACCGCTCAGTCCCGAACGGTTCGTGCGCGCCACCGCCGCCTGGATCGACGGTGCCACCGAGAAGACCGCCGTGTGGGACATCGGCGCCGTCCTGTCCACGGTGGCCGACGCCGCCGGCGACGAGCTCATGGAGGCCGTCCTGTTCCAGCTGCCGCCCGGCTACGACGTCCTGTTCGGCCGACCTCACCCCGGCCACCGACCCTGACCCGCTTTCGTGCCGCCGCCCACGCGGCGGCGGTCCGTCCCGGAAGGCCATCGTCATGACCCGGCACCGCCGCCTGATCCAGCAGGTCCGCATGCTCGGCCGCTACCCCAGCGACGAGGAAGCCGAACGCGTCCTCGACACCGTCCTGGCCGTCCTCGGCTCCCAGCTCGCCGGCGAGGAACGCTGCGAGTTGGCCGCCGCGCTCCCTGAGCGGGCCCGCGCAGTCTTCGCCGCGCAGATCCCCCTGCCCCAACCCGTCGCCGCGCCCGCCTTCGTCGAAGCCGCCGCCCGAGCCCTGGACACCAGCCTCGCCGGTGCCCGCTGGGACGTCTCCTCCGTCCTGGCCGCCCTCGAATCCCTCGGCGACGACCGGCTCACCGACCGCCTCCTCGCCCACCTGCCCCGCGGCTACGCGCTCCTGTTCGGCCGCGCCGACCTCGCCCCCACCGCCGCCTAGAAACCGCCGGGGTGGTGAACGAGCTGGCCCGTACCGCGGTCGAGGTCGGATTGGCTGCCTACGGCCTGCTTCAACTCGTGGTGGTGGATGGCCCAGACCCGCTGCGAGGAAGTGCTGGGGGCGCATGGACGGTTAGGTGCCGTACGAGAGCGTGTCGACTGCGGCGAGGAGGGCGTCGTGGAGTGGTTTTCCGACGCGGACTACTGGCTGGGCAGGCTGCTGTTCCAGCGGGGTCTCGCGGTGGTCTACTTCGTGGCGTTCCTCAGTGTGGCCGCTCAGTTCCGCGGACTCATCGGGGAGCGCGGTCTGCTTCCCGCATCGGCGTTCGTGGCGCGCGTCCGGTTCGTGAACGCACCCAGCGTCTTCCACCTGCACTGCTCGGACCGCTTCCTCGCCGCCGTGATCTGGACGGGCGTGGCCCTGTCGGCCGCCCTGGCGGCGGGCGCGGGGGACGCCGTGCCGCTGTGGGCGTCCATCCTCATGTGGCTGGCCACGTGGGCGGCGTATCTGTCGATCGTCAATGTCGGCCAGACGTGGTTCGCCTACATGTGGGAATCGTTGCTGGCGGAGACCGGCTTCCTCGCGATCTTCCTCGGCAACGCGGACGTCGCCCCGCCGATCCTGGTGCTGTGGCTGCTGCGCTGGCTGCTCTTCCGCCTGGAGGTCGGTGCCGGGCTGATCAAGCTGCGCGGCGATTCCTGCTGGCGCGATCTGACCTGCCTCTACTACCACCACGAGACCCAGCCCATGCCGGGACCGCTCAGCTGGTTCTTCCACCACCTGCCCAAACCCGTCCACCGAGTGGAGGCCGCCGCCAACCACCTCGCGCAGTTGCTGGCACCGTTCGCGCTCTTCGCCCCTCAGCCTGCGGCGAGCGCCGCCGCCGTCTTCATGATCGTCACCCAGTTGTGGCTCATCGCCTCCGGCAACTTCGCCTGGCTCAACTGGCTCGCCGTCGTGCTGGCCCTGTCCGTCCTCGGCACCGGCGCCACTTCCCGCACCCTCGGCCTGCCCGCGGCCCACCACTTCTCGAGCCCGCCGACCTGGTACGAGGGACTTGTGATGGCCGCCGCCGTACTGCTCGTGGCGCTCAGCTACTGGCCGGCCCGGAACCTGGTCTCCCGCCGCCAGATCATGAACGCGTCCTTCAACCCCCTGCACCTGGTCAACACCTACGGCGCCTTCGGATCCATCGGCAGAGCCCGCTACGAGATCGTCGTCGAGGGCACCGACGACCGGGAGATCGGAGCCACAACGGTGTGGAAGGAGTACGCCTTCAAAGGAAAACCGGGCGACGTGCGCTACCGGCCTTCCCAGATCGCGCCGTACCACCTGCGACTGGACTGGCAGATGTGGTTCGCCGCCATCTCACCGGCTTATGCGGAACCGTGGTTCCCGCGGCTGCTGGCCGCACTCCTCGACAACAACACCGAGGTCCTCCGGCTGATCGGCACCAACCCGTTCCGGGAGGACCCTCCCACCTACGTCCGCGCCCGCCTCTACCGCTACCGCTTCACCGAGTGGCGCGATCTGCGTGCCACCGGCGCGTGGTGGCACCGCACTCTCCTGGGCGACTACGTCCCACCGGTCGCCCTGCCCGGCCGGACCACAGCGCCACGCCATTGAAGGACGGCCGCTGTCCACTCACCGGCGACTATGCGTACAGATTTCCTCCAGCCGCAGCCATCGACTTATTCTTGAGTCTATGAGGCTCAAGTTTCATTCCTCCCACTGAGGCAAGGTGGAAGGGGTGAGCAGAAGAGGAGGCCCGGCAATGACACGCGCAGTCGGTATCGACCTGGGAACGACGAACTCGGTGGTCTGCGTGCTGGAGGGCGGCGAGCCGGCCGTCATCGCCAACGCCGAGGGCGCCCGGACCACCCCGTCGGTGGTGGCCTTCGGCAAGGGCGGCGAGGTGCTGGTCGGCGAGGTCGCCAAGCGGCAGGCCGTGACCAATGTGGACCGCACCGCGCGTTCGGTGAAGCGGCACATGGGCGAGAGTGGCTGGCGGTTCCCGGAGAAAGGGGACGTGAACGGCAAGCGCTACACCGCGCAGGAGATCTCGGCCCGGGTCCTGCAGAAGCTGAAGCGCGACGCCGAGGCGTACCTGGGTGAGGACGTGGCGGACGCGGTGATCACCGTGCCTGCGTACTTCAACGACTCCCAGCGCACCGCGACCAAGGAAGCCGGCGAGATCGCGGGCCTGAAGGTGGCCCGGATCATCAACGAGCCGACCGCCGCCGCGCTCGCGTACGGCCTGGACAAGGAGAACGACCAGACGGTGCTGGTCTTCGACCTCGGTGGCGGCACCTTCGACGTGTCGCTGCTGGAGATCGGCGAGGGCGTGGTGGAGGTGAAGGCCACCTCCGGCGACACCCACCTGGGCGGTGACGACTGGGACCAGCGGATCGTCGAACACCTGGTCAAGCAGTTCAAGAACGGCTACGGCATCGACCTGTCCAAGGACAAGATGGCCGCCCAGCGGCTCCGGGAGGCCGCCGAGAAGGCGAAGATCGAACTGTCCGCCGCGACCGAGACGACGATCAACCTGCCCTACATCACGGCCTCCGCCGAGGGTGCGCTCCACCTGGACGAGAAGCTCACCCGCGCCCAGTTCCAGCAGCTGACCGCCGACCTGCTGGAGCGCTGCGAGGGCCCGTTCCACCAGGCCGTCAAGGACGCCAAGATCGAGGTCTCGGACGTCGACCACGTCATCCTGGTCGGCGGCTCCACCCGGATGCCGGCCGTGACCGACCTGGTGAAGAAGCTCACCGGCAAGGACCCGCACAAGGGCGTGAACCCGGACGAGGTCGTGGCCGTCGGAGCGGCCTTGCAGGCGGGTGTGCTGAAGGGCGAGGTCAAGGACGTCCTGCTGCTCGACGTCACCCCGCTGTCCCTGGGCATCGAGACCAAGGGTGGCATCATGACCAGGCTGATCGAGCGCAACACCACGATCCCGACCAGGCGCTCGGAAGTGTTCACGACCGCCGAGGACAACCAGCCGTCGGTGACCGTGCAGGTGTACCAGGGCGAGCGCGAGATCGCCGCCTACAACAAGAAGCTCGGCATGTTCGAGCTGACCGGCATCGCACCGGCCCCGCGCGGGATGCCGCAGATCGAGGTCACCTTCGACATCGACGCCAACGGTATCATGCACGTCGGCGCGAAGGACCTCGGCACCGGCCGGGAGCAGAAGATGACCGTCACCGGCGGCTCCTCGCTGCCCAAGGACGACATCGACCGCATGATCCGGGAAGCCGAGCAGCATGCGGAGGAGGACCGCCGCCGCAAGGAGGCCGCCGAGACCCGCAACCAGGGCGAGCAACTCCTCTACAGCACCGAGAAGTTCCTCACCGAAAACCAGGACAAGGTCCCGGCCGACGTGAAGAACGAGGTGGAGACGGCCCTGGCGGAGCTGAAGGACAAGCTCAAGGGCGAGGACACCGCCGCGATCCGCGCGGCGAGCGACAAGGTCGCCCAGGTCAGCCAGAAACTGGGCCAGGCCATCTACGCCCAGACCGCCCCCGGCGCACCAGGCGGCGGCGCAACCGGCACCCAGGGCGAGGAAGGAGAGGAGGTCGTGGACGCCGAGATCGTGGACGAGGACGAGCGCAAGGGAGGCGCCGCATGACCACCGTCGACCGGCAGGCGCGGCCAACTCCGGGACTCCGACGGGCCGTTCAAAGCTGAGCCGTGAGGGCGATCAGCAGCGCGGCCAGCCCCACGGCCAGCCAGGCGACGTAGTCGCCGAGCAGTCCCGAGTGCAGCCGGCGCAGCGGCAGGACGGTCGCCCGGTACAGCCCGCCGGTGCCGCGCCTGGGGTCGCGCCGGATGGCGGCGGTGGCGAAACCGACGGCCAGCAGGGTGGAGAGCAGGCCCAGTCCGATGCCGGAGGCCGTCCACCAGGCCTCGGGAGCCGCCGGGGCCGGCCCGCCCGGCCCGCCGAGGGTCTCGGTGAGGTAGCCGGCCCGGTCGGTGAAGGCCGTCGCGGCGGCTGCCAGGGCCCGTCCGACGCCCGGCACCACGCCCACGGCCAGGCAGCCGACGAGCAGCAGTGCCGGCACGAGGAGCATCGGTGCCGGCGGTCGCCGGCCCGGTTCGCGGATCTCCGGCTCCTCGCCCTCGCCGGTGGTCGCCGCCACCTCGGGGTGCTCGGACGGTGGGGCGCCGAGCCCGCCGAAGACCCGCAGTCCGGCGCGCAGCACCGCGCCGCCGGTGAGTGCGGAGACCAGGACGAAGACCACCGGCAGCCAGCCGCCCCAGTGCCCGGCGGCCTCCTCGGTGACGGCCTTGCCGAGCCCGGTGCCGAACGGCGGTAGCCCGGCCAGGGCGAGCGCGCCGAGGACGAACAGCAGCCCGATGAGGCGGAGTTCGCGGGCCCGGCCGTGCAGCCCGTGCTCGTCGACCGAGCCGTACCGGTCGAGCAGCACGCCGGTGAGGCCGAACAGCGCCGCCTTGGCGCCCGCGTGGCCGGCCACGTACACGGCCGCGCCGGTCAGCCCGGCCGGTTCGAGCAGCGCGGCGCCGATCAGGAACAGGCCGACGTGCCCGACGGTGGAGAAGGCGAGCATCCGCTTCAGGTGGCGCTGCTGCCAGCACATCACGGCGCCGACCAGCGCCGTCAGCACGCCCGCGGCGAGCAGGGTGTCGCGGACCACGGCGTCGGGCAGGCCGCCCGCCCCGGCGAAGACCACGCGGTGGATCCGCGCCACCCCGTAGACGCCCAGTTCGACCATCACCCCGGACAGCAGCATGCACACCGGGCTGGGCGCCACCGCGTGGGCGTCCGGCAGCCAGAAGTGGAAGGGCGCCGACGCGGCCTTCACCAGCGGACCGGCCAGGACCAGGACGAACGCGACGACGACCAGGGCGTCCCGGCCGTGCCCCGCGGCGGCGCGCTGGTCCAGCGCGGCGCCGATCTGGGCGAGGCCGAGTTCGCCGGTCCGGGCGTAGAGCAGGCCGATGCCGAGCAGCGAGAGGTACGCGGCGGCCGAGTTGACCAGCCCGAAGGCGAGCGCGCCGTGCAGCGGACGCGGGTCCTCGATCCGGTAGCCGGTCAGCGCGTAGGCGACGGCGCCCATCAGCTCGAAGAAGACGAAGGCGTCGAAGAGGTCCCCGGTGAGCGCGAAGCCGCACATCCCGGCCTCGAAGAGCAGCAGCAGGGCGGGGAAGACCCCGCCGTGTTCACCGGAGGGCTCGTCGAAGTAGCGCCAGGCGTAGCAGACCACCGCGAGGACGAGCACGGCCACGAGCAGGGCGAGGCCGGTGCCGAGGCGGTCGGCGACCAGCACGATGCCGACGCTGTGGCCGCCGCGCGGGGTCCAGCCGCCGAGCCAGGACACCGCCCGGCCGTCCGGTGCGGTCCGCGCCCACAACAGGGCCAGGCAGGCCACGTCGGCGGCGGCCCAGACGGCGGCCAGCGCGTCGCGGCCCGGGCGGGGCAGCCGGCGGCCGGCGACGGCCAGCACGGCGGCGCCGAGCAGCGGAATGGCGACGGCCAGCGGCAGCAGGTCGGCGGTGCCCAGCGGATCAGGGGTGCTCACCGGCGCCTCACCCGCGCAGCCCGGTCAGGTCCTCCGGGTCCACCGTGCCGTGCCGCTTGCGCAGTTGGATGACCAGGGACAGCAGCAGCGCGGTGACGGTCGCCCCGACCACGATGTCGGTCAGAACGAGCGCCTGGACCACCGGGTCGACCACCGGCGCGTCGGTCGGCAGGTCGGAGAAGACCGGCGCGGTGGCGCCGTTGCCTCGGTAGCCGATGGCGAGCAGCAGCACGTAGGTGGAGGACTGGGCGACGGCCAGGCAGCCGACCGCCTGCACCAGGTTGCGGCTGGTCACAAGGCCGTACAGTCCGGCGAGCAGGATCCAGCCGGCGGCCAGGTAGGGGAAGTAGCTCATGCGCCCGCCTCGCTTCGCTCGGCGGTCGCTTCGCGAAATGCGCACCTCTTGATGGTTCGCTCGCTCCGCTCGCTCATGCGCCCGCCTCGCTTCGCTCGGCGGTCGCTTCGCGAAATGCGCACCTCTTGATGGTTCGCTCGCTCACTGACGCTCCCCGCGAGGGACGATCTCGACCGCCTGGTCCAGGAAGTGCGCCAGCAGGACCACCACGCCCGAGGCGACCTCGACCCCGACGGCGGCGTTGATCACCGCCACCAGTCCGCTGGAGGACAGCTGGTTGAAGGTGCCGAGCGGCAGGGTGTTGGCGAGGTAACCGGCGCCCTGGGCGAGGCCGATCAGTCCGAGCGCGGCGTAGCTGCCGGCCGCGATCGCGTCCGCCACGTCCAGCACGGCCAGCGGGCGGACCCGCTTGAGCACCAGGTAGTCGGCGGCGACGTAGGCCAGGTGCAGGGCGGTGGCCACTGCGACGCCGCCCTGGAAGCCGCCGCCGGGGCTCAACTGGCCGTGGGCGACGAGGTATCCGCCGACCAGCAGGGTGACCGGCAGCAGGGTGGCGCCGAACAGCCGGGTGGTGGGCAGTACGGGTTCGGCGGCGGCGCGGCGCTTGCGCTCGTCCCGGGCCAGCCGCAGCAGCATGCCGGCGCCGAGCACCGAGCCGAACAGGATGGACTCCTCGCCGAGGGTGTCGAAGGCCCGCTGGTCGAAGTTGACGGAGGTGACGATGTTGGCCGTCCGCCGGGCCAGCCCGGCCGCCACCGCCCGTTCGCCGTACGGGTGTCGACTGCCGCCGAAGCCGGGCAGCTCGGTCGCGGCGGTGATCAGGGCGGCGGCGAGGATGGTGGCGGCGGTCAGGAACAGCCCCAGCCGGGTGGTGCGGCTCACTCGGTGCGGTCCGAGGATTCTTCCGAGTGCTCCTGGCGGCGCACCCGGCGGACGGTCAGCAGGATCAGCAGCGGGGTGATCGCGCTGCCGACGCCGAGCTGGGAGAGCGCGACGTCGGGCGCCTGGAGCACGGTGAACAGCAGGGCGAGGCAGAGCCCGAGCAGGGCGAGGACGGCGGCCTGCCGGACCGGGTCGCGGGTGAGCGCGGCGGCGGTCGCGGTGACGGCGGTGAGCAGCAGGGCGATCAGGGTCAGGGCGTTGGTCACCGCTGGGCCTCCCGCTGGGCCGTCTCCCGCTGGCCGCGCACGGTGGCGCGTGCGACGGCCATCGTGGTGACGGTGCCGCCGACAGCCAGCAGCAGGCCGATCACCAGCAGCTTGACGGCCGCCCGTCCCGGCCCGGTGTCCACCGCGAGGGCGAGCGCGACCAGCGGCGCGCCGAGGGTGGCGGCGGGGGAGAGGGCGTGCAGCCGCAAGTAGGGGCCGGGCAGCACGGCGAGGGCGAGGGCGGCGAGCAGCAGCGCGGTGGTGCCGGCCACCAGCAGGACCAGCGCGAGGGTGTGCCGGGGCGTCACCGCTGCCTCCCGGCCAGGAAGCGGGTGAAGACCAGCGTTCCGGCGGGCGCCAGCACCGCGAGGTCCAGCGCCAGGTCGGTGTACGAGGTGCGGCTGAACCCCTGGGCGAGCAGCAGCAGGACGACGGAGGTGGTCGTCGCGGCGAGGTTGAGCCCGGCCAGCCGCTGCTGGGGTGAGCCGCGCAGGCCGAGCAGCAGGCAGGGGCCGACCCCGCCGGTGGCCAGCAGGGCCGCCGCGAGCAGCCAGGCGTTCACTCCCCGGCTCCGGTCAACGCCCGCTCCAGCGCGGAGAGTTCATCGCCCAGGGTGTGGACGGTCAGCTCGCCGTCCCGGCTCTCCACCGCGAACGCTCCGGGCGTCGCGGACAGCAGCGCCGCGCCCCAGGCCGCCCCGGTGCCGGGGGCGAGCCGCACGGTGCGGAACCCGCCGTGCCGGCGGCCGGGTGAGAGCACGGCGAGCGCCAGCCGGCCGGTGTCGGCCAGCAGGGTCCACGGGAACGCCCACAGCGCCCGCGCCAACCGGGCCGCTCCGCCGACAGTCGCTCCGGACGCGCGTCGGACGGCCACCGCACCCATCGCCCCGAGGAGCGCCACACCGCCGCCCACCGCGACCTCCAGCGGTGGCACCGAGCTGATCAGCACGATGTTCAGCAACAGCAACACCCCCCACCAGAGCAGGAGTTCGAGCGCCGTCCGCATCGCACCACCCCCGAGTGGGTCGTCACCTCGCCCGCCACCGCGGCGGGCGGCCCCCAGGTGTACCGTCCGGTCGGCGCACGCGTCCCGCACGCAACGCCGCAGCACGCGCGATCGCCGCGCCGGACCACCCGTTCGCCGGACGGCGGGCCGGAAAGCTCCGATGATCGGCCCGGCCCGTGCGGCCGTGCGACTGCTACTGCTGGTGCTGCTTCGGCTTCGGCTCGTGGGCCGGCTCCGTCACCTCGAACTCCGGGCCGTCCTGCGGCCCCTTCTCCTCTTCGTGTGCCGGTGGCGGACTACCCTCACCGGTCATCCGGGACTCCGGTGTCTCGACCGGCTCCGGCGGGTCCTTCGGCACGGGGTTGCGCATGGTGCTCATCGCGTTCGCCTCCTCGGAGCGGTACCGGGCGGCCGGTCGGCTGGGCGGCCGGTCGGCCACGCGGACGTCGCGGCTCCACGCTGGTGCTCGCTCCGGCCGGGCCGACGGCCGCCCGGTACCCCGGACTCAGTCCTTCCCGACGTCCTTGATCTTCTCGCCGGCCTGCTTGAGGTCGCTCTTCATCTGCTTGCCCCGGCCCTTGGCCGTGACGACCGGGTCGTCCAGGGCCTTCCCGGCGGCTTCCTTGGCCTTTCCCTGGCCCTTCTCGGCGATGTTGCGCAGCTTCTCCTCGGTACCCATGGGGTGGGCTCCTCTCGTCCGTCCGATGGCGGGGCCGGGTCATAGTCCCAGCGCCGCGTGTGCCCGGGACACGGGCTTCCACACGAGTCGGCGGCCACCAACCCTCCGTCGGGCTCAGTCCTCGGCAGGGTCGGCATGGGCGGGAAGACCCGGGGCAGCCCGTCCGTGCGGACCGATGAGGACCACCGGGCCGTCCGGATGGGCCAGCCGGTACGGCCGTCCGCCGTCGAGCGCGAGCGGTGGTGTCCCGGTGCCCGTGGTACCGCCCCGGGCCTGGCTGGTGACCTCTTCAGGACGCCGTGGGCTCGTTGTGGGCCCGCCCCGCCCGGCGTCCGAGGGTGGTGAGCCGGTGGACCGGGCCACCGCGCGGATGCCGGGCGGCGGCCCGTAGCCCCGGCACGCCGTGCTCCGGGGCACCGCCGGCTGACGGCAGCAGCCGCGCGGCCAGGCTGAGCAGTCGGTTGGTGGTGGCGGGTGCCACGCCGTGGGCGAGTACGGCGGCCTTGGCCGGCGGCGTCAGCACCAGCTCGCGCCGCCCGTTCTCGACCGCCCGGACGATCCGCCGCGCGGCCCGCCCGGCGTCCATCGACACCAGCGGCAGGGACGCGGCGGTGGCGAACCAGGCGTACTCGCTGGCCGCCTGCCCGGCGAACTCGGCGGCCGTGTGCGAGCCCGTACGCATCAGCCCCGGCAGCACGGTGGTGACGCGGATGCCGTACTGCGCCAGCTCCGCTGCCAGCCCCTCCGAGAGACCGGTCAGCGCGAACTTGGCGGTCACGTACGGCAGCAGATGCGGAGCCGGGATCCGGCCGCCGATCGAGCTGATCATGACGATCGAGCCCGCGCCGCGGGCCCGCATCGAGGGCAGTACCGCCTGGACCAGCCGCAGCGGTGCCATCGTCATCAGCTCGTGCGCCCGCCGGAAGTCCTGCTCCTGCATCGCCGAGGCCGGACCGACCTGGATCAGGCCGGCGTTGTTGACCAACAGGTCCACCTCGGCGCCGAAACGCTCCCGCACGGCCGCGAGCAGTCGCCCGGGCGCCTCCGGATCCATCAGGTCGCAGGCCGTCGCGGCCACCTCGCCCGGCCGTCCGCGCAGCTGCCGCAGCGCCCGCTCCAGCGCCGGTTCGTCCCGGCCGCACAGCATCACGGCGCAGCCCCGCTCGGCCAGTTCCCCCGCGATCAACAGCCCCAGCCCCCGGGAGGAGCCGGTCACCAGCGCCGTCCGTCCGGCCAGCACACCCATCGCCCGCGCCCTCCTCGCTCCGGGAAGTCCGACGTCGGCGCGTGTGTCCGGCCGGTCCGCGCGCAAACCCCGGGGTGGCCAGCGCATCGGCGCTGAGGGGTGATCAGCCGGCGGCCGGACGGGCCCAGGCGAGCAGCCGTTCGCGCGGCCAGGTGGTGACCAGCCGTTCGGGCGGGAGGCCGAAGCGGGCCGCACGGGCGTAGCCGGAGGTGAGCCAGTGGAGTTGTTCGGGGGCGTGGGCGTCGGTGTCGACGGCGAACAGGCAGCCCACGTCGGCGGCCAGGCGCAGCAGGTCGTCGGGCGGGTCGCGGCGTTCGGGGCGGCAGTTGATCTCCACCGCCGTCCCGGCGGCGGCGCAGGCGGCGAACACCGCCTCGGCGTCGAAGCGGGAGGGCGGCCGGCCGCGGCCGGTGACGATCCGGCCGGTGCAGTGCCCGAGGATGTTGGTGCGCGGGTTGCGGACCGCCGCCAGCATCCTGGCCGTCATCGGTTCCGGGTCCGCGCGCAGCTTGGAGTGGACCGAGGCCACCACCACGTCGAGCCGGCCGAGCAGTCCGGGTTCCTGGTCGAGCGAGCCGTCCTCGAGGATGTCGCACTCGATCCCGGTCAGCAGCCGGAAGGACCCGTCGCGGGCGTTGCACGCCGCGACCACGTCGAGCTGGTGCCGGAGCCGTTCGGGGCTGAGACCGTGGGCGATGGTCAGCCGGGGCGAGTGGTCGGTGAGGACGGCCCATTGGTGGCCGAGCGCGCGGGCGGCCTCGGCCATCTCCTCGATCGGGTGGCCGCCGTCGGACCAGTCGGAGTGCAGGTGGCAGTCGCCCCGCGCGGCCGCGAGCAGGCCCCAGCCGGCCCGGGCGGCCGGTCCGGCCGCGGTCTCCAGCCGGGCGAGGTAGGACGGGGTCGTGCCGGCGGCGGCCTGGGCGATCACCTCGGCGGTGACCGGCCCGACGCCCGGCAGGCGGCGGGCGCGTGCGGCGTCCACCGGCCCGGGCGGCAGGGCGCGGACCGCGTCGGCGGCGGTGTGGAAGGCCCGCACCCGGTAGGGCGAGGCGTCGTTCCACTCCAGTAGGAAGGCGATCCGGCGCAGCGCCGTTGCCGGGTCCATGGCGGCCCACGAGGCCGGCGGGCGGCCTCGGTCACCGTCCCCGCGCGAGCGCGCGGGCGGCGGCGCCGGCGAGGACGGCGCCGCCGGCGGCGAGCAGGCCGTGGTGCTGGGAGGCCCAGAGCTGGGCGCTGTGTTCGCGGGCCTCGCCGTCGAAGCGGCCGTGGGCGCCGTGGTCATGGGAGGCGTCGCCCGGGGCCCAGAGGTTGGCCCGCTCCTCCGGGGGGCGCGGCCCGTCGTCCTGCTGGGAGTCGATGCCGGTGCGGGCGAGGTAGCGGTCGAGCAGACCGGGGGCGAGCGCGTTGGCGACCAGGGTGGCCGCGGTGCTGCCGCCGACCCAGTACTCGCGCCGCCCGGGGTGGTCGGCGGCGTAGCGGACGGCGCGGGCGGCCAGTTCGGGCTGGTGGACGGGCGGGACGGGCCGGGCCCGGCCGCGCAGCCGGTTGAGCACCCAGTCGAACTGCGGGGTGTTGACCGCGGGCAACTGCACCATGGTCACCCGTACGCCCGACCCGCTGGCCAGCAGCTCGCAGCGCAGCGCCTCGTGCCAGCCCTGGATGGCGTGCTTGGCGCCGCTGTAGGCGGTCTGCAGCGGGATGCCGCGGTAGGCGATCGCGGAGCCGACCTGCACGATGGTGCCCCGGTCGCGCGGCAGCATCCGGCGCAGTGCGGCCCGGGTGGCGTTGACGTAGCCGAGGTAGGTGACCTCGGTGACCCGACGGAACTCCTCGGCGCTGATCTCGGTGAAGGGCGCGAACACCGACACGAAGGCGTCGTTGACCCAGACGTCGATCGGGCCGAACTCCGCCTCGGCGCGGGCCGCTGCCGCCTCGCAGGCCTCCGGGTCGGAGACGTCCGCCAGGATGGTGCGCACCGGCGAGCCGGCTGTCTGGGCCTCGGCGGAGGCCGCGCGCAGTCCGGCGATGCCACGGGCGATCAGCACCAGCTGGTCGCCGTCGGTGGCGAACGCCCGGACGCAGGCCCGGCCGACTCCGGCGGTGGCGCCGGTGATGACCACGGTTCGGGGCTTGGAACGCGTACGGATCCTCATGGCGGGCGTCTTGCCGGGCTTCCGGTGGCGAAACGTCACGGGCCGTCGTCGCCGTTCTCGCCGTCGTCGCCGTTCTGGCCGTTCTGACCGTCGTGGCCGTCGTGGCCGTCGTGGCCGTCCGGGGGTCCGCCGTTGCGCCAGTGCAGGTGCCCGAGCGGCAGCAGCAACCAGCAGGAGGCGAACCACAGCATGACGACGGCGGTGATCCAGCCGGAGACCGCTGAGCCGGTCGCCACCCGCAGCAGGAGCAGCAGGGCCGAGCCGATGGTCAGGGCCAGCAGCACCAGCCCGATGGCCACCAACCGGGCTGCGGCGTCCACCAGTTGGGGCTTCAGGCGGCGCCCGGCGAAGATCCGGTGGTAGGTGACGGGGGAGGTCAGCGCGCCGGTGGCGAGCGCCCCGAGCACGACGGTGGCCACATACAGCCCCCGGTCGAAGCCGCCGAGTTGGGCGAAGCGCGGCATGAAGACCACGCTCAACAGGAAGCCGAAGAGGATCTGCGAGCCGGTCTGGGCGACCCGGACCTCCTGGAGCAGCTCGCTCCAGCGCCGGTCCGCCCGTTCCTCGGGCGACTCCTGACGGCCGACCCGGGGCCGTGGAGCGTGGCCGTCGCGGCCGGTGTTCGGCGCCGCCATGTGATCGCCTCCGCTCCTCCCGTCGGCGCGTGTAGCCGCGACCGGGCGGGGCAAACGCGGGGCATGGACGAGGAGCACGTGGCCTGCCCGGCCGCACCCGGGTCGGTCGGCGAGAACTCGACCGTCCGCCCCGTGCGGCACGGTGGTCGGGACGGCGCGGCGCCGTCCCGACCGGTGCTCCTGGCTGGGGACCCGATCGCGGTGGAGGGCCGGCGGGACGGCGGGGGTCTGTGGATCGCGGTGGAGCGCGAGGGACCGGTGCGGATCGTCCATGTCGCCGGGGAGCTGGAACTCGCGGGCCTGCGCCCTGTCGTGGCGCGGCTGTTCGCGGTCACCGGGGTCGACCCCGTGCTGCGGATCCATCCCGATCTCGGGGCCGCGCGGGCCCAGCCCGATTCGTTGCCGGAGCCGGAGTCGGAGCGTACGCACTCGTCGAAGCGCAGCCACTCGTCGGAGCCCGGACGGTCGTCGCAGCCCGGGCGGTCGTCGGAGGAAGAGTCGCCGGAGGAAGTGTCGTCGGCGCACCCGGGCGCTCCGCGGCGCCCGGTGTGAGGAGGCCCGGCATGGACCGTACCGGGCGAGGACGACCGGGGGGCGCCGGAGAGACCAGGCGGCTCGCGTTCGAGGGCAGCGAGGGCGCGGTGCAGCGCAGCCGTGAGTTCAGCCGTGCGGCGCTGTGGTCCTGGCACTGGCTGCCCGCCCTCGACGACGAGCAACGGGCCCGGGCGGAGGACGTCCTGCTGATGGTCTCGGAGCTGGTCACCAACGCCTGTCTGCACGCGCCGGGCGGCCCGCGCGAACTGCGCCTGGACTGGGACGGCATCCGCCTGCGGGTGGAGGTCTCGGACGCCAGCCCGGTGTTGCCGCGGCTGGTGGCCGCCGATGACCCGGGCCGGCCGGGTGGGCACGGCCTGCGAGTGGTCGACCGGCTCGCCCGCGCCTGGGGCGCGGGGCCGGACGACGGGGGAAAGCTGGTCTGGCTGGAGGTGCCGTCCCCGCTCAATCGGCACGCCCGGCTGGACGGTTCCATCCGGCGTGGCTGAGCGGGGCGCAGGGGGTACTCGCAAGCGGGCGTACTTGGGTGCCGGGGCGCCCCCGGGCCCAGGCCCTACTGCTGCCCGGGGTGCGGCTTCGGCGGTGGTGCCGGGTCGGGGTCCGGGTAGGGCGTGGGGTCCGGGAACGGCGGGATGGGCGGAGGCACCGGGTCGGGGCCCTCGCCCGGCCGGGGCGCGGGATTGGGGTGGGGGATCGGCTGGGTGTCCGGATCAGGGGGCGTCGGAACGGTCATGGCGCGCACCTTCGTCGGAAGTCGGAACTCGGAGGTCGGTTCGGTGGCCAGTCTGCTCAGCGGCCGAGCGCATGGGCCAGTTCGCGCTTGTTCATCTTCGAACGGCCCTTGATGTTGCGGTGTTTGGCCTCGTTGTACAGCTGGTCGTAGGTCGGGCCGCCGGAGCCCTTGTGCGAGCGCTGTCCGCCGCGCCGGCCGGACGACATGTCGTGGGTCGAGGTGCGGCTCGCGGACTTGGACTCGCCGTGCCTGGCGCGTTCCTTGTTGACCGTCCGAGCGGCGATCTCCTTGGCCCGCTTCTCGCTCTCGCCCCGGTCGAGCGCGCTCTCCTTGATGTGCTCGTACTGGCGTTCCCGCTTGGGGCTGGATCCTCGGGGCATGGCCGCCCCTCCTCTCGTGGCCCGGCTCTCATGGTCCGGGTGGTCACCTGAGCGCGTACCCGGACGAATCGAAAAAAACCAGTCGAAAACGTGAATTCCCTGTCGTGTGTCGGGTAGAACAACCGTGCGGCGGTTCGCCGGACGAACGGCCGCCGGCACCCGGCCGGGTGCCACCGGGGCCTCACCGCCGACACCGGCCCAGGTCCTGGGGAAGAGCCCCCGATGCGCGAGCGAGAGCCCGCCCGACGTCGCCGGGCGCTCGCCTCGATGCCGAGGAGGACACGTGTCCACCCCCCTGGAAACAGCTCCCCTGGAACAAACGTCCCTGCGAACAACGTCCCTCGAAACAATCCCCCGCGGCGAGCAGGACACCGCCGTGCCCTCGGGCACCCCGCCCGATCTGCCGCCGCAGCTTGATCTGCCGCCGAAACCCACCAGGACCGAACTCCGCGCGATGGGCAAGCTCGAGGCACGTGAACTCAGCGACGCGCTGTTCGAGCGGCTGTCCGGGCTGGCCCGCGAGAGCGCCGCCTACAGCTACGTGCGCGGCACGGTCATCGAGCTCAACATGCCGCTGGTGCGGTTCATCGCCGCCCGCTTCCGGCACCGGGCCGAGGACATGGACGACATCCTCCAGGTGGGCACGATCGGCCTGATCAAGGCCGTCGACGGCTATGACCCGCACCGCGGCGTCGAGTTCGTCACCTACGCGATCCCCACCATCGCCGGCGAGATGAAGCGCTTCTTCCGGGACACCTCCTGGCCGGTCCGGGTGCCGCGCAGCATGCAGGAGCTGTACCTGACGGTGGCCCGCGGCTCGGACCGGCTGGAGCAGCAGCTCGGCCGCCTCCCGCAGCCGGCGGAGATCGCCGATGACCTCCACCTCAGCGTCGAGCAGGCCACCGAGGGCGTGGTGGCGGGCCGGGTCTACCGCCCGAGCTCCCTGGACGCCCTGCGGGACCAGGACAGCGACGAGAGCGGCAGCGCCATGCTGGACCGGCTCGGCGGCTGCGACCCGGGCATCGAACTGGTCGACTTCCGTACCGCCGTGCGCCCCCTGCTCGCCGAACTGCCCGAGCGCGAACAGACCGTGCTCAAACTCCGCTTCTGGGAGGGCCGGACCCAGTCCGAGATCGCGGCGCGCATCGGCGTCTCCCAGATGCACGTCTCCCGGCTGCTGAGCGCCACCCTGGCCCGGCTGCGCGAACAACTGGAGGACCGGGACGCGCCCGGCTGGTCCGACGAACCGCCCGAGCCGGACTGACTCTCCCCCTCGCCGAGGTTTCCCGCCCCCCGCACCGGTTAGCCGCCCTCTGCGGGGGGCCGTCGTGTGAAGGGCGTCAAGGAGGAGCACCGTGTCCCCGAAGGTTTCCGACCACATCCTGGAACGACTGCGCGCCTGGGACGTCCAGTACGTCTTCGGCTACCCCGGCGACGGCATCAACGGGCTGCTCGCGGCCTGGGGCCGGGCCGACAACAACCCCGTCTTCGTCCAGGCCCGGCACGAGGAGATGGCCGCGTTCGAGGCCGTCGGCTACGCCAAGTTCGCCGGCCGCACCGGCGTGTGCGCGGCGACCTCGGGCCCGGGCGCCATCCACCTGCTCAACGGGCTGTACGACGCGAAGCTGGACCACGTCCCGGTGGTGGCCGTGGTCGGACAGACCGACCGCAGCGCGATGGGCGGCTCCTACCAGCAGGAGGTCGACCTGCTGAGCCTGTTCAAGGACGTCGCCGCCGAGTACTGCCAGATGGTGACGGTCCCGGAGCAGCTGCCCAACGTGCTCGACCGGGCGATGCGCACCGCCGCCGCCCGGCACACCGTCACCGCCGTGATCGTGCCCGCCGACGTCCAGGAGCTGGACCACAACCCGCCCGAACACGCCTTCAAGATGGTGCCCTCCAGTCTGGGCAGCCCGCACTGGACGGTCGTTCCCGAGGACGACGAGCTGCGCCGGGCCGCCGACGTGCTCAACGCCGGCCGCAAGGTCGCGATGCTGGTCGGCCAGGGCGCCCGCAACGCCCGCGAGCAGGTCGAGCAGACCGCCGAACTGCTCGGCGCGGGCGTCGCCAAGGCGCTGCTCGGCAAGGACGTGCTGCCCGACGTGCTGCCGTACGTCACGGGGTCGATCGGCCTGCTCGGCACCCGCCCCTCGTACGAGCTGATGCGCGACTGCGACACCCTGCTGACCGTCGGCTCGTCCTTCCCGTACACCCAGTTCCTGCCCGAGTTCGGCCAGGCCAGGGCCGTGCAGATCGACCTCGACCCGTTCATGGTCGGGCTTCGCTACCCGTACGAGGTCAACCTGGTCGGCGACGCCGCCCGCACGCTGGACCGGCTGCTGCCGCTGCTGGTCCGCAAGGAGGACCGCGACTGGCAGCGCACCATCTGCGACAACACCGAGCGCTGGTGGGAGGTGATGGAGCGGCGCGCCGAGGTCGAGGCCGATCCGATCAACCCCGAGTACGCCATCCACGCCCTCGACCACCTGCTGCCCGACGACGTCATGGTCACCGCCGACTCCGGCTCCGCCGCCAACTGGTACGCCCGCCACCTGCGCTTCCGCGGCCGGATGCGCGGCTCGCTGTCCGGCACCCTGGCCACCATGGGCCCGGGCGTCCCGTACGCGATCGGCGCCAAGTTCGCCCACCCCGAGCGGCCCGCGATCGCCCTCGTCGGTGACGGCGCGATGCAGATGAACGGCCTGGCCGAGCTGATCACCATCGCCAAGTACTGGCAGCAGTGGGAGGATCCGCGCCTGGTGGTGGCGGTGCTCAACAACCGCGACCTCAACCAGGTCACCTGGGAGATGCGCGCCATGCAGGGCGCCCCGAGCTTCCTGCCCTCCCAGGAGCTCCCCGACGTCGACTACGCCGGCTTCGCCCGCACCCTCGGCCTGGGCGCCGAACGGGCGATCGCGCCGGAGGACGTGCCCGGCGGCTGGCAGCACGCCCTGAACTCCGACCGCCCCTACGTGCTGGAGCTGCGCACCGACCCGGCCGTCCCGCCGATCCCGCCGCACGCCAGCTGGGACCAGATCCAGGCCGCCGCCGCGTCCGTGCTGCGCGGCGACCAGGACCGGGCGGCGATGGTGCGCCAGGGCTTCAAGGCGAAGCTCCAGGAGCTGCTGCCGTCCTTCGGAGGCCGGCATGGCCGGCACTGACCCGCTCCGGCGCGGCACCGCCCTTCTTCGGCGCGGCGCCGAGCTCGCGCTGCGCAACGTCCGAACCGGGCGCTTCCAGCGCTCGCTCGCCCTGGCCACCGGCGCCGGCTCGGTGATCACCGCCGCCGAGATCTACCTGGAGCACGACCGGGCCGGATTCGGCAACCGCGTCATGTGGTGGCCGGTCTGGCTGGGCCCGGTCGGCGCCGTCGCCGGGGTGGCCGGGGCACTCAACCCCCGGGCCGCCCGCACCCTGCTGCCGGTCGCCTCCGCCGCCATCACCGCCAACGGCCTCCAGGGCACCTGGCTGCACGTGCGCGGCATCGCCGAGAAGCCGGGCGGCTGGGAGATGGCCCGCTACAACGTCGAGATGGGCCCGCCGCTGTTCGCGCCGCTGTTGATGAGCCTGGTCGGAGGGATGGGCCTCGTCGCCGCCGTACTGCGCCGGGAGTCCCGCTATGCCTGAACCGCGCTTCCCCGGCTTCGACGTGTTCTCCCAGGCCCGGTACTGGGACCGCGAGACGGCGGCCGTGGTGGTCTCCCGCACCGGCCCCCAGCCACCGCTGCGCCTCTTCACCCCCGCCGAGGAGGCCACCGCCCGCGCCCTGCTCGACCAACTGCTGGACCACCCCGACGTCCCGCTGCTGCCGATGATCGACGCCCGGCTCGCCGAACTGGAGACCGACGGCTGGCACTACGCCGACATGCCGATGGACGACGAGGCCTGGCGCCGCTCCCTGCACGCCCTGGACGAGGACGCCGACGGCCCGTTCGCCGCGCTCAGCGAGGTCCAACAACGAGCGCTGATCGGCCGGGTCCAGGAACTGGACGGCGAACGCTGGCACGGCCTGCCCGCCCGGCACGTCTGGAGCCTGTGGACCAGGTACGCCTGCACCGCCTACTACTCCCACCCCACCGCCTGGAACGAGATCGGCTTCGGCGGCCCCGCCCACCCGCGCGGCTACCTGCGCCTGGGCGTCGGCCTGCGCGAACCCTGGGAGGTCGCCGACGCCCACCCCCACCCGCCCCGGCCCCCCGACCACCAGCCGCCCAGCCCGGTGCCCCGCGCCACCGACCCCGGCCGGCACTCCCGGCTGCGCGCCGCCGCCGAGACGGTACGGGCCAACGCCGCAGCCGAGCGGGAGGTCCGGCGCACCAACGCCTCCGCCTGGCTGCTGCCCCGCGACGGCCACGGCTTCGACCACACCCTGCGGCGCGACATGCGGCGCCACGCGGACACCGACGAGGTCGACCTGCTGATCGTGGGCTGCGGCGCCGGCGGCGCCACCCTCGCCCAGCGGATGGCCCGCCGGGGCTGGAGCGTCGTGGTGCTGGAGGCCGGCCCGTTCTGGGACCCGCTCACCGACTGGGTGAGCGACGAGGCCTCCTCCCACCACCTGTACTGGACCGAGCCGCGGCTCATCTCCGGTTCCGACCCGGTACCGCTCGGCTCCAACAACTCCGGCCGGGGCGTGGGCGGTTCGATGATCCACTTCGCCGGCTACGCACCCCGCTTCCACCCCTCCGACTTCCGCACCCACAGCCTCGACGGCGTCGGCGCCGACTGGCCGATCGACTACGGCGACCTGCGCGAGTCCTACCGCCGCCTCGAGTACGAACTCCCCGTCGCCGGCCAGTACTGGCCCTGGGGCGAGCCCCACCCCTACCCGCACCCGCCGCACCCCGTCGGCGGCAACGGCGAGGTCTTCCTGCGCGGCGCCGCCGCCCTCGGCATCCAGGCCCGGGTCGGCCCGGTCGCCATCACCAACGGCCGCTTCGGCCGCCGGCCGCACTGCGTCTACCGCGGCTTCTGCCTCCAGGGCTGCAAGGTCAACGCCAAGGCCTCCCCACTGATCACCCACGTCCCCGACGCCCTCGCCCACGGCGCCGAGATCCGCGCCGACTGCATGGCCGCCGCGGTCGAACTCGACGCCGACGGACTCGCCCGCGGCGTCCGCTACTTCCACCACGGCCGCGAACACCTCCAGCTCGCCCGCACCGTCGCCGTCGCCGGCTACGCCATCGAGACCCCGCGGCTGCTGCTCAACTCCGCCTGCCCGCGCTTCCCCGAGGGCCTGTGCAACGACCACGACCTGGTCGGCCGCTACGTCATGGTGCAGGGCGCCCCGCAGACCTCCGGCCGCTTCGAGGAGGAGGTCCGCGCCTACAAGGCCCCGCCGCCCGAGGTCTCCACCGAGCAGTACTACGAGACCGACCCCGCCAAGCCCTACCGGCGCGGCTTCACCATCCAGAACATCTCCCCGCTGCCCATCACCTGGGCCGAGCACGTCGTCGCCCAGGGCCACTGGGGCGCCGACCTGCGCGCCTACCTCAGCGACTACGTCCACTGGGCCACCCTCGGCGCGATGGCCGAACTGCTGCCCCAGCCGGACAACCGGGTGACCATCGCCGAGCAGACCGACCGGCACGGGCTGCCGGTCGCCGAGTTCGCCTACTCCCAGTGCGACAACGACCGGATGCTGATCCGGGCAGCCCGCGAGGTGATGGAGTCCATCCTGCGCGCCGCCGGGGCGAGCGAGGTCATCACCATCGACCGATACGCCCACCTGGTCGGCGGCTGCCGGATGGCCGACCACCCCTTCGCCGGCGTCGTCGACCACCGGCTGCGCACCTTCGCCGTACCCAACCTGCTGATCACCGACGGCAGCGTGCTGCCCACTCAGGGCAGCGCCAACCCGGCGCTGACCATCATGGCCCTGGTCGACCGGGCCGCCGGCCTGCTGGCGGCCGGCGAACGCTCCGGACTGCGGGCACCGCCATGAACCGGGCGCCGTCATGAACCGAGTGCCGCCATGAACGAGATCGAACGCATCGCCGTGAGCGTCTACACCGTCCCCACCGACGCCCCCGAGGCCGACGGCACCCTCGCCTGGGACCACACCACCCTGGTCCTCGCCCAGGCCGTCAGCGGCCCCCACACCGGCCTCGGCTGGACCTACGGCGCGCCCGCCACCGCGGCCGTCATCACCGGCGAACTCACCCCGC
Source organism: Kitasatospora cathayae (assembly GCF_027627435.1). GTDB lineage: Bacteria > Actinomycetota > Actinomycetes > Streptomycetales > Streptomycetaceae > Kitasatospora > Kitasatospora cathayae. The sequence goes on along the minus strand of NZ_CP115450.1, from coordinate 124,190 downwards.
TGGTCACCGGCCGCGACCCGCACGACACCAGCGGCGCCCATGAGGCCATGAACCGGGCCGTCCGCAACACCGGCCGCCCCGGACTCGTCGCCGGCGCCATCTCCGCCGTCGACCTCGCCCTGTGGGACCTGCGCGGCCACCTGCTCGGCCTGCCCCTCGCCCGGCTGCTCGGCGGCGCCGCCCGGCCCGTCCCGGTGTACGGCAGCGGCGGCTTCACCACCTACTCGGCCGAGCGGCAGGAACGCCAACTGCGCGACTGGGCCGCGGAGCAGGGCATCCCCCGGGTCAAGATCAAGATCGGCGAGTCCTGGGGCACCCGCGAACACCGCGACCTCGAACGGGTCCGCGCCGCCCGCGCCACCGTCGGCGACCGGGTCGACCTCTACACCGACGCCAACGGCGGCTACCGGCGCAAACAGGCCGTCCGGATCGGTGCCGCCCTCGCCGACCAGGGCGTCAGCTGGTACGAGGAACCGGTCTCCTCCGACGACCTCACCGGCCTGCGGTCCGTCCGCGACGCCGTCAGCCCCGACGTCACCGCCGGCGAGTACGGCTACGACCTCGCCTACTTCGGCCGGATGATCCCCGCCGTCGACTGCCTCCAGGCCGACGCCACCCGCTGCGGCGGCCTCACCGGCTGGCTGCGCACCGCGGCCCTCGCCCAGGCCCACGGCCTCGACGTCTCCGCCCACTGCGCCCCCCACCTGCACGCCCACGCCGCCGCCGCCGTCCCCAACTGCCGCCACCTGGAGTGGTTCCACGACCACGTCCGGATCGAGCGACTGTTCTTCGACGGCACCCTCGACCCCACCGGCGGCACCGTCACCCCCGGCGCCGACGGCGCCCCCGGCCACGGACTGCGACTGGCCCCCGCCCGGGCCGCCGAGTACCGCACCGGTTGACCGGACAGGACCGGACCGGACCGGCTCCGGCGAAAGGAAGACGACCATGACGACCACCCCGGCAGCGCTCTTCGACGTCGACGGCACCCTGCTCGACACCGCGTACTTCCACGCCCTCGCCTGGTGGGAGGCCCTGCGGCAGCACGAGCACACCCTGCCCGTCGCCCGGGTCCACCGGGCCATCGGCATGGGCGCCGACCAACTCCTCGACCACCTGCTCGGCACCGACCGCGACCACGGTGACGACGAGGGCATCACCGCGGCCCACGCCGCCCTGTACGCCCGGTTCTGGCCGCAGATCCAGCCGTTGCCGCGCGCCGCCGACCTGCTGCGCGCCTGCGCCGACCGCAGCTGGCCGGTCGTCCTCGCCAGCTCCGCCTCCGAACGCGAACTCGCGGTGCTGCGCCGCGCCCTCGACGCCGACGAGGTGATCACCGCGGCCACCTCCGCCGACGACGTGGCCGCCACCAAACCCGCCCCCGACCTGGTCCGCGCCGCCCTCGACCGCGCGGGCGCCGAGCCCGAGCACGCCGTCTTCGTCGGCGACACCGTCTGGGACGTCACCGCGGCCGGCCGAGCCCGGGTGCCCTGCGTCGCGGTGGAGACCGGCGGCTTCGACACCCGGGAACTCCTCGGCGCGGGCGCCGCCGAGGTCCACCGCGACACCGCCGAGCTCCTGGCCGACCTCGACCGCAGCCTCCTGGCCGGCCCACCGGCCTGAGCCCCGTCCGCCCGCGTGCGGCCCGCCCCGGCCCCGGTTCCGGCAGCTGATGCGGGTGGCCGTCTCCGTCTGTGAAGGCGTCATCTCCTCGGCGACGCTGCTCAAGCGCCTGCGCTCCGGCTCGCCCAAGGACGGCACGCACCGCCTTCCGCCCGTCTTCCCGCGGTGGACCGGCGGCATGCAGGCGCCCGGATCTGCCCCCATGCTGGAGATGAGGGGGTGCGAGAGCGGAGGACGTGGTGGAGATGCGGACCGTTGTCGACCTCACACGCTGTCAGGGCTATGCACAGTGCGTGTTCCTCGCCCCTGAGGTGTTCGTGCTGCACGGGGAGGAGGGACTGCTCTACGCCACGGCCGTCCCCGAGGACCAAACCGAGCGCGTGCGCCAGGCCGCGGCGGCGTGCCCGGTGAAAGCGATCCTCCTCGGGGAGGAGGTGAGCACTGGTGCCCGGTGACCTCAAGAGCGGCCGTATCGTCATCGTCGGCGCGTCGCTGGCCGGGCTACGGGCCGCGGAGGCATTGCGCGAGGAGGGCTTCACGGGCTCGGTGACCGTGGTGGGGGACGAGCCCCACGCGCCCTACGACCGGCCGCCGCTGTCGAAGCAGGTGCTGCTGGGCCAGGCGACGGCGGACACCACCGGGCTGCCGATGCGCCGGGACCCAGAGGCCGAGTGGCGGCTGGGCGTACGCGCCACGGGTGTGGACCTGCTGGAGAAACGGGTGCGGCTGGACGACGGCGAGTCACTGCCGTACGACCGGGTGCTGATCGCCACCGGAACCCGCGCGCGGCCCTGGCCCGACCAGAGGGAAGGCGCCCTGGACGGAGTGTTCACCCTGCGCACGCGCGAGGACGGCGCGGGGCTGGCCGAGCGACTGGCCGCGAGGCCGGAGCGGGTGCTGGTGATCGGCGCCGGTTTCACCGGCTCGGAGATCGCCTCGGCCTGCCGGGAGCTGGGGATCGAGGTGACCGTCGCCGAACGCGGCCCCGCCCCTCTGGTGGGCGCCCTCGGCGGCACCCTGGCGAAACTCGCGGCCGTCATGCAACGCAACCACGGTGTGGACCTGCGCACCGGGGTGACGGTCACCGCCCTGAACGGCGACGGCAGCTTCACCGGCGCGCAGCTGTCCGACGGCAGCCGCGTCGACGCCGACGTGTGCGTCGTGGCCCTGGGGGCGATCCGCAACGTCGAATGGCTGGCGGATTCCGGGCTGGCGGCGGGCCCCCGCGGGATCGCCTGCGACGCCGGATGCCGCGCCTTCAACATGTACGGGATCGTCACCGACGACGTCTTCGTGGCCGGCGATGTCTCCCGTTTCCCCCACCCGCTCTTCGGCTACCAGATGCTCTCCCTGGAGCACTGGGGCAACGCGGTCGAACAGGCCGAGGTGGCAGCCCACAACATGGTCAACCCCGGACCGCTGCAGCGCCCGCACCTGTCCATCCCGACGTTCTGGTCCACCCAGTTCGGACTCAACATCAAGTCGGTCGGCGTACCCACCTACTCCGACCACGTGGTCATCGCCCAGGGCTCCCTGGAGGCGCGCCGGCTCGCCATGGTCTACGGCTACCAGGGCCGGGTCACCGCCGCCGTCACCGTGGACATGGCCAAGTCGCTCGACTACTACCGGCACCTGATCGAGACCGCCGCCCCGTTCCCGCCCCCGCCCGGCGCGCAGGACCGGGCGATCGCGGCCGACGTCACGATCCCCTCCGCCGTACCGGACCCTTCCGTGCTGTCCCACGGCCCGACCGTCGCGCTCACCGGTTACCTTCCCGACCGCCGGCTGACGGTGGTGTAGCCCCCGTCCGCCCCACCACAAGGAGCCACCGTGGACTCCACGACCCTGCTCGCACGGATCACCGACTACGCCAGCCGTCCCAACCCCTACCCGCTGTACGAGGAACTCCGCGAGACCGGTCCCGTGGTGCAGCAGGCCGACGGCAGCTACCTGATCGGCGGTTACCACCAGATCGCCGCGCTGCTCCACGACCCACGGCTGAGTGCCGACCCGCGCACCCGTGGCGACGACACCGGGAATCAGCCGTTCCTGCGGCTCGACGACCCCGAGCACCACAGGCTGCGCACCCTGGCCATGCGGCCCTTCGGGCCCCCGCACAGCCCTGGCCGGGTCGACGGCATGCGCGGCGAGATCGACCGGATTACCAAGGAACTGCTGGAACCCTTCGAAGCCGGCCGGCAGATCGACGTCGTCGACGACTTCGCCTACCCGCTGCCCGTCGCGGTGATCTGCAGCCTGCTCGGTGTGCCGCGCGAGGACGAGCCGCTGTTCCGGGCCTGGTCCGATTCCCTGGTCGCAGCCGCCGACGTCAGGCCCGAAGACGACCCCACCGAGAGGAAGGAGGCCGGCGAGCAGGCGCGGATGGAGATGGCCGGGTACCTGTTGAACCTGGCCGAGCAGCGGCGCGGCAAGCCGGGCGACGACCTGCTCTCCCACTTCGTCAACGAGCCGGACCCGGCCCTGCGGCTCACCCAGGAGGAACTCGCGGCAACCGCCGTACTCCTCCTCATCGCCGGACACGAGACCACGGTCAACCTCATCACCAACGGAGCGCTCACCCTGCTGCGCCAGCCCGAACAGCTCGACCGGCTGCGCCGCGAACCGGACCTGTTGCCGCAGGCGGTGGAGGAACTGCTGCGCTACGAGCCCCCGGTCCAGATGCGCGAGCGCATCCCGCACGCCGACCTGGACGTCGCCGGTACCCCCGTCCCCCGGGGCGCCTCCGTCGTGCTGGCCCTGGCCTCAGGCAACCGCGACCCGCAGCGGTTCCGCGATCCCGACCGGTTCGATCCCGCCCGCCCGGACAACCAGCACCTCGGCTTCGGCAGTGGCATCCACCTCTGCTTCGGCGGAGCCCTGGCCCGCGTCGAGGCCTACGCCGCGCTCCGAGCGCTGCTTCCCCACCTCGGGACGGCGAGCCTGGTTCAGGACCCACCCCCCTACCGGCAGAACGCCATGCTCCGCGGCCCCCGCCACCTGCCCGTCCAGCTGTGAAGCGGCGGCCGGGGTTTCAGGGGGTCGGAGGTCGCCCGGGTGCTGCGACCCGGCGGCGCGCGCCAGAGGTTCCACCGCACGCCATCGGGCGTGCTCTGACCGGGAGGCGACAGTGGCCGGTGTGACCAGCACCGATCTTCTCGTGGACGCGTTCGACCGGATCCGTGACACGGTCGCCGAGGTGGTCGACGGCCTGACCCCCGAGCAGCTGGCCTTCCGGGTGCAGGATTCGGCCAACTCGATCGCCTGGCTGCTCTGGCACCTCACCCGGGTGCAGGACGACCACCTCGCCGACGCGGCCGGCCGTGAACAGGTGTGGACCGCCGACGGCTGGGCGGGCCGGTTCGCCCTGCCGTTCGCCGCGTCGTCCACCGGCTACGGGCACCGACCCGCGCAGGTCGCCAAGGTCACCGCCACCGCCGACCTCCTGGTGGGCTACCACGAGGCCGTCCACGCAGGGACCGTCGACTACGTGCGCGGCCTGAACAACCGCTCCCTCGCCCGGATCGTCGACGAGTCGTGGCAGCCCCCGGTCACCCTGGGGGTGCGTCTGATCAGTGTGATCGCCGACGACCTCCAGCACGTCGGCCAGGCGGCCTACGTGCGGGGCCTGCTGGCCCGGCGCTGACGGCCCGTGACCCGAGGCGAGACGGGGTGTGATCGGGCGTCAGTTCACGGCGGGCTGCAGCGGCGCGCTCAGCCGGCTTCGGCGCGGTCGTTCGCGGCGGAGTCCGAGAGGCCGGCGCGGAGGAGTCGGTGGCCGAGGTCGATCAGGGCGCGCGCGACGGCGAACTCGTCGCCGATCTCCGGAACCGGTGGGTCGTGCGGGTTGCGGCGGGAGGTGGTTCGCGTGTCCAGGGTGGTGGTGCCGGTGTCGAGGACGGCGTGGACCTTCGTGGTGTCCCCTTCCTCGAAGAGGTCGAGGCGGAGGGTCCACCGCTTGGTGCGCATCGGTTCCGCGGTCTTCGTGGTCATGTCTCGGAACCTCCAGGGTTCGTCGGGCCCGGGGGGTGCCCGGGTCGGAAGGCAGGCGATCAACCGCCTCGGGTGATCTCGATCGTGCGGGCGGGCTTCTTGGCCTCGCCGATCGGCGCGCGGACGGTCAGGACGCCCTGGTCGTACGCGGCGGTGACGTCCTCCTCGCGGACGCCGGCGGGCAGCCGGACGCTGCGGGTGAACGAGCCGTAGCGGAACTCGGAGCGCTGCTTCTCCTTCTTCTCCTCGGAGCGCTGGGCCTGGACCGTCAGGACGCCGTCGTCGACGCTGATCGTGATGTCCTTGTCGGGGTCGACACCGGGGAGTTCGGCCTTGAGCTGGTAGATGCCATCGGCCTCGGACTCCTCGATGCGGATCATGTGCTCGGTGGCCGACGTCCGGAGGTCGACGGGGAAGTCCTCGAAGAGGTCCGGAAGGGACGGCCACCGGTAGCCGAAGGGGAATCTTCTGAGCAGGTCACTGGCCATGACGGCCTCCTGGGGGGGCAGGTTGTGGCGTTCCAGGGGCCGGCGCGGTGAACCGGGCCCCTGCTGTCCAGCAGACGTCCACCGGGGGACCGGCGGCAGGGACGTTCGGCCCGCCGATGGACCCTACCGCCCCGCCGATGGACCCCAAGGCCCCGGCCCACCCGTCCGGCCCATGGTCCGGTCGCCCACCGGCTTCGGGCCGTCCGGCCCCATGCGCGATCGCCGGGACCGGCGGACAGTGGGAGTACGGAACCGCCCGCCGGGGGGAGAGACACCCGCGGCGGAACCGGCGGGGAGACCGAGGACGGACCGATGGACACGACCGAAGCGCCCGCGGAACTGGATGAGGAAGGCCTCACCGCGCTCGTCGAAGCCTTGCGGCAGCGCGGATTCACCGTGATCGGGCCGACGGTCCGGGACGGTGCGATCGTCCTCGCCGAGCTGGCCTCGGCGGCGGGCCTGCCGTACGGCTGGGGCGTCGAGACAGCGGCCGGTACCTACCGGCTGCGCCGGCGCGAGGACCGGGCGGCCTTCGCGCACTCCGCCGGGCCGCAGTCCTGGAAGACCTTCCTGCATCCGCCCCGCGCCCGGCTCTGGCAGGCCGACCGGGCCGAGGACGGCACCGTCACCGTCCGTGAGGACGACGACGAGCCGCCCCGCTTCGCCTTCCTCGGTGTGCGGCCCTGCGATCCGCGCGCGATCGCCGTCCAGGACAGGGTGCTGGCCGGCGGCGCGTACGCCGATCCCGTGCACGGTCCGAGGCGGGCCGGCGCGTTCCTGGTCGTGGTCGAGTGCACCGAGCCCGGCGGTGTCTGCTTCTGCGTGTCCATGGGCACCGGCCCCGGGCTGCCGGACGGCTCGGTCTACGACTTGGCGCTCACCGAGACCGTCCGGTCCGACGGTCCGCGCTACGTCTACGCCCGGCCCGAGTACATCGACAGCCTCGACCACTCCACCCCGATCTCCGCCCACGTGGAGGTCGACCTGGAACTGCGCGGCCGCCCGATCGACAAGCGGCAGCTCCTGGAGGTCATCACCGCCTACCTCGCTGACCGCAAACCCGACATCCCCGCCCACAGCGTCTGCTTCGAGTGCAAGCTGCGCGGCACCACCTGCGTCACCGTCGCCCACGGCACCCCGTGCCTGGGCCCGGTCACCCAGGCCGGCTGCGGCGCCATCTGCCCGGCGTACGGGCGTGGCTGCTACGGCTGCTTCGGACCGATGGGCAGTTTCAACGGTCAGGGAGGGCCCAACACCCGTGCCCTGTTGCCGTTGCTGCGCCGCGACGGGGTGGCGGACGCGGACGCCGCCCGCCTCTACCGCACCTTCAACGCCGAGGCCCCCGCCTTCGCGGACGCGGCCCGACAGCCCACGGAGGACGACGAATGACCCACCGCACTCAACGGCTGCTCACCGTCGGCGCGTTGGCCCGCGTCGAAGGCGAGGGCGCACTGCACGTCTCCGTCCGCGGCGGCGAGGTCGAGGACGTCAGGTTGCGGATCTACGAGCCCCCGCGCTACTTCGAGGCGCTGCTGCGCGGCCGCCGGTACACCGAGCCGCCCGACCTCACCTCCCGCATCTGCGGGATCTGCCCGGTGGCGTACCAGATGAGCGCCTGCCATGCGGTGGAGGATGCCTGCGGGGTGGTGGTGGACGGCCAACTCGCCCAGCTACGACGCCTGTTGTACTGCGGGGAGTGGATCGAGAGCCATACCCTGCACATCTACCTGCTGCACGCGCCCGACTTCCTGCGGCTGCCGGACGCGCTGGCGCTGGCCCGCTCCGACGCCGCCATCCTCCAGCGCGGGCTGCGGCTGAAGAAGGCCGGCAACGAGATCGTCGAGGTCCTCGGCGGGCGGGTCATCCACCCGGTGAACGTCCGCCTCGGCGGCTTCCACCGACTGCCCACGCGCGCCGAACTCGACCACCTGGCCATGGTATTGCGCCAGGCGCGGACGGACGCCGAGGACACGCTCGGCTGGGTCGCCGGGTTCGAGTTCCCCGACCTGGCGATCAGTCACGAACTGCTCGCCCTCACCGAACCCGACGGCTACGCCATCGACTCCGGCGTCCCGACCGGCGCCCTCGCCGGTCCCTTCCCCGTACGGGACTTCGAGCAGCACGTCCGGGAGCACCAGGTGCCGCACTCCACCGCCCTGCACGCGACGCTCGACGGCCGCCCCCACCTCGCCGGGCCGCTCGCCCGCTGGAACCTAGGCAGCGAACGCCTGCCCGCCGAGATCCGTGCCCTGGCCGCCCAGGTCGGGCTCGGCCCGCGCTGCGACAACCCCTTCCGCAGCATCGTGGTCCGCGCGGCCGAGGTGCTGTGGGCCGTCACCGAGGCGCAGCGGATCATCGAGCGGTACCAGCCGCCGCCCACCCCGGCCGTCCCCGTCCCGCCCCGGGCGGCCACTGGCTTCGGCGTCACCGAGGCCCCGCGCGGGCTGCTCTACCACCGGTACGACCTGGACGAGGCCGGAATCGTCCGGAAGGCCGTGATCGTCCCGCCGACCGCGCAGAACCAGAACGCGATCGAGGTCGACCTGCGGGCCTTCATCCAGCCCCGACTGCACCTCGACGACGCCGAGTTGACCCGCCGGTGCGAGCAGGCGATCCGCAACTACGACCCGTGCATCTCCTGCGCGGCGCACTTCCTCACGCTCACCATGGACCGGAGGTGACGGGCATGGGCAACGAGCGCATCGTCGTCATCGGAGTCGGCAACGAGTACCGCCACGACGACGGCGCCGCCGTGTCCGTCCTGGCGCAGCTCGCCGCCGAGGACCTCGCCGTCGACCGGCTCACGCTCTGCGACGGCGAGCCCACCCGGCTGATGGAACTCTGGGAGGACGCCGGCCTCGCCATCGTGGTCGACGCGGTGCACGGCCACCCGGGCGAACCGGGCCGGATCCACTCGGTCACCGTCGATGCCGACCACCTGCTCGCCGACCCGCTCGTGGACGAGGAGTCGCCGGCGGGCACGCACGGCCTGGGCCTCGGCCACGGTGTCGCGCTGGCCGCCGCGTTGGGCAGACTGCCGCGCGAGCTGCTGATCGTCGCGGTCGAGGGTGCGGACTTCTCGATCGGCGAGGGCCTGAGCCCGGCCGTCACCGACGCGGTGCCGCGTGCCGTCTCCGAGGTCCGCCGGGCGGTGGAGGCACACCGGGCGGAGGCTTCGGGGCCATGACCACCGAACTGCGGCTGATCGAGGTCCACGGCACCGTCCGTCCGCCGGCCTGGCCGGGGCCTGCGGCGTCGAGCCCGGCCGGACCCCTCTGCCCGTCCGTTCCAGCCTCCGCCGGATCTGCTCCAGCGCGTCCGGACCCCCATCCGCCGGAGTGAACTCGCGTGGGCGGGGTACCCGTGGGGGCGTCCGAACGGACCCCGCGGAGGAGGCCGCGATGGACCGACGCGCCGAACACCCCGATGCGTCCCGCTCGGCGCGGCCCGAGCCGGGCGGCTGGCCGCCCGACGACGCCGGAGGCAGCCTGCCGCCCGACCGGGCGCAGGCGATCCTGGAGGCGACGAAGCGGATCGGCTCGCTGCTCAAGGCCAAGGACCACCCGTTCGCGCTGGCCGGCGGGGTCGCCGCCTACGCCCACGGCGCCGATGTGCGGCTCCAGCACGACGCCGACTTCTGCATCCGCCGCGAGGACGCCGAGGCCATCACCCACACCCTGCGCGAGGCCGGGCTCCAGGTGTTCCTGCCGCCCGAGGACTGGCTGATCAAGGCCCGCTGCCTGGGCCAGGACATCGACCTGATCCTGGAGCTGGCCAAACGGCCGGTCACCTCGGACCTGCTGGACCGCGCCGAGGTGCTGCCGGTGGACTCCGTGCAGATGCCGGTGCTGTCCGCCACCGACCTGGTCAGCGGCCTGCTGGCCGCCTTCTCCGAGCACCACTGCGACTTCGGGGCGGCGCTCTCGGTGGTGCGGCCGCTGCGGGAGAAGATCGACTGGCGGCGGGTGCGGGCGGAGCGCGGGCAGCAGCCGATGGCGGCCGCGTTCCTGTACCTCCTGGAGCGGCTCCAGGTGATCGAACCCGAGGAGGCCGCCCGATGACCGACGCCGACGACACCGAGTACCGGCTGGCCCACCTGCGCGACCGCCTCGCCGACGACGAGGTCGGCGAGCTCGGCCTGCGGATCGAACTGCACGGCACCCACGTCACGGTGCGCGGCACCGTACCGAACGAGCAGCGCCGCGCCGCAGTCGAGCGCATCGTGGCCGAGGTGCTGGACGGACTGACGGTGCACACCGACATCGCGCTGGCCGACGGCCGGCCGCCGAGCGGAGCGGAGGACCTGCCGTGATCCGGGTGGCCGCGGTCGGGGACATCCATCTCGGCCCCGACAGCCGGGGTCTGCTGCGGCCCGCCTTCGCCACCCTGGGGGAGCTGGCGGACGTGCTGCTGCTGGCCGGGGACCTCACCCGGCACGGCACCGTCGAGGAGGCCGCGGTGGTGGGGGAGGAGGTCGGCGGGCTGCCCGTGCCGGTGATCGCGGTCCTCGGCAACCACGACTACGACGCCGACCGACCGGGGGAGGTCACCCGGATCCTGGCCGCGTACGGCGTCCAGGTGCTGGAACGCAGCTCGACCGCCGTCCGGGTGGACGGCCTGCTGGTCGGGGTGGCCGGCACCAAGGGCTTCGGCGGTGGCTTCGCCGGCCGCAGTGCCGGCGAGTTCGGCGAGCCCGAGATGAAGGCCTTCGTCCGGCACAGCCGCGAGTGCGCCGACGGCCTGCGCACCGCCCTCGACCAGCTGGCCGCCGAGGGCTGCGACCTGCGGATCGCCCTGACCCACTTCGCCCCCGTCCCGGACACCCTGGCCGGGGAGCCGCCGGAGATCCACCCGTTCCTGGGCAGCTACCTGCTCGCCGAGGCGATCGACGGAGCCGGCGCCGACCTGGCCGTGCACGGCCACGCGCACCTGGGCACCGAGCGCGGCCTGACCGCCTGCGGGGTGCGGGTGCGCAACGTCGCCCAGCCCGTCATCGGCCGCGCCTTCGCCGTCTACCGGCTGCACCCGCAGGTCAGCTGACCGGCGGCTCGGCCAGCCGGGCCGCGCACTCCAGCAGCATGGCGTGCACGAAGGCCTGCGGCAGGTTGCCGCGCTGCTGGCGCTGGGCGATGTCGTACTCCTCGGAGAACAGTCCGGCCGAGCCGCAGAGCCCGCGGGTGGTCTCGAACCAGCGGGCCGCCTCGACGGCGTCGCCCTGCTGGCGCTCGGCGAGGGCCATCAGGAAGCCGCACAGCACGAACGCGCCCTCGGCCTCGGCCAGCGGGCGCTCGTCGTGCCGGAAGCGGTAGGCGTAGTGCCCGTCGGTGAGCTGTTCGCGGCAGGCCCGCAGGGTGGCGACGGTGCGCGGGTCGTCGGCGGGCGGCCAGCCGCGCACCGGCGGCAGCAGCAGGGCCAGGTCGGGTGCCGGGTCGTCGGGGGAGCGCTGCCAGCGGCCCGAGGGGTGCAGCGCGAGACGGGCGGCGCGGGCGGACAGCCGGTCGGCCAGCGCGCTCCACTCGGCCGCGAGCCCGTCCGTCAGGCCGGCCGCTCCGGCGACCCGGGGCCGGGTGATCGCGTGCAGCCCGGCGGCGCAGATTAGCCGGCTGTGGGTCCACTGCCGGGGGCCCAACTCCCAGATGCCGGCGTCCGGTTCACGCCACCGGGCGGCGATCGCGGCGGCCGCGGTCCGGGCCGCGCCGTGGGCCTCCGGGCCCAGGCGGTCGTGCCGGGCGGCGGCCGCGAACAGCAGCAGGGCCTCGCCGAACGCGTCCAGTTGGAACTGCCGGGTGATCCGGTTGCCGACCTGGTCGTGGCCGCCCGGGTACCCGGGCAGGTCGACGGTGTGCTGGTCGGGTACTCGCCCGCCGGCCGCGGTGTAGGCGGGGGCGATCCGCGGCCCGTCCTCCGCGAGCCGCGCGGTGGTGAACCGTACGGCGTCGTCCAGGAGCGGGTCGGGCCCGCAGGCGGCGACGGCCTGCCCGGCCAGGCACTGGTCACGGATCCACACGTAGCGGTAGTCGTAGTTGCGGCCCTCCTCGGCCCGTTCGGGCAGGCTGGTGGTCGCCGCGGCCACCATCCCGCCGGTGGCGGGGGAGGTGAGGCCGCGCAGCACGGCGTAGGAGAAGGCGGCGTCGCGTCCGTCGTAGGTGTGCCGGAGGTCCGGTACGGCGGCTCGCCAGGCGCGTTCGGTGGCCCGCCAGCACCGGTCGGGGTCCGGCGGCGGCGCGTCCAGGCCCCGGTCGGACACCTCCAGGACGAGGTCCAGCCGTTCGCCCGGGTCGAGGGCGACGTCCGCCACGAGGCTCCCGTCCGGGTGGGGCCGGGCCGCCTGGGCGCCCGTCCAGCGCAGCCGCAGCCGCCCGGCGCGGATCGACCAGCCGTCCGTCGTCCGGCGCGGAGCGCGGGTGCGGGCCGTGTCGAAGCCGCTGCCGGCCGCCAGTCGCAGCCGCAGGCGGGCCGGGCCGTAGTCGGCGTGGACGCGGCGCAGCAGCACCAGCCGGTGCGGATCGGCGGGCAGCGCGAGGGCCTCCCGGCACACGATCACGCCCTGCTCGGTGATCCACCGGCCGTGCCGGACCAGCCCGCGGCCCTCGTAGTAGCCGCCGGGGACGAACCGGCCGACCGGGGTCACCGCGTACTCGCCGGTGCCGCCGATCAGTGCGGCGAACACCGGGTCGGAGTCCCACCGGGGCGCGCAGAGCCAGGCGATCTCGCCGGACGGGCCGACCAGCGCGCCGCGTTCGCCGTCGGCGAGCAGGGCGTACTCGCGCAGGCTGCGGGGCGGGAAGGCCGTCATGGGGTGTGCTCCCGAGTCCTAAGCCACCCGGGGCAGGATCTGCTCGCGGTAGAAGTCGAAGAACCCGGCCTGCTCCGGGCCGATCTGGCCGACGTACACCTCGTCGAAGCCCGCGCCGACGTAGCCGCGCAGCCGGTCGGCGTGCTCCTGCGGGTTGTCGCCGCAGGTGACCGACCGGGCGGTCATCTCCTCCGTGACCAGTTCGGTGGCCTGCTCGAAGTGCCGTGGGGTGGGCAGGACCTGGGCGAGTTCGCCGGGCAGCAGCTCGCTCGGCCAGAGCCGGTGGACGGTCTTGACCGCGCGCTCGCGGTCCGGTGACCAGCACACCTTCAGCCCGCCGATCACCGGCCCGGTGCCGCCCGCCGCGCGGTAGCGCCCGATCAGCTCGGTGTCGGGGCTCATGGTGACCAGCCCGTCCGCGTACTCCGCCGCCGATTCGGCCGCCTTGGGGCCGAACGCCGAGACGTAGACGGGCAGCCGGCCGTCCTTCGGCGGGGTGTAGAGCCGGGCGTTCTCGACGGTGTAGTGGGTGCCGCGGTGCGAGACGAGGCTGCCGGTGAACAGCTCGCGCATCACCGCGACGGCCTCCTCGAGCATCTCCGCCCGGACGTCGAACGGCGGCCAGCGGTCGCCCAGGACGTGCTCGTTGAGCGCCTCGCCGGTGCCCACGCCCAGCCGCAGGCCGCCGGGCAGCTGCACGTCCGCGGTGGCCGCCGCCTGGGCCGTTACCGCGGGGTGGAGCCGCACGGTCGGGCAGGTGACGAGGGTGGTCACCGGCAGCCGGGTGACCCGGGAGAGCGCGCCGATCACGCCCCAGACGAACGGGCTGCTGCCCTGGGCGTCGTTCCACGGGTGGTAGTGGTCGGAGATCGCCAGCCGGGTGAAGCCGGCCCGCTCGGCGAGCTCGGCCTGCTCGACCAGCTGGGTGGGGGTGAACTCCTCGCAGGACAGGAAGTAGCCGAACGCGGTGGTCATGGCAGCCTCGGTTCCTCGATGGGCTCCTCGGGTTCCTCCGTCGAGCGGCTAACCGGGCCGGGCGCGGCGAAACCTCGACGCCATCCGTCCGGTGGACGTCCGCCGTTCGCGGCTTGCGGCGCCGGGCAGTCGGTGGGGTCCCCCCGGCGCCCGGCAGGGCGCCCGATCACCGGAGGTGACCACCATGGACGGTGCGAAGGCGGTCCGGCCGAGGCCGTCCGCCCGCCGGCCCGGTCCGATGTCGGCGGACCGGCATGCTCCCGCCCGTCGGGCGCACCGGACGACGAGAGCAGGGAGCAGGGCGATGCGGAGACCTACGCCGTCCTCGGCGAGGACTGACCGGGCGAGGACCGGCTGGGCGGAGGCCGTCGGGCTCGGCAGCTGCCGCCGTCCTTCGCGCGCCGTCCGGCGGCCGGTCCACCACCGCCCGGCCGCCGCTGGCCCGGTGTCGGTCGCGGCGCCCGGGCTGCCCGCTGCCCTGCCCAGGCCGGAGACTGCGCCGTGTGCTGGAGCGCGTGCTGAGGCGCTTCAGCGCGCGCCGGGGCTGCGCCGCGGGCTGAGGCGTTTCAGCGCGCCGGTGTGAACTCCGCGAGCCGGGCCAGGCCCTCGGCGACCGCCGCGAAGCCGCGCTCGAGCATCCGCAGCTCGTACTCCTCGACGGCGGCGGCCAGTTCGGCCTCGCCGCGGTGGACGGCCGTGAGCGAGCGGCAGAGCAGCGCGGCGTCGCGGAACGCCGTGTTGGCGCCCTGGCCGGCGCTCGGCGGCATGGCGTGGATCGCGTCGCCGAGCAGGGTGACCGGCCCGGTGCCCCAGTGGGGTACGGGCTCGGCGTAGCGGATCGTCAACGGCGAGCTGTTGCCGACGTCGGACCGCCGGACGAGCTCGACCAGATCGGGGTGCCAGCCGTCGAACAGCTCGAGCAGCCGGTCGCGCACCTCCGCCCAGGCGCCGGGCTCGGGCGAGAGCGGCTCGGGGAGCATCGCCACCCAGCGCAAGTAGCTGTGCGCGTCCGGCAGTTCCACCTCCGGCGCCAGCTCGGCCGCCGCGAGCCGCGGTGGCCGCCGGAACTCCATCCGGCCGATCAGCAGGCTCAGGTCCGCGCCGCGCACCAGCGTGCCCGCGCCCGGTACCAGGCCCGAGAGAGGCTCGGTCAGCGGGGTGCGCCCGAGCAGCGCGTTGCCGGGGAGAGCGGTGACCTCGGCCCCGGGCAGCAGCTGCCGCCGCACCGCCGAGCCCACGCCGTCCGCCCCCACCAGGAGGTCACCGACCGCGCTGCCACCGTCCGTGAGCCGGGCCTCGACCCGGCCGTCCGCCCGCTGTTGGTACCCGGCCACGGCCCGGCCGAACTCCACCCGGTCGCCCAGCCCGGCGAGCAGCAGCTGCCGCAGCACGTGCCGGTCGGCGGCCGTGCCCCCGGACGCCGCGCCGAGCCGGCGGACCTCGTTCAGTTGCTGGTCCACCACCCGCCGCTCGCCCGCGAGCGGGCCGGTCACGGCCTCCAGCAGGCCGTGCAGCCGGTGCGGCAGGCACTCCCGCAGAGCAGCCAACCCCGGTTCGTCCAGCCCGATCCGGAAGCCCTGATAGCGGCTGTCCGGACCGGGCTCCCGCTCGAAGACCCGGACGTCGATCCCCGCCCGGACCAGCCCCTGGGCCAGGCAGAGCCCACCGATCCCGGCCCCGGCGACCAACACCTTCATGTGCTGTTTCCTCTCGTGATCGTCAGTCGCGCGGGTCGAGCAGGATGACCGCGGCCGAGTACGGCGCGAGCGTGCTCGGCGCCGAGCCGTGCCGGACCGTCGGCGCGTCGTCGCCGTCGTGCCAGGCGAGGGTGCGCCGCACCCGGTAGTCGCCGGGCAGGTCGAGGCGGAACGGCTGGGCGTGCTCCGGGTCCTTGTTGACCAGGACCACGGCCAGCGTCCCGTCGGCCCGCCGGACGGCGTGCACGCCGAGCGCGGGGTTGTCCGTGGTGGCGGCCAGGGTGTCCCCGCCGCCCCGGAGCGCGGTGGTCAGCAGCTTCATGGTGTGGAACGGCGCGAACGGCGTCCCGGCCGGGGGCTCGCACGGATCGGCGCCGGACCAGTCGGCCGGGCACTCGCCGGAGGACAGCAGCCCGAGGTCCCCCCAGTCCTTGCCGTCCTTCCCGAACAGCCCCGGGCCGTTGTAGAGGGCCCACCAGTCGACCTGGGAGACGCCGTTCTCCAGCAGCGACAGGTTGCTGTCCAGCAGGTAGAGCGCGCCCGCGGTGGTGCGCTGGTGCGGGTTGCCCACGTTGTCGAGGTTGGTCTCGCCCGCGATGACGTCGATCCGGTGGTCCGGTCCCGAGGCGCGGTCGAGGGCCGTGCGCACGGTGGCCATGGCGCGGGCGGTGGCCGAGGTGTCGGCGAGCAGCTCTGCCTCCGTGGTGACCCCGGCGAAGTGCGCGTGGTACCAGTGCACGTCGACGAAGTCGACCGCCGCGGCCAGTCCGGGGGTGCCGAGCACCGCCTCGTCCCACTCCTTGGCGCGGGCGTCGGGCCCGGGCGCACCGAGCCGCTGCGGGTCGTACGGGAACAGTTCGATGCCGACGCGGATGCCCGGGTCGACGGCCTTCATGGCCTTCGCGTACTCGATGCTGTTGCGCGCGTACGCCGCCGGGCTCCGGTCCGCGTGCGCGTCCGGCTCGCGGACCTCGAGGTCGTGGCCCGGCCCGGGCGGGGTCGGCCCGGCGGGCTTGTTCCAGCCGTTGAGGTAGACCTCCTCGCCGATCACCCAGTCCCGGACGCCGTAGCCCCGGGTCACGTTCGCGTAGCGCACCCAGTCGGCGGCCTCCTGCGGATCCCCGGGCTTGGGGTCGGCGTCGGTGCTCGGGTGGTCGGCGGTGTCGCCCGGCCCGGTCCCGTAGTTGACGTGCACCAGCATCCCGGCGCCCGCGGCCCGCGCCGTCCGGGCGAAGCGGTCGAAGGAGAACCGCGGGGTCAGGTTCTGGTAGCCGTAGCCGCCCGGGCCGTTGTACGGGCCGTACGGGTCCGGGCTGAGCCAGCCGCCGTGGTCGAAGTGGTAGAGGTCGCCCGCTCCGCCGGCGTTGAACGACAGAGTGCCGATGCCCGCCTCGCGGATCCGCCTCGGGGTGTCGCTACGGGTGAACTGGGCGCTCCAGAACGGGGTGTTGACCCCGATCGCGTCGGCCGGGACGGTGTTGGTGACCCGCCCGTCGACGGTGACCGTCGCCATCGCCGGGCCGGGTGCCGCGGCCTCCGCCACCGGGGCCACAGCCCGTCCGGCGAGGACAGCCACGCCGATGGCCAGGGCCAGGATCCGCTTCGTCATGGTGCTCTCTCCCCTGGGTGTGCGTTCGATTGATGCACCGTCAGCTTCGCCAATCCCGGCCCCCGGGCGGCAGGTCGCTCCGTCACCGATCGGGCATGACAGCTGTCACCCCCGGCACCATGACCGCCGTCAGCCCGCCGATGGGCCCCGCGGGCCCTGCGCCCGGGTGAACCCGTGACCCCGCTCCACCTCCGCCACGTGCAGGTGTGGCTCCGCCGGGACGGCCCGCGCGGTCCGCCGAGGGCGATTCCGGCCCGGCCACGGTCGGCGCCTTCCGCCCGTGGCGCGCTCTGGCGTCACTCGACCGGGTGAACCGCGTGCCGGTCCCCCCGAAGCCCGGCTCCGACCGGGCGGGAGCGGGCCCGGCAGCGCACCGCGGACCCCCGTTCGTGGGCGTCCGACACCGCCTCCGCGCGGTTCTCGACCGGCGCCCACCCGTGCGGGCTCGTAGCGTCCCCGCAGAGGGCGTGTGCCCTCTCCGGCCCCGATTCGGACCCCGAATCGGACCCCGAATCGGACCCGGAACCGGATCCCCGAACCGGATCCCCGAACCGAGGAGGCAGCCATGGATGCCGCTCGTACCCCGACACCGCCGCCGAGAGCCACCGCCGCACCCACGGCCCGGCCGGTGGGCACCAGGCCCGCCTGGTCCGCACCCGCGGTGGAGTGCCACCGCACCGGCGCCGAGGTCACCGCCTACGCCGGCCGGGCCCCGCAGTGGCGCGACCGCTGAGCCGCGAGCAGTTCGCGGCCAGGCTGTACGACCTGCGCGGACGGTACTGGGACACCCACCCGTTCCACCTGCGCCTGCACTCCGGTGGCTGCACACCACCGGAGCTGCGGCGCTGGGTCGCCAACCGCTGGTACTACCAGCTCTGCCTGACCCGCAAGAACGCCGCGATCATCGCCAACTGCCCGCTCCCGGAGGTCCGTCGGGCCTGGGCCGGCCGGCTTGCCTACCAGGACGGGCTCCATCACGACGGCCCCGCCCAGGACGGGCCCGGAGCCGAGGGCGGCCTCGCCGACTGGCTGGTGCTCGCCGAGGCGGTCGGCCTGGACCGCACAGAGGTCCTCGACGAGCGGCACGTCGCCCGCGGGGTGCGTTTCGCCGTCGACGGCTACCTGCACTTCTGCCAGACCCGGCCCTGGACCGAGGGAGCGGCGGCGGCGCTCACCGAGATGTTCTCGCCCGACCACATGGCCGACCGCGTCACCGCCTGGCGCGAGCACTACCGCTGGATCGACCCGGCCGGCTACGCCTACTTCGAGCACCGCATCCCGGTCGCCCGCCAGGACAGCGCCCGCACCCTGGAACTCGTCCTGGACCACTGCGTCACCGAGGCCCAGCAGCAGGCCGCCGTGGACGCGCTGGCCTTCAAGTGCGAGGTGCTACGGGCCATGCTGGACGCCGTCGACTACGGAGCCGACCGATGAGCACCGCCCCGGCCGTCCCCACCGCCCCGGCCGATCCCGTCCCCGGACTGCGCGCGGGCGTCCGGCTGGTGCACGACCCGGCGCGCGGCCGGTCCGCGCTGCTCCACCCCGAGGGCGTGCTGCTGCTCAACGACACCGCCGCCGCCGTCCTGCGGCACTGCGACGGGCGCCGCGACGCGCGATCGCTCGCCGCCCGGCTCGCCGAGGAGTACGACGGGGTGGACGGCGCCCAGGTCGACGCCCTGCTCGCCGAACTCGTCGAGCGCCGGCTGCTCACCCTGGACGGCACCGGCGCCCCCGTCCGGCCCGCGACGGCCGCCGCACCTCCCGGCGGCGCGGTCCGCGCACCCGCCCCGCTCGGACTGATCGCCGAACTCACCTACCGCTGCCCGCTCCAGTGCGCCTACTGCGCCAACCCGGTCGAACTCTCCCGCTACCGCGCGGAGTTGGACACCGGGCAGTGGCTGCGGGTCCTCGAGCAGGCCCGCGGGCTCGGCGTGCTCCAGCTGCACCTGACCGGCGGCGAACCGCTGCTGCGCCGCGACCTGACGCAACTCATCGCTCACGCTGCGGAGTTGGGCCTCTACACCAACCTGATCACCAGCGGCGTCCCGCTCGCCCCCGGGCGCGCCGAGGAACTCGCCGCGGCGGGCCTCGACCACGTGCAGCTCTCGCTCCAGGACGCCGAGCCGCGCAGCGCCGACGCCATCGCGGGGATCGCCGCCCACGACCGCAAGCTCGCCGCGGCCCGGCAGTTCACCTCCGCCGGCCTGCCGCTGACCGTCAACGCCGTGCTGCACCGCGGCAACCTGGCCCGGCTCGGCGCCCTCGCCGACCAGGCGGTCGAACTGGGCGCCGACCGGGTCGAGCTCGCCCACGTCCAGTACTACGGCTGGGCCTGGCGCAACCGCGCCCACCTCGCCCCCGACGAGGAGCAGGTCCGGCAGGCCGAACGGGACGTCGCCGCCGCCCGGGAGCGCCACGGTGAGCGGGTCGAGATCGGGTACGTCCCCGCCGACCTGCACGGCGGCACCGTCAAGCCCTGCATGAACGGCTGGGGACGCGAGCAGCTGGCGGTCGCCCCCAACGGCGACGTCCTGCCCTGCCTCGCCGCCGCGCAGCTGCCCGGCCTGACGGTCCCCAACGCGGTCACCGACGGACTCGCGGCGAGCTGGCACGACTCGCCCGCGTTCAACCGGTTCCGGGGCACCGACTGGATGCCGGAGCCGTGCCGCAGCTGCGCCCTGCGCGAGTTGGACCACGGCGGCTGCCGCTGCCAGGCCTACCAGTTCACCGGCGATCCGGCGGTGACCGACCCGGCCTGCCGGCTCTCGCCGCACCGCCACCTGGTCACCGAGCCGGTCCCGGCCGAGACGCCGACCCCGGTGCCCCGGCGCTACCGCTGAAGGCCCCTCCCGCCGAAGCCCGAGTACGGGAGGAATCAGGTGAAGATCAGGGTCCTCGGGACCGCCGCGGGCGGCGGCCTGCCGCAGTGGAACTGCGGCTGCGCCGAGTGCGCCGCCGCCCGCCGCAGCGGTGCCGAACGCAGCCAGGACTGCCTGGCGGTCAGCGGCGACGGCCGGGCCTGGTACCTGGTCAACGCCTCCCCGGACCTGCGGACCCAGCTGCTCGCGGCACCCGAACTCGCCCCCGCCCCGGGCACCCGGGACACCCCGCTGCGCGGCGTCCTGCTGACCAGCGGCGAACTCGACCACACCCTGGGCCTGCTGACCCTGCGCGAGGCCGACCGGCTGACCGTGCACGCCACCGAGCCGGTGCGCCGCGCGCTCCACCAGGCCTTCCCCGTGGGCCCGTTGCTCGCGTCCTACACCGGATCCCACTGGCACACCGTCACCCCGGGCGAGCCCGTGGAGCTCGCCGGCGGGCTGCGCGCGGAAGCCTTCGCGCTCGGCGGCAAGCGCCCCCGCTACGCGGCCGACCTACCCGGCGAGGGCCGGCCGGACCGTACGGACTGGGTGACCGGCTACCGGTTCACCGCGGCGGACGGCGCCGCGTGCGCCGTGTACGCCCCGGGGCTGGCCGAGTGGACGCCGGCCATGGACCGCGCGGTGGCCGGGGCGGACCTGGTCCTGCTCGACGGCACCTTCTCCACGGCCGACGAACTCGCCGAGCGGACCGGCGGCGCCCGCCGCTCGCCCGGCATGGGCCACCTCGCGGTGCGGGACTCGCTCCCGCACCTCGCCCGCCGACCCGGCCCCCGCTACCTCTACACCCACCTCAACAACACCAACCCGCTCGCCCGTCGCGACCCGCCCCGGGCGGCGGATCTGGCGGCGGCGGTCGCCGCGGTCGCCGAGGACGGCATGCTGATCGAACTCTGACCCGACCGGACACGGATGTGCCCGACCGCCGAGCGGTCGGGCACACCCCGGTTCGCGTGGGCGCTCTACTGGCTGCCGAAGGCCACCAGGTGGCCGTCCCTGGTCCCGACGAAGACCCGGCCGTCGTCGGTCGCGGGGACCACGAACTTGGCCGCCGTGCCGATCGGGAAGGAGCGGCGCAGGTGCATGACGCCGTTGACGGGCACCGCGTCGTAGACCCGCAGCTCGCCGCCGACGCCGCCCGCACCGGAGCCGGACCACACCGCCCAGACCAGCGCGGACTTGGGGTTCGGCCCGTAGGAGGTGACCGCCGGGGACCCGGAGCCGTAGCCGAAGCCCTCGTTGCTGGTGCCGATGCTGCTCAGGACCGGGACACCGGCGCCGTTCACGCTGTACTTGAGCGCGCGCAGCGGGGAGCGGCCGTTGCCGGTGTCGGTGGCCACCGTGTAGACGTAGCCGCCGCCACCGCCGAAGACGGAGGGGTGGCCCCAGACGCCCTCGAAGGGGCCGGCCATGCTGACCGGGTTGTCGGTGCCGTTCGGGCCCTGGCCCATGCCGCCGAGGTTGTCCCGGTCCAGCAGGAAGACCCGGCCGTCCTTGCCGACCTGGACCAGCAGGTGCGGATGCGCGGCGGTGCCGAAACCGGACGGCAGCGCCATCGGGCCGCCGGAGCCGAGATCGGTGTCGTTCTTGTCCAAGGTCCGGTTGTCGGTGGGGCTGAAGAAGTCCCTGGCGCTGAGGCTGCCGTCGCTGTTCACACCCAGCCGGACCACCGACTCACCGAGGTGCCCGGGAGGCCGGTTGCCGGGGCCGGGGCTCGGCGAGGCGCCCGTGCCGGCTCCGTTGCCGGTGGCGAGGAAGATCCGGCCGGAGCCGTCCGAGACCAGCCCGCCGCCGCTCTGCCAGATGCCGGCCTCCATGGAGTCGGAGCCGGCCTCGGTGGACCACAGGGTGACCTTGCGGGTGGAGGCGTTCACGCCGACGACCTGGCCGACGTACGGGCCGGTGTCGCAGTAGGAGGCGAAGGCCGCGTACACGGAGCCGTTCATCAGCAGCAGACCGGGGCGCTGCGCGGCGGTCTTGGCGTTGAACGGGTGGCCCGGGCTGTTGGTCGGCGTGCCCTGGATGGTCACCGGCCAGCCCGTTCGCTCGGCGCCGGTGGAGGCGTCCAGCGCGTGCATGTACCAGTGCGGGTGGTCGACGTCGGGGCCGTCGTTGACCTTGCTGGTGAGGTAGACGGTGTTGGACGACGGGTCGTACACCGGTGTGCCGGTGATCCCGGTGTGGGCGGCGGGGTCGTTGCAGCTGACGGTCGAGGTGGGCCACGCCGCGCCGAGGTGCCGGCTCCAGTTGGTCCTCCCGGTGGCGGGGTCGAGGCCGAAGACGTCGTTGTTCTCGGTCGCCGCGATCACGTTCGTGCCGGTGACCAGCGGCTGGGCCAGCACCGCGCCGTTCACCGCGGTGGACCAGCGCTGCCCGAAGTTCGACGAGGACACCTGGGCGGGGGAGAGGTTCGGCTCGTTCGCGTCCCACCCGGTGCGCTTGTTGTTGACCGACACGGTGGTCTCGACGGCCCGCGCCGGTGTCGCGAAGCCGAGCAGCAGCAGGCCCGCCGCGGCCGCCGGCCCCGCCTTCAGCCGGAGCAGCGTCCGCCCTCCTCTCACTCCTCCGTCTTTCCGGTGCGTCGGTGAACTGAGTCGCGTCATGTGCTCCGCCTGGTCTCCGGTTTGCCGTGGACGCTGTGGTCCGGCCCGAAGGGCCCATGGTGGTGACACATCGTCAGTTAGTGGTGCATCCGGGTGGCGACGCGGCGGCGGCTTCATGCGAGGGGAGCAGCGCCCGGCGGCTGAAGGAGCCGCGGGGAGGTCAGGGAACGGACGGGCTCGCGCTCAAGCGGCTTGCAGTTCCTCCAGCGCCCCCTTGGACAGGCTGACCCGGACCAGGGCGGCGGCCAGCCGGGCGTGGTCCTTCGGCGGGACGAGGCCGCCCAGACCGCGCGGGGTGTGCGGCAGCCCGAGCTCCTCGGCCGCCCCGCACGCCCGCTCGTCGAAGTACGGGCGCAGCCACGGCCACACCGTCTGGACCTCCCGGCAGAAGATGTCCGCGCCGACCGGCCCGATCCGCGGGACCTCCTGCAGCAGCTCCCGCAGCGAGCCCGGGTCGCCGTCGGCCTCGTCGCGCAGCCTGCGCAGGTCGCCGTGCCAGCGGTCGAGCAGGAGCTCCGCCCCTTCGCCGAGCGCGGTCGCGGTGCTCTCGTCGTACCGGACGTAGTGGGCCCGGCCGAGCGCGTCCACCCGGTCCTGCCAGCTGGAGTCGGCCATCGCGCGGGGCGTGCGGTACCCGGCGGCGGACAGCTCCCGGGCGGCCTTGGTGGCGGTCTCGGCGCTGATCCGGATCGAGCACAGGACGGTCAGGACCAGCAGCCGGTACAGCGGCGAGGGCTTGTCCCGCAGGGTGATGCCGGCCTCTTCGGCGTACGTCCGGCCGTGCTCGGCGAGCAGCCGGGAGGTGATCGTGTCGACCGTCATGGTGTCGGCACCTCCAATGGGTGGGTGTCCGTCAGGCCCGGGCGAAACGCGACCGGTGACGGCCGGTCAACCGGCCCCTGGCAGCCGTACCTCCAGGTGCCCCGAGAGCACCCGGGTCTCCAGTACCGGCTGCGGTGCGGTGGCGGGGCCGCTGACCACCTCGCCGTCCCTCAGCCGGAACTCGCTGCCGTGCCAGGGGCAGCGCAGGCAGCCGTCGACGACGGTGCCCTCCGAGAGCGGGCCGGAGAGGTGGGCGCAGCGCTCCGCGAGCACGTGGCAGCGGTCCCCCTCGCGCACGACGACCACGGCGAGTTCGCCGGCCCTGCGGCGGACCGGCTGCCCGACGGGGAAGTCCTCGACCGCGCCGAGCGCGGCCCAGTCCGCCGGCGCCAGCCGGGGGACCGCGGCGGCCCGGTCGGGCCCGGCGGCCTGCCGGTAGGCCAGGTGTCCGCCGAGCACCCCGCCGGTGGTCACGGCGGCCATCCCGGCCAGGCCGAGCAGCCGGCCGCGGCCGCGGCGCCCCCGGCACCGGGCCAGTAGGGATCCGGCGTACAGCAGCACGCCGCCGGTGTTGGCGAGCGCGTGCACCAGGCCGGTGCGCCGCCGCGGCGGGTCGAGCCGGGCCCAGTCCACCCAGCCCGCCAGCGCGGCCGGCCCGGCGGACAGCAGGCCCGCCGCCACCAGGGCGTCGGCCGAACGGCTCCGGCCCGGTGCGAGGTCCAGCAGTCCCGCCGACGTCCAGCAGCCGATCGGCAGCTGGACCAGCGCGGGGTGCAGCGGGTGGCCCAGCCACACCCCGCGCAGGGCGTCCCGGGACAGGCCCAGCGGAAGGGCCTCGACCGCGTCGGCGAGCGGCCCGGCCGGGGCGTCCAGCACCTCCCAGTGCGCGGGCGCCTCCAGGGCGCGGCGCAGCCGACGGGACCAGCGGTGGGTGTGCAGAGCTGAGGCGTTCATACCGGGCGGCTAGCCCGAGTCGGCGCGGCCAAACCCGCTGCCGGCCCCGGTGTCGGCCCGGTGGCGGGCTGACCGGGAACGCCCCGTGGCCCCCACTCCGCTCGAGCGGGAGTGGGGGCCACGGGTTTCCGCCGGGCGCCGGGTCAGGCCTTCTTCCCGGCCTGCGCGACGGCGCCCTGGACGGCGTCGACCCGCAGACCGATGAAGGCCTGCCGGGGGTCGTTGAAGTTGGTGAACGGCTGGGGGATGACCCGGCCGAGCGCACGGTACTGCTCCAGCGCCTCGGTCGGGCGCCCGGCCTTGGTCAGGGCGTAGGCGAGCCAGCCGCGGGTGTACTCCATCCGGGGGTGGTCCGGGTCGGCGGCCGCGAGGTCGGCGAGGGCGGCGTCCAGGGCGGCGCCGACCTCCGGCCGCTTCCAGGCGGTGGGCTTCTCCCGGTCCTGGGCGAACTGCTCGAAGTAGGCCTCCAGCTTGATCGGGGTGAGCAGGCTGCCGGGCGGTGCGGCGGCGATCGCCTCGTCGATGAAGCCGTGCATCAGCTCGTGGCTGCCGTGCCACTTGTCGCACCAGTACTGCAGCGCCCGGTTGTGCGCCGCCCAGTGGTGCGGCTCGCGCTTGGTGAGCTCGCCCCAGAGCTCCCGGAAGCGGTCGTTGGACCAGTTGAGGCCCATCGCGACGGGGATCTGGGCGACCCACGGGTTGGGGTCGTCGTCGGGGGCGAGGGCGGCGGCCGCCACGGCGGCCTGCTCGGCCTCCAGCAGGACCCGGCGGAAGCTCTCGAACTGCTCGCGGGTGACCTGGCTGGCCCGGGCGCCGGTGCGGATGTTCCAGGCCAGGTAGACCAGGGCGTCCGCGTGGACCAGGGCGGCGACCGGATCCTGTGGCCGCTCCGCGCGCCAGGCGCGCAGCCAGGTGTCGTCCTCGGCCGCCAGCTGGGCCAGCTCGCGCTGCCGCTTCCAGCGCACGTCGGCCGAGACGTCCGCGCCGAGGTGGGCGGCGGCCGGCTGCCAGTCGCCGGCCTTGGCGGCGGCGAGCGCGGCGGCCTCCTCGGGGCCGGGCTCGCCGTCCAGGACCATCTCGCTGGCGGGCAGCAGTCCGTGCTCGGACGGGACGATGGTGTGCTTCGCCCGGTCCTCCTCGGCGAGCCGCGCCTCGTGCTTCGCGATGGTGGCCTTGGCCCGCTCCAGCTGGGCCAGCTTCCGCTTGGCCAGCCGGGTCATGACGACCGGGAACAGCAGGACGAGGCCGACGACGGCCAGCACGATGATGCCGATCAAGGGTGTTCCTTCCGTGGCGTGGTGGTCGGTCCGCCGGGCCGGTCAGACGGCGGGGGCGACGGGCGCGGGGAGGCCGGCGCCGGTGAGCAGCGCGCGCAGCGGCGCGGTGTCCGGGGTGTCGGCGCAGGCGGCGTCCAGGGCCGCGTCGAAGCCCTCCTCGATCCCGTCCGGCAGCCGAAGCTCGGCGGGCCCGGCCCAGGACAGCTCCCAGCCGGCCAGGCCGGCCTCGGCCAGCGCGGTGACGACGGCGTGCGCCAGCTCCTCGCGCAGCATCGGGCGGGCGAACTCGCGGGCGGCCCGGCCGGTCGCGGCGGCGGCCTGCTCGCTCTTGGGCAGCCGGTCGGTGAACTCCCAGGCCCGGCCGGCGTCGACGGCGTCGAGCAGTCCGTGGACGGTGGCGGGCAGGCCCAGCCCGGTCAGGGCCCGGTGGGCCGGGGCGGAGGCCTCGCGGGCGTGGGTCAGCATCGCCGTGCGGACCAGTTCGGCCCATTCGACCCGCTGCTTGCCGGCCGCCTCGGGGACCAGCGTGACGACCTCCAGCTCGGTGAGCACCCGCTCCGCGTCGTGCAGCAGCGCGAGGGCGGGGCCGGCGGCGCCGGGGCCGCGCCCGTCGTCGGGCAGCTCCTCGATCGCGGCGACCCGCAGCCGGATCGGAGGGTGCGAGTCGTAGGGGTCGGGAGCCTCCTCGGGCAGGTCCAGCGCGTGCTCGGCGAGCTCCGCCCGGCGCTTGGGGTCGCTCAGCAGGTGGAGCAGGCCGCCGTAGACCTGGCCGGGCGGCGGGAGCAGGCCGGCGTCCCAGCCGATGGTGGCGTAGCGGCTGAGGTAGAAGTCCTGGGCGGCGACCAGCGTCGGCATCTTGCGCAGCGCCGAGGCGGTGGCGTCGCGGCCGGCGAGCCGGGCGGCGACCTGGTCGGCCGCGTACTCCTGGCGGCGGCCGACCGCCTCGGAGATCCGGAAGTACAGCTTGGCGTAGAGCGCGAAGAGCTTGGCGAGGACCCGGTCGACGCCGCCGGTCGCCTGCTCCCGGGACGGCTTGCGGCCCTTGGCGAGCCGCTTCTCGGCCTTGGCGGCGAGCTTGGCGGCCTCCTCGGCCTGGTGCTGGTCGGCGCGCTGGTGCAGCCCGCCGATGGTGTGCAGGAGGGCGCGGCGGCCGGCGACGGTGACGGCGGCCAGCTTGACGTCCCGGTTGCTGTAGTGGCCGAACTCGTGGGCCAGTACGGACTCCAGCTCGCCCTCGGTGAGGCCGAGCAGCAGCGGGGCGCCGATGACCAGGTGACGCTTGCCGGGAATCAGGCCGAGCAGCCTGGTCTCCTCGAACACGCCTGCGTTGACCTGGGGCACCAGCCGGATCTCGGCCGGTCCGCGGACGCCGGTCCGCTCGGCGATCCGGTCGACCATGGCCCACACGGCGGGCTGCCGCTCGCGGGTGAGCACCACGCCGGGCAGCTCGCCGTCGTGCTCGCGGCGGCGGGTCAGGAACACCACCCGGACCACCGGGTAGCCGATCGCGACGCTCAGGGCCCAGATCTTGAGCAGCCCCGGGCCGAAGTGGCCCAGCTCCTGGTACAGGGCGACGTCGAGGGCCAGCTGGCCCGCGAGGATGCCGAGGGCGAGCAGGTAGAAGCCGGCGAGCAGGGCCACGGCCGTGACGGCGCGGCCGGATGTGCTCATGGCGGTGGAACGCTGGGGCGCGCCCATGCGATGGTCCTCCCCCTGGGCGCGACGACAGGGCGGCGCGCGGTCTGTGCATGGTGAACGGGTGTACGACGAGTGAGGATCGTAGCGGCCACGGGACGTCCCGCGCACCGGAGTTCTTGCCCCCGGAACACGGCTCCGACCTGCGGGTTCGTCGCGAATTCCGATTCGTGCGGGCTTGCGGGGATTCCTTACCCCGATTCGGCTGCAGTGGCCGAGAGTAACGATTCCCGCCGGGTGCGAATCGCCGGACAAGCCCTGGCCGGCTGACCCGAACGGCCCCCGGCCGGGGTGCGGTTCCCCGGCGTGATCGGTTGCATACTGTCCGGACACGTCCGGAGGTTCTCATGCCCATGGTGGATGTCACGGCGCTCGGCCGACTGGTCGCGGAGTACGACGCCCTGTCGGAGCTGCGCTCGCCCGAAGCCCAGCAGCGCCTGCGCGACGTCTGCTACACCATCGCCGTCTACACCGGCGAGACGGACGCCGCCCGCGCCGTCGCGGTGGCCCGCGCCCTGCTGGCCCCGGGCCGCCGGGGGCCCGTCGACGGCGCCGCCGTGGCGACCGGGCCGGTCGCCGACCGGGACCACGGGGCGCTGCTGGCCGAACTCGGCGAACTCGCCGAGCGGGAGCGGGAACGGCACCGGACGTTGTCGACCCTGCCGGACGTCCTCCAGCTGACCAGGGTCGCCGTGCCCGGCAGCGTCGGCGCCGCGGTGAGCACCTGGCACGACGACGGCACCGTCGAGACGCTGGCCGCCGGCTCCCCGCAGTTGCTGGCGCTGGAACGGGCCCAGGGCGAGGCGGGCGCCGGGCCGCTCGCCCGGATCCGCCGCCAGGGCCAGGGGCAGCTGCTGGTCCGGCTCGACCCGGGCCGCCCCGGGCGGTTCGCGGACCGGGCCCGTCGCTGCGGGGTGCGCGCCGTGGCCACCGAGCACCTGCGTACCCTGCCGCACGGGTGCACCGCCTTCAGCGTCTACCTGCGGACGCCGGTGGAACCCGGCACCCCGGCGAGCGCGCTGGTCTCCGTCCTCGCCCTGCAGGCCTCGGTCGCGCTGGACCGCGCGGCCCTGGCCCGGACGGTCGCCGACCTGCTCGACCGCCGGCACGCCATCGGTCCGGCCATCGGCGTCACCATGGAGCGGTTCGGGGTGCCCCCGCACACCGCGCTGATCCTGCTCGCCCGGGCAGCCCAGCGGCTGGGCACGGACCTCGACACCGTGGTCCACCGGCTCGCGGCGGACGGCCGGTAGCGGTCGACGGACCGGGGACCGGGTTCGCGGGAACGGTGGTGTTTCCGAGCGGCGGCCCGGGGCAGCCGCCGGGTGTCGGAGCCACTTCGACTTGGGACGACATCATGACCACACCCGATCCCGATCCCGACCGCACCCCGGCGCTGGACGAACACGGCGCACTGCCCGGCGGGGACACCCCACCGGCCGAGGGTGGAATCTCCGGCATCTCGCACCCGGAGCCCGTGGAAGTACGGCGGGCCTGGGGGCCCTGGCCCGCCGTCGTGATCGTGCTACTGGCGCTGGCGGTCTCCGCCATGCTGGTCGGCATGATCGTCGTACTGGCCTGACGCGCCCTGCGGCCCGTCGGCCGGGGGGTCAGCGACCGCTGGCCGCGAGGGCCTCGCGGACGGTCACCAGGCAGGGGTCGCAGTACCGGTCCGGTACCGCCGCGCCGGTGCCGTCGGCGGCCGGTACCACCCGTTGGGACGGTTCGAGGAACCGCCCGCACAGCGACGCCGTCGCGTCGTCCTTCGCCACCACGTGCCACACCACGGCGGGCGGCGACACCGCCGGGTCGTGCTCGGCCCACATCTCGTACACGGCGACCTCCGGGGTCTCGGGGCTCGGTCCCCCCATGCAACCCCGGGACACCCCGCTCGGCCACCGGGCCGAGTCCGGTGGGATGGTTACGCCGTTGGGAGACGGGCACACGCGCGGTCGGCCGGGACGGACCCGGCCGGGAGACCCGAGGAGGCCCCAGATGAGCATGGTGAAGGAGTCCGTTGACGTCGAGGTCCCGCTGCACGCCGCCTACAACCAGTGGACGCTGTTCGAGGAGTTCCCCCGCTTCATGGAGGGCGTCGACGCGGTGACCCAGATCGACGACCGCCACAACCACTGGCGCACCAGCATCGGTGGGGTCAGTCGGGAGTTCGACACCGAGATCGTCGACCAGCAGCCCGACGAGCGGATCGCCTGGCGGACCACGGACGGCGACGTGGAGCAGAAGGGCGTGGTGACCTTCCAGCGGCTGGACGACCTGCACACCCGAATCAACATGGCCATCGACTTCCGGCCGGAGGGCATGGCCGAGAAGACCGCCGACGTGCTGGGCGTGGTCGACCGGCGGGTGAAGGGTGACCTGAAGCGCTTCAAGGAGTTCATCGAGGAACGCGGCCGGGCGGAGGGCGGCTGGCGCGGCCGGATCAGCCCGGGCTGATCCCCACACACCGGTGCGGCCCCGCTCCTCGCGAGCGGGGCCGCACCCGTGCCGCGCCGTCAGCCCCGGTCGGAGCGGATCCGCACCGCCTCCTCCTCGGCCGACAGGCCCGCCGTGTCACCGGGGGCCTCGCCCTGCAGGTCGGTGTGCCGGTCCGGGAGGTCGAGCCGGCCGGCGGCGTCCTCCGGCGGGCCGGCCACGGCCGTCCGCTCGTCGGTCTCCGGCTCCTCCTGGGCGAGCCGGTCCTCCAGCGATTCCCCCTCGACCTGCTCGGCCCCGGTGGTGCCGTGGGACTCGGCGGCCACCGGGGTGTCCCCGGGGACGGCCTGGATCTGCGGGTCCTGCGACCACTCGCGGGCGGGGGAGCCGTCCTGGAGGTCGGGGATGCCCTCGTCCTCCGGCTCGGCGCCCGGATCGTGGTGGCCCCGCTCGGGCTCCGGGAGCGGTTCCTCCGTCTCGGGCACCGGCTCCCCGGCGTCCCCCGGGTCGGCCCGGCTCGTTCCGGTGGGCGGACCCGCCGAGGGCGGCGGATCGACCGAGGTCGGCGGCCGGCGCGCCGGTCCCGCGTGGTCCTCACCGGGCTGGACGCCCGGCACCGGGCCCTCGGCGATCTCGGGCTGCTGCTCGTCGCTCCCGGCCACGTTCGGCGTCCCGCTCTTGCCGATCGGCGACGGACGGCGCTCCGGGCCGTCGCCCCGCTCCTCGGCGGGCTGCGTCCCGGCGGTGTCCGCCGGGCCGATCGCGCCACCCATGTCGTGCAGCGGCCGTTCGGGTGATGATCCGTTCATTGAGATTCCTCCCTCTGCCCTGTGCGGCCCGGTCGACCGGGACCGCTGACGCGCCTACCCGGCCGCCACCGCCCGTACCGGCGGGTTTGCCGGGCCGGTGCGGGGTAGGCGCGCGGCATGGAGGACTTCGGACACCCGGCGGACGACTGGGCCGCCGACGACACGGAAGCGTTCGACCTGTGCGACCAGTGCGGCCAGGTCGTCGCCGGCCCGGAGCTGCTCAGCGCGCTGGTGCCGGACTCCTCCGCGCTGCACCCGAGCGATCCGGGGCTGGACGGCAGACGGGTGCTCACCGCCTGCACGGTGGAGCACCTGGCCGAACTGGTCGAGCACTACCGCGACCGCCCGTTCGTCCCCGAGGAGCAGTGGGCCGGCAAGGTCTGCCGGACGCTCGCCGGCCAGGACGAGCCCGTCCCGCTCAGCCTGGTCGCCCAACTGAGCGGCCTGTCCCTGCAACAGGCGGCGCGGGGCGTGGAGTGGCACAACGCCCGGGCCCGCGAGTGGCAGGCCCGCTACGGCGACCTGGCGGGCGCCGACCGAGACGACGAGGAGCCATGACCCCCGCCCGCCCGCGCAACGACCCGACCAGCCACAACGACCCGACCAGCCACGGAGGATGACGAACCATGAGGACCGCGAAGCGCTACCGCCTGGTCGCCGCCGACCCCTACCAGGAGTTCGTGCTCACCGCCACCGGCGCGACCGGCAGCACGGACACCGAGGTGTACGTGGACCCCTCCGGAGCCGTCCGCGCCGAGATCGACGCCGACGGCGAGGTGCGGTCCATCACCACCGCGCTCCCGCTGGGTCGTCCGGTCCGCGCGGAGCCGCTGGACTGACCGCCGCTGCGATGAGCCGCCGGCTGATCCCGAGGTCGCGCCCGGGACCAGCCGGTGACGGCTGGGTACCGCGCGTCACGGCTGGGTACCGCGCGTCACGGCGCCGCCGGGTCGACCAGGTCGGCCGTCGGGGGCTCCGGATGGTCGGGCTGTTCGTCGGGCTCATCCAGGCCCGCCGCCGGTGCGTCGGGGCCCGCGGGGCGCAGGCGCGGGGGAAGGCCGCCGTCCATCGGGGACCGGTCGGGTTCCTCGGGCCCGTTCCGGCGGTGGCGGGCGCGACCGCGCATCGCCACCGCCCAGGAGCGTCGTCTGATGCTCACCACTGCCTCCCCCGGTTCGGTGCGGGTGCCTTCGGCCCGCCGCTGCCGCGCGGCTACCCGGATCGGGCACCACCAATCCGGCATGGCCGCGCGGATGCCGGGTACCCGCCGACATCCGGGGGCGCGGCCCGCCGCGCCCGACGTCCGCCAACGCTGCCGAGGAGGAGCGATGACCCACCCCACCAAGGTCCTGGCGATCGTGACGAACTACGGCGTCGAACAGGACGAACTCCTCGTCCCCGTCCGGCACCTGCGCGAGAACGGCGTCCAGGCCGACATCGCGGCCCCGCACCGGGACGACATCCGCACCCTGGTCCACGACAAGGAGCCGGGCGAGACCGTGCGGCCGACCCACACCCTCGACGAGATCGAACCCTCCGGCTACGACCTGCTGCTCATCCCCGGCGGCACGGTCAACGCGGACCGCCTGCGGCTGCGCCAGGAGGCGGTGGCCCTGGTGCTCGCCTTCACCACCTCCGGCCGTCCCGTCGCCGCGATCTGCCACGGCCCGTGGCTGCTGGCCGAGGCGGGCGTCGCCTACGGCAAACGACTCACCTCCTACCCGTCCCTGCGCACCGACCTCGCCAACGCCGGCGCGACCTGGGCCGACGAGCCGCTGGTCACCGATGACGCCAACGACTGGCGGCTGGTCACCTCCCGCAACCCGGGCGACCTCGACCACTTCCTGCGGGGCATCGACTCCGCCCTGAGCGCCCGCGCCGGGGCCGCCGCCTGAGCGGTGCAGGTGACGACGAAGGCCCGTACGGACACCGCCGCGTCGTACGGGCCTTCGCCGCGCTGGTCACCGCGAGGGGAAGCGGTGGTGCTCCACCAACCGGGTGAACTCGTCCCAGAACGCCGGACCGGGCCGCTGACCGTCCGCGCAGACCGCGACCCCGGCCAGCCCGTCCGGCGCGCCGAACCCGGCCGCCCGGGACAGCTCGACGCCCGAGCCCAGCACCGCGACCGGCTTGCCGTGCCGCAGCGCCTCGGCGAAGAAGGCGACGGCGTCCGGATCGGCGGGCAGCGTGCGATCGCTGCCGTCCGGCACCACCAGGGCGTCGTACAGCACCGAGGCGGTGGTGGACAGCGGGCGGTCCACCGGCAGGTGCCCGCCGTCCTGCGCCAGCACGTGACCGCCGTGCGCGGCGAGCGTCTCGGCGCCGGCGCCGGCCTGGCCGAGCCGCTCGCGGACGGCCCGCACCTGGCCGCCGTCCACACCCGGCGCGGCCAGCACGGCCACCTTGCGGGTGCGGATGCCCGGCCCGCGCAGGTTCTCCAGGCTCAGCGCCGGGGAGACCCGCGGCCCGGCCACGTCGTTGCCGGCCGAGGCCGTCGCCCGGTCCGCCGGAGCCGCCTCGGGCTCCGGCACACCGATCCGGCGGGCCACCTCCGCGGCCAGGCCCGGGTCGACGTGCACCAGGTTGCCCACCATGCGCCGCCGGACCTCCTGGTCCTCGACCTTGCCGAGTTCGAAGGCGAAGCCGGCGGTGATGTGCCGCTGCTCCCAGTCCGCCATGCTGCGCCAGAACAGCGCGGCCTGGCTGTAGTGGTCGTCGAAGCTGGGGCTGCGCCGGCGGATCGCCGCGCCGTCGATCCGCTGCTGGTAGTGCTGGAACACCCCCTCGGCCAGCTGGCCGCCACCCATCGTGGCGGGGCAGCCGCCGCCGAGGGAGTTCGGCGCGTAGCTCGTCCCGGGGTGCACCACCTGCTGGCCGTAGCCGTCCCGGTGGTTGACCCGGACCTCGGCCAGCGGGCGGTTGACCGGCAGCTGGGCGAAGTTGGGACCGCCCAGGCGGATCAGCTGGGTGTCCAGGTAGGAGAAGTTGCGGCCCTGGAGCAGCGGGTCGTTGGTGAAGTCGATCCCGGGCACGACGTTGGCGGTGTGGAAGGCCGCCTGCTCGGTCTCGGCGAAGAAGTTCTGCGGGTTGCGGTCCAGGACCATCCGCCCGACCGGGCGCACCGGCACGAGCTCCTCCGGGACCAGCTTGGTCGGGTCGAGCAGGTCGAAGGGGAAGGCGAACTCGTCCTCCTCGGGGATCAGTTGGACGCCCAGCTCGTACTCCGGGAAGTCGCCCGCGGCGATCGCCTCCCACAGGTCCCGGCGGTGGAAGTCGGGATCGCGCCCGGCGGTGAGCTGGGCCTCGTCCCACACCTGGGAGCAGACGCCGAGCACCGGCTTCCAGTGGAACTTCACGAAGGTGCCGCGGCCGGTCCGGTCCACCAGGCGGAAGGTGTGCACGCCGAAGCCCTGCATCATCCGGAAGCTGCGCGGGATGGCCCGGTCGGACATCAGCCACAT
The DNA here is from genome assembly GCF_027627435.1 of Kitasatospora cathayae. GTDB lineage: Bacteria > Actinomycetota > Actinomycetes > Streptomycetales > Streptomycetaceae > Kitasatospora > Kitasatospora cathayae. The sequence goes on along the minus strand of NZ_CP115450.1, from coordinate 90,079 downwards.
CAGCATGTGGGTGCTCTCCGGCTGGAGCGAGCAGAAGTCCCAGAAGGTGTCGTGGGCGGAGGCGCCGGTGGGGATCTCATTCTGCGGCTCGGGCTTCACCGCGTGCACGAAGTCGGGGAACTTGACCGCGTCCTGGATGAAGAACACCGGCATGTTGTTCCCGACCAGGTCGTAATTGCCGTGCCGGGTGTAGAACTTGGTGGCGAAGCCGCGCACGTCGCGCACGGTGTCGGCGGAGCCGCGCGGGCCCTGCACGGTCGAGAAGCGGACGAAGACGGGGGTGCGCCGGCCGGCCTGCTGGAGGAAGTCGGCGCAGGTGAACTCGGCCAGCGACTCGTACGGTTCGAAGAATCCGTAGGCCCCGGCGCCGCGGGCGTGCACCACCCGCTCGGGGATGCGCTCGTGGTCGAAGTGGGTGAGCTTCTCGCGGAGCTGGAAGTCCTCCAGCAGGGTGGGGCCGCGGTCGCCGACGGCGAGCGAGTTGTCGGTGTCGTCGACGCGCACGCCCTGGTCGGTGGTGAGCGGGCCGTCCGGGTCGGTGGCGCGGACGGCGTCGAGTGCCGCGTCCTTGGCGTCGCGCTGGGTCTGCGGTTCGGTCTGCGGTGCGGATCGCGGTGCGGATCGCGGTTCGGGGGCGTTGCTCATCTCGCTTTCTCCGTCCTGGAGCTTCGGGTGTCCTCGAGTCCGGGGGTCAGTGCTGTAGCAGCAGGTAGGCCGCCTCGGCCGGTCCGTCGGCCGCCGGGCAGGCCGTCAGCGTGCAGGGCAGGTGCGGATCGGCTACCGGCCGGGGCGCGCCCGGGACCCGGATGGCGTGGGCGCCGGCCGCGAGCGCGGCGGCGATCACGGTCTCCTCGCAGCCGACCACCGTGAGGCGCGAGGGCGGCAGGCCGAGTGCCCGGCAGGCGGCGATCACCAGACCGGGGGCGGGCATGCGGCAGGCGCAGCCGTCGTGCGATCCGTGCGGACACACCGCCCACACGTCGATCGTCCCCAGGAGCGCCTCGGCCCGGGCCTGGACCGCCTCGACCTGCCCGCGCCCGAGCAGCCCGCGGGCCACGGCGGGCTGGTTGCTCAGCACGCCGAGCGCGAAGCCCGCCCCGCGCAGCGCCGAGAGCGCGGCCCGGACGCCCGCCATCGGATGGACCATGGCGGGGTCGCCGTTGCAGGCGACGTTCTGGAGGAGCGTGCCGTCACGGCCGAACAACACCGCCCCCGACGGCCCGTCGGCCGCCGCTCCGCCGGGGCGGACGAACAGCCAGGGACCGGTCCGGCCCGGGGGCTCGGCGATCGGGCGGGGCTGCGGGACGGTCGGTACGGGTTCTCCCAGGTAGGCCATACTCCTGCGGGTTGCCGCCGTGGGAGGCGGCAAACGGTCCTCGGCGGGCGGATCAGGGATCGGGACGGGCCGGCCGGGCCGGGTGGGGCCGGGGCTCAGGGCGAGCGCTGCCCGGTGGTGTCGTGCCCGGCGAGGTGGTTGCGCAGGGCGGTGATCGCCCCGGCGCCCGGCGGAAGCCCCCAGACCGTCGGACACGGCGAGCCCCGCGGGCCGGCCCCGGCCTCGCGCAGCCGGCGCTCGCACCGCCGCAGCGCGTCCGGTCGGGCGCGCGCCCGAAGGGCGGGGAAGAGCTGCTCCTCGTCGCCGCGGCAGATGTGACGTTGGCCGTCCCGGTCGTCGATCCGGAGCCGGGACGTATCCGACGGCTGCCCGGGACCGGCGGCGGTAATCCTGCCGGCCGCCCTCCCCACGGCGGCGTTCGTGCTGGTGGCGGTTCCGTCGGAGGCCCGTGTTTGCCGCCGGGTCGCCCGGGGACACGCCGGACCGGCGAGGGGAACCGTCGAGGAGGCGACCAGCGATGTCGAACGATGCCATCGTCCTGCTACGGGAGGACCACAAGGAGGTCCGCCGCCTGTTCCGCGAGTACCGGGGGCTCGCCGACGGCGACGACGGGGCACGGCACAGGACGGTCCAGAAGATCGTCGAGGAGCTGACCGTCCACACCTATCTGGAGGACGAACTGGTCTATCCCAGGATCCGCCAGGAGCTGCCCGGGCTCGCCGAGGAGATGGACCGCGCCGAGCAGGAGCACCACGTCGCCGACCTGCTCTGCGAGGAGCTCAGCCGGATGACCCCCGACGATGAGGGCTACGACGCCAAGACCGCCGTCCTGATCGACGCCGTGGAACGGCACATCGAGCAGGAGGAGGCCGACTGGTTCCCGATGGTGCGGGCCGCGCTCGGCCGCACGGAACTGCGGGAACTGGGCGAGCGGATGCAGGCCGTGCGCGAGACCGCCCCGCGCCGGCCGACCGCCGGCGGCGTGCTGCACCGCATCGCCGACGCGCTGGAAGGCTGACCAGGGCAGGCCGCAGGAGGCCGGAACCCCAGCAAGCACGGTCCGCGACAACCAGGAAGGAAGTCCCGTGCAGCACGACGAAGACCTGCTGGACCAGCTCACCGCCGACCACCAGGCCGTTCTGGTCCACTTCAGCGAACTCAGCGGTCTCCCCAGCGGGGACCCGCAGCGCAAGGAGCTGGCCGATCAGGTGACCGACCAGCTGGTGCGCCACACCCGCGCCGAGGAGCAACACCTCTACCCGCTCGCCCGGGACCGCCTGACCGACGGCCCGGCCGTGGTGGAGCGCGAACTCGCCGACCACGGCGCGGTGGAGGCCCTGCTCGGGGAACTGCGCCCGACCCGGGCCGACGGGCCGAGCTTCGACCGCCTGGTGGCCAGGCTGGCGGAGGAGGTCACCCGGCACGCCGCCGAGGAGGAGCACCGGCTGTTCCCGGCCGTACGGGCCGTCACCACCGAGGCCGAACTGCGCCTCCTGGCCGCCCGCGCCCGCGAGACCAAGGCCCGCTCCTCCGGCCGGCCGCGCCACCAGCCCCCGACCAAACGCCCCGCCGACCGGCTGCCGCCGCCCGAACGCCCGCTGATGGAACGGCTGCGCGAGTTCCTGACCCCGGGCGGCCCGCGCTAGGGCGGCGCCCCGCCCGGTTTCGCCCGGGTGGTCCCGGGCAGCCGAGCGGTGACCCGCGGACGTCCGGTCGGCGGGGGACCCGGAAGGAGTGAGGATCATGGGACACGGCGGAAACGTCATCGCCGAGTTGACGACCGATCACCGCGAGGTGGCGGGCCTGTTCGACGAGGTCCAGGCGCTGCCACCGGGCGCCCCGCGGCGGCGCGAACTCGTGGACGAGTTCACGATCGAGCTGGTGCGCCACTCGGTGGCCGAGGAGGAGTACCTCTACCCGGCGGTGCGCGAGCACGTCCCCGGGGGCGGTCCGATCGCGGACAAGGAGATCTCCGACCACGCCGCGGTCGAACGGCTGCTGAAGGAGCTGGAGGGCATGGAGGCCACCGACAGCCGGTTCGACATGCTGGTGGAACAGGTGGTGTCCGAGGTCAGGCAGCACGTCGCGGACGAGGAGCAGAACCTCTTCCCCGCGCTCGAGCGCGCCTGCTCGCCCGACACGCTGAACGAGCTCGGCGACCAGGTCCGGCGCGCGAAGAAGCTGGCGCCGACCCGGCCCCACCCGTCCGCCCCGGACACCCCGCCCGCGAACAAGCTGCTGGCGCCCGGAGCCGGACTCGTGGACCGGGCCCGGGACCTGGTCACCGGCCGCGGACGGTCCTGAAACCGGGGGCGGGCCCGGCCCCGGACCCGCCCTCCCGACCGAGGAGGTGTCTGACGTGAGGGAACGACTGGACCGGATCGTCGACCCCTGGGGTGCCCGCACCCCCTCCGACGGCCCGGCGCGCCGCCGCGGGGCCGCAACACCGGCCGTAGGCTGAGACCATGATCGACCGGCCGGGATGGACCTTCCTCACCAACCACGCCCGCGTGCTGGTGCAGATCGCCCGCGACCCCGGCATCCGGGTACGGGACATCGCCACCCGCTGCATGCTCACCGAGCGGGCCGTGCAGCGGATCATCGTCGACCTCGAGGAGGGCGGGTACCTCAGCCACGAGCGCCAGGGGCGGGTCAACCACTACCGGGTGATCACCGGGAAGCAGCTGCGCCATCCGGCGGACGCCGGGCCCACCGTCTCGGAGCTGCTGGCCGTGCTGCTGCGCTGACCCCGCGTGGCTGAGGGTGGGCGGGGTCAGTGTGGCTGAGGGTGGGCGGGGTCAGTCGACGGCCTGTTGGAGGCCGACCCGGAGGAAGTGCAGCAGGTCGGCGACCGTGAGGGCGGTGAGCCCCGAGCAGACGATCCTGGTCGCCGCGGGTGCGAACACCTGGGCGCCGGTCAGGCCCGTCGCGACCCACAGGCCGGTGCAGAACGGGCAGGTGATCAGTTCGCCGACGGCGCGGCGCACACCCGTACCACGGACGTCCTCGGCGAGTTCGGCCGGACCGGCCTGGCCCCGGAAGCGGGCGAAGGGCAGCCGCAGCGGACTGGTGACCGGATCCTTAGCGAGCAGCCGGGACAGCTGGTGCACCGCGCCGGCGGTGAGCACCACGTCCCACGGGCCGGGGTCGGGCAGCGGCCGCCCGGTGCGCCGGGCGACGGCGGCGAGCAGGCCGGTGCCGCCGAGGTAGGCGGCCATCACGGCGAGGTATCCGCCGATCGGCTGCTCGCCGTCCGGCTCGTAGGCGCGGCGTTCGTCGCGCAGGGCGGCTTCGACAGTGTCGTCGGAGCCGGAGCCGGAGCCGGAGCCGGAGCCGGAGCCGGAGCCGGAGCCGCGGTCGACCGGCCGTCGGGGGCCGGTCATGGCCGGCCCCGCGCGGGTTGGGGAGGTTGCGTCACCATCGGTACCACCGGCCGCCACCGCGGCCGCCGGAGGCGAACACGAAGCCGAGGATCCACAGCACCAGTACGGCGAGCGCGATCCACCACAGGGCGTGGACGACGAAGCCCACCCCGCCAAGGACGATCGCCAACAACAGGACGAGGACGATGAGAAGCATGGGATTCGGCCCTCTCGTGAGGAGCGGATGGTTACGAATCCGGCGTGTGCCCGCTTCGACCAGGTCCATACCCGGATGGCGGTCCGCGCTGTTCCGGGAATCCGCTGACAGCCCCCGGCTGCCGCTCGGTCCGGGCCTGCCCCAACGGCACCGCCACCTTCGTGCCCGACCGCCTGGCGGCGAGCGCGAGCGCGGACCGCCCGCTGATGGTCGAGGTCCGCCTGGAGGAGAGCGCGCCGACCGCCGCCCTGGTGCTGCTGGCCGCCGTACGTCCCGGCCGCGGCTGAAGGGTCACCGCCGCGCGGCGGCCGCCGCCACGGCCTGGCGGGTGGCCGGGTCGGCCGGGTGCCGGGCGACCAGGTGCAGGTCCGGGTCCTCGGCCGCGATCAGCTTGGCCTGGCGGAAGGTCAGGAGTCCGAGCCGCGGGTGGTCGAAGCGCTTGAGCGCCGGGTTGAAGCCGGCCACGTCGTGCCGTTCCCAGCGGGCGGGGAACCCCGGGTCGGCGGTCGAGACGTCCGCGACGATCTCGGCGAAGCGCGGGTCATCGGGGTGGCGGTCGGCGGAAGCCCGGAACTGGGCCAGCACCGCCCAGGACTCGGCCTCCCAGTTCTTCAGCACGGTGCGCATCGGCTGCCAGCCGAAGCAGAGCCAGATCATGTTGCGCCGCTCGACCGGGAGGCGGTCCAGGCCGTCGTAGATGGCCGCCTCGGTCTCGTTGTGGGCGAGGACGTCCCAGTGCCGGTCCAGCAGACAGGCCGGGGTCGGGCTCAGCGCCGCGACGGTGGCCCGCAGGTGGTCGCCGACCGCCGGGCAGCCGTCGGCCGCCGGGCGTGGGGCCGAGTCGCTCTCGCCGGCGAGGTCGAAGACGTGGCGCCGCTCGGCCGCGGTCAGCCGCAGGGTGGTGGCCAGCGCGTCGAGGACCTGGGCGGACGCGGCGATCGGCCGCCCCTGCTCCAGCCAGGAGTACCAGGACACGCTGACGCCGGACAGCAGCGCGACCTCCTCGCGGCGGAGCCCGGGGGTTCTGCGCCGGGGGCCGCCGGTCAGACCGACCTCGCCCGGGGTCAGGCGCTCCCGCCGCGAGCGCAGGAAGGCGCCCAGCGCCGCGCGGCGCTGTGTTTCACGATCGTTCATGGTGGGCCAAGGGTATGACCACCCGGTGCGGACGAGACTGTTACTCCCACTCCCAGGATGATCCGTGAGCGCCTGACGGCCCGGCGGGTTCCGCGGCGACCCGAGGATGGGACGCATGACTCCGATCGCTCCCACGGCCGAACCGCTCTCCGCCCGCCCCGATACCCGAGTGCCGCTCCCGCTCACCGCCGCCGCGTTCACCGCCAACTTCGACCGCTTCGCCATCGGCCCGGTCCTGGTCACCGTCGCGGCCGCCCTGCACGTCCCGCTGGCCTCCGCGGTGGGCGTGGCCGGCGGCTACGCCCTCGCCTACGGGCTGTCACAGCCGGTCTGGGGCGTGCTGTCCGACCGGATCGGACGGCTGCGGGTGATCCGTACGGCGCTGGCGGTGGCCGCGCTGGCCGGCCTGGCCTCGGCCGCCGCGCCGAACCTGGCGGTGCTCGCCGCCCTGCGGGTCGTCACCGGCTTCGCCTTCGGCGCGGTGGTGCCGTGCTCGCTGAGCTTCGTCGGCGACGCGGTGGCGCCCGAGCGCCGCCAGGGCGCGCTCGCCGACCTGATGGCCGCGCTCGGGCTCGGCAGCGGACTGGCCGCGCTGTTCGCCGGGGTGGTCGCGAACTGGCTGAACTGGCGTCTGGTGTTCGTGGTGCCGGCGCTGGCGGCCGCGGCGGCCGCGCTCGGGCTGCGCCGGGTGCCCGAGCCGCAGCGCGCCCCGGCCGGCAGCTTGGCCACCCAGCTCGGCGCCGTGCTGCGCAGCCGGCCCGCGTACCTGGTCGCCGCGCTGGGTGTGGTCGAGGGCGCCGTGCTGCTCGGCGGACTGACCTTCGTCGCCCCGGCGCTGCAGCACCGCGGCCTCTCGGACGCGGCGGCGGGCGCGATCACCGCCCTGTACGGCGCGGGGACGCTGGTGTTCACCCGTGCCGTCAAGGTCCTGACGCGGCGCGTCCCGGCGCACGGCCTGGCCGCGATCGGCGGCGCCTTCGTGCTGGCCGGCTACGTGGCGGCGGCGCTGGTCCCCGGCGTGTGGACGTACGCGCTGGTGGCGGTGCTGCTCGGCGCGGGCTGGGCGTTCCTGCACTCGACGCTCCAGGCCTGGGCCACCTCAGTGGTGCCGGAGGCGCGCGGGACGGCGGTGTCCTGCTACGTCGCGGCGCTGTTCGTCGGCAGCGCCCTGGGTGCCGCGCTGGGCGGTGGTGTGGCCGGTCAGGGGCGGTTCGAGCTGCTGTTCGGGGTGGCCGCCGTCGCCACCGTGCCGCTGACGGTGGCGGTGGTCCTCGGGCGGCGGCGCTTCACCGCCCGAGGCTGATCCCGGATCTGCTCACTGTGCCCGCAGGGCCGCCTCACAGGCGAGGCAGCGCCGGTCGGCCATGGCGGGCGGGTACCAGGGCTCGCCCGGGTGGGTCGGCCGGTAGTGGGTGTGCTCCATCGGATCGGTGTCCAGGCCGCACAGGGTGCGCGGGAGCGGGTCCTCGGGCACGTCCGGATCGCCGCCCGCCGCGTGCACCGCGAGCACCACCGGCTCCACGCCGTCCGGCCCCAGGGCCTCGTCCTGTTCCAGTTCGAACAGGATGAGGATCGCCGTCATGTCGTGCCACCCGTCCCGCGAAGCCGACCGGTCACCGCTTCTTCTTCGCCAGCCACTCGGCGAGCACCGCCGCCTGGCTGTGGTCGACGTCCTTGGTGGCGGTCAGCAGGGTGAGCTTGTCCTGGGCGGCGAGCTCGCGCAGGTGCCCGGCGGCCTCCTGGTGGTCGTCGTCGCGCAGCTCGCTGAGGTAACGGCGGCGGAACTCGGTGAAGCGCTCCGGGTCGTGGCCGTACCACTTGCGCAGCGCGGTGGACGGGGCGACGTCGCGCAGCCACTCGTCCAGGTGGGCGTCCTCCTTCTTCATCCCGCGCGGCCAGACGCGGTCCACCAGGACCCGCTGCCCGTCCTGCGCCGTGGAGTCGTCGTAGATCCGCCGGTAGGTGATCTTCGCGGCCATGGCGGGTTCCTCTCAGCTCTGCGCGGGCGCGGTGCGCCCACACCAGCGTGTGCCCGGATCGGGCGGATCCGCACACCGGCCGAGGCCCGCGGCCGCCTTGCTGCCGCGTGGCACCCGGGCGCGCCGTCCGGCCGCCGCTAGGGTCCCGCCGGGGGGTGTCACCTGCTCCATCACGGAGGTTCCATGAGTGCATCCGACACCGCCGCGCCGCCGCGCACCCAGGCCAGGGTGCGACGGGGCAGCAGATTGTTGGGCTGGCTGTTCACCACCGACCACAAGGTGATCGGCAACCTCTACCTGGTGACGGCCTTCGGGTTCTTCCTGGCGGGGGGCCTGATGGCGCTGCTGATGCGGACGCAGTTGCTGGGCCCCGACACCGGGTTCCTGTCGAACCTGCAGTACAACCAGATGTTCACCATGCACGGCACGATCATGCTGCTGCTGTTCGCCACCCCGACCTTCGCCGGCTTCGCCAACGCGATCATGCCGCTGCAGATCGGCGCCCCCGACGTGGCCTTCCCCCGGCTGAACGCCTTCACCTACTGGGCCTTCCTGCTGGGCGGGCTGATGGTGCTGAGCGGCTTCCTCACCGCCGGCGGGGCGCCCGCCTTCGGCTGGTTCGCCTACGCGCCGCTGAACGGGCCGGAGCACTCGCCGGGGACGGGCGGGGACCTGTGGGCGCTCGGCCTGGTGGTGGCCGGCCTGGGGACGATCCTGGGCTCGGTCAACTTCATCACCACCATCACCTGCCTGCGGGCGCCGGGCATGACGCTGTTCCGGATGCCGATCTTCACCTGGAACGTGCTGTTCACCTCGATCATGGTGCTGCTGGCCTTCCCCGTGCTCACCGCCGCCCTGCTGCTGCTGGAGGCGGACCGCAAGTTCGGCGCCCACGCCTTCGACCCGGCCAACGGCGGGGCGCTGCTGTGGCAGCACCTGTTCTGGTTCTTCGGCCACCCGGAGGTGTACATCGTCGCGGTGCCGTTCTTCGGCATCGTCAGCGAGATCATCCCGGTCTTCAGCCGCAAGCCGCTGTTCGGCTACTACGGGATGATCGGCGCGACCATCGCCATCACCTCCCTGTCGATGTCGGTGTGGGCCCACCACATGTTCGCCACCGGGCAGGTGCTGCTGCCGTTCTTCTCGATGATGTCCTTCCTCATCGCGGTGCCCACCGGGGTGAAGTTCTTCAACTGGATCGGGACCATGTGGAACGGCTCACTGTCCTTCGAGACCCCGATGCTGTGGTCGATCGGGTTCCTGGTGACCTTCCTGTTCGGCGGCCTGAGCGGGGTGCTGCTGGCCGCGCCGCCGATCGACTTCCACGTCACCGACAGCTACTTCGTGGTGGCCCACCTCCACTACGTGCTGTTCGGGACGGTCGTGTTCGCGACCTTCGGGGGCTTCTACTTCTGGTGGCCGAAGATCACCGGGAAGATGCTCGACGAGCGGCTCGGCAAGGTGCAGTTCTGGATCCTCTTCGTCGGCTTCCAGACCACCTTCCTGGTGATGCACTGGCTGGGCGCCCAGGGCATGCCCCGGCGCTACGCGACGTACCTGGCGGTGGACGGCTTCACCACGCTCAACGTGGTCGCCTCGATCGGGGCCTTCCTGCTCGGGATCTCCAACCTGCCGTTCTTCTACAACGTCTGGATCACCACCCGGTACGGCACCCGGGTCGGCCAGGACGACCCGTGGGGTTGGGGACGCTCGCTCGAATGGGCCACCTCCTGCCCGCCCCCGCACCACAACTTCCTGGTGCTGCCCCGGATCCGCTCCGAATCGCCGGCCTTCGACCTGCACCACCCGGAGGCGCCACCGGAGCAGTCGTCGAGCGATTCCGAACAGCACCAGGGCGGCCGGAGCGGACAGGAGGAGGAGCGATGAAGGCCGAGGGCTGGCTGTTCACCGTGATGACGCTGTTCTTCGCGGTGACCGGGCTCATTTACGGGTTCTGGGCCCGGGAGCCCGCCGGCAAGGCGATCCTGACGGTCGCGTTCCTGATGTCGGCGCTGGTCGCGCTGTTCTGGTTCGTCCAGCACCAGCGGAAGGGCGGCGGACGGCCCGAGGACCGTGACGAAGCCGAGATCGTCGAGAGCTCCGGGCCGAAGGGCTTCTTCCCGCCCCGCAGCGGCTACCCGGTGCTCACCGCGGTGGGCGTGGCGCTCTTCGCGCTGGGCCTGGTGTACGCCCTCTGGCTGATCGTCTGCGGGACGGTGCTGCTCGGCTTCGCGGTGTTCGGCTTCATCTTCCAGTACCACGACCGCGGCGACGACGGGGCCTGAGCCACCGGAACAGCCGGCCCAGCGGCCCGCGTCCCCCCGTGGGCGCGGGCCGCTCGACGGCCGACCGCGGGGGGTGCACCGGATCGGTGAGGACGGCCGTGACGGCGCGGGACTCCTGCTCGGTGGCGGGCAGCTCGACCCGGTCGCCGTGGTACCAGGTGCCGAGCGCCGCCCGGATCCGCTCGGTGCGCGGCGCCCCGGGCAGCGGCTCGTCCGGCCGCGGCGCGTCCCGGACCAGCATCACGTACCGCTCGGCGGCCGGCACCGGCCGGTGGTGCCCGTCGAAACCGCCCTCGATCGACTGGTCGATCCGGCCGGTCTCGTCGCCGTCCAGCAGCCGGGCGCGGTCGCGGGCCTGGAGGGCCAGGCAGAACCGGCGGGTCAGCATGAAGGCGAACGGCGGCGCCAGGAAGAACGCCGCCCGCAGCCCCCAGGTCAGCGAGTTGACCGAGACCCCGAAGTAGTAGGCGATCACGTCGTTGCCGCCGGCGACGAGCAGCACCGTGTAGAAGGCGACCCCGGCCGCCCCCAGCCCGGTGCGGACGGGCTTGTTGCGGGGCCGGTCGCACAGGTGGTGCTCGCCGCTGCCCGGGGTCAGCCAGCGCTCCACGAAGGGGTAGGCGTACAGCCCCGCGAACAGCAGCCCGGGCACCACGAGCGCGGGCAGGAAGGCGTTCCAGGAGATGGTGTGTCCGAGCACCCCGGTCTCGACGGCCGGCATCAGCCGCAGGGCGCCCTCGATGAAGCCGATGTACCAGTCGGGCTGGGCGCCCGCCCCGGCGATGTCGGGCCGGTAGGCGCTGTAGCGCCAGATCGGGTTGATCTCCGCGAGCAGCGCGGACAGCGCCAGGATGCCGCCGACGGTGAACGCCAGACCGGTGGTGCGGGCCAGGAACTGGGGGAAGAACGGGTGCCCCACCACGTTGCGGTTGGTGCGGCCGGGCGCCGCCCACTGGGTGTGCTTCAGCACCACCACCAGGGTCAGGTGGGCGCCGATCAGCGCCAGCAGCAGCCCGGGCACCAGGAGGATGTGCAAGGTGAACAGCCGCGGGATGATCGCGTGCCCGGGGAACTCGCCGCCGAAGGCGAAGAAGCTGAGGTAGGTGCCGACCACCGGCACGGAGAGCAGGACGCCCTCGGCGATCCTCAGACCGGTGCCGGAGAGGGTGTCGTCCGGCAGCGAGTAGCCGGAGAACCCCTCCAGCAGGGCGAGGGCGAACATCGTCACCCCGATCACCCAGTTCAGCTCGCGCGGGCGGCGGAAGGCGCCGGTGAAGAACACCCGCAGCAGGTGGGCGCAGATCGAGGCGACGAACAGCAGGGCGGCCCAGTGGTGGATCTGACGGACCAGCAGTCCGCCGCGCACCTCGAAGCTGATCCGCAGGGTCGAGGCGTAGGCCTCGGACATCCGCACTCCGCGCAGCGGCAGGTAGGGGCCGTGGTAGTCGAGGTCGGTCATGCTAGGGATGAAGAAGAAGGTGAGGAAGACCCCGGTCAGCAGCAGGATGACGAAGCTGTACAGCGCCAGCTCGCCCAGCAGGAACGACCAGTGGTCGGGGAACACCTTGCGGAGCAGTTCCTTGCCCGCCTCGGCCAGCGGTAGCCGGCCGTCGACGGCCCGCACGGCGCGCTCGCCGCGCGTCGGCCCGGGCGTGCTCGTCCGCGCCCTTTCCTCGTGCTCCGGCAGGCCGTCCGGAGACGGGTCGTGGCCCTGGTTTCCGTCCATAGCGGGCAACCTAGTGCGAAACGCCCCACTCGGGCGCGCAGGCCGTCGCGATCCTCCCTCCGAGCGAGCGGCGCAGCACCCCATCGGAGCAATCGGCGGCGCCCGCTGGGAGGCGCCCAGGAGCGCGGCGACTACCCCCAGTACCCCACGTGGATCGCGGAGGCCTCCTCGAAGAGGAACGGCCCGGACACCTCCACCGTGTTGCCGCCGGCCGCGAAGACCGTGCGGCACGGCAGTTCGAGCACCGGCTCGTCCGGGTCCACGCCCGCGATGGCGTTCAGTTCGGTCGCGGCGAGCGCGTAGACGACCCGGCGGATGCCGCTCCAGTAGATCGCCCCGGCGCACATCGCGCACGGTTCGGTGCTGGAGTAGAGGGTGGCGTCGGCGAGTTGGTGCGGGGCCAGGGTGCGGGAGGCCTGACGGACCAGGTTGGTCTCCGCGTGGGCGGTGACGTCGTGGTCGGTCAGCACGGTGTTCTCGGCGGTGAGCAGGACGTTCCCGGCGGGGTCGGTGAGCAGCGCTCCGAAGGGGTGGTTGCCGTGGGCCCGGGCGGAGGCGCCGAGCTCGATGGCGGCGAGCAGGTGGGCGGGGGAGTGGTCGGCCATGTCGGGTCTCCTCGGGGCGGTGCTGGTCTTGGGGTTAAACGTATAACGTCGGGCGTGGTCCGTGGGGGTCGGCTGCCGTAGCCCCCTCCGCCGGGTGTGCGGATCTCCAGGGCGTCCCCCGCCTCGACGTCGGCGCTGCCGCAGCCGGGCAGGTCCTCGACGCCGCCGTCGGCGCGCAGGATCCGGTTCTCGCCGAGGCCGCCGGGGGAGCCGCCGTCCAGGCCGTACGGGGGGACCCGGCGGTGGCCGGAGAGCAGGCTGACCGTCATCGGCTCGCGGAAGCGCAGCCGGCGCAGCGCGCCGTCGCCGCCGTGCCAGCGGCCCGCGCCGCCGCTGCCGGCGCGGACGGTGAACTCCTCGACCAGGACGGGCAGGCGCCACTCCAGGACCTCGGGGTCGGTGAGGCGGGAGTTGGTCATGTGGGTCTGGACGACATCGGCGCCGTGGAAGCCGGGCCCGGCACCGGAGCCGGAGGCGATCGTCTCGTAGTACTGGTGGTTCTCGTTGCCGAAGCTGAGGTTGTTCATCGTGCCGGAGCCCTCGGCCTGGACGCCGAGTGCGGCGTAGAGCGCGCCGGTGATGGCCTGGGAGGTCTCGACGTTGCCCGCGGCGACGGCGGCGGGATGGGTCGGGGCGAGCATCGAGCCGGGCGGGACGATGATCCGCAGCGGGCGCAGGCAGCCGTCGTTGAGCGGGATGTCGTCGGCGACGAGGGTGCGGAAGACGTACAGGACGGCGGCGGTGACCACGGCGGAGGGGGCGTTGAGGTTGCTGTCCAGCTGGGGCGAGGTGCCGGTGAAGTCGATGGTGGCGCTGCGCTCCTCGCGGTCGACCCGGACCTCGACGGCGATCACGGCGCCGGAGTCGGTCTCGTAGCGGTACGAGCCGTCGCTCAGGCCGTCGACGGCGCGGCGCACCGCCTGCTCGGCGTTGTCCTGGACGTGCCGCATGTAGGCCTGGACGACGTCGAGGCCGAAGTGCTCGATCATCGCGTTGACCTCGTCGACGCCCTTGCGGTTGGCGGCGATCTGGGCGCGCAGGTCGGCCAGGTTGGTGTCCGGGTCGCGGGAGGGGTACCGCGCCTCGGTGAGCAGCCGGACCGTCTCCGCCTCGCGCAGCCGACCGTCCACCACCAGCGGCCAGTCGTCGAAGAGCACGCCCTCCTCCTCGATCTCACGGCTGGCGGCGGGCATCGAGCCGGGGGTGATGCCGCCGATCTCGGCGTGGTGGCCACGGGAGGCGACGAAGAACAGGAGGTCCTGCCCGTCGGCGTCGAAGACCGGGGTGACCACGGTGATGTCGGGCAGGTGGGTGCCGCCGTGGTACGGGTCGTTGACCGCGTAGGTGTCGCCCGGGCTCAGTTCGGGACCGCGGCGGCGGATCACCTCCTTGACGGTGGTGCCCATCGAGCCGAGGTGCACCGGGATGTGCGGGGCGTTGGCGACGAGGTTGCCGTCCGGGTCGAACAGGGCGCAGGAGAAGTCCAGGCGCTCCTTGATGTTGACCGACTGGGCGGTGGACTCCAGCCGGGCGCCCATCTGTTGGGCGATCGCCATGAAGAGGTTGTTGAAGACCTCCAGCAGGACGGGGTCGGCGGCGGTGGTGACGGTCTCCTCGGTGCGGGCCTCGACCTGCTCGACCAGCAGGTGCCCGGCCTCGGTCACGGTCGCCCGCCAGCCGTCGTCCACGACGGTGGTGGCGTTGGCCTCGGCGATCACCGCCGGGCCGGTCACGGTGGCGCCCGGGCGCATGGACTCCCGCTCCAGCAGCGGCACTTGGCGCCGCTCCCCGCCGATGTACAACTGGACGTCGACGGTATCCGGCTCGGTTCCGGAGGCGGGGGAGAGGGCGTCGAGTTCCGGCTGTTCGGTCAGGCCGGTGCCTTCGACTGCGAGGGCCTCGATGACCAGCGGGCGGTCCATCAGGAAGGAGTAGGTGGCCTGGTGCCGCTGCTCGAACTCGTCCCGCATGGCGTCCGGTTCGCCCAGCGGGACGCCGATCGTGGTGTCGGTGCCCTGGTAGCGCAGCCGGGCCCGGTGGGTCAGCCGGATCCGCTCCTCCGGGATGCCCTGGTCGAGCAGCTGGTGGGTGGTCTCCGCCGCCAGCTGGTCGGCCCGCTTCCGGACGGCGGCCATCTCGCCTTCCGCCAGCTGCCGTTCGACGGCGTGCTCGCGCAGCACGGTGGTGTCGGCCAGGCCGATGCCGAGGGCGGACAGCACGCCGGCCATCGGCGGGACCAGCACGGTACGGATGCCCAGCGCCTCGGCCACCGGGCAGGCGACCTGGCCGCCGGCTCCGCCGAAGGTGGTCAGCGCGTACCGGGTGACGTCGTGGCCCTGCTGGACGGAGATGCGCTTGATCGCGTTGGCGATGTTGCCGACGGCGATCCGCAGGAAGCCCTCGGCCGTCTCCTCGGCCGAGCGGTCGCCGATCTCCTCGGCCAGTTCGGTGAACCGACGGACGATCAGCTCGCGGTCGAGCGGCTGGTCGCCGTCCGGGCCGAAGACGCGCGGGAAGTGTTCGGCCTGGATCCGGCCGAGCAGCAGGTTGGCGTCGGTGACGGTCAGCGGGCCGCCGCTCCGGTAGCAGGCGGGCCCGGGATCCGCGCCGGCCGAGTCCGGCCCGACCCGCAGCCGTTCGCCGTCGAAGCGCAGCACCGAGCCGCCGCCCGCCGCGACGGTGTGGATGGCCAGCATCGGCGCCCGCAGCCGCACCCCGGCGACCTGGGTGGTGACCACCCGCTCGTACTCGCCCGCGAAGTGCGACACGTCGGTGGAGGTGCCGCCCATGTCGAAGCCGATCACCCGGTCGTACCCGGCCAGTTCGGACATCCGCACCATGCCGACGATGCCGCCCGCCGGGCCGGAGAGGATCGCGTCCTTGCCGCGGAAGTGTCCGGCCTCGGCCAGCCCTCCGTTGGACTGCATGAACATCAGCCGCACGCCCGCGAGTTCGTCCGCCACCCGGTGGACGTAGCGGCGCAGGCCGGGGTTGAGGTAGGCGTCGACCACGGCGGTGTCCCCGCGCGGCACCAGCTTCATCAGCGGGCTCGCCTCGCTGGACAACGACACCTGGTCGAAGCCGAGTCGCTCGGCCAGCCGCCCTATCTCGCGCTCGTGCGCGGGGTGCAGATAGCTGTGCAGGCAGACCACCGCGACCGAGCGGATGCCGTCCGCCAGGCAGTCGCGCAGCTCCTCGGCGAGCCGGTCGAGGTCGGGCGGGCGCAGCACCTCGCCGTCGGCGGCGATCCGCTCGTCCACCTCGACCACCCGGGCGTACAGCGGCTCGGGCAGGGTGATCTCACGGGCGAAGATCTGCGGCCGGTTCTGGTAGCCGATCCGCAGCGCGTCCGCGAATCCGCGGGTGATGACCAGCGCGGTCCTCTCCCCGGTGCGCTCCAGCAGGGCGTTGGTGGCCACCGTCGTTCCCATCCGGACCGAGTCGATGCGCGCTTCCGGGGGCAGTAGGGCGCGGATCCCGGCCACGGCGGGGTCGCGGTGGCGGGCCGGGTCGTGCGAGAGCAGCTTGTGGGTCAGCAGCCGTCCGTCCGGGGCCAGTGCCACCACGTCGGTGAAGGTGCCGCCGCGGTCCACCCAGAACTGCCAGCCCCTGGATGCCATGACCGGCTCCCTCCGCCGTGTCGCGTGTCCTCGCCCCGTGCGGTGAACGGCCCCGCGCACGAGTATCCGACCGGGCGAAGGGGGTGGGCAAACGGGCCGACCGGGGGCGCCTGGGGCCGGTCAGGCCCCGGCGTGGGCGAACAGCGCCGCGTGGCGGGCGATCGCCCCGGCGTGGTCGGCGCACTGCTGGTAGCAGCAGGCCAGCAGCACCAGGTCGGCGGCGTCGACCGGGTCCGCCGCCTCGTCGCGCAGCAGCAGCTCGTACAGCAGCCGCTGCCGCTGGCCGACCTCTAGCAGCTCGGTGAGCACATGGGTGACGCCCTCGGGCGCGCCGGACTCCAGCGCGTCGGCCGCCCGGGCCACCAGGTCCAGCGCCGCCTGCGCGATCCCGCGCAGCGGGGCCAGCAGCCGATCGCCGTACGGCTCCCGCTCCTGCCGCGTCCAGGCCGCCTCCAGCAGCCCCTGCACCAGCTGTCCGAGCGCCTCCAGCTCGCATCCGACGTGGACGCCCACGACCACCCCGGCCCGCCCGCCGAGCGCCGTGGCGGCGTCCTCCTCGATCCGGGCGCGCAGCTCGGCCAGGGCCTTCTCCGCGGGCGCGATCGCCTCGGGACCGGTGGCCGGGTCGGTCAGCACGGCGGTGGCGCCGCGCAGGGCGGAGTGCGCCAGCCGGACGAGATCGGCCAGCTCGCCGACCAGAGCGCGGTAGCCGGACATCCCGCTCACCTCCCGCCCCCTCGACCAGTGTCTCCCCGCCGCCGCGGCGCCGCCCCGGCCGACTGCGGTACCGGGCGAGGGCGCTGACCGCGTTTGGACCCGGGTGGCCCAATGTCCGTGGCTCACGGGTGCGGTCGCGTCGAGTTGGGCGCAGGGTTGCCCAAGGAGCAGTCCGCTGGGTGCGGCTGGTGACGCACCGCGCACACGACCGGCGGCCCCGGGTACGAGCCCGGGCTCCGCGACCACACCAACCACCGAAGGAGACGGCTGATGAGCCGGATCAACCCGAACGACGTCCAGAGGGCCCTGAAGGGCGCCAGCTACCCCGCCGACCGTGAGGAACTCGCTGAGAGGGCGCGCTCGAACGGGGCGGACGAGACCCTCGTGGACCAGATCTCCGAGCTCGATGTGGACAGCTTCGACGGCCCGGATGAGGTCAGCCAGGCGCTGTTCCGTCAGAGCTGACCGCTCGCGGTGGCCGGAGGCCCGGGGACAGCCCCGGGCCTCCGGCTCGTGGTGTCCCCGCCGCGGCCGGGGATCACGTACAACCGCTGGTGGAGCAGCACGCTGCGGGCCAGGACCACGACCTGCTGGAAGAGGCCGGACAGCGGGCGCGGGTCGGTGCGCCGACGGTGGTGCTCAGGCGGTGGCCAGGGGCTGCGCGGCGCTCAGCCGGTGCACGGCCGTGCCGTCGGCGTGCGGGGCCAGCGGGTCGCGCAGCTGCGCGGTGGCGGTGGTGAGGAGGTGGCCGTCGTGGTCGGCTCGGAGGGTCTCCAGGGCGAAGACGACTGGGGTCGAGTCCTCGGTGACCCGACTGCGGTGGGCGTCGCGGTGGTTCCAGCGGCGGGTCAGGATGCCGGTGGTGTCCGCGTAGACGATCTCGCCGGGCCTCGGGTGCTCGACGGTGTCGGGTTCGCCGAGCGGGGCCCCGCACGCCTACCGCGGTGCGGGCGGGGAGATCTGCCACCTGATCACGACCGTCCAGCTACCCGCCGGGCCGGTGACCTGACCGGCTCGGTCGTCCAGGGTGATCGGGCGGCCTGGCTCAGTCGTCCAGGGCGGCCAGGCGACGGCGGGCCGCGGACAGCGAGCGGCCCCGGGGGAGCGGGTGCCAGGGGTCGTCCGCGATGAGCTTCTCGGCGTCGGCGAGGGTCCACTGGCGGGCCGTGAGCGAGGAGTCCTCGACGTCGGCCCAGGCGACCGGCGCCGCGACGGGCGCGCCCGGCAGGGCCCGTACGGCGTAGGGGGCGACGGCGGTCTGGGCGTAGGCGTTGCGCTGGGTGTCGAGGTAGAGGCGGCCGTGGCGGTCCGCCTTGCGGGCGGCGGTGGTGAGGCGGTCCGGGTGGCGGGCGGCCAGCAGCTCGGCGAGGTCGCGGGCGAAGGCGCGGACCTCGTCGAACGGGGCCCGGCGGTCCAGCGGGACGAGGACGTGCAGGCCGCGCGAACCGGTGGTCATCGCGAGCGCGGGCAGCTCGAGCTCGTCCGCCAGCAGCGCGCGCAGCAGCAGCGCGGTCTCGCGCACCGGGGCGAACTCGGTACCGGGCGGGTCGAGGTCGATGACCAGGCGGTCCGGGTGGTCGGGCCGGTCGCTGCGCGAGAGGAAGCGGTGCAGGGTGGTGCACGCCTGGTCGGCGAGGTAGACCAGGGTCGCCGTGTCCTCGCACAGGGCGTACGTCACCGTGCCGCCCTCCTTGGGCAGTTCGACCCGGTGCACCCAGTCCGGGAAGTGCTCGGGGACGTCCTTCTGGAAGAACCCGCGGTCCTCGATGCCGTCCGGGTGGCGTTCGAGCATCAGCGGTCGCCCGCGCAGGTGCGGGAGCATGCGGGCGGCGACGGCCCGGTAGTAGCGGGCGAGGTCGGCCTTGGTGACGCCGTCCTCGGGGAACAGCACCTTGTCCGGGCGGTCCACCGGCACGGTGCGGCGGCCGGCCCGGACGTTCACGGTGGCGGTCATCCCGGCCTCCCGGAGGGCTCAGGGCGTCGCCCCGGCCGCGACCTGGCGCAGGGTGTGGCCGGTGCGGGCGGAGCGGGCGCGGTACGGGTCGGGCGTGCCGTGGGCGGACGCCCGGGCGTCGGCCTCCTTGACCAGCAGCCAGGCCTCCCGATTCCCACCAGTGCGGATCCGGGTGAGCGCGTAGCCGCCGTGCAGCTTGTGGCCGTCGAGCCGGAAGGAGGCGTGGCCGTGGTCGAGCGCCTCGGTGAACGGCACCGGGTGGCCGTCGCGGTCGGTGGTGAGGTTGCGGAAGGTGCCCTCGTCCCAGACGATCACCGTGCCCGCGCCGTACTCGCCCTCGGGGATGACGCCCTCGAAGGTGCGGTACTCGAGCGGGTGGTCCTCGGTGGGGGCGGCCAGGCGCTTGTCGTGCGGGTCGGTGGACGGGCCCTTCGGGACGGCCCAGGACTTCAGCACGCCGTCGGCCTCCAGCCGGAAGTCGAAGTGCAGGGTGCTCGCGTCGTGGATCTGCACCACGAAGCGCGGCTGCTCACCCGGTGGGCCGTCGTCCTCGCCGCGCGGTTCCGCCGTCCGGGTGAAGTCGCGCCGGCGGTGATAGCGGTCCAGGGCGTCTTTCGCGGTCATCGCGTCCTCCCAGGGGATGCGCTTCCGACGCGGAGCGGCTACCCCGGCCACCGGTTCTCACCCGTTCCGGACGTTACGGGACCCGCCGGCTGGGCAGCCGCCGGATGGGAGGTGGCGCGGATGGACGGGCCGGGGCTCTCCGGGCGCGAACTGCGGATCCTCACGGAGATCGAGAACGGGCTGCAGACGGACCGCCGCCTGGACCGCGCCCTGCGCACCATGCGGCACGGGCCCCGCTGGCTGGCGGGACGGCTGCTGCGGGCCGTCGCCCGGGTGCCGGTCTTCGTGTTCTCGCTGCTGGGCGCGCTGTCCGCGACCCTGCTGTTGATCAGCGCCACCGCGCACTCACCCGCGGTGCTCACCGGATTCTCCCTGGTCTGGGCGTCGTCGATCGCGCTGGGAACGGCGCGGGTGGTCGCCCACCGCCGGGGTATCGCCCCGTGACCCCGGTCGGCCCGGCCGTTCCGGCGGCTCGTGGTCCCGCAGCTCGGTGAGCACCGCCCAGGCCACCGACACCACCGGCACGGCGACCAGCGCGCCCAGCACCCCGGCCAACACCGCGCCGCCGATCACCGACAGCGCCACCGCCACCGGGTGGATGCGCACCGACCAGCCCAGCACCAGCGGGTGCAGCAGGTGTCCCTCGATCTGGCCGATGATCACGATCAGCGCGAGCACCAGCAGCGCGACCACCGGCCCGCGCGCGGCCAGCGCCACCAGCGCGGCGATCGCCAGCGCGATCGGGGAGCCGATCAGCGGCACCAGCGCCGCGACGAACTCCAGCACCATCAGCGGCAGCACCAGCGGCACCCGCAGGATGGCCAGGGCGATGCCGACCAGTACCGCGTTGCTCGCCGCCACGATCAGCACCCCGCGGGTGTAGCCGGCGAAGGTGTGCCAGGCCGCCCGCCCGGCCCGGCTCCAGATCGGGCGGGCCCCGGCCGGTAGCTGGCGCTGCGCCCAGCTCCACATCCGGTCGCCGGAGTGCAGGAAGAACACCGAGCAGAAAACCGCGAGCGCCAGCCCGGTGGCCAGCTCGACGGCCCGGCTGGCCCCGCTGAGCGCGGTGGTCAGCAGGGCCGAGCGGTGCGCCGACAGGAACGCCCCGATCTTCGCCCGCAGGTCCGTCACGGTGCCGGGCCGCAGGCGGAAGGGGGCGCGGGTGAGCCAGTGATCGATCCGGCCGAGACCGCCGCGCAGCTCGTTGCCGATCCCGCTCCACTGGTCGGCGACGTTCGTCCCGACCAGCGCCAGGACGCCGCCGATCAGAGCGATCGCGCACACGAACGCCACCAGCACGGCGAGCGGGCGGGGCATCACCTGGTGGAGCAGATCGACCAGCGGGCGCAGCACGGAGGTGATCACCAGTGCCAGGAACAGCGCGATCACCGGCAGCCGCAGCTCGCCGAGGACGCCGACGACCAGGTACGCGGCCACGCCGAGCAGCGCCAGCCGCCAGACGTACCCGGCGGCGGTGCGCAGCCCGGTCGGGACGTGCTCAGGGGGCGCCGCCGGACGGGCCCGGCGCAGCGTCACCCGGGGCGGGCGGCTGCCGAGCGGCCGGGGGCGGCGGGCGGGCCGTCCCGGGCCGTTCACGCCCACCGGCCGGCTCCGAGGCGTCGCAGGGGTGGCACCGGCAGGGGCCGGTGCGGCCGGGTCTCCCGGCGGGGGGTGCTCACGGGACGGTGTCCGGGGCGCGTCACGGCCGGCTCAGTCGGGCGTCTCGTGCGGTTCCGGCTCGTGGGCCGGTTCGGTCAGTTCGGACTCCCGGCGGCCGTCCGGCCGGCGCTGCCCCTCCTCGGGCACGGGCGGCGGACCGTCGTCGGCCATCCGGGACTCGGGTGTCTCGACCGGGGCCGGCGGGTCCTTCGGCACGGGCGTGTCGTGCTCACGGGTCGGGTCCTGGTCGCTCATGGGGCTCGCCTCCGTCGTCCTCGGTTCGTTCGTCCTGCGGCCGGCACTTCCCGCACGGCCGGGTTCAGGCGGCCTTGTCGTGGTGGATGCGCAGCGGCCGGATGTTCTGCACCGCGGGCTCGTCGCTCTCCTGGTAGTGGGTGAGCCGGACGCCGATGTGGTAGTTCTGCACCAGCATCCAGCCGAGGAAGCCGGCGCTGACGGTGCACACCAGTCCGGCGGACGCGAGGGCCAGGCCGAGCGCGGTGCCGCGCGGCGGGCCGTCCCAGTGGCCCACGTAGAAGCCCAGGGTGATGGCGAACAGTGCCAGCGCGACCACGTTGAGTCCGGCGTGGGCGAGCCCGACGCCCTTGGCGCCGGAGTCCTTCGGGATGCCCAGCAGCCAGTCGGCGAAGCCCGGCAGTGCGGCCAGCAGGGCACCGCCGACTCCGGCGATGTTCATGGCGATCGCGAAGTTGAGCCAGAACTGCTGGCCGTTCGCGGCGTACACGGCGAAGCCCACCAGCGTGCCGGTGTAGCCGGCCACGGGGTAGGCGATGAGCATGGGATGGACCGGATGGCCCGCGATGGTGGCCCTGCTGTACATGGAACCCTCCCGGGTGGAAGTCCTGCCCCCAGCGTCTCTCCGGCTCGGGGGCTCGTACACCTCGGCGCGGCGGGATCCCGTGCCCTCGGTCCGAGGGCCGTTCGAGCGTTTCGGCGCGCCGCGCGGCATGATGGTCGGGACGGCACCCTGCCGTTCCGAGTGGACCGGGAGCGCACGATGCCAGGGCCAATCGAGGTCCCCAGCGAGGGGGAGCAGCGGAGTGGGGGCCTGCGCGTCGTGGTGGACGACCGGGCCTCGGTGCGGGTCGTCACGGTGGCCGGGGAGCTGGACCACGACTCGGCGCACGTGCTGCGCGCCGCGCTGGCGCGACCGCTGCACGACGGCGTGCGACGGATCGTGGTCGACCTCGCGGAGCTGCGGTTCTGCGACTCCACCGGCCTGAACATCCTGCTGCGCGCCCGGCTCGACGCGGACGCGGCCGGGCGGACCCTCGAAGTCGCGCGGCCGCAGCCGATCGTGGCCAGGCTGTTCGAGGTCACCGGCACCGACACCGTGCTGCGGGTCCAGCCCGACCCGGACGCGGAGCTCGGTCCCCCGGAGGCCGCCGACGCCCCTCCTTCCGACCCGGAGTGAGGTGGCGGGCCGTGAGCCCACCGGGGAGTGACGGACTGCCGGGGGCCGGGCGGACCGGACGACTCGTGTTCGCGGGCAGCGAGGGCGCGGTGCGGCGCAGCCGTCGCGTTGGTACGCGGATCCGGGTCGGCCGGGCGGGCACGGTCTGCGGGTGGTGAACCGGCTCGCCCGGGCCTGGGGGGCGGCGCCCGAGGACGGGGGCAAGCTGGTCTGGCTCGAGGTGCCGTCCCCACTGGACCTGCCCGGCCACTGACGCCGGCGGCGTCGTCGCGGAAAGCCGTTCGCGCCGTCGCGGAAAACGGACGAACCGGGCGAAAGGTGAGTCGGCCGCCGGATACCGGGTAGAAGCCCCGTGCAGCGGCCGCGGATTCGCGGCGCTGCCTGGAGAATCACCGTGTCCGGCATCCTGGAGACCGCGCCTTCGGCGCCGTCCGATCTGCCCCCGCGCCCGACCGAGGCCGAGCTCCGCGCGATGGGGAAGGCCGAGGCGCGCGAACTGAGCGACGCGCTGTTCGAGCGGCTGTCCGGGCTGGCCCGGGAGAGCGCCGCCTACAGCTACGTGCGCGGCACGGTCATCGAACTCAACATGCCGCTGGTGCGGTTCATCGCCGCCCGCTTCCGGCACCGGGCCGAGGACATGGACGACATCCTCCAGGTAGGCACGATCGGCCTGATCAAGGCCGTCGACGGCTACGACCCGCAGCGCGGCGTCGAGTTCGTCACCTACGCGATCCCCACCATCATGGGCGAGGTCAAGAGGTACTTCCGGGACACCTCCTGGCCCGTGCGCGTCCCGCGGAGCATGCAGGAGCTGTACCTGACGGTGGCCCGGGGCTCGGACCGGCTGGAGCAACGACTCGGCCGCCTCCCGCAGCCGGCGGAGATCGCCGATGACCTCCACCTGACCGTCGAGCAGACCACCGAGGGCCTGGTCGCGGGCCGGGTCTACCGCCCCAGCTCGCTGGACGCGCTGCGCGAGCAGGACACCGACGAGAGCGGCAGCGCCATGCTGGACCGGCTCGGCGACTGCGACCCGGGCATCGAACTGGCCGACTTCCGCACCGCCGTGCGCCCCCTGCTCGCCGAACTGCCCGAGCGCGAACAGGCCGTGCTCAAACTCCGCTTCTGGGACGGCTGCACCCAGTCCGAGATCGCGGCGCGCATCGGCGTCTCCCAGATGCACGTCTCCCGGCTGCTGAGCGCCACCCTGACCCGGCTGCGCGAACGGCTGGAGGACCGCGACGCCCCGGGCTGGGCCGAGGAAGCGGAGGACTGCGGCTGAGGCCGAACTGCTCCGCCGTCCGGCGTTTCCGGGCCCCCGCAGTGGATAGTCGCGCTGCGGGGGTCGCTGCGGGAAGGGACCTGGAGGAGGAACACGATGGCGCGCCGCCAGCCGAAGGACCACAGCCTGGCGCACGGCCGCCTCGGCGCGCCCGGAGCCTTCATCGCTCAGGCCTCACCGTGGGCCGAGGGCACCGTGATCGCGTTGTACGGAGAACTCGACCTGGACTCGATCACCGAGCTGAACGCGGTGCTCCTGCCGGCCCTGGCCGAGCCCGCCACGGTGATCGTGATCGACTGCGCCGGGCTGGACTTCTGCGACTCCACCGGGCTCAACGCCCTGCTGCGCGCCCAGGCCCGGGCGCTCGACGAGGGCAGCCGGATCGAGCTGGCCCGCCCCCGGCCGCTGGTCCTGCGGATGCTCGAACTCACCGGTGCCACCGACGCCTTCCGAGTGCGCGACACCGTCCCCGGCTGAGGCCGCCGGGGGAGCGGAGGAAGGAGCCGGCCGTGGCCGCACTGCTGATCGACGGTGACGACCTGGTCGTCCGCCTGGCGTGGTGGGAGCGGGTCGTGACCCGCCGCAGGGAGGTCCGGGTGCCGCTGGACGCCGTCACGGCGGTCGAGATCCAGCCGGACCGCTGGCGGGCGCTGCACGGCGTCCGGGAGGGCGGGCTGACCGTACCCGGCGCGCTCTGCCTGGGCGTGTGGCGGCACAAGGACGGACGGGACTTCGTGGCCCTGCGCGGGCACCGGCACGCCGTGCTGCGCGTGGAATTGCGCCGACCGGCGCCGTTCGCCGGGCTCGCCGTGGAGACGGACGACGTGCTGCGGACCGCGGCCGAGCTGCGGACGCTCGCTGGGCACGCCGTCGCCCCGCCCGAGCGGCAGGCGGGCGCGCCGCCCCCGCCTGAGCCGGCGCCGCGGTGACCGGGGCTGCCACCGCCGGGCTTCCGGTGGCACAGTGGGAGCAGGGCGGTGGCCCGCCGCCCCGGGCCGGGGTGCCCAGGAGGCGCCCGGCCGTGCGATCCGGACGGTGGACCGATGGACGAGCACCCTGAGAACGGGCTTGCCGAACAGCCGCTGCGGCAGCTGCTCGCCGGGCTCACGGCGGTCCGCGACGGAGACTTCCGCACCCGGCTGGACCCGGACCGGCCGGGGGAACTGGGGGAGATCGCCACGGTCTTCAACGGGATGTCCGAGCAGCTGTCCCGGGTCACCTCGGAGGTGACCAGGGTCGCCCGGGAGGTCGGCACGGAGGGCCGGCTCGGCGGGCAGGCCCAGGTGCCGGACCTGACCGGGACGTGGCTGGACCTCACCGACTCGGTGAACGCGATGGCGGGCAACCTGACCGGCCAGGTCCGGGCGATCGCGCGGGTGGCCACCGCCGTCGCCTCGGGCGACCTCACCCAGAAGATCCGGGTGGACGCGCGCGGCGAGATCCTGGACCTCAAGGAGACCCTCAACACGATGGTCGACCAGCTGTCCGCCTTCGCCGACGAGGTCACCCGGGTCGCCCGTGAGGTCGGTACCGCCGGGAACCTGGGCGGGCAGGCGACCGTCCGGGGCGTCTCCGGCACCTGGAAGGACCTCACCGACAACGTCAACGTGATGGCCTCCAACCTCACCGGCCAGGTCCGCTCGATGTCCGAGGTGGCGACGGCCGTCGCGCGCGGGGACCTCTCGAAGAAGATCACCGTGGAGGCCAAGGGCGAGGTCGCGGCGCTCGCCGCCGCGATCAACACCATGGTCGACACCCTCTCGGTCTTCGCCGACGAGGTGACCAGGGTGGCCCGCGAGGTCGGCACCGAGGGCATCCTGGGCGGCCAGGCCCGGGTGCCGAACGTCGCCGGGACGTGGAAGGACCTCACCGAGAACGTCAACTTCATGGCGCACAACCTCACCAGCCAGGTGCGCAACATCGCCCAGGTGACCACCGCCGTCGCCGAGGGCGACCTCACCCGCAAGATCGACGTCGACGCCCGCGGGGAGATCCTGGAGCTGAAGACCACCGTCAACACGATGGTGGAGCAGCTGAGCTCCTTCGCCGCCGAGGTGACCAGGGTGGCCCGCGAGGTCGGCAGCGAGGGCCGACTCGGCGGCCAGGCCCGGGTGGAGGGCGTCTCCGGCACCTGGAAGCGGCTCACCGAGAACGTCAACGAGCTGGCCGGCAACCTCACCCGGCAGGTCCGGGCGATCGCCGAGGTCACCAGCGCCGTCGCGGCCGGCGACCTGACCCGCTCGATCAGCGTGGACGCCTCCGGCGAGGTCGCCGACCTCAAGGACAACATCAACGCCATGGTCGAGTCGCTGCGCGAGACCATCCAGGCCAACCAGGAACAGGACTGGCTGAACACCAACCTGGCCCGCTTCTCCGCCGCGATCCAGGGCCGCCGGGACATCCAGGCCGTCGCCGAGATGATCACCGACGAGCTGACGCCCCTGGTCGACGCCCAGTACGGCGCCTTCTTCCTGGCCGAGGAGACCGACGGCGGCACCGAACTGGTCCGGATCAGCGCCTACGGCCGGTCGG
Source organism: Kitasatospora cathayae (assembly GCF_027627435.1). Taxonomy (GTDB): domain Bacteria; phylum Actinomycetota; class Actinomycetes; order Streptomycetales; family Streptomycetaceae; genus Kitasatospora; species Kitasatospora cathayae. The sequence continues at coordinate 63,612 of NZ_CP115450.1, read as the reverse complement.
CGGACGAACTCTCCGACCAGCGGGTCAAGTTGGGCGAGTCCCTGGTCGGCCAGGCGGCGCGCAGCCGGCGGATCATCGCGGTCGACGAGCTGCCGCCCGGCTACGCCGTCATCGCCTCCGGCGCCGGGGCCGCCGACGCCCGCTCGCTCGTCCTGCTGCCCATCGCGCTGGAGGAATGGCTGCTCGGTGTCCTGGAGTTCGCCTCCGTTCACCCCTTCACCGAGGTGCACCGTGACTTCCTGGCGCAGTTCACCGAGGCCTGCGGCGTCAACATCGGCACCCTGCTGGCCAACGCGCGCACCGACGAACTGCTCGGCGAGTCGCAGCGGCTCACCGCCGAACTGCAGGCGAGGTCCGAGGAGTTGCAGGCCGGGCAGGAGGAACTCCGCCACTCCAACGCGGAACTGGAGGAACAGGCCGCGCTGCTCGCCGACCGCAACCGCGACATCGAGGCCAAGAACCTGGAGATCGAACAGGCCCGCCAGGAACTCGAGGAACGCGCCCGGCAGTTGAGCCTGACCTCGATGTACAAGTCCGAGTTCCTCGCCAACATGAGCCACGAGCTGCGCACCCCGCTGAACAGCCTGCTGATCCTCGCCCAACTGCTCGCCCAGAACGCCACCGGCAACCTCACCGCCAAGCAGGTCGAGTACGCGGGCGTCATCCACTCCGCCGGAACCGACCTCCTCCAGCTCATCAACGACATCCTCGACCTCTCCAAGGTCGAGGCCGGCAAGATGGAGCTGACGCCCGAACCCTTCGCCGTTCGCGAACTGCTGGAGTACGTCGAGTCCAGCTTCCTGCCCCTCGCCGACCAGAAGGGCCTCACCTTCGCGGTCACCGTCGACCGGACCGTGCCGGACGAACTCGTCACCGACCAGGCACGGCTGCGCCAGGTGCTGCGCAACCTCCTCTCCAACGCGATCAAGTTCACCGACAAGGGCCGGGTTGAGCTGCGGATCCAGTGCGTCGAGGGCCCCGAGCTGCCGCCCGAACTCGGCCGCGCGGGGGCGGCGGTGGCCTTCCACGTCGAGGACACCGGCATCGGCATCGACCCCACCCAGCTGGACACCATCTTCGGCGCCTTCCAACAGGCCGACGGCACCACCAGCCGCCGCTACGGCGGCACCGGTCTCGGCCTGTCGATCAGCCGGGAGCTCGCCCGGCTGCTCGGCGGCACCCTCACCGTCGCCTCCATCGCCGGGCAGGGCAGCCGCTTCACGTTCTACCTGCCCCTCGGGGCGCTCGAGCGGCCCCACGGTGGCCGGGCGGGCGCGCCCGGGGTCCTGGTGGTCGAACCCGAGCCGCCCGGCCTGCTCACCCTGCTCGCCCGCGCCGCCGTCGAGTCCCTGGGCGCCGCCGCGCCGGCGGTGCGGATCGACACCGCCCAGGACGAACCGGGGCTGCGGGCTGCCCTCGCCACCGGGCCGCACCGCTGCGTGCTGCTCGACCTCGCCCACTCCGGACAGCTCGCGCCCGCCCTGCTCGACGTGCTGGGGGACGCCACCCCGGTCCTCGGCTACCAGGGCGACGGCGCGTCCGACGCGGTCGCGGTGGGAGGAGTGGAACTCACCCACGGACTGGACGACCTGCGCGAGCGCGTGATCCAGCGGCTCGGCGGCCGCCACCCGGCCGACCCCGGCCCCGAGGCCGCCGCCCAGGCCACCGACGAGCGGCTCGCCGGGCGGACCGCCCTGATCGTCGACGACGACGTGCGCAACGTCTTCGCCCTGGCCTCCGTCCTGGAGGAGAACGGACTGACCGTGCTGCACGCCAACGACGGCCGGACCGGGCTCGAACTGCTGCGCGCCCACCCCGAGACCGACCTCGTCCTGATGGACGTCATGATGCCCGGCCTCGACGGCTACGCCGCGATCGCCGCCATCCGCGCCGACGAGCGCTTCGCCCGCCTGCCGGTCATCGCCGTCACGGCGAAGGCCATGCCCGGCGACAAGGACAAGAGCCTCGCGGCGGGCGCCGACGATCACGTCACCAAACCCGTCGACACCACCCGGCTGATCGACCGGTTGCACCGCTGGCTGGACGCGCCATGACCGCCCGGCCCGAGCTCGAGGAGAGCACCGCCTTGGCCCTCGCCGGGACGGTCCGCCGCCTGCAGGACGCCGCCGCCCGGCTGCGGGCCGAGGCCCGCATCCGTAGCGTCGTCGACCTGGCCACCGGCGTCCTGTCCGAGCGCCTCGGCGTCCTCCCCGCCGAGGCGGCCGCCCACCTGGTCCGGCTGGCCCGCGAGGCCGGCGTCCCGGTCGTGGCCCTGGCGGCCGACATCACGGGGCTGCCCGCGGTCGAACTCGAGGCAGCCCGCGCGCCGACACCCGGGACGGCGGGTGGGTCGGCGCCCGGGACGGTGAGTGGGTCGGCGCCCGCGTCGCCACCCGTCGCCCCCGCCATCGCCGCCGAGCCCGACCTGCAGCGGGCCGCCGGGGCCGTCCTGGAACAGCTGACGGCCTCGCTCGGGGTCCGCTCCCTCGCCGTCTGGCAACGCCTGCCCGGCGGCGCGCTCGCGCTCGCCGCGCACAGCGGATTCGCCGAGGCCGAGGCCGAGGCCTGGAGCCGGGTCCCGCCCGGCGTCGCCACCCCGGCCCAGCAGGTCGTCGGCGGCGCGGCGGAGCTGTGGCCCGGCGATCCGACCGCCGCCGGGCCGTCGATCGGGACCGGAGTGGTCCGGGCGGTCCTGCCACTGCTGGAGACGGGCCGACGGCGCGGCGCGCTGGAGGTGCTCTGGCCCGAGCCCGGGCCGGCCCTCACCCCGTCCCAGCGCCGCCAGCTCCGGGCCCTCGCCGAGCTCTGCACGACCCTCCTCGGCCCGGCCGGCGAACCCCCGATGCCCGAGGACCTCGACGTCCTCCTCGAAGGACTGCTCACCCCCGCGCTGCTGCTGGAACCGGAGCTCAGGGACGGTCACCTCGCCGACTTCACGATCCGGCGGGTCAACGCGCAGTTCCGCGACCCACTGGGCCGCCCCCGGGACGCGCTGGAGGGCACGTCGTTCCTGGAGGCCTACCCGGTCGCCGGCGCCACCGGGCTGTTCGAGCGGCTGCTGGCGGTGCACCGGAGCGGAGTTCCGCTGCCCGGCGGATCCGTCCAGCTGGTGCTCCGGGACGGGCCGCTCGCGGTGCCCGTCACCGTACGGCTCGCGGTCGCCCCGCTCGGCGGGCAGCTGCTGGTCGGCTGGGAAGCGGAGACCCGGCCGCCGGACGAGGACGAGCAGACCGCACTGCTGCGCCAGGCACAGCGGCTGGCCCGGGTCGCCGGGTTCGAGGAGGACGCCGATCACGGCCGGATCCGCTGGAGCGCCGGCCTCCGGGAGTTCTTCGGCCTACCCGCCGGAGCGCCGCCCGTCCCGCTGGCCCAGCTCGCCCGGCACGTCCACCCGGACGACGAGCCCGCCGTGCGGCGCCTGGTCGACACCGTCCGGCACCGCCTGCGAACCTCCTCCGCGGTGTTCCGGCTGGCCCGCCCGGACGGCAGCTACCACTACACCCGGGTCATCGCCGAGCCCGTCCTCGACGACGCGGGCCGGTTGGCCGCACTACGCGGCGCCTACCACGACGTCTCCGCCCAGCACCGGACCGAGCTCGCCCTCGGCGCCACCCGGGCGCGCCTGGCCGACAGCGAGCAGGAGTCGGCCGAACGCGCCCAGCTGGCCCTGCGGCTCCAGCAGGCCATCCTGCCCACCGCGCCGCCACCGCTCGGGGTGAACGGCCTGCGGGCCGCCGTGCGCTACCGCCCGGCCGCCAAGCGCGACCGGGTCGGCGGCGACTGGTACGACATCCTGCCGCTGCCCGACAAGCGCGTCCTGCTCGCCGTCGGGGACGTCGCCGGGCACGGCGTCGGCGCCGCCACCGGGATGGTCGCGCTGCGCCACGCCCTGCGCGGTCTGGCCGTCACCGGGGCGGGCCCGGCCCAGCTGCTGGAGTGGGCCAACACCGTGGCGCTGCGGGAACCGGGGCAGGTCACCGCCACCGCCGTGTGCGTGCTGCTCGACCCGGCCGGCGGCGAGCTGCGCTGGGCGCGGGCCGGCCACCTGCCGCCGATCCGGCTGGGCCGCGACGGCGCGCACGTGCTGCCGCTGCCGCACGGGGTGCTGCTCGGGGCCCTGGACGAGGCCCGGTACGAGGAGCACCGGGTGCACCTGTCCACCGGGGACGTGCTGCTGCTCTACACCGACGGCCTGGTCGAACGGCGGGACCGGCCGGTGGAGGACTCCGTCGACCAGCTGATCCGCACGGCCGGGGCCCCGGGGCCGGACCTCGAGCACTACCTGGACCGGTTGCTCGACCTCAGCCCCGCCGACACCGAGGACGACACCTGTCTGATCGCCGTCCGGGTCGAGTAGGGCGCGCGCCGGGCTCGACCGGGGCCCGGGGTGTGGCCGGCGACTCCCGCCCGTCCGGGGCCGGTGGAACGTTACGGACGGAGCCCGCAGGGTAGGCGCGGCCTGGTAGCGGGGGGCGGCCGACACCGGGACGGAAGGGGAATCCCCATGCTGCTAGGACTTCTGCTGATGGCGGCCTCCGGCGCCTTCATCGGGCTGCTGATCGCCGACAACCTCGCCGGCGGGCCGGAGTACCAGGTGACGATCCTCGGCAACGACCTCGTGAAGCTCGACAGCCTCGGCATCTTCCTCTCCGGCGTCGCCCTCGCCCTGCTCTTCTGCCTGGGCCTGGCCCTGATGCGGCTGTCCCGGCGCGCCGTCCGGCCTCCGGTCCGGACCGCCGGGTACCGCGACGCCCGCCCGGAGGAACCGGTAGCGCCGCTGGAGACGCTCGACACCTCGGCCGGGACGGCACCGGCGACCCCGGAGGAGCGCGCCGCCGAACAGGGCGGCCGGGCCGCCGGGATCCCCCGGGAGCCGCAGCGGCGCCGCAGCCGGCACCTGTTCGGGCACTGAACCGGGCACTGCACCCGGGCACTGCACCCGGGCACTGAATCCGGCACGGATTCGGGCACTGTATCGGGCACGGAGGTCACGGGAGGTCGGCGGCGGGCGGACGGAAACCGGCAAGACCCGGGGCACCGGATGGAGGACGGAGGTGTGGTCGGATGGTCGGAGTCCGGGTGCCCTCCCGCTCGCGCTCCTCCCCGTGGCCGTGGGCGCGCCGACTGCCGCTGTCCGCCCGGCCGGGCACGATCTCCGAGGCGCGCTCCTGCACCGCCGCGTTCCTGGCCGACGTGGCCGACCCCCTGGTGGTCGCCGACGCCGTCCTGCTGGTGTCGGAGCTGGTCGGCAACGCCATCCGGCACACCGGCGCCCCGGACTCGCTGCTCCTGGTGCGCTGCCCGGGCCTGCTGCGGATCGAGGTCAGCGACGCGAGCCGGCGGCCACCGCTGCCGCGGACGCCGTACGGCCCGATCGAGACCGGCGGCCTCGGGCTGTTCCTGCTGGGCCGCCTGGCGCTGCGCTGGGGCTGGTATCCGGCGGGACCGGGCAAGGCCGTCTGGTGTGAACTGCGGATCCCCGAGGGCTGACGGGCCGCCCGATCGCCCCTCTGGCGGCGGCGATCACCAGCTGGGCCCGGCAGGGGGACCCCGGGGGCGACGGCTCCGCGGCGGCACCCGGGTGCACGCGGTGCCGCCGCGCGACCCGGCGAGCGGCTGAGCGCGACCGCCACCGGGGTGGCCGATCTGGCGCTCATGGTGTCCTCCAGGGGGATTGCGCAGGCCGGTCGACCCGCCCCTCCATGGCACCGCGTGCCCGCCCCATGCGCATGGGACCACGGTCCCGTCCCGGTGCCGGCCGCCGACTACGCGCTGTCCGGCCCCCATCCCTCGAGGGTGGCCGCCGCCCAGGCCCGCACCCGCTCCGGGAACCCCGCAGCCGGGAAGGTCCTGTCCTGGCCGACCTCCGCGATCGTGACCGCGAACCCGCTCCGCGGCGCCCCCGCCCCCGCCCCCGTCCCCGTCTCCGTCCCCGTCCCCGGCGCGACCGCCGCGGGCCGCGGCGCCCGGCCCCTCACCCGGTGCGAGTTCGCCGCCCGGGCCCGCCCGACCAGCCCGTTCACCGCCGGCAGCCCGCCGTCGAGGTACGCCCGCAGGAACGCCCGTGCCCGGGCCCCGCCGCCGACGGCCAGCCGGCTCGGGTGCTGCAGCAGGAAGCAGGCCACCGACACCCCGTGCAGCGGCCCCCACGGCTCCGCCCGCGAGTGGTCCAGCGCGAGCAGCCGGTGGAACAGTTCCTCGCACCCCGGCGCCCCGCACTCCTCACAGCGGTCCGTCACGCCCGGACCTCCTTGCTCAGGTACATCGACGACACGCCGTAGCCGCTGCGGCGGTACAGGGCGATGGCGGCCTCGTTGCCGCCGAAGACGTTCAGCGCGAGCGCCGTCATGTCCTCGCGGGCGACGAGCCGCTCGGCGGCGGCGAGGACGGCCGTGCCGTACCCCTGACGGCGGAACGGCGGGAGGACGTGGATGTGGTAGAGCCAGGCGGAGGTGGAGGTGCCGGCCTCGGCGCGGGGGTCGGGGCCGATCCAGGCGGTGCCGACGGTCTCGCCCGACGCGTTCTCGGCCACCACCAGGTGGTGGCCGGCGGTGGCGAGGCCGTCCGGGAGGAACCTGGCGGTGCCCTGGCGGGTGCGCTCCAAGGCGAGTTCCTCGGGCATGAGTTTGGCGAGTTCGCGCACCGTCTCGGCCTCGCGGGTCTCGGTGGCCGCCTGGTACTCGGCCGGGGTCATCTGACGCAGGGTCACGGTCCGCTCGTCCATGCCGCCATCCTCGACCAGACGGCGGCGGCAGCGAAACCGGTTTTGCCTCGGGTAGGCGAGGGCGTGGTACCGCGGTACTACGGACGGCCCGATGATCAGCCCGCGGTGCCACGGTTCCGGGCACCGCCCGCCCTTAGCGTGGAGCCGTGGGCGGCCGGGAGGGCCCGGCCCCTGAGCGTAAGGGCGAGCGATGATCGAGGCGCACCAGCTGACGAAGCGGTACGGCGAGAAGACCGCCGTGGACGGGCTGGACTTCACGGTCCGGCCGGGAGCGGTGACCGGGTTCCTCGGGCCCAACGGGGCCGGCAAGTCGACCACCATGCGGATGATCGTCGGACTGGACGCGCCCACCAGCGGCTCGGTGCGCGTCAACGGCCGCCGGTACGCCGAGCACGCCGCGCCGCTGCAGGAGGTCGGCGCGCTGCTGGAGGCCAAGTCGATCCACCCCGGCCGTTCGGCGTTCAACCACCTGATGGCCCAGGCCCACACCCACGGCATCCCGCGCCGCCGGGTCGACGAGGTCATCGAGCTGACCGGCCTGCAGTCGGTGGCCCGCAAGCGCGCCGGGGCGTTCTCGCTCGGCATGGGGCAGCGGCTCGGCATCGCGGCCGCCCTGCTGGGCGACCCGGCCACGGTGATGCTGGACGAGCCGGTCAACGGGCTCGACCCCGAGGGCGTGCTGTGGATCCGCAACCTGCTCACCTCGCTCGCCGCCGAGGGTCGGACGGTCTTCGTCTCCTCGCACCTGATGAGCGAGGTCTCGCTGGTCGCCGACCACCTGATCATCGTCGGACGCGGCAAGCTGCTGGCCGACACCACCGTCCAGGAGCTGGTCCAGCAGGCCGGCGGCGACGTCGTCAAGGTGGCCAGCGCCGACCCGAGTCGGCTGCGCTCGCTGCTCGCCGGACCGGGCGTGGAGATCACCGGCCGCACCGGCTCGGAGGAGCTGCTGGTCACCGGCCGGACGGCCCGCGAGATCGGGCTCACCGCCGCCGAGCACGGCATCGCCGTGTTCGAGCTGACCCCCCGCACGGTCTCCCTGGAGGAGGCGTTCATGGACCTCACCCGGGACGCCGTCGAGTACCACGGCACCACGACCACCACCGAGAGCACCGAGACCACGAGGAGCGCGGCATGAGCACGATCGCCCCCAGTCAGCCGTCCACGCCCGCCGAGCTGCGCCCCGCCCGTCCCGCCTACAAGGTGACGGCCGCGCGCGTGCTGCGCTCGGAGTGGGCCAAGCTGTGGTCGCTGCGCTCCACCTGGATCACCCTCGGCCTGGCCCTGCTGTTCCTGGTCGCCTTCGGCCTGATCGCCGCCTTCCAGTTCAAGTCGCGGATCACCTCCGGCCGCCCGATGGACCGGGACTTCGCCGCCGCGACCACGCTCAGCCTCTCCCTGTTCGGCACCAACTTCGCCCAGCTGGCGCTCGGCGTCCTCGGGGTCCTGGTCGCGGCCGGCGAGTACTCGACCGGCATGATCCGCTCCACCCTGGCCGCCGTGCCGCGCCGCCTGCCGGTGCTGTGGTCCAAGGCCGCCGTGTACGGCCTGATCGCCCTGGTGCTGGGCACCGTCGGGGTGTTCGTCGCCTTTTCGGCCGACAGCGGCATCCTGTCCAGCACCAAGGCGGCGATGACCTTCTCCGACGCCGGCGTGGTGCGCGGCCTGCTCGGGGCCGGGCTCTACCTCGGCCTGGTCGGCGTGATCGGCGTCGCCCTCGGCGCGTTGCTGCGCTCGGTGGCCGGCGGCATCGCCGTCCTGGTCGCCTCGCTGATGCTGATTCCCGGGCTGACCTCGCTGCTGCCCACCTCCTGGCAGAGCCACATCAGCCCCTACCTGCCCAGCCACGCCGGTGAGGCGATGTTCACCCTGCACCACGACTCGACCTTGCTCTCGCCGACGGCCGGCCTGCTGGTCTTCCTCGGCTGGACGGTGCTCGCGCTGGGCGGCGCCGCCGTACGGCTGCTGCGCACCGACGCCTGAGCCCGAGCGGACAGCCGCCTGGCACACTCGCGGTGCGGCGCCGGAGGGGACCGGCGCCGCACCGCACTGCTTTCCACGCGGCACCGCACTGCTTTCACGACCGTCAGGAGACCCACCGGTGAGCGAGGACCAGACCACCTCCGCCGGCCCGTTCGCGGCCACCGACGCGCTGTCCGGGCACCCGCTGTTCGCCCGGCTGGCCCGGGTCGGCCAGCGGCTGCGCGAGGCGGACCGCGACCACCCCTGGGTGCTGGACACCGCCGTGGTGGCCATGGTCTTCCTGATGTTCTGCCTGCCCGACCTCTTCCCGGGCCACGGTGAGGGCGGCCCGCACGAGCACCGGCTCAACTTCGTCCGCCCGCCGCTGCCGGGCACCCTCGCCCTGCAGGCGGGGCTGGTGCTGCCGCTGCTGTGGCGCCGGCGGCGGCCCACCGGGGCCTTCGCGGCGATCATGGCGGTGTTCGTGCTGCAGTGGTCGCTGGGCGTGGCCCTGCGCGCCGACGTCGCCCTGCTGGTGGCGCTGTACAGCCTGGCCCTGCACGGCCGGCTGCGGCACCTGGCCTGGTCCTGCGTGGTGATGGTCGGTGCGATGGGCCTGGTCGCGGTGGAGGTCTCCGGGGGCGGGCTGCCGGTCGGGGACGCCCTGTTCTTCCTGGTCAGCGCCGCCACCGCAGGCGTCGCCCTCGGCATCGCGGTGCGCATCCGCCGGGCCCAGCTGGCCGGGCTGCGCGAGCGCGCCGCCCGGCTGGAGATCGAGCGCGACCAGCGCAGCCGGCTGGCCACCGCCACCGAACGCACCCGGGTGGCCCGGGAGATGCACGACATCATCGGCCACAACCTGTCCGTCATCGTCACCCTGGCCGACGGCGGCGCCTACGCGGCCCAGGCCTCCCCCGAACGCGGCCGGGAGGCGCTGCAGCTGATCGGCGAGGCCAGTCGCCAGGCGCTCGGCGAACTGCGCCGGATGCTCGGCGTGCTGCGCGACCAGGCCGACCAGGCCGCCGAGTTCAACCCGCAGCCCGGCATCGCCGACCTCGACGGGCTGTGCGCCCGGATCCGCGCCGCCGGACCCCAGATCGTGTACACCGTCGGCGGCGACCTGGACCAGCTGGACCGCGGCGTCCAGCTGATGGCCTACCGGATCGTCCAGGAGGCGCTCACCAACACCCTCAAGCACGCCGGCTCCGACACCCGGGCGCACGTGACCCTGACCGCCGACGCCACCCGGCTGCGGGTGCGGGTCCAGGACGGCGGCCCGCCCGACGGCGTCCGCCGACCGGTGCGGCCGGACGGCGAGGGGCACGGCCTGGCCGGGATGCGCGAACGCGCGGCCCTGTACGGCGGCACCGTCACGGCGGGCCCCGGCCCTGGGGCAGGATGGACCGTGGAGGCCGTACTGGACCTCACTCCCGACCCGACAGGCGGCCACCCGTGACCACCGTCCTCATCGTGGACGACCAGCCACTGCAGCGCTACGGCTTCCGGATGCTGCTCGAGAGCCAGCCCGACACCGAGGTGGTCGGCGAGGCCGCCCACGGTGCGGAGGCCGTCCGGCTGACCGCCGACCTGCGGCCGGACGTCGTCCTGATGGACATCCGGATGCCCGGCATGGACGGCATCGAGGCCACCCGCCGGATCGTCGCCACCGGCGGACGCTCGCGGATCCTGGTGCTCACCACCTTCGACCTGGACGAGTACGCGCACGCCGCGCTGCGCGCCGGGGCCAGCGGCTTCCTGCTCAAGGACGCCCGCCCAGAGGAACTGCTCGCCGGCATCCGCGCGGTCGCCGAGGGCGACGCCGTGGTGGCCCCCGCCATCACCCGGCGGCTGCTCGACGCCTACGCCCACCACCTGCCGGTCCGCCCGCCCGGCGCGACGCCCGTCGAGGACCCCCGGCTGGAGGCGCTGACCGAGCGCGAGCGGGAGATCCTGGTGGCCATCGCGCAGGGCTGGACCAACAGCGAGATCGCCCAGCGGCTGGTGCTGGCCGAATCGACGGTCAAGACCCATGTGAGCCGGGTGCTGGCGAAGATCGGCGCCCGGGACCGGGTGCAGGCGGTGATCTTCGCCTACGACCGCGGTCTGACCCGGCCGAACCCGCCGATCACGGGCTGATGCCCCGGGAGCTGGTTGACGGGGGCCTGCTGCGGCGAGCGGGTGGGGTGCGGCACGGATCGATGGCTGCCCGGGGTCTGCGTAGGCTGGGCGGCACGGGTGCTTGGGAGGGAACGGGTTCGTTCACTAACATTGGCGGTAAGGCCTGGTGAACAAGGAACCCCCGGAAGGTGTGCAGCCATGTCCGCGGAAGCCCGAACTGCCGAGGGTGGCACCGAGCGGGCGGCGGCGACGGCCGCCCCGGTCCGCCGGCGCGGGGAGGCCCTGGAGAGCGCCATCTACGGCGCGGCCCTCCAGCAGCTCACCACCGACGGCTACGCGCGGCTCACCATGGAGGGCGTGGCCGCCGCCGCGCAGACCGGCAAGGCCGCCCTCTACCGGCGCTGGTCCTCCAAGGAGGAGCTGGTCATGGACGCGCTGCGGGCCAGCCTGCCGCCGGCCGGACCGGCCCCCGACACCGGCAGGCTGCGCGGGGACCTCCTGGCGGTGGTGACCGGGCTGCGCACCGCGATGTTCAGCGAACTCGGCGCCGCCGTCCGCGCGATCATGAGCGAGATCGACCACCAGCGCGCCCACGCCTTCCTGGAACTGGTGCTGGAGCGGGTGGTCGAACCCACCACCGGGCTGATCGCCGAGGTGCTCGACCGGGGCGCCGCCCGGGGCGAGGTCCGTCCCGGGGCGGTCACCCCGATGGTCACCGACGTGGTGCCGGCGCTGATGCTGTACCGGATCAAGATGTGCGGCGGGGGCACCGTCGAACTCGACCCGGCGGCGATCGTCGACGAGGTGCTGCTGCCGATCGTCCGCCGTTCGTAGGATTCACGCCCCGCTGCGGCGGAGCATGTCCTCGCGCTCGACGACCTTGACCCGCTCGCGGTCCTGGGCCTGGCCCAGGGCACGCTCGTGGGCGTCCAGCCGCTTCCAGCCGTCCCAGGTGGTGTAGCGGACGCCGCGGGCGCGCAGGTGCTCCTCGACCGCCGCGGGGTCGGGCTCGGCGGCGCCGGGCAGCCGGCCGGTGGCGTGGTCGTCCAGCAGGCAGGCGACGGTTTCGTTGGCGTCGCCCTTGGTGTGGCCGATCAGGCCGACCGGGCCGCGCTTGATCCAGCCGGTGACGTAGACGGCGGGCAGGCGGGAGCCGTCGCCGTCCAGGACGCGGCCGGCCCGGTGCGGGACGGTGCCGGAGACCGGGTCGAACGGCAGCTTCGGCAGCTCGTCGGAGTAGTAGCCGACGGCCCGGTAGACCGCCTGGACGTCCCAGTCGGTGTGCCGGCCGGTGCCGCGCACGTTGCCGGTGCCGTCCAGCTCGGTGCGCTCGGTGCGCAGGCCGACCACCCGGCCGTCCTCGCCGAGGACCTCGACCGGGGACTCGAAGAAGTGCAGGTACACCCGGTGGGGTCGGTCGCCGACGTCGCGGATCGCCCAGTTCTCGATGGTGGCGGCGACCAGGTCGACGTGCTTGACGGCGCGGCGCTCGGCGATCGAGCCCTCGTCGTACTCGATGTCCTCCGGGTTGACGATCACCTCGATGGTGGGCGAGTGGTCCAGCTCGCGCAGCTCCATCGGGCTGAACTTGGCCTGGGCCGGGCCCCGGCGGCCGAAGACGTGCACCTCGACGGCGCGGTTGCGGCCCAGGCCCTCGTACACGTTCGGCGGGATCTCGGTGGGCAGCAGCTCGTCGGCGGTCTTGGCGAGGATCCGGGCCACGTCCAGGGCGACGTTGCCGACGCCGAGGACGGCGACCTTCTCGGCCTCCAGCGGCCAGGTACGGGGCACGTCCGGGTGGCCGTCGTACCAGGAGACGAAGTCGGCGGCGCCGTAGGAGCCGTCCAGGTCGATGCCCGGCAGGCCGAGCGAGCGGTCGGCCATCGCGCCGGTGGCGAAGACCACGGCGTCGTAGTAGCGGTGCAGGTCGTCCAGGGCGAGGTCGGACGGGTAGTCGACGTTGCCGAACAGGCGGACCTGGGGCTTGTCGAGCACCTGGTGCAGGGCGGTGACGATGCCCTTGATCCGCGGGTGGTCGGGGGCCACGCCGTAGCGGATCAGGCCGAACGGGGCGGGCATCCGTTCGAACAGGTCGATCGAGACGCCGGGCGCCTGTGCGGCATCGGATTTCAGCAGGGCGTCGGCGGCGTAGATGCCGGCGGGGCCGGCTCCGACGATGGCGACTCGGATCGGGCGGGTCATGCTGGCGGATCCTCCGGTCGGGCGCAGTGGGAGGTGATGGGTCCGGACCCTCGCAGCCAACCCGCGGTTCGTACGGAGGTGTAGTCGGTGCTGATCTATGAGGTCATAGAGCGGGCCTATGGCCGGCCCGGGAACCTTCCCGGGCCGGCCGAGTGGGCGTCAGCTGCGCCCGACGTCAGCTGCGCCCGACGTCAGTCGCCGTCGGCTTCGGCCGCCTGCGCCGGGACGGTGGGGGCCGCTGCGGCCGCTCCCTCGGTGAGCCGGGCCGTGGAGGCCTCGAAGAAGCGCAGCAGCTCCACCGGGAACGGCAGCACCAACGTCGAGTTCTTCTCCGCCGCGACCTCGACCACGGTCTGCAGCATGCGCAGCTGCATCGCCGCCGGGGTCTCGGCCATCTTGGTCGCCGCCTCGGCGAGCTTGGCGGCCGCCTGGAACTCGCCGTCCGCCGTGATGATCCGGGCCCGGCGCTCGCGGTCGGCCTCGGCCTGACGGGCCATCGAGCGCTTCATCGAGTCGGGCAGGCTGACGTCCTTGATCTCCACCCGGTCGATGTGCACGCCCCAGCCCGCCGCCGGGCTCTCCAGCATGACCTCCAGGCCCTCGTGCAGGTGCTCCCGCCCGGACAGCAGGTCGTCCAGCTCGCTCTTGCCGATGATCGAGCGGAGCGAGGTCTGGGCGACCTGCAGCATGGCGAAGCCGTAGTTCTGCACGTCCACGGTGGCCTTGATCGGCTCGACCACGCGGAAGTACAGCACCGCGTCCACGCTCACCGAGACGTTGTCCTTGGTGATGCCCTCCTGCGCGGGCACCGGCATCGTGACCACCTGGACGTTCACCTTGCGCATCCGGTCGAGCATCGGCACCAGCAGCGTCAGGCCCGGCTCGCGGACCTTCCCGCGCACCTTGCCGAGCCGGAACACCACGCCGCGCTCGTACTGCTGCACCACCCGCACGCCGGTCATCAGCCACAGCAGGACGACCACCACGACGACCACGAGTACCGCCACGCCTGTTCTACCTTCTCCCCGTCGCGGCGCAGCCGGGCCGGGTCCGGGATGGCCCTGTCGCCTGATGCTCGCCGCGCGCAGCACAGTATGCGCCCGGCCGGGCGGGACGGTAAGGCGTGCGCAGGGGGATCTTGACGCATCGTCGACGGCCCCGCGGGGGCGGGGGACCGGGGGCGCGCCGCTGGGGTCCCGCGCCGGCGCGCCCCCGGCGCCGGCTCAGCCGCGGAAGACCTCGGCGTGCTCGGCCGCGAACTCGGCGAAGGTGCGCGGCGGGCGGCCGGTCAGCTTCTCCACGTCCGAGCTGACCGCCGAGGCCTGCCCGGCCGCGTAAAGCCCGTACAGCTCGACCATGCCCTCGGCGCGCCACGGCTCCCAGCCCATGCCGAGCAGGCCGTTCAGGGCCACCTCGGGGGTGAGCGCGGTGTACGTGACCGGATGGCCGGCGACGGCCGCCAGCTGCTCGGCCAGGTCCCCGTGGGTGAGCGCCGCCGGGCCGGTCAGGGTGTAGACCGCGCCCTCGTGCCCCTCGGTCGCCAGCACCTCGACGGCGGCCGCCGCGACGTCCCGGGCGTCCACGTACGACACCGCGCCCTCGCCGCCCGGCACGGCCAGGCTGCCGGCCTTGACGGTCGGGGCCGTGCCGAGGAAGTTCTGGTAGAAGCCGTTCGGGCCGAGCACCGACCACGGCAGGCCGGAGGCCTTCAGGTGGTCCAGGCCCGCGATGTGCGCGCCGACGAAGCGCACGCCCTCCGGCCGGTACTCGACCCCGGCGGCCGCGTGCAGCACGATCCGCGGGCGGCGGCCGGTGCGGACGGCGGCGCCGATCACGTTCTTCTCGTGCTGGGCCATCTCCGGGTGCACGGCGACCAGCAGGTAGATGGTGTCGGCGCCGGCGAGGGCGGCGTCCAGCGACGCCGGGTCGGCGAAGTCGGCGGCGACCCGCTCGACCGCCTCGTCCCACTCCGCCTGGCCCTCGGACCCGGCGCGCACCAGCGCCCGCACCGCCTGGCCGCGCTCGCGCAGCCCCACGACCACCTTGGAACCGACCGTACCGGTGGCACCCGTCACGACGATCACGGATCTGTCTCCTCGTCCCCGCTCACGACGCGGACCTGATTCCGCGTCAGGGGGATGATCGCAGGCGGGTGATGAGGGATCAAGGTCGGGTCGGGCGCAGGCCGTGAGGGGTGTGCCGACACGCACGGGGCCCTGCCGTTCCTCGACTTGGCGATCGCCGGACGCTTGGATGGATCGGGCCTGGTCACCGCCCGGATGCCGGTCCGGTGGCCCTTGGGGCGAGCCGAGGAGCCACCACCGTGAACCACACGTCCGATCCCGACCCCACCGCCGTGGCCCGCCGGGTCGCCGAACGGCGCGAGCGACTCGGTCTCAGCGAGGAGGACCTGGCCCGCCGGGCGGCGATGGCGCCGCGCTACCTGGGCCACCTGCTCGAAGCCGGGCCCGCCTTCGACCCCGGCGGCTTCGTCCGGATCGCCGCCGCGCTCGGCGCGACCCGGGACGAACTCCTGGAGGACGGCCCCGACGCCCCGCCCGGCCGCGGCGGGCCCGGCCCGCGACCGCGACTGCTCAACCTCTCCGACGCCGAGTGCTGGAAGCTGGTCGGCTCGCACGGGATCGGCCGGATCGCCCTGCCGGTGCGGCCCGGCCCGGCCGTGTACCCCGTCAACTACGTGGTCGACCGCTCCTCCTTCGCCTACCGCACCGGCGACCGCGCCGGCACCGCCCCGGACGAGGGGGCGGAGGTGTCCCTGGAGGTCGACCGCATCGACGAGTTCCAGGGCCGCGGCTGGAGCGTGCTCGCCGTCGGCACGGCCCGGTACGTGGACGACCCGGAGGAGCGCCGCCGCCTCGACGGCCTGCCCGGCGCGGCCCCGTGGGCCGGCGGTGACCGGCCCCGCTGGGTGCGGATCCGCCCCACGGAGATCAGCGGCCGCCGGCTGGTCACCGGCTGAGGGTGGTGGCCCGTGCGGTGGTACGGGTGGCCAGCAGGTGGCGGGCCAGGGCGAGCGTGGCCAGGAGGGCGAGCAGTGTGCACACGCCCCACCAGCCGGCCAGCACCCAGATCCGGACGCCGAGCCAGGAGCCCGCGCTGCCGCCCAGGTAGGCGCAGGTCATGTACGCGGTCTTGAGACGGCCCAGGGCCTCCGGGCGGACGGCGTAGACCCGGGCCTGGCTGGCCACCATGCCGCACTGCATCGCCACGTCCAGCAGCAGCGTGCCGAGCACCAGCGCGGCCAGCCCGAGCGGGCCGCCCGCGGCACCCGGGAGCAGTACGGCGGCGGAGGCGAGCGCCCCGAGGAGGCAGACCAGGTTCACCGGGTCCGGACCGTGGCGGTCCACCAGGCGGCCCGCGTACGGGGTGCAGCACACGGTGGCCGCGCCGACCAGGGCGAGCAGGCCCACGGCCGGAGTGCCCAGCCGGTAGGCCGGGCCGGTCAGGAGCAGGGCCAGGGTGGTCCAGACGGCGGAGAACCCGGCGAAGACGGTCGCCTGGTAGAGGCTGGAGCGGCGCAGTTCGGGCTCGGTGCGCAGCAGCCGCAGCGGTTCGAGCAGCAGGGCCGGGTACGGCCGGCGGGAGGTGGGGATGGTCGTCGGGACGGCGACCGCCAGGACGGCGGCGAGGAGCAGGGCCGCGGTGGCGGCGACCAGGTAGGGGGCCCGCCAGCCCAGCCAGCTGCCGAGGGTGCCGCTGAAGGTGCGGGCCAGCAGCATGCCGGCGGTCGAGCCGCTCAACAGGACGCCGATCACCGCCCCTTGACGGTCCGGGGCGGTCAGTCCGGCCGCCAGCGGGCCGACCACCTGCGCGGCGACGGTGGTCAGGCCGACCGCCGCGCTCGCCGCGACCAGCACGGGCAGCGCCGGGGCGCAGCCGGCGGTGAGCAGGGCGAGCCCGGTGAGGCCCAGCAGGGCGACCAGGAGCGGCCGGTTGGGGAGCCGGTCGCCGAGCGGCACCAGCAGGACGATCCCGGCGGTGTAGCCGAGTTGGGTGGCGGTCACCACGGTGGCGGCCGCGTCCGGCGGCATGTGCAGGCCGGTGGCGATCAGCGGGACGAGGGCCTGTGGGAAGTAGAGGTTGCCGACCGCCACGGCGCAGGTGACGGCGAGCAGGGGGGTGATTCCGGGGGTCGTCGGGTGCCGTCGGGGCGTCGGGTGCGGGCTGCTGGAGGTCATGCGGGAAGTGCACGGCAGCGCCCGGTCCCGGCCAAGGAATGTAGCCTGGGGCTTAATGATCAGCTTCGAGCTCGACGTCGAGGACCTCGCCGACACCCGCTTCGCGCTCTCCCCGCTGCACGAGGTCGTGCTCAGCCTGCGGGTGCTCCAGGATCCGGGGCTGTCCGCGCTGCACCTGCCCTGGCGGCGCTCGGTGCTCGGCCGGCTCGGCGGGCTGGACACCGGACTGCTGATGTCCCTGGTGGCGCGCAGACGCACCCTGCCCGACTTCCTCACCCCGGCGGCCGGCGGCTTCGCGCCGGCCTTCGAGGAGGAACTCGCCGTGGTCCGGCGGGCGTCGGCGGCCGAGGTACGGCACGACCTGCGGCTCGCCCACGCGCCCGACGCCCTGCCGGAGGCGCTGGGCGACGCGCT
Organism: Kitasatospora cathayae; assembly: GCF_027627435.1. Classification (GTDB taxonomy): domain Bacteria; phylum Actinomycetota; class Actinomycetes; order Streptomycetales; family Streptomycetaceae; genus Kitasatospora; species Kitasatospora cathayae. The sequence goes on along the minus strand of NZ_CP115450.1, from coordinate 45,993 downwards.
CGCCGAGGAGGACGCGGCGGTCCTCGGGCTGCGCGACGCGATCTGCGAACTGCTGCGCCGCTACTGGGCGGTGGCGATCGAGCCGCTGTGGCCGCGGATGCGGCTGGTGCTGGAGGCGGACATGACCTACCGCGCCCGCCAACTCGCCCTCGGCGGCGCTCGGTTGCTGTTCGCCGACATGCACCCCGACCTGCGCTGGGAGGACGGTGTGCTGCACGTCGACCGGATGATCAGCCACCACCGGGTCGCCGCCTCCGGCCGGGGGTTGCTGCTCCTGCCGTCCGTGTTCGCCCACAAGCCCGCACCCCCGGTGAGCCCTGACGTGCCGCCCCGCCTGGTCTATCCCAGCCGCGGCGTGGCGACCCTCTGGGAAGCCCCGCCCACCCCCGACCCGACCGCCCTCACCACCCTGCTCGGCGCTACGCGCGCCCGCCTGCTCGTGCTGCTGGAGGAGCCGCTGCCCACCGTCGAGCTGGCCCGGCGGCTGCGCGTCACCCCGAGCGCCGTCTCCCAGCAGTTGCGGGTGCTGCACGCCACCGGCCTGGTCGTCCGGGCCCGGGACGGGCGGCAAGTCCTGTACCGCCGCAGTGGATTGGGGGACCAGCTGGTGGCGGGCGGCGGGTGAGCGCTGGGGCATACTCGACGGATGGACGGAACAGCCAGGGCTGCCTGGACCAACACCACCCACGACTGGGCCGCCACCGTGGACGCCGAGCACCTCGCCCGGATCCGCGCGGACGCCGAGGGGTTCGCGCCGGGCGGGGTGGAGCACCTCGTGCTGGAGGTGCTCGCCTATGCCGGCGACGAGGCGGCCGCGCGCGGCGCGGGCCGATGCGTCGTCACCCTGCACGCCGACGGCTCGGTGTCGGTCCGGGACGACGGGCGGGGCACCGACACCCGCGTCGACGAGCGCGGAGAGGTGGTCAAGAAGCCGGTCATGGCGACCAAGGACCTGCGCTTCTTCGACCACCCCGAGGCGGAGCGCCTCCCGGACGGGCACCCGCGCCGGGGCGTGTCCGTCGTCGCGGCGCTCAGCAGCCGGCTGCTGCACACCAATCGGCGGCTCAACGGGGCCTGGACCCAGCGCTACGAGCACGGCCTCCCGGTCACCGGCCTCGAGCCGGTCGAGCCCGACGGCACCACCGGTACCTGCGTGACCTTCCGGCCGGACGCCTCGTTGCTCCCGCAGAGCCCGGTGGACCCGGACCGGCTGGCCGGGTGGGCGGCGCACTGGCCCGCCCTGGAGGTCCGCGTCGAGTCCTCGCAGCGGGAGGGCTGACACGGGACGGCGCGTAGTGCGGCAGTGAGGAGCGCACGCGGACGGGCTTGACGCCGGGTGCGGTGGTGCCGGCGACGGTCGCCTTGTAGCGGGCGCTACCGGCCGCTACGCTCGCCGCCATGAAGCAGCTGAACGTCCGCCTGGACGACGCCCTGCACGAGGCGCTGGAGCAGCGCGCGCAGGCCGCCGGGATGAGCCTGCCGGACTACGCGCGCAAGGTGCTGGCGGAGGAGGCGGACGAGCGGCGCGAGCGGTTCCTGACCGCCGCCGCCCACTTCGCCCAGGCCTGGGGGCCCGCGTTCGAGGCGGAGTTCGGCCCGTACCCGGCCGGCACCCGGGGCCGCACGGCGGACGCGGCGTGATCCTGCGGATCGACCGGGCCTGGCTGCTCGACCTCGCCCACCGGTTCCCGCCCGACATCCGGGAGCCGGCGACCGCCATCCGCACCTGGCACCGCTGACGACGGGCGAACTCCTCGGCGCGCCACGGCCCTTCCGGCCGATGGGGGAGCCGTGTCCGCCATCCGGCCCTCCCCGCTGGCCCGCCGCCTGGCCGGTGGAGAAACCGCGGGAGCAACAGCCGCGCCTGTTGGTCCAGCGGCCAGGCGGCGGAATCGTCCGGACCGCGGACGGCCGTTGATCCGTTGGACCCGCGCCCGGCGCTACGGGCGGTTCGCCAGGTAGGCCTTCGCCTCGTCGGAGGCCTTGGCGTACGAGCCCGAGTCGAAGGGCGGCTGGGGGTCGTACTCGATGGCGAGCTGGAAGGCCTCCGCGGCGACCCGACCCGCGATCAGCTCGGCCAGCCGCAGGGCCATGTCGATGCCCGAGGACACCCCGGCGGCCGTGATGATGCCGCCGGGCTGCTCCACGACCCGCCGGGCCGTGTACCGGGCGCCGTACGACTCCAGGAGGTCGACGGCGCTCCAGTGGGTGGTGGCCGTCAGCCCGTCGAGCAGGCCGGCCGCGCCGAGCAGCAGGGAACCGGTGCACACGGAGGTGGTCCAGGTGGTCGTCGCGTGCAGGCGGCGGATCCAGTCGAGCAGCGGCTCGTCGGTGACGCCGCGCCGGGCGCCCGGGCCGCCGGGGACCAGCAGGACGTCGGCCGCCGTGACGTCCCGGAAGGAGGCCGTGGCGAGGAGGCCGAGCGCGCCCGCGCCGTCCCGGTGGGTGCCGGGAGCGGCGGCGGCGAAGACGACCTCGGCCTCCGGCAGCATGCGGAGGACCTCGTACGGGCCGACGGCGTCGAGGGCGGTGACGCCGTCGAAGAGCGGGATGACGATGCGCACGGGCAGGCCTTTCAGGCGAGGGAGGGATGGGCCGAGAAGCGCTTGCGGTACTCGCCGGGAGTGACTTGCAGCGTGCGTCGGAAGCTGCGGTGCAGCGTCTCGACGGTGCCGAAGCCGCAGGAGCGGGCCACCGCGTCGAGCGTCGCCGGGGTGGTCTCCAGCAGGCGCTTGGCGGCCTCGATCCGGACGCTCTCGACGTAGGCGGCGGGGGTGCGGCCGGTCTCCGCGCGGAAGACCCGGGTGAAGTTCCGTTCGCTCATGGCGGCGCGGGTGGCCAGGGTCGGGACGCCGAGGTCGGCTTCGGGGTGGTCGGCGATCCAGTCGAGGAGGTCCCGCAGCGGCGCCCGGTCCGGCCGTTGGGCGGCCAGCTGGGCACTGAACTGGGCCTGGCCGCCCGGGCGTTGGACGAACATCACCAGCCGGCGGGCGATCGTGCGGGAGACCTCCGGACCGTGGTCGGCCTCGGTCATGGCGAGTGCGAGGTCCATGCCCGCGGTGATCCCGGCCGAGGTCCACAGGTCGCCGTCGCGCACGAAGATCGGGTCGGGATCGACGGTGACCCGCGGGTGGCGCTCGACCAGCTGGGCGCAGCGCGACCAGTGGGTGACGGCGCGCCGCCCGTCGAGGAGCCCGGCGGCGCCCAGCAGGAAGGCGCCGCTGCAGACCGAGGCGGTGCGGCGGGCGCGCCGGGCGGTGCGGGCGAACCAGTCGACGAACCGACGGTCCTCGCAGGCCCGCAGGACGCCGTTGCCGCCGACGGCGATCAGGGTGTCCACCGGGGCGTCGGCCCGCTCGAACTCCTCGATCGTCAGGGCCGGCGAGACGGCGAGACCGCTGCTGGCGGGCACCGGGCCGGGCGTGGCGGCCACGGTCTCGATCGCGACGCCCCCGGTCAGGTACCCAGCCTGGGTGAAGACCTCGTGCGGTCCGGTCAGGTCGAGGAGCTGGAAGTCCGGGAAGACGGCGAAGACGATGCGCGGGCTGCTCACCCCTCCAGCGTGGCCGCGCGTCCCGATGGCGGCAAGGACACGGAGGTGACGATTTCCGCCATGTCCCGGGGCCGGGTGGATCAGGGTGCCCAGGGCAGCCGGAGGGCCTCCAGCTCGGGGTCGGCCAGCAGGGTCTCGGCATCCGGCCGTGATCGCAGACGGCGGGGCCCGCTCAGACGGTGAGGAGCTGGGTGCGGGCGAGGGCGGCGTAGAGGTCGTCCCCGGGCAGCGCCCCGCCGGACCGTTGTTCAACCAACCAGGTCCAGCGCCCGGTTCAGGTTGAACTCGGCGATGCCCGCCATCGCCACCCGGTCGGGGAAGTCCCCGTCCAGCAGCCGCAGCGGCCCCGCCGTCAGCGAGAGCCGCTGCGCCAGCAGGTAGAGGGCGAGCCGGTCCTCGTCCAACCCGGCCGGCTCCAACGGCCGGTAGGCGTCGTGCAGCCGGATCCGCAGGAACACGTGCTCCCACTCGACGTCGAAGTACATCGAGCCCTCGAGGTCGATCACCACGGGCCGCCCTGCCGCGTCCACCAGGACGTGGTCGGGCCCCAGCTCGCCGTGCACGACGGCGTACTCCGCCCGCGGCCGCACCGCTGCCGCCAGGGACCGCAGCCGCTCCGCCAGCCGCTCCCGGGCGGCCGCCACCCGGGGATCGCGCGCCGCCGCCTCGGCCAGGTCCCGCAGGGCACGGTCCAGGACGGCCCCCTCGCAGGACGTCCCGTGCGAGGCGCCGCCCGCGTCGATCACGGCCACCTTGCCGTACCCGGGCGCCCGGTGGCCGCGCATCGCCTCCAGCGCCTCCCCGAGGCGCGCCAGCACCGGGGCGGCGGCCCGCGGATCGCGCGCGAGCAGGGCCTCCAGGCTCTCGCCGGGAACGTCCTCGACGACCGCCAGGTCGGCCGGACCGTACCCACCGGCACGGTCGACCAGCCGGATCGCGGGGACGCGGACGCCCAGCCCGGCCAGCCGTGCGTGCGCCGCCTCGAACAGGTCGAGTCCGAGGCCGGGGGAGAACGGGTCGGCGAGGTCGTCGTCGCCCTCGGCGGCAGGCCAGTAGTTCTCGGCGTCGGCCCAGCGGTAGGCGATCGCCGTCGTCCCGTCGTCCATCACCAGCCGGTACACGCCCTTCTTGCTGCCGCCCGCCATCCGCTCCACGGCGGCCAGCCGCCGCCCGCCGCCCAGAGCGGCCCGCGCCGCACCCGCCAACTGCGCCTGCGCCACTGCCTCGACCGCCACCTGCGCGAACCGCCTCTCCGTGTCCGTGATCCGCGTACCCTACCGGTGGCGTGAGAGCCTTACGGCGATGAATCCCGGGAACAACGAGGTGGCGGTCGGCGAACGGCTGCACCGGCGCGGCTGGCGCAAGGCGTTCACCGTCGAGGAGCGGGTGGGCAGTTGGGCCCGGCTGGTCGGCGAGGTCGAGCGCGGCTACCAGGACGACGTCGCGGAGTACGCCAACGACCTGTACTGCCGGAACTGGCTGCACGAGGCGTGGCTGCTGCTCGACGACCGGACCGTACTGCTCTGGACCGCCCGGATCGAGGCCCTCGACCGGAGGTTCCGCGCCGCGACCGTCGACGACGACGGCGTCGCCCTCGACCGGTTCCACCGGGTCCCGCCGCCGGAGCTGTGGTGGTGGCGACGGCACCCGCGCGTGCTGGTCGGAGAGCTCGGCCGCGCGCTGCGCTCATCGGGCTGAGGAACGCAGGGCCCGTCGCAGCTGGTCGAGGGGCGGCCGGCCGGGGCCTGGAGGACTGACGAACAGTGAGGTCCGGATCAATCCCGCGCGCCGTGGTACCGGATCGAGGTCGCGTGGCCGTCCGAGCCCCGGCCGTGGGGGCGGCGTGTCGGGTGGCGGATGCCGGGGTGGGACGGGAGGGTGACTGGCGGGGGACCTCCCGAGGAAAGAGCGAGCATGCCCGTAATCACCACCCCGTACCTGACCGGCACCCCGTGCTGGGTCGATCTGATGGCGCAGGACCAGCAGGCCGCGCTGGACTTCTACCGTGATCTGTTCGGCTGGCAGGGGCAGGTCGGCCCGGCCGAGTTCGGCGGGTACGCCGTCTGTCGGCTCAACGGTCAGGCGGCGGCCGGCATCGGTTCGGCGACGGCTCCCGAGGGCATGCCGGAGCCGCCCACCGTGTGGACCAGCTACCTGGCCACCACCGACGCCCAGGCCACCCAGGACGCGATCGTGGCGGCCGGCGGCACCCTGCTGGCGCCGGTGATGGACGTCGGCAGCCTCGGTCGGATGCTGGTCGCCGCCGACCCGCAGGGTTCGGTGTTCGGCGTCTGGCAGGCGGTGGACTTCTCCGGCGCCGGGGTGGTCAACGAGCCGGGCGCGCTGACCTGGAACGAGCTCCACACCGACGACATCGGGGGCGCCACCGCCTTCTACGGCGAGGCGTTCGGCATCGACTTCGTGCCGGTGGAGGGCGACATCCAGTACTGGGAGCTGAAGGTCGGAGGCCGTCCGGTCGGGGGCGCCACGCTGCTCGAGAACGACCCGCCGGGCACCCCCGCGCACTGGCTGAGCTACTTCGCGGTCGACGACGTGGACTCCGCCACGGACACGGTGGTCAAGCACGGCGGCAGCGTCCTCGCCCGGCCCTTCGACATGGCGGCCGGGCGGATGGCGGTGGTCGCGGACCCGCAGGACGCCCCGTTCGCGATGATCAAGCTCGGCCCGAGGTAGTGACACCGCAGCCGCGCTCACCGAACGTCGAGCCCGCCCGGACGCCCCGGGCGGGCTCGTGGCTCGGACGGGACCTCGGACAGGACCTCGGAAAGGACGGAGCGGAGCCGTGACCGGACGCCACCGACGCACCCCGGAGCCGGAGTTCCCGGCCGACGCCGACCACCGGCTCCGGGCCATCGCCGAGCAGCGGCCGGTGGTCGAGGAGGGCGTCGTCCTGTTCCCGGGCTCGGACCGCCCGTACCTGTACCGGACCGTGTACGAGCCGGACGGTACGGCCAAGCGCTCCCTGCTCAGGATCGACCCGGGCCCGCGGGCTGACTGATCCGCCCACCTCCGCCCCGCTCAGGCGCCGGCAGCGCCGAACCACCTGGCCAGCGCCTCGTCCAGGGTCTGCTGGTCGGCGCCGACCCAGGCCACGTACCCGTCGGGGCGCAGCAGTACGGCGGGGGCGTCCAACTCCTCGGCGGGGTCGACGACATGGTCGAGCCGGTCCGCCCAGCCCGCCACCGAGAGGCCGCCGCCGGTCGCGTCGAGCAGCAGCGCCCGGCCGCCGCGCATCCGCTCGTACAGGCGGCCCTGCTTCAGCCGGACGTCCCGCAGGCGGCGGCCGAGCAGCCGGTGGCCCTCGCCGAGGTCGTAGCGGACGCCGACCCCGAAGACCATCTCGGTGATGTACCGGTTCACCTCCTCGAAGTCCATCAGGGTGGAGAGCAGCTCGCGCAGCGCGACCGCGCCGGGCTCGCCGCCCAGCAGGGTCATCTGGGCCCGGGTGTTGGCCAGCACCCGGGCGCCGACCGGGTGGCGCTCGGTGTGGTAGCTGTCCAGCAGGCCGGCGGGGGCGCGGCCGTGAACAGCGGCCGCGAGCTTCCAGCCGAGGTTGTAGGCGTCCTGGATGCCGAGGTTGAGGCCCTGGCCGCCGGTGGGCGGGTGGATGTGCGCGGCGTCGCCGGCCAGGAAGGCCCGGCCGACCCGGTACTGCTCGGCCTGCCGGGTGGCGTCGCCGAAGCGGGAGAGCCAGCGGGGCGAGTGCGCGCCGAAGTCGGTGCCGGCGGTGGCGCGCAGCTGCTGCCGGAACTCCTCCAGGGTGGGCGGCTCGACGCGGTCCTCGGCCACGTCCGCGGCGGGCACGACCATGCGGTAGGCGCCCTCGCCCCGGGGGACGGCGCCGAAGCGCAGCTCGGTGCGACGGACCTCGGTGACCACCGCCTCGATCGTCGCCGGATCCTCGGCCAGCGACAGCTCGCCGAGCAGGGTGTCGACCCGGGAGGGCTCGCCGGGGAAGGCGATGCCGAGCTGCCGGCGCACCGTGCTGCGGCCGCCGTCGCAGCCGACCAGGTAGCGCGAGCGCAGCCGGGTGCCGTCCGCCAGCTCGACCGTCACCCCGCCGTCGTCCTGGCTGAGCCCGGCCACCTCCCGGCCGCGCCGGATCTCGGCGCCCAGTTCCAGCGCGTACGCGTGGAGCAGCCGCTCGGTGACCGGCTGCTCGACGGTGAGGCCGTACGGGTGGGCGGTGTCCATGGTCTGCGGCCAGGGCTTGTGGATGTGCCCGAAGAAGCCGCCGACCTGGAACCTCCCGCTCACCGCGAGGAACCGGTCCAGCAGTCCGCGCTGGTCCATCATCTCCACGCTGCGCACGTGCAGACCCTGGCCGCGGGACTCCCCGGTCGGCTCGGTCAGCCGCTCCAGCACGACCACCCGCACGTCCTGGAGCCGCAGTTCGATCGCCAGCATGAGGCCGGTCGGGCCGCCGCCGACCACGATCACGTCGATCATCAGAAGATCCCCCAGGGAGTTCGAAGGAGGCCGACAATTCAGGACACCGGCGCATGAAAGGTGTGAACCGCGTATTTCGCCAGGTTCCGGCCGCGGGCGACGATTCTGCGCCAGGAGGGGGGCCTTGCGGCAAGGCCCCCCGTGGGCGCTACCTTGATAGTGGCGAGGAGTCCCCGATCTCCTCGCCTTTGCTGTCGGCGACGCACGCGGTGCACCTCGGCAGTGCCCCGGTGGGCACCGCCGTCCGAGCGCCAGGGGCCTGCGGGGCAGCCGCGCGGTCGCCATGGTCACCGCAGGCCCGACGATCACCACGCCGAGCGCGTAGGCGGCCACCGCCTGCCCCGAAGTGCTTTGCGGCACCTGAAGATCCGCGCCGACCTCGGGGAGCATGCCCGCGACCAGGTATTCCGACGTACCGGACATTGCGCCGGCGTCCGTGTTGGAGCTGGACGGCCGGGTCGGGGAGGCCGTCGAGCTGCTCCGGTCGTCCCCGGCGTTGGGGGCGACCAGGGAGCTCGCCCACCTGCTGGTGCGGCAGGGGCGGGTGGAGGAGGCGGTGGGCTGTCACCGACGGTGGCCGCCGAGCGGGAGGCGGAGGCCCTGTGGTGGGCGCGGCGGCGCTGAAGGGGGGCGTCCGCACCGCCTGCAGTCGAGCCCTCGGCCACCCCGCCGGGGTGTTGACGGTGTGAGAGGGTGAGCGGAAATGATCACGAGGTGTGGGGCGAGGGGAATGCGGAAGTGATCGAGGTGGCGCGCCACGGGGCGTTCAGCGTGAACTGTGTCGGGCTGGAGCGGCAGCCGTTCCCGCTGAGCTTCGGCGTCCGGGAGGTCGACGGCTGGTGGCTGGTCAGCGCGGCCGCCGCCCAGGCCCGGGAGTTGGTCGACGTGCTCACGCGGGCCGCGAACGAGACGGTCGTGGTCGCGGGAGTGGAGACGTACAGCTTCCTGGACGCCGACGACCAACTGTGGTCGCCGGCGCGGATCGCGGCCGAGCAGGGGGTCGAGTGCGCCGTCCACCGGGTCGGGGTGTCGACCACCGGTGCGAACGGGATCGGCGAGGAGTTCCTGGTGATGCACCGGGACGACCTGCCGCGCTTCCTCGAGGACTGGTACCCGCAGAACCTGGTGCTGGCCGGCGTGCCGGAGGGGACCGGCCCGGAGCAACTGGACGAGCTGGCCGTGGCCCTGGACACGGGTGACTTCGACGTGCCGGTCCTGCCGTACGTCGACGGGGCGCGGTTCTGGTACTCCGGGCACGACGACTGCTACCTGGCGGTGGAGACGAACGATCCGGCGCTGCCCCCGGCGCTGCTCGGTCGGCTGCTGGCGCTGCTGGCCGGATCCACCCTGGTGGGGGACGGCGAGGACGCGACGATCGGGATTCCGGAGCCCGGCGAGGCGCTGACGCGGCGGTTGCTGGGCGCGAGCCCGAACTGGGCCGGAGCCCTCGGTACCGCCTCGGAGGGCGTGCTGACCGTCGAGTTGTGGGCGCTGACGGAGAGTTGGCGACTGGGGCAGGAACTGCCGGGGCGGGCCGGGTACGCGGCGACGCTCGACCTGGCGGCCGGTGAATGGCGGCTCGCCGTGACGGGGGCGTAGCCGGGTCGTGCGCGGCGGCGCCGCCCCGGGGCGGGGTATCAGGGGATCGCGGCCTCGATCCCGGCGAGGTGGGCGGCGAGGATCTCCTCGAAGGCGGCGCGGCGATCGGCCCCGAGGGGGCGGATCTCGCGGGCGAAGTGGGCGAGCGCGGGGAAGTGCTCCGGGTCGGCGCCGAGGACGGCGACCCGGAACTGCTCCATGCCCTGTTCGTACTCGTCGGGGGTGAGGGTGCCGATGCCGCCGTCGGAGGCGATCAGCGAGGCGAGGAGGACCACGGTCCGGTGGTAGCGGAGCGGAACCGCCTCATCCGGCAGGCCCGAGGCCCGCAGCGCCTGTAGCACCTCCTCCATGACCAGCCTGGAGCCGGCGCCGCCGGACGCGTAGCGCCCCCAGATCGCGGCGAGTTGGGGGTGCCGGCCGAACGCCGCGCGCAGGCGCAGGGCGGTGGCGGTGAGGCGCTGCTTCCAGTCGCCCTCCGGGCGGTAGTCCTCCATCGCGGCCACGAGGATCCGGTCGGCGACCGCGCGCAGCAGCTCCGTCTTGTTGCGGAAGTGCCGGTAGAGGCTGGAGGAATCGGTTCCGAGCGCAGCGGCGAGCTTGCGCACGCTGAACGACTCGGCGTCGCTCGTGCGCAGCAGCTCCGCCGCCGTGTCCAGGATCTCCTCGGTCGACCAACGCCTTCGGCCTGCCATCTCGCCCCTCTCGTCCGCGGTCAGTCTAGTCCATGCGCTTGCCGTTGCACGCGGTGCGTGCATACTTGGGTGCACAGGCGGGTCGAGAGGCCCGGAACAGGGGGAAACATGAGCGAGAGCACTGCGGTGCAGCGGCCGCCGGAGCCGGACTTCTCGGCGATGACGACCGAGGAACTGATCGCCTACCGCGACGCGGAGAACGGCTGGCGGGCCTCCGGTGCGGCGCGGGCGATCCTCGGGGAGCCGGACCCCGGCGCCGCGATCGAATGGCAACAGGTGACGCTGCCGGGCCGCGACCTCCCGGTCCGGGTGTACCGGCCGGCGTCCACGGGCGACGGCGGGCCCGACACCCCGACCGACCTGCCGCTCGTGATCCACGTCCACGGAGGCGGCTTCGTGGGCACGGCGGTGCAGTGCGACTGGGTGGCCAGCCGCATCGCCGCGCGGCTGCCCGCGCTCGTCGTCTCGGTCGAACACCGCCTCGTCGCCCCGGACAGCCCGATCGCGAACGCCGTCGACGACGGCTGGGACGTCCTCCGGCACGTACTGCGGCACGCCCCGCGGTGGGGCGTCGACCCGGCCCGCACGGCCGTCTTCGGGGAGAGCTGCGGCGCGCTGATCTGTGCCCTGACGGCCATCCGGGCCCGGGAGGCCGGCCTGCGGCTCAGGGCGCAGGTGCTGGTCAACCCGGCGGTCGACCTGACCGGGACGGCGCTCGACCACCCCTCGATCGCCGAGTACGCCTACAGCCCGACCCGCGCCCTGCCGCAACTGCGGTTCCTCCAGCGGCTCGCCGTCCCGCCGGGCGCTGACGCCCGGGCGGTCTCGCCGCTGTACGCGGACGACCTGGGTGGGCTCGCCCCCTCGCTGGTCGTGGTACCGACCCGGGACGCGCTCGCCGATCACGGCCGCCGCTACGCCGAGCGACTGCGGACGGACGGGACGCCCGTGCGGCTCACCGAGTACCCGGGAGCGCGGCACGCGTTCCTCAGCCTGCCGGGCGTGGAGCCCCAGGCCGAGGCCGCCCGGGCGGAGATCCTCGAGTTCCTCCGCACGGCCCTGGCCGGGTGACGGAAGGCGGTCCGGAGTCGGTGGCGCTGAACTCCGGACCGCCTTCGACCGTTCGTGGAGACCCCGGGGGGCCCGGTGGCCCGGGTCAGGACGGGCGGCCGCCGAACCGTCAGTCGGGCACCTCGATGTCGGCGTACCGGTCCGGCGTCAGGAGGGCGCGTGCGGTGTCCGGGTCCGGTGCCCGGACCAGGGCCGCCGTGCACAGCCGGTCGGCGCGGTCGTCGGACAGCAGCGGCCCGTAGGCGATGAGGTCGTCCTGGTCGGGCGGGACGGTGAGATCGGCGCCCTGCCCGCCGTCGAGGCCGAGCACGAGGTAGTGGTTACCGCCGGTCCGGCCACCGGGGAAGTCCCACATGGTGCGCCCGAGCAGGTTGCGCCACCGCCGCAGCACCCGCCGGGAAGCGGTGTTCGTCTCGTCGCAGGTCAGCAGCGCCCCGCTGATGCCCAGCGCGGCGGCCAGCATCGCGGTCGCACGGCCCCTCCGCCGGGTGCCCGGCCGTACGCCGTAGGCGAGGCCCACTGAGCGTGTGTTGTCCGGGTGGGTTGACGACGAACCAAGGGCTGCGGCGTGCCCGGTGCTGCTAGCGTGGCGCGGAGATCCACAGGGACGGGAGTACGGGCGTGACGGGTGGGCATCGGTGGCTGCTGGACGAGACGCCCTGGCCGGCGCAGGCGCGGTTGGGTTACGGGGAGTTGGTCGAACTGGTCACGCCCGAGCCGCCGGTGCCGGAGGCGGGGTGGCTGGGGGAGGGGATGGTCGGCAGCCGGGGTGTGGTGGTCGGCTGCGAGGTCGAGGGCGACGGGCCGGTGTACGGGGTGGTGACCGAGGACGGGAGCCCGTGGCGGCTGCGGCCGGAGTTCCTGGCCGCGCTGGGCGGCCGGCGGGCGGACCTGCCGCCCCGCTACCGCAGTGACCTTCCGGAGGGCACCCGGGTGCGGATCCTGGTCGGCCCGGCCCCGGAGGGCGGGCCGACCGGGGCCGTCGGGCGGGTCACCGGGCTTTGGTGGGAGTGCGCGCTGGAGCCGCCGACGGGATACACCGTCGAGGTGGGCGAGTACACCCACTGCATGACTCCGGAGCAGGTCGAGCTGCTCTGACTGCGGGCGGGGTCAGCCCTTGCCGCCCGCCTTCAGGACCTGGGCCGCGGCCACACCCGCGGCGCTGTTGCCATGGCCGCCGCCCTCGACCTCGGCGGCGACGGCGAGGTCGTTGCGGTAGGCGATGAACCAGCTGTTGGTGGCCTGGCGGTCACCGGCCTCGACGGTGCCGGTCTTGGCGCCGATCTGGCCGCTCAGCCCGGACATCGGGGCCCGCGCGGTGCCCTGGGTCGCCGTCCTGGCCATCATCGAGCGCAGGCTCTGGGCGACGTCGGCGGGCAGACGGCCGGGGGCCGTCACGCGCTTGGCGTCTTCGCGCAGCACGGGCTGACGGAACGTTCCGCTCTGCACGGTGGCGGCGACGGAGGCCATCAGCAGCGAGTTCACCTGGATCTGGCTCTGACCGATGTACTCGGCGGCGGCCTCGTCCTTGTTACCCGGGACCGGGATGGTGGCGTCCCGGCTGGGGATGCCGATCCGCCACTGCAGGCCGAGGCCGAACTGGTCGCGGGCGACCGACGTCAGGGTGCCGGGCTGGACGTTGTAGGCGCCGTATCCGCCGACGACCACCAGCGCGGCGAACACCCCGCCCACCGCCACCAGCCAGACCCGGCGGGACCGCGAGCGGCCCGGGGCCTGCTCGTGGTCGGCGTGGACGAGGTGGTCGTCGTGGTGGTCCTCTTCGTGGAAATGCTCGTCGTGTTCTTCGTACACCGTGCTGCGTCCCCCCTGCGTACCTCTGTGACCTGCCGCCCGCCCCCTCCGGCACTGGCCGGGCCGTTCGGGCCCGGACAGCCTATGCGGACACGGCCGGTCGACGGCGGGGGCTTTGCGAGTGCTTGGCCTGCCGAGGGTTCGGGCCGGCCGGGTTCAGCCGGAGGCGAAGGTCGGAGGCGATGACCCGGCCGAGGGCTCCCCGGCGGTGCGGCGGGCAGGGGGTACGGATCAGCGGCCGGTGGTGACGACCATGCGGAACCGGGCCTGGCCGCTGGTCATCTTCGCGACGGCGGCGCCGGTCTCCTCCAGCGGGAGTTCCTCGATCCAGGCCCGCACGCCGGTCTGGGCGGCGAAGCGCAGGGTGTCCTGGGTGTCGACGGCAGCGCCGGAGGCGTGGGCGTAGACCTTGCGGGTGCCGGTCAGCAACTGCAGTGGGCTGACGGTGAGTTGGTCGGGGGACACGCCGACGATGACGAGTTCGCCGCGGCGGCCCAGGCCGTCGATGGTGGCGGACATCGCGTCGGCGTCGGTGACGGTGGCCAGGACCACCTTTGCGCCGCCGAGCGCCTGCAGGGCCTCGGCGACGCTGCCGGCGGTGCTGTCGACGTAGTGGTCGGCGCCGAGCTTGCGAGCCAGCGGCTCCTTCTCCGAACCGCGGGCGATCGCGACGGTGCGCAAGCCCATCGCGTGGGCGAACTGCACGCCCAGGTGGCCGAGGCCGCCCAGGCCGAGGATCGCCACGGTGTCGCCCGGGCGGGCGGCGGAGCGGCGCAGGGCGTTGAAGACGGTCACTCCGGCGCAGGCCAGCGGCGCGGCCTCGGTGGCGGTCAGCTCGTCCGGCACGGCGGCGAGCGCGTCGGCGGGCACGATGACGGAGTCGGCGTAGCCGCCCGGGTAGGCGGCACCGGGGACCTGCAGCTGGGCGCAGTTGATGGCGTCGCCGTCGCGGCAGGCGTCGCAGCGCCCGCAGCTTCCGCCGAACCAGCCGACCGCGACCCGGTCGCCCACCGTCCAGCCCTCGACACCGTCGCCGAGGGCGTCGATGCGGCCGGCGATCTCGTGACCGGGAGTGACCGGGAAGGTGGTGCCGGGCAGCATGCCGGCCGCGATCAGCAGATCGGAGTGGCACACGCCGCACGCCTCGACGGCGATGCGGACCTGGCCGTGGCCGGGCTCGCGGAGCGGAACCTCGACCAGCTCGGGATCCACGCCCGGGGCGGCGATCCGGACGGCGCGCACGACGCCGTCGGTGGAGGCGGAGGGGGTGGTGGCAGCCATGAAGGGTCCTTCGTCATGGGAGTCGGCGCGGGGCGGGCCCGCACACGCTGACCACACCAGCTTGATACGTCCACCGACGCTTGGCCACGCACCGCCGGTCCGACGACGGGTCCACCGTGGGTGGTCCCCGCTCACGCCGCAGGCTGGACGCAGCCGCCGGAATCCGTCCCGGTTCCGGGCGGAGGTGTGGCGGGAACGGCGACGACCCGTACGAGCGTGCTGCTCGTACGGGCCGGCTCCACGGTCAGACGTCTGCTCAGGCCTTCTTCACCACACTGGACTTGAGTTGCATCGCGCCGAAGCCCTCGATCCGGCAGTCGATGTCGTGGCCGTCCACGCCGTCGACCAGGCGGATGTTGCGGACCTTGGTGCCGGCCTTGATGCCGGAGACGCTGCCCTTGACCTTGAGGGCCTTGACCACGGTCACCGTGTCGCCGTCGCTCAGCACGTTGCCGACCGAGTCCCGGATCACCCGCTCGCCCGCCCCGGCCGTCGGCTCGGCGCCGCCCTCGGCGGGCACCCACTCGTGGCCGCACTCCGGGCAGACCATCAGGGCGTTCATCTCGTAGGTGTACTCGCTGGAGCACGAGGGGCACGGGGGAAGGGTGTCGCTCATGGGCTCTGGCTGTCCTGTTCTGTCCGGTCGGCGCGGGTGTCGGCGGCTGGCCAGCCTCTATGAAATTGAAGAATTTTTCAAATCGCCATCCCGGTGCCGCGTCCACTCCCCGGCGCCTACCCGGCCCGGGGCGCCCGCCCCGTCCGCGCCGTGGACGCGGGCGCTCCGGCCTGATATCCAGGCCACTGGCAACCGGGCGGAGCGGGCGCCGCCGGGCCGGACGGACCACCAAGGAAGCAGGGGCGATGCGCAGGATCCTGATCGTCGGCGCCGGGCAGGCCGGCCTCCAACTGGCCCTCGGGCTGCAGTCCCACGGCTACGACGTGACGCTGCTGACCGACCGCGACGCGCAGGAGGTGCGGGACGGGCGGGTGCTGTCCACCCAGTGCATGTTCGACTCCGGGCTGCGCACCGAGCGCGCCCTCGGCCTCGACCTGTGGGCCGAGCGGGCGCCCCGGATCGAGGGGGTCGGCGTGTCGGTCGGCGGGCCGGAATCGGCCCGGGTGATCGACTGGGTCGGGCGGCTGGACGGCTACGCGCAGTCCGTCGACCAGCGGCTGAAGATGTCCACCTGGCTGGAGACCTTCGCCGCCCGCGGCGGCCGGGTGGAATTGCGCCAGGTGAGCGCCGCCGACCTCGAGCACCTCGCCGGCTCGTACGACCTGGTGCTGGTCGCCTCCGGCAAGGGCAAGCTGGCCTCGCTGTTCGAACGCGACGAGGAGCGGTCCCCGTACCTGCGGCCGCAGCGCGCGCTGGCCGTGAGCTACGTTTACGGGCTCGCGCCGCGCCCCGAGCACGACTTCCCGGCGGTGCGCTGCAACCTGGTGCCCGGCATCGGCGAGTTCTTCGTCATGCCGGCCCTGACGGCCGCCGGGCCCTGCGACATCCTGTTCTGGGAGGCCCAGCCGGGCGGTCCGGCGGACGCCTTCGACGGGCTCCGCGACCCGGCCGAACACCTGCGGGTGATGCTGGAGTTGATGAAGACCTTCACACCTTGGGAGTACGACCGTGCCCGCGCCGGCGTCGAGCTCACCGACGCCGGAGCCACCCTGGCCGGGCGCTTCACCCCGGTGGTCCGCCGTCCGGTCGGCGAACTGCCGGGCGGCGAGGCGGTGCTGGGCGTCGCCGACGTGGTCGTCACCAACGATCCGATCACCGGCCAGGGCGCCAACAACGCGGCCAAGTGCGCCGCGCTGTACCTCGATGCGATCCTCGCGCACGGCGACAAGCCCTTCGACCGGGACTTCCAGCAGTCCGCCTTCGACCGCTTCTGGACGGACACCGCGCGCGCCGTCACCACCTGGACGAACGCGATGCTCGCCCCGGCTCCCCCGCACGCGGTGGAGCTGCTCGGCGCGGCCGGTCAACTCCCCGCGGTGGCGGACCGGTTCGCCAACTCCTTCGACAACCCGACGGACGTCGAGGAGTGGCTCCTCGACCCGGAGAAGGCGAGTGCCTACCTGGCCTCGGTGGCGGCACCGCGGGGTTGAGCGTCGGACGCGTCACGGTGAGGTCAAGGTCTGGACAAGTTCCGCGCGGGGACGTGCTGATCATGGTGGGTTCGTGTCAACCCCGGCCCGCCGGGGGACATCCACGCACAGGACGCGAACTTCAGGAGACACGTGGTGGCGGTCGACGGCAGCAACATGGCGCACGCTGTGATCGAGACGGCGGTGAAGGAACGCACGCGTCTGCACACCGGCCGCAGCCGGACCACGGCGATCGTGGTCCTGCTCCTGCTGGCCGGGCTCGGGCTGTTCCTGGCCCTGGTGGTCGGCAAGACCGACCCGACCAGCGCCCCGACCTGTGACGGGAAGACCATGACCCAGGGCGACGAGTGCCGGATCTGGTCCAACCACGGTGGCGGAGGCACCTTCGGCTACCAGGAGATGATCGACCGCCGGGAATCCGGGAAGGGCGTGTGGCAGGTGGTCGGCTTCGTCGGCACCGGGCTGTCCGTCGTCCTGATGGGCGTGGCGGTCACCAAGCTCAACCCCAAGCGCCCCTGGGGCAATCCGGTCACCGCCGCCTGCCCGCGCTGCCACCAGCCCACCCTGCGGGAGAAGCTGACGGTGCACACCATCACCCGGGGCCGGACCAACTACCGCTACAGCGGCATCGTCACGCTCTGCACGCCGGTCTGCGGCTTCACGGCGGTGCGCCAGCGCTGACACCGGTCGGGGCCTGGAGTTCGCCCGTGAGCTGGCGGAGCTCGTGGGCGAGCAGGTCGCCGCGTCCATCAACATGCCCTCGCCGTGGCCGAGGCCGGCCGTCCAGCCGTAGACCATCCCCTGGGCCAGATGCCGGCCGAGGTGCAAGGTGGCTGCCAGAGCGGCGAGTTGGTCAGTGCTCAGCGAGACCTGCCGAAAGTCCTTGACCGCCCGGAACACCGCGCCCGCGAAGCCGGTGATCTTCAGGGCGGCCATCACCGAGTAGCCGTCGCGGACGCTCCCCGAGAGCTCGTACCGGCGTTCCCGTCGTGGTGGTCGACCCCTGGGATCAGCCCGTCCTTGCGGTAGAACCACCGCAGTGCGGGCGAACCGTCCTGTCAGCGGATTCCGCCGACGGCGCGGCTCAGTCCGCGAGGCCCAGTGGGTCCGGGGCGGTGTCGAGCAGTTCGGGGCCGTTGTTGCGCACGCTGTTGACGGTGGGTGGGACGGCGCGCACCCGTAGGGCGCCGTCGGCGGGGCGGCGCAGCAGGTGGTGGAGCTCGGCCGGGTCGGTGTGGCCGGGGGAGAGCCAGGTGGAGAGGTCGTCGGGGGCGATGGTGAGCGGCATCCGGTCGTGGACGCGCCCGGCGGAGTCGGTGGCGTCGGTGGTGATGACGGTGGTGGTGGCGAGCCAGGCGAGCGGGTCGTCGTCGGGGCGGGTGGGGTCGCGCCAGAACTCGTACAGGCCGGCCATCAGCATCACGCTGCCGGTGCTGAGGAAGTACGGCTGCTTGTACTTCTTGCGGTCGGCGGTGGCGGGCACTTCGCGCCACTCGTAGTAGCCGTCGGCGGGGATGACGCAGCGCCGGGCGGTGAAGGCCTTGCGGAAGGCGGGCTTGATGTCGACGGTCTCCGAGCGGGCGTTGATCATGCGGGCGCCGCCGGACGGGTCCTTGGACCAGGACGGGACGAGGCCCCAGCGCAGCGGACGGAGCTGGCGCAGCACCTCGCCGGTGTCCCGGTCGAGGCGTTCCAGGACGGCCGGGACCGGGTCGGTGGGGGCGACGTTCCAGCTCGGCGCGAGGGTTTCGGCCGGGTCCCACCGGAGCTCTCCGAGCAGCGAGACGAGGTCCTGGGGCGTGGTGGTGGAGACGAAGCGGCCGCACATGCCCCCAGCCTGCCACCCGGGACGGACAACCGGGCTGTTCAGCGTGCCGGACGCTGGTCGGGGGGACCGCCGGCACGGCCCGGGGTGTGGCCGAAGGTGCGGCGGAAGACGTCGATGAAGGCGCTGGCGGAGGACCAGCCGCAGCGGTGGGCGACGGCGGTGACCGGCTGCTCCTCGGCGAGCAGCACCAGGGCGTGGTGCAGCCGCAGCTGGGTGCGCCACTGGGGGAAGGCCATGCCGAGGTCGGCGCGGAAGAGCCGGGAGAGCGTCCGGTCACTGGCGCCGACCGCCCGGCCGAGTTCGGCGAGGGTGCGGCCGTCGGCGGGGTCGGCGTACAGCAGCGCGCACAGGGACCGCAGCAGCGGGGTGCCGGGCGTGGGCAGGTGGAGCGGCTGCTGGAGCGAGGCGCGCAGTTGGTCGAGCAGGACGGCGCGCAGCCGGGAGCGTTCGGGGCTGTCCTCCTCCGGGGCGCGGGTGTAGGCGACGATCAGTTCGCGCAGCAGCGGGCCGACGGCGAGCACGGTGGGCCGGTGGAGGCCGAGCGGGTTCTCGGTGGCGGGCAGGCCGACGAGGTGCAGTTCGAGCCGGCCGTGCGCCTGGTGGGCGTGGACGGTGCCGGCCGGGATCCAGAGCGCCCGGTTGCCGGGGGCGACCCAGGAGCCGGCGTCGGTGGTGACGGCGACCACGCCGCGGGCGGCGTAGGCGATCTGGTGGTCGTCGTGGCGGTGGGCGTCGATCCCGGCGCGCAACGGCCCGCGCCACCCGCTCGCGACCTTGGGAGCGATTGAGACCTGGGCGTCGACCCCGCGGACCCGTTCACCGCCCACGCCGAGTTGATGCGCCGGGGCGCCCGGCTCACCGTCCACACCCCGCACGAGCAACTCACGGGCGGGCAGCCGCCGTTGGTCGTCGACGTGCGCACCGCCGACGAGCGGGAGGCCGGCGCCGTCCCCGGCTCCCTCCACCTCCCGCTCGCCGAACTCCCCGCCCGCCACCGCGAACTGCCGACCGACCGCCGCCTCGTCCTGCACCGCGCCGGCGGCAGCCGCTCGTCCATCGCCGCCGGCCTGCCGCGCCGCGACGGAGTGAACCCCTCCCCGATGAAGCCCGTTGTCATCCGCCGCGCCGAGCCGGGGAGGCGCTGAATTGAACGCGTTCAGTTCTCCCGCTAGGCTCGCTGCCGAAGAAGAGGGGGAACTCATGAAGATCGTCATCCCCGGCGGCTCCGGCGCGCTCGGGAACCTGCTCGACCACAGCCTGACGGCCGCCGGCCACCAGGTCGTGGTGCTGAGCCGACGGCCCGCCGGGCCCCGCCAGGTCGGCTGGGACGGCCGCACCCCGGCCGCCTGGACGGCGGAGATCGACGGCAGCGACGCCGTGATCAACCTGGCCGGGCGCAGCGTCAACTGCCGCTACACGCCGGAGAACCAGCGGGCCATGATGGACTCCCGGGTGGACTCCACCCGGGCCGTCGGCCGGGCGATCGCCGCCGCCCGCAGGCCGCCCGCCGTCTGGCTGCAGATGAGCACCGCCACCGTCTACGCCCACCGCCACGACGCGCCCAACGACGAGCTGACCGGGCGGATCGGCGGCAGCGAACCCGACGCCCCGGCCTCCTGGCGGTACAGCATCGACATCGCCCGGGCCTGGGAGGACGCCCAGACCCGGGCCGACACCCCGCACACCCGCCGCCTCGCGCTGCGCACCGCCGTCGTCCTCGGCCCCGAGCGCGGCGGCGCCCTGGACTCGCTGTCCTGGCTGGCCCGGCTCGGCCTCGGCGGGCCGATCGCGGGCGGCGCGCAGTACGTGTCCTGGATCCACGAGCGGGACTTCGCCCGCGCCGTCGAGTTCCTGATCGAGCACGAGGAGCTCAGCGGTCCGGTCAACCTCGCCGCCCCGAACCCGCTGCCGCAGCGGGAGTTCATGCGCGAGCTGCGCGCGCGTTGGGGCATGCCGATGGGGCTGCCCGCCGCGCGCTGGATGGCGGAGCTCGGCGCCTTCGCCCTCCGCTCGGAGAGCGAACTGCTGCTGAAGAGCCGCCGGGTGGTGCCCACCCGGCTGCTGGGGGCGGGCTTCGCCTTCGCGTACCCGGAGTGGCCGCAGGCCGCCCGCGACCTGGTGCGGCGGCTGCGCGGGCACTGAGGGGTCGTCACGGGGCTGTCACAGCTTCGCGAGGCCGGTTGCCCGGGGCGGGCGCCGGCCGGGAGCGTGGGGGTGTCGAAGGGGGGACGGGACGTGGTGCGGCTGGGGTTCATGCAGCAACGGGGGGAGTTGATCGGCGTCAGCTCCATGGTGGCGCTGGTCGTGGCGATCGTCCTCACCGAGACGGAGACGGCCGAGACCGGAGCGGTCTTCCTGGTCATGGCGGCGATCGTCGCCGTCGCGGCCTTCGCGGCGCCCCACGCGTACTGGCTGCGCGCGGACGAGGACGGGCTCACCCTGGTGCGGCTGCTCGTACCGCGCCGCTACGCCTGGGCGGACGTCCGGGGGCTGGCGATGGAACTCGGCCGGGACGAGGAGAACGACGGCCACCACCTCACCCTGCGGCTGCGCCTCGCCGAGCCGCCCGGCCGGTTCTGGGGCCCGCGCCTCGGCCGGATCGACGTCACCGAGCAGGACACCCCGGAGGGCGTCCCGCCCCGGGCCCTGGCCGAGCTCTTCGCCGTCTTCGGCGAACACGAACTGACCGTCGACCTCCCGGAGTTCGCCGATGAGGTGCTCAGGGTGCGCGGCCTGCCGCGGCTGCCGCCGAGGCCGGTGTGGACCCCGCCGGTCGAGGGGGCACCCGGACCGGAGCGGGCCTACGCGGGCGCGCCGGAGATCGAGGACGAGCGGGGTGACCTCGAGGTACTGGGGAAGGCCGTCAAACGGCGGATCCGGCTCAGCCGCGAGTACCTGCTGCGCCGCGCGGCGCTGTCCGACCGGGTGTTCCTGCGCGACGGGGACGGCCTGGCGCTGGCGATCGCCCTGCGGGCGGCGGGGCAGCTGGTGGCGCACGACCAGATCGAGGTCGAGGGCGACCGGCGCCACTACGTGCGCCAGCAGTACCGGAGTTGGCGCACCCTCAATCCTTAGTCGGCACCGGCGCCCGGCCGTGTGGATGACGTCTTTGGTCGGCACACGGCAGCGACAACTGTCTGTTGAGTAGTGCACGCCCATCGAGGAGGGGAGTCAGTCTGCTACCGAACGTTGCCATCGCTGCCTGAAAAGCCGCTCTCGGCCCGGTCGGCGGCGGCGCTCGCGGCAGGTGCGGCGGGCCTGCCAGCAGACCGCGGGCGGTTTCGTACGGATGGTCAAAGCTTGGTAAAGTCCGGTTCACCCCCTGGATGTGCCATTGCACATGTCACATCATGCTCCCCATGAGAAAAGCCATCGCCCTCCTCTCGGCCGCCGCGGCCGTGGCCACCCTCGGCGGGATCGTCGGTCCCGTCGCCTCCGCCGTCGAGCCCGACGGGCCCGACCTGGTCGACACCGGCCAGGGGAAGCTCGTCTGGAGCTCCTGCAACGACACCGCGACCCCGGCGCTCCAGTGCGCCATGCTCGAAGTGCCGGTGGACTACGCCGACCCGCGCGGTCGCAAGATCAAGATCAAGCTCAACCGGCTGCCCGCCACCGCGCCCAAGGACAAGCAGCAGGGCCCGATCCTGCTCAACCCCGGTGGCCCCGGCGACTCCGGGCTCTGGATGCCCGCCTACATCTCCGGCCAGATCCCGGCGGACGTCGCCTCGACCTACGACTGGATCGGCTTCGACCCGCGCGGCACCAACGGCAGCGACCCCCATGTGATCTGCGACGCCCACTACTTCGACGCCGAGCGCCCCGACTACCAGCCGGACCAGGGGACTTCGAAGGCCTGGCTGAAGAAGGCGGCCGGCTACGCCGCCGACTGTGCGGCCGACTGGTCCTGGCTGCTGCCGCACATGACCACCGTCGACAACGCCCGCGACCTGGACAGCATCCGCCGGGCGCTCGGCGTACCGAAGATCAACTTCTACGGCGGTTCCTGGGGCACCTCGCTCGGCTCCACCTACGGCCAGCTCTTCCCCTCGCACGTGCGCCGGATGGTGCTGGACAGCATCGTCGGCCCGACCATCAGCTGGTACGACCACAACGTCCTGCAGGACCAGGAACACCAGCGCCGCTTCGACGCCTTCGCCGACTGGACCGCCAAGGCCGACTCCGTCTACCACCTGGGCACCGACGCCAAGGCCGTCGAGCAGGCCTACTACCGGGTCGAGGACGCGCTGCGGAAGGAGCCGGCGGACGCCGCCCCGGCGACCGGCAAGGTCGGCCCCGCCGAACTCGAGGACACCTTCTACGGCGGCGGCTACAACTTCCTGCGCTGGCCCCGGATGGCCACCGTGCTCTCCGCGTACCTCACCCAGCACGACACCCGGCCGCTGAGCATCGCCTACAACAAGTACGCGGCCCCCGGCGCCGACGACGGCGCCTTCCCGGCCTACAACGCCGCCCAGTGCACCGAGAACGCCTGGCCGCGCGACTGGGAGTTCTGGAAGAAGGACCAGGCCAAGGTCAACGCCACCGCGCCCTTCTACACCTATAACAACATGTGGTACAACGCCGCCTGCATGTTCTGGCCCTACCAGGGCAACCCGACGGGCCGGCTGAAGATCACCGGCAAGGGCCTGCCCCCCGTCCTGCTCTTCCAGGCCACCGAGGACCCCGCCACCCCGTACCAGGGCGGCCTCGCCATGCACGACGCGCTGCCCGGCTCCAAGCTGGTCGTCCAGAACGGCGGCAGCTTCCACGAGATCCTCTTCCACGGCAACGCCTGCCTGGACGACACCTTCACCGCCTACCTACGCGACGGCAGCCTGCCCCAGGGCAAGGGACGGATCGCCAAGACCTGCGCCCCCGAGGCCGATCCGACCCCGGTGTACGTGACCCCGCCGCCCGCCACCGCGAAGGCACTGACGGCCGCCCCGGCCGCCCCGCTCCCGCCCACCGACCCGGAGGCCGTGCGCGGCGTCCTTCGCTAGACGCCCTCTGACGGCGCGACGGCGCGACGGCACCCAGCGGCGCAGCCGGCGACTCCAGGCTGCGCCGCTCCGCCCGTACCCCGTTCGCCGCCTCGACCCCGCCCTGACGGCCCCGGAGCAAGATCATGGAGCGGCCGCGCGCTTCCCGCCGCCGTACGGTGAGCCGCCCGGTGCGCCTGGTCGTGCGCCGGTGCGCCGGTCGAGTGCATGCGCTCAATTCGCCTGTCGAGACGCGAAGTTGGCGCTTTGCGGCGGCGTGGTGGAGCATGGGCGGGGCCCGGTCCCCTGCGGCGCGCCTGCGCCCGGCCGAGGCGGCACGCGTACGGCGAGAGGAGGCGGGTCCCGTGGGTTCGGTGCCACGTCCGTTTCTGGTCCGGGGGAGGGCCGTTCCGCTGGCCAGATACCTGGCGGAGGAGCAGATCGAGGGCCTGGTGGCCTGCTCGTGCATCGGCAACGAGGTCACCATCGACCTCGGCGACACCAGGATCCTGGTGACCCTGGCCGACGTCGGCGGGGTGGTGGGCCTCACCTTCCACATGGTCCAGGACGGCCCGGCCAAGGCTCGGACCTGGACCCGCCGACTGTCGAGCGACACCGCGCCGAGGGAGCTCGCGGCGAGCATCGCCCGGGACGTCCGGACCCTGGAGCGCGAACTGGCGCCGCTGCGGCGCCGGCCCCCGGAGGGGACGGCCCGCCGGCCCGCTCCTTGACGTCTAGGGTGTGGGCGTGGAACGTGATCACGCCTACCGCGACTACCCGTTCGCCGACGGGCACAACGTGCTCTGGGAGCTGGAGGGTTACGGCTCCGACGACCGCCAGCACTCCTCCCGGCTGCTCGGCCGGCAGGACTACCTGCGGGTCCGGCACCTCTTCGCGGCCGAACTCGGGGACGACGACTGGATGATGGCGGGCGGGTACCCCGTGCCGTCACGGCTTTGGCGGCCGATGCAGGAACTGCTCGGACCGCTCGGCTTCGAGCAAGGCCTGGACTACTTCCTCGGCGGCCCGGCAGAACCTCCCCGACGGCCGGACCTGGCGACCCGTCCCCGACGGCCGGATACCGGAGGGCCCGGTGCCGTCGCCCTGACAGGCCATCGGCGATGACTCGCCGCAGACCTCGTAGCGGCGGGGCATTCCGTCCGATGGATAAGCTACCCGGCACCACCCGGGAGCCCTGCCGAGGAGGCGTTGCACCTCCTCGGCAGGCTCGCTGCCACCGACTGACGGGCTCGCCCGACGGATCCGACCAGCCGGGTCGATCAGCGGTCCGACTAACGGCTCACCAGCCACGACAGGCTGGCAGTCAGCTCCGTCCGCAGCGCCGGGTCCGCCACCGATGGGGTCTGGTCGGTGGCGACGGCGGTGAGCAGGTGCGGCCAGGAGCGGGGGCCGGTCAGGTGCAGTGCGTCGAGGTCGAGCGCGGTGCGCCCGCGCAGCCGGACCTGCTCGCGCCCGTCCAGGTACCAGCGCAGCACGGTGCCGGGCACCGGCAGGTCGACGGTCAGCCGGTCGGCGGTGGTGAGCCAGGTGTCGGTGGGGGTGGGGCTGGTGACCGGGGTGGCGTGGCGGTAGAAGCCGGCGATCATCGCCTCCCGCCCGGGCAGGTTGAACTCCCGCCCGAGCGAGCGCATGATCGAGTTCTCGGTCGGCCGGTAGAGCCCCGTCGGGTAGTAACCGCCGCCCTGGTAGCTGCCGACCGTCCCGCCGTCGGGCGAGGACTGGCCCAGCCAGCGGGCCCACTTGGTGTTCTGGTCGAGCATCCGGTCGGCGGTCAGCGTGCTGAGGTTGGCCGCCGGCGGCTCGTCGCCCTGGTAGGTGCCCTGGCCGTCGTAGGCGTACTCGTCGGCGAGCTTGCCCAGCGAGTGCCCGGTCTCGTGCACCGCGATCTGCCCGGATTTGGCGTTGCCGCCCGCCACCGTGGCGATGCCCTCGTAGCCGAGCGGGGACTTGACGTCGTTGTAGCCCGCGCCGCCGTACTTGGCGCTGTTGGCCACCACGATCACCAGGTCCGCCTGCGGGGCCTTGGCGGCGTAGCGCTCGACCGCCTTCTCGTCCACGCAGAGCAGCCGCTCCACGCCGTCGCACCAGAAGTAGGAGCCGAGCGCGGTGTGCCGTACCGTCGCCTGGTCCGGATCACCGGTGACGCCGGACTCGGGCGAAACGGCGGACACCGCCCAGACGTTGAACAGGCGCTGGTAGGTGGCGTACGGCTCGACGGCGGTGATCTCGCGCCACTTCTCGGCGGCGTCGCTGTGGAACTTCTGCTGCTCCTGGGCGGAGTAGCCGTCGCCGATCACCACCACGTCCAGCTTGGTGGCCGGGTCGCCGTTGCGGATCAGGGCGGTGACCTCGCCGTCGCCGCTCGGCGCGGCGAGGCCGGCGGCGGGGGCGGCCAGGTAGGGGGAGGCGGTCGGGGCCGTGGCGCGCGAGATGCCGCCGTCCTCGGCGAAGGCCTCCACCGGGTGCCGGGGGCCGTCCGCCGCCGGTGCGCTTCGTCCGGCCGGCGCGGGTGCGCTCCAGGCGGGGGCGGCGCCGAGCAGGGTCGCGGCGAGGGCGGCGGTCAGCAGGGCGGATGCGGTCCTGGCCGTGCGGCTGGTCCTGGTGTGCACGAGGGTCCTCCCGGTGGGCGGCGGGTGTGGGGAGGTTCCTTCCCTTGTACGGGACCTGACAATCGCTCAGTGCCTTCATCGTCCGCCGAGCGCCTCCGCCAGGGCGTGGGCCTGATCCTTGCTGATGCCCAGCGCCAGCGGTATCCGCCGGGGGCTGTAGTCCGAGGAGCAGATCGGGATCGGGCTGTCCGGGGTCAGGAACCAGCGCGGCTCCTGCGCGGGATCGCCCACCAGCTGCGTGGCCAACTCCCCGACGGCATCCGGCCGGAGACCGACCGCTGCCAGCGCCTCGGCCACCGCCTGCTGCGCCTCCTCCAGGGGCGTCTCCGCGTCGCCGAGCGCCGGGAGGAGGAGCAGGAAGCGCTGCGCCCGCTCCCGGAGCCCCTCGTCGCCCGGATCGCCCTGGGAGTCCGCGAGGTTGACCAGCTCCGGCCAGGACAGCCCGGGGCCGGAGCCGTGCGGACCGAACTGCCCGAGGAACCCGAGCCGGCCCCAGTCGGGGTGGTGGACGACGAAGTCGGTGTCGTTCTCGTCCTCGAAGTTCTGGTAGATCACGCAGGCGGTGTGGCCGTGCCGGAACGGCACCCGCAACAGCAGCGGCGGCGCCTCGGCGTCGAACAACCGCTCCAGCATGGCCTCGTACGCCTCCTGGGCCACGCCGTACGCCTCCGGCTCCGCCACGTCGTGCCCCGCGACCAGGAGCAGGTGGGCGAGCCAGAAGGCGGGCTCGTCCGCGAGGCTCTCGCCCAGGAGTACCTCTTCGTCCTCGAACCCGGGAATGTGTGGTGCGACAGTCATACGGGGAGCGTAGTGCGGGGATCGGACAGGGCGGCCGAGCGAGGTCAGAACTCCTCGAGGGTCCGGTGGCCGACGTACGCCGTGAGCAGCCAGCAGACCGCGCCGATGACCAGGGTGACGACCAGGGGCCACTGGATGGGGATCAGGATGGCCGAGCCGATGGCGGTCGCGAACGCGGCGGCCGCGCCCGAGGCCAGCAACATGCTTGCCATGAGGTCGGCTTCGTCCAGGTACATGGCGGTGAGCACCAGGGCCACCCCGGCGCCGATCAGCGCGCTGAACTCGATCCACTTCAGCCACGGCATGTGCAGGGGCTTCGCGCGGTGGCCGTGGTAGCTGACCTCGATCACCTCGCCCCGCAGGACCTTCAGGTCCACGGTGGTGCCGGGACCGACGTCGTCGTAGAACGCCTCGCCGACGCTGTAGTCGTCGGTGGGTGCGGTCTCGCGGGCGATGGCCAGCTTGTAGGTGGTCGAGCCGTCGTCCGGTTCCGTCCACCGCTTCGTCACCCGGCCGCTCTCCCGGGTCGCGCAGAGCGCGTCGGGCTTCGCCGCCGGAGTGCCGCAGGTCGGCACGGTCCGGTAGGTGCGGACCTCCTCGAAGACGTCGACGAAGCGGACGAAGCCGAACACGGTGAGGGCGAGACCGGCGAGGAGGATCGGGATGTGGGCGAGGGCCCAGAGTCTCTTGCGGAGGCTCGGCGGCGGTTCCGACTTCTTCGGCGGCGGCGGAGGCGTGTCCCGGGGGACCGAGTCCTCAGGCATCGTCACCGCCCAGTGTCCGTACCGTCCGCGCGTTCCTCGGTATTCCCACCGGTCGTACCCCTCCCGCCAGCCCTGTTCGCACCCGGTGCGAAGCCGGGCGCAGACCGGATCATGCCAGGGAAGGGTGACGAGCGCGAGGAATTCCCCCTGCCCGGGCCGGACTTGTAAGGCGGCGCTAGATTGTCCGGCATGACGCCGACGCCTGACACGATGAGCCCGGTCTCGCGCACCGCCCTGTCCGTCGCACGGGTGCGGGCCTACGAGAGCGGCCGGCCGGACCCGCTGTTCGTCGACCCGTACGCGGCGGAGTTCGTCGCGGCGGCCGGGCCGCCCACGGAAGCCCCCGAGGGTACGCGCCTCAGCGGACTCGCCGCGATGCTGGTCATGTCCATCATGCTGCGCACCCGCTTCTACGACGACCGGCTGACGGCCGCCGGGGCGGAACAGGTCGTCCTGCTGGCGGCCGGGCTGGACACCCGGGCCTACCGGCTGGACTGGCCCGTCGGGACGCGGGTGTGGGAACTGGACCTGCCGCCGGTGCTGGCCTTCAAGGAGCAGGTGCTCGACTCCGCCGGCGCGGCGCCGAAGTGCGAGCGCGAGGCGCTGGCGGGCGACCTGCTGGACCCCGGCTGGCCGCGCCGCCTGGTCGAGGCGGGCTTCGACCCGCAGCGGCCCACCGCCTGGCTGGCCGAGGGCCTGGTCGTGTACTTCGACGCCGAGCAGGCGGCCGGGCTGCTCACGGCCATCGGCTCGCTGTCCGCCCCGGGCAGCCGCCTGCTGATGGAGCGGGGCCGGGACGTCTCCCGGACTCCGCACGACCCGACCCTGGCCCACGTCACCGAGCTCTGGCAGGGCGGGCTCGGGCCCGACACCGACAAGTGGCTGGACGCCCATGGCTGGTCGACCCGGACGACCTCCCTCGCGGAGGCCGGGGACACCTACGGCCGCCCGCTATCGGACGGCCTCGGCCGGACCAGCGGCTTCATCGAGGCGGTGCGGACGGCCGCCGGGTAGGGGGGCTCAGGGCCTCACGGCTTCACCGCTTCACCAGCGTGCGTGGCGGATCCTCAGCCGCCCCAGCCCCACCACCCCGGAGATCCGGATCGTCGGGCCGCCCGGGCGGGCCGACCGCCGGGGCCGGTAGCGCGGCTCCCGGATGCCGGTGTGCAGGCCGCCGAGGTCGACGACCGCGTCCCGGGGCACCGTGATGGCGGCCCCGCCGGTACCGAGGTGCAGCTCGATGTCGACCACCGGGTGCGCGATGACCGCCCGGGACACCCGTACGTCCAACAGCTGCTGGAGAGCGGGGAGTACCCGATGTTCGGCAAGATCGCGGTGGAGGCGCGCCAGCCGCGCCTGAGCCGCGACGACCAGTTCCGGACCGGCCTGGAGCGCGTCCTCGACTGCATCGCCGCCGCCCTCCCGTCCGGCGATCGCGGGCGCCCGAGTTGAGGGTGTGTCAGGACTTCGAAGGCCAGCCCCGCCGCAGCGGTGGCTCACAACCGCCGGGTGCGCAGCACGCCGGTCAGCATGGGGAGGGTGAACTCGCCGTCGGCGGTCTCCGGCCGGCTCGCGAGGAACGCCCGGATCCGGCCCAGCGCGGCCTCCCGTTCCTCCTCCGGCATGACCAGCATCCCCGCGCGCGTCCCGAGCGTCGCGACCAGCGAATCGGCGGTGCGGCGCTGCCCGTGCGGGAACAGGACCTGCTCCGGCGAACCGAACCGGGCCACCCCACCGCTCCTCGGAAGGTGCGCGGCAGCCGTCTCGGCACGCCAACTGGCAGGCGTGTCCCGCGGTCCGACGGCCGCCGCCCCGCTGACGTGCGCGAGCTGCGCCACCCATTCGACCTGGTCGTCCATGACGTTCCACAGCCCGGCCAGGAGCCCGCCGGGCGCGAGCACCCGGGCGATCTCGGGCCCCGCGACCGCCATGTCGAACCAGTGCATCGCGTTGCCGGCCACCACGGCATCGACGGAGCCGTCCGGCAGCGGAATCTCCTCCGCGCTGCCCGACAGCGCCCGGACCGCGGGCAGCGAGCGCCGCAACTCGGCCAGCATCGCCGGATCGGGCTCGACCGCGACCACCTCGGCTCGAAGCGCGGCCAGCGCGCCGGTCAACTTGCCGGTCCCGGCCCCGAGATCGAGCACCCGCGCACCGGGCGCGGCTTCCAGCGCCCACCGCACCGCGGCCTGTGCGTAGTCCGGCCGGTGCTCGGCGTAGGCGGCCGCGACCGCGCCGAAGGATGATGCGTGGAGGTGCCGCTCGTCCTGATCCATCCCGTCACGCTATCGGTGGCGGTTCGTCAGCACCAGGGAACGAGCTTCCCGCACCAGCCGGAGGCAGCTCTCACGGGAACGGCCGTGTGGGCTCAGCCGAATGAATCGTCGTGCCTCGCGCTCTCGAACCCGCCTGCGGACGTCAGGCCCTCGACGAAGGACCGGAAGTCCGGAGCGAGGGCCAACTCCGAGTTGTCGTCCGCGTCGAGCCAGCTGACGGATGGTTCTCCGGCGCGGCCACAGGCCCGGTAGTCGAGTGCGATCCAGCAAGGTCCGTCGCCCGACACCAGCACCACACGGCCGGGGAGGTTCCACTCCTCGACCAGGTACGGGCTGTCGAGCAGCGAGATCGTGCGCTCGCGGTGGCCGATGCCCAGCACGTGGTCGAAGGGGACGTGGTCGGCACTCCATGAGGTCGGCCTGCTCGTGGGGAAGGCGTTCCGGCTGCTGGTGACCCGGCCCCCGTTCTGCTGTCGCAGCAGGTCGAGCAGGGAGCCGGGGAGCGTGACGTTCAGCCGCCGCTCGGCCTCCAGAATCATCTGGTCAGTCACGGGCGGCTGCACTCCGTAGCCGCTTCCGGTGTCCCAGAGGGACTGTTGGAGATCCTCAGAGCGTGCCATGCCCGGCATCGTAGAAGCCACCCTGGCCCGACTGCGCTGGCCCGCCCGCTGTTCGGCGCCGCGGCCGACGGGGTCGAGGTGTCACGGCGCAGGCCTACGTCCCGTCGCGTCGCAGTGCGGCTGCGAGGGTGTCGAGTTCGGTGAGCCGTGCCGCACTGTCGAGGCGGGATGCGGTTGCGACGAGGAGGAGTTCGGTCACGGCGACCTGGTGGGTGAGAGGTGCGATCGGTCCTGCGGCTTCGTGGGGCAGGGGGATGAGGACCTGGGCGTGGTCGGCCAGGGGTGATCTCCAGGCGTCGGTGATCAGCAGCAGACGGGCGCCGCGTTCGCGGGCCGTGCGGACGTAGGCGGAGGTGGGGGCCGAGTAGCGCCTGAAGTCGTAGGCGACGACGAGGTCGTGGGGGGTGATGTCGAGGAGCGATCGGGCTCGTTCGTGCGCGGGCCCGGGAACGAGTCGCACCTCCGGGCGCAGGGCGCCCAGCTGGCGGACCAGGTAGTCGGCGGCCAGTTCGCTGAGCGGCCCGCCCAGCGCCCAGACCGAGCGGGCTGCTGCGAGGGCGTCGGCCGCCGAGTCGAGCAGGGGGGTGTTCACGGCCGCCAGCGCGCCGGCCAGGCCGTCCTGCAGTTCGCGTGCGGCGCTGCCGGGGTCGGAAGTCTGGGCGGCGAACGCGCGCAGCCTGGACTGATCCTGGGCGTCGGCTCGGACGGCGGTCTGGAAGTCGGTGAAGGAGTCGTAGCCGAGCCGGTCGACCAGGCGGGAGGCGGTCGGTGGGCTCACCTGGGCACGGTCGGCGAGCGTGCGCAGGGATTCCAGCGCGGCGAACGGATAGTCGTCCAGGATGACCCGGGCGACCGCGCGCTCGCCCCGCGGAAGCCCGGGATAGGCGGCTTCGAGTCGGGATACCACGGTTTCCATGACCAGGATGTTACATCAAAAGGCGATTGACAGGATTGATGAAACAAGTGTTACGTTCTTGCGCATGGAAACCTGGCAAGGGCTCATCGACAGCCCCTACCGGCGTTGGCTGCCGGTCACCGACCGCACTCCGTCCATCTCCCTCAACGAGGGCAACACCCCGCTGCTGCGCTCCCGACACCTGTCGGAGCTCACCGGCTGCGACGTCCGGCTCAAGGTCGAAGGGGCCAACCCCACCGGCTCCTTCAAGGACCGCGGGATGACGGTGGCGATCAGCAACGCCGCGGAGGCCGGCGCCGGACTCGTCGTCTGCGCCTCCACCGGCAACACCAGTGCCTCGGCCGCCGCCTACGCGGCACGCGCCGCGATCGCCTCGGCCGTCCTGGTCCCCGCCGGACGCGTCGCCCTCGGCAAGCTCGGCCAGGCGGTCCGCTACGGCGCACGCATCGTCGAAGTGGCAGGCACCTTCGACGATTGCCTGCGCATCGCCCGCGACCTCGCCGCCCACCACCCGGTGGCCCTCGTCAACAGCGTCGGCAACGAGCTGCGCCTGTCCGGCCAGCAGACCGTCGCGTACGAGACCGTCGACGCGCTCGGCACCGCCCCCGACATCCACTGCCTGCCGGTCGGCAACGGCGGCAACATCACCGCAACCTGGCGCGGATACCGCACCTACCACGCCGAAGGACACGCCGACCGACTCCCGCGCATGTGGGGCTTCCAGGCCGCCGGAGCGGCACCGCTGGTCCACGGCGCTCCCGTCGCCGACCCGCAGACCGCCGCCAGCGCGATCCGCGTCGGCAACCCGGCCACCTGGCAGGGCGCCGTCGACGCCCGGGATCAGTCCGACGGCCTGATCGCCGCCGTCACCGACGAGCAGATCTTCGCCGCCTACCGGCTCCTGGCCCGCCACGACGGCGTCTTCGTCGAACCGGCCTCCGCGGCCGGCGTCGCCGGACTCCTCGACCAGCACAGCCGCGGCCACCTCACCCCGGGCCAGACGGTCGTCATCACCCTCACCGGAAACGGCCTGAAGGACCAGGACGCCTCACTGCACGACGGCTACACCCCACTCGAAACCAGCTCATCCACCGCCCACGTCGCCCGCGCCCTGGCACTCACCACCTGATCGCCCCACAGGCGCTGTCCGAAGCGCTGAACGAACGCCGTCCAAACGTAGGCTCTGGCTCGACTTCCGGGCCCTGTCGCTGATCGTGAGGATGCTGTCGCGGTACCCGGCAGTCGCCGTCGTGGCCGGACGGTCCTCGACCGCCGTCACCGGCACCCGGACCGGTGTGGTACCGGTCACCAGCCGCTCCCGCCAGGCAAGCCGGAGCACCAGGTCACCGCCCTCGACGGTCAGCTCCGCCATCGCCTCGCGTCCCCTCCCGCCGGGCGGCATCCGCCGTTCACCGCCCGGGCGGCTGCGGGTGGGCCTGGGAGTCGAGCGGCGGCGCGCCGTGCCGATCGGGCCGGTGGCCCGCAACGTCGACGATCGGCTCACGCGGCGTGCCGTGCAGCCCCGGCGGCGTCGGGATCAGCCTGCGGGCCAGCAGGTGGCCCACCCAATGGCGTCCGCACTCCGGGCAGGGCGGCGCGCCCTCGGGGGTGTACGGCGAGTCCACCGGCGTGCCGTCCCGGGAGAAGTACTCCCAGTCCCGTCCGTCGTCATCGCGGTAGTGCTGGACGTCATAGTCGGTGCTCCACTGGTGCCAGCAGTGGCCGCAGGTGAACTCCACGCGTTCCAGGGCCAGTTCCGTGATCAATGTCGACACCTCCTCCGTTGAGGCGATTCACCGCAGGCTTCCGTGCCCGTGGTGGCGACACTCGCCGCCCGCCGGACAGCGACCCCCTATCAGTGCGTATGCCTCTCATCGTGGATTCCGAACACCCGATGGGTCGAGTCTGCTCATCCGGCCCGTCCGCGGCGTCGGCCAGTTCGATCTGCCGCACCAGGTGGTCACGCAGGTGCAGGGCCTCCGGCAGGCCCCGTAAGCCGTGTGCGTTCTCGGTCGCCCCGGGGATCGGCAGCAGCTTGTCGGCGCTGTCGTCGGCCAGCAGCAGCCGGTCGTACCCCGCCACCGCCGCCCGCTCCTCGGGGACGTACCACTCAACCCGCCGCCGTTCGTGGTCCACCCCCGGGCCTCGCCCAGCACACCCGCACCCCGGACAGGGCGGGTGCCGGCGGGACGGTGCCGCGGCGCGGAGCCGGTGGAGGGGCGTGATCAGATCGGCGGGGTGAACGTGTACGTCCGGCCCTCGCGTCCCCACTCGCCGAACGGCGAGGTGAGGCCGGCGTCCATGGCCCGCAGGCAGGGACGGCCGATGTGCGCGTAGACCAGGCGTCGCACGCCGTGCCGGGCCGCCTCGCGGGCGATCTCCTGTACGTGGGCGTGGCCGCCGACGCCGCCGCGAAAGCGGATCCGTCGGTTCCAGCCGGGCGCCTCGGTGAACATCAGGTCCGCACCCGCCGCCCACGCCGGGAACTCCCAGAACTTCGGCGCCCACACCGCCGCATCGCGCCTGCTTCGATGCGGTACCCGCGTGTCGGGTGGGAGGTGTGCTGCACGGGGAGAGCGCTGATCCGCAGTTTGCCCAGCTCCAGATCGGTCATCGCGGGGACGACCCCGCGCTCGGCCGCCATCTGGCGCAGGGCGGTGCGGAGTTCGACCTGCTCATCGGTGACCAGCCAGGCATCGAGCCGCGGCGGCGGGTCCGCCCCTGGACCGGCGTCGAACGAACCCGGATCTCGCGGGGCTCACCCCTGGTCGGGTTCCAGCAGGTCGGACAGACCGAGAACCTCGAAGACCCGGACGACGATCGGGGCCTTCACGCCGGTGATCTTCAGGTCGATGCCCGCTTCTCGCGCCTTCCTTCGGGCGCGTTCGAGCACGTCCACGCCCGTGCAGTCGCAGAACGTCACGCGGGCGAAGTCCAGGACCAGACGGTCGGGCCGGCGGGCGAGGCATTCCTTCAGGCGGACTTCGAGTTCGGGGGCGGTGGCGAGGTCGATCTCTCCCATGGCGGCGAGGGTGACCTGGCCGTCGCAGCATCGGACGGCGGTACGGAAGCCGTTGTCCATCACAGCCATGGATCCACCTCCCATAGCCGGTTCACCCATTCCCACAGGCCGCCGAGGTCGTCCGGCGGGGCGGACGGGCCTCGCGGGGTGAACCGCACCGGGCCCGCACGGACCGCCGGGCCACCGGGCCGTCTGGTTTCGCCGGAAGGACCAAGGCACCAGGTCGCGGTCACCGCCGGGTTGCCCGGGACGACTCGTACCGGTACCCGCTGGCCCCCGGCCGTGCTGCCGACCGGTGCGCCGGGGCGGCCGGTGCCGTGCCGGGCGTCGTAGACGGCGCGCAGCTCGGGATCGTGCAGGACCGTGTAGGCGGCGACGACTTCGTCGAGCCGCTCGGCCGAGTCCCGTTCGGCGGGGCGGGCATCGGGGTGGAGGAGGCGTACCAGGGCACGGTAAGCCGTGGTGATCTGCCGCGCGGACGCCGAAGGCGCGACTCCAAGCACCGCGTAGTGATCCCGAGGATCTTGCCCGGGGCGCGTGCCGACCATGACGACCCGCCTCCTCCCGCCGCTGGGCGAGTCGAGGGCGAGCGACTTCTGTGCTCACTCCGTGGGACTGGCCCGGGCTGCGGTCAAACCTTCCTATCGAACCTCCTTATTGACCTGCATAGAACCTTGGCGGGCTCTTGTCAAGATGCCCCAAATAGAGGTATATGGACTGACGTGGGCGGCTCCTGGCGAGGAGCCCGGCATCGTCACCGACCGATTGAGGAGAGTGACTCATGATGCTGATTCGCACCGATCCCTTCCGCGAGCTCGACCGGCTCACCCAGCAGTTGCTGGGCACCACGACCCGGCCGACCGCGATGCCGATGGACGCCTATGAGAGCGACGGATCCTTCCTGATCCGTCTCGACCTGCCCGGCATCTCGCCCGAGAGCATCGACCTGAACGTCGAGCAGAACGTCCTGACGGTCAAGGCCGAGCGGCCGGCACCGGAGATCGAGGGCCGCGAGATGGTCATCGCCGAACGGCCCTACGGCGTCTTCAGTCGCCAGGTGTTCCTCGGCGAGACACTCGCGGCCGACAAGATCGAGGCAGACTACGACGCCGGCGTGCTCACGATCCGCATCCCGATGGCCGAACACGCCAAGCCACGCAAGATCGAGATCAAGAGCAGCAGCGAGAAGAAGCAGATCACCACCTGATCAGCGCACTGGCAGCCCCGGCGCTCGGAGTCATGGCAGGCCCAGCGCCCCGGCTGCGTCCGCCCGGGGATGGCCTCCGAGTCGGTCTCCGGTCCCCCGCCCGGTCAGACCGACCGGGCGGGGGAGCGGTTGCTCTCCGCCGCGAGGCCGCGATACTGCAGGGCGAGCAAGATCCCCTCGGCCTGACGAGGGCTTCCCCTCACACTGTCGTCGGCATGACGGTCCCTCGGCATCCGGCGGTTCTGATGCCCCGCGATGTCCTGTTCGACCTGCGCAAAGGAGGTGCGGAGGGTCTCGCGCATGGCTTCCAGGCGCGCAAGACAGACGTCCAGCGAGGCGATGGCGGCGTCGCCGTCGGTCCGCATCCGGTGCCCGACGGCCGCGAGCTGCTCCTCGATCCGCTGCCAGCGCTCTTCGGCGGCGGCCAGGGGGTCAGGCGCGCCGGTGGTCGCTGTCATGGCGCAGTTGGTCGGTGTGCTGGGTGAGGTCGTCGAGGCGGTGGGCGATCTGGGGGTGATGGGTGCCGAGGTGGGGGCGGACGGCGGCGAGGGGTGTGAGGAGTTCGGCGGCGTCCGGGGTGCCGAGCGCGGTGTGGAGGCGGTCGAGGGCGGGACGGGCTGCCGAGGGGAGGTCGGTCAGGGCAGTGACCTGGGCGGCCAGTCGGCGCAGGTCGGCGGCGTTGGCGCGGGCCCAGTCGGTGACGGCGCGTTCTGCGGCGCGGCGGTCGCGTACGGCCTTGACGCGTTTGGCCCCGGTCGTTCCCGCGGTGGTGGCGGCTGGCGCAAGGCGCAGGTAGCGGTTCTCGGCGGCCTGGCGGCTGGCGACGCCCATGGGGCGGGCGAGATCGGCCCACGTGGCGCCGGCGGCGCGGGCGGCCTCCACCAGCGGGGCCTCCCAGTCGGCGAGCTCGGTACGCAGCTCGCGCAGCAGGAGCAGGGCGGCCAGTGCCTGCTCGGGGCCGGTTCGGGCGGTGGGCGTGGACGTCGCCCCGGTGTCCTGCGCGGTGCGGACGGCCTCCTCCATGGCGGCGAGCGCCGCGACGGCGGCCAGGAAGGACGCCGGACCCCTCAGCGTTCCGCCGCCGGCGGCGGATGCTTCGGGCCACTCTCTCATCAGTGTCACTCCTTTGGTGACGGCAGGATTTGTCATCGGATGCATGACATGGTAGAACGGTTTCAGGTGAAGCGCACTGGCACCCATCGATCAGTGGAGGTGTTTCGCGATGCTGATGCGCACCGACCCGTTCCGCGAGCTGGACCGGCTGACCCAGCAGCTCTTCGGCACGACCGGTACCTGGTCGCGGCCGACCCCGATGCCGCTGGACGCCTACCGCGCCGGCGACGAGTACGTGATCTGCTTCGATCTGCCCGGCGTGGACCCGAACGCGATCGACATCGATGTCGAGCGGAACACGCTGACCGTCAAGGCCGAACGCCGTCCCCGCCACGAGGGCGAGGACGTGAAGTGGGAGCTGTCCGAGCGCCCGCTCGGCGTCTTCTCCCGGCAGGTCATGCTCTCCGACACGCTCGACCCCGAGGGGATCACCGCCGACTACGACGCCGGCGTACTGACCCTGAAGATCCCCGTCGCCGAGAAGGCCAAGCCCCGCAAGATCGCCATCGGCCACAGCGGAAACCGCAAGGAGATCAAGGCCTGACCACGTCCCTGCGCCGTTCCGCGCCGCCCGCACCCCCCGAGCGGGCGGCGCGGAACACGTCCATGTCGGAGGTGACGTTCATGGACTGCTCGGGCCTGAGCGTCCTCGTCCAGGCCCGCAACCAGGCCGACCAGCGCGGCGGGCGGCGCGTCCGGCAAGGGGCCGGCAGGCCCGTGGCCAGGCTGCTCAAGCTCACCGGCCTCCACCGTCGCTTGGCCGCCGGATTCTGATCGGCCCCCGCACGCCCACCCCGGCCGGCCCGGCAGACCCGGTTCCGCCTTCATGTGGGCACGCTGCTGGTGGAGACCGGATTCCTCGCGATCTTCCTCGGCAACGCGGACGTCGCCCCGCCGGTCCTGGTGCGGTGGCCCGCTCGTCCACGAGCCCTGGCACTTCGGCCGTGTGGCGAGACCGAGGAGACCACGAGCTGACGGGAACATCGGTCGCTCAGGGCCCTCCACGCCCCGGGTGACAACCGCATCAGGTCGCCGACAAGCCCCGCCCGTGGTGCCGGGCCTGGTCCAGGTCGGCTTCGAGTTCCTCAACTCGGGCCTGGAGCTCGAGTACCCGGCGCGCGCCTTCGAGAGTGAGGCCCTCGCTGATCAGCTTCATCAGGGCGGCGACACGGTTGATCTCCCGGCGCGAGTACCTCCGCTGGCCGCCCGCCGAGCGGATGGGCACCACCGCGCCCAGCTCGTCCAGTCGCCGCAGGAAAGCGACCTGGACGTGCAGCATGGCGGCGACCTGCCCCACTGTGTACAGTGCGGCATCCGCGTCATCAATGGGCAGCTCCACCACCGCGACCTCACCTCGCCGCTCGCTGAAACCTCACTTCCACGTTACAGATTTCCTCCAGCCACGGCCTCGACTCACTCTTCTTCTGCGCAGGAGTTGCGTGGCGCGGGCGGGGGCGGTGCGGAGCTTGGTGAGGATCCGCCAGGTCTTGAGTGGGCGAAGCCGTGTTCGACGGGGGCGCGGCCGACGGCGAGGACTCGGTTGGTGGTCTTCTCGCCGGGGGTGAGCTTGTGAGTGCGGCCGGCGTGGAAGCCGGTGACGATCACGAGGTCGCGTACGTCGTCGTCCAGGCCGCGGAAGCCGAGGTCCGCCAACGCCCCGAGTGCTGAATCAGCTTCACGGGATGCCATCGGCAGTGCCTGAAGGCGGCCGTCTCCTGGGCTCGCCCCTCGTTTTCGCATCCCTTTGGCGGCCCCGTCACACAGGGCGGACAGTGGAACCAGGGCACCAGGGAAGCGAGATGATCATGGACCGTTATCCGCCCATCGCCGACCATGGTCTCGTCGGAGACCTGCAGACCGCTGCTCTGGTGTCGTCCCAGGGGGTCGTCGACTGGTTCACGGCTCCGCGGTTCGACTCGCCAAGCGTCTTCGCCGCTCTGCTCGACCATGACCGCGGTGGCTACTTCCTGTTCGCGCCGGAGAGCCGGAACGTCACCTGCAAGCAGCTCTACTACCCGGACAGCGCAGTCCTGGTCACGCGGTTCATGTCGCCGGACGGGGTCGGTGAGGTCTTCGACTGCATGCCACCGGATCGCACCGGCACTCCCACTGACAGGCACGTGCTGCTACGCGGCGTGCGGGCGGTACGTGGCACGGTGCACTTCACTTTGGAGTGCCGTCCACGCTTCGACTACGGCCGTG
The DNA here is from genome assembly GCF_027627435.1 of Kitasatospora cathayae. Classification (GTDB taxonomy): domain Bacteria; phylum Actinomycetota; class Actinomycetes; order Streptomycetales; family Streptomycetaceae; genus Kitasatospora; species Kitasatospora cathayae. The sequence goes on along the minus strand of NZ_CP115450.1, from coordinate 7,054 downwards.
CCACCCACCATCTCGACCTGCAGGACAGTACGGCCACGTTCCGGGCACCGAACGTCACCGCCCATCTGCAGAGCACCTTCCCCCTGCAGCAGGACGGCAACGACGTGCGGGCGGCGGTGACCCTGAGCCCAGGTGAGGTGGCTGCGGCGGTGTTCACCGTCGGCGGTCCCGGTGGTGACCCTCCGCCGCCGGTCACCCCAGACGGGGCGATGGAGCGGTTCTGGGACGTGGTGGACTTCTGGCAGCGCTGGGTGCGCCGCTCCGACTACCGCGGCCGGTGGCCGAGCATGGTGCATCGCTCGGCCATCACGCTCAAGCTGCTCACCTACGCACCCACAGGCGCTCCTGTCGCCGCGGCCACCATGGGGCTGCCCGAGCAGATCGGGGGTGAACGCAACTGGGACTACCGCTACACCTGGGTCCGCGACGGCTCCCTGTCCGTGCGCGCCCTGCTCGACCTGGGGTTCGACGAGGAGGCGGCGCAGTTCACGCGCTGGTTGGGAGACCGACTCCAGGCCCACGAAGGCGCCGACGGCGAGCCGCTGCAGATCATGTACCGCGTCGACGGGGACCCTGAGCTGCCGGAAGAGGTTCTCTCGCACTTCGAGGGCTACCGGGGTTCGTATCCGGTGCGGCTGGGGAACGCGGCGGCTGATCAGCTGCAGCTCGACATCTACGGGGAGGCGCTCTATGCATTGTCGGAGGGGCGTGAGGTCGCCAGGGAAGGCAGCTACCACGGCTGGAAGAACGTCGCGCGGATGCTGGACTGGCTCGCCGGTTCCTGGGACCGCCCCGACGAGGGCGTCTGGGAGACCCGTGGCGGGCGCCGGGACTTCACCTTCAGCCGGGTGATGTCGTGGGTGGCCTTCGACCGGGGGTTGCGCCTGGCGAGGGAGCACAGCCGTCCTGCCGACGCCCCTCGGTGGACCGCGGCTCGCGACGCGATCCTGGAGCAGGTGATGGAGCGGGGCTGGAACGATAAGGAGCAGGCGCTCGTCCAGCACTACGGAAGCGATGTCCTCGACGCTTCGCTGCTGCTCATCCCGCGTGTCGGGTTCCTGGCGCCCAGGACGGTGAGCTGGCTGTCGACCCTGGACGCGATGGAGCGCAGGCTGGTGTCGGACAGCCTCGTCTACCGCTACGACCCTGCGGCCTCCCCGGACGGGCTGCGGGGCTCCGAAGGCACCTTCAGTCTCTGCACCTTCCTCTATGTCGACGCTCTTGCCCGCGCCGGGCGGATTCGTCCGGCGCGCTACGCCTTCGAGAAGATGCAGACCTACGCCAACCACGTCGGCCTGTTCGCCGAGGAGATCGGTCCCAGTGGCGAGCAGTTGGGCAACTTCCCGCAGGCTTTCACGCATCTGTCGCTGATCATGGCCGCCACCACCCTGGACGATGCCCTCGATCAGCAGCGTGACTGAGAGTCAGCCAGGGTCCCGCCTGTCGGCGTACAGCGGTTCAGCCGCCGGTGGCGAAGCCGGGGAAGAGGGTCATGCCACCGTCCACGTAGAGGGTGGTGCCCACCACGTAGTCCATGAGGTCCGAGGCGAGGCCGACGACCGCGTGGGCGATGTCCTCGGGATCGCCGACACGCCCGTAGGGAATCAGCTGCAACAGGTCCTTCTCCGCGTCGGGAGTGTCCCAGGCGTCGCGGTTGATGGGCGTCCTGATGGCTCCCGGCGCAATCGCGTTGACCCTGATCCGGTGGGGCGCGAGCTCCTGGGCGAGTGTCGCCATCATCATCTGCACGCCGCCCTTGGAGGCCGCGTAGTTGACGTGGCCGGCCCAGGGGATGAGCTGGTGCACCGAGCTCATGCAGATGATCTTCCCGGCGGCTCGCGACACCTCGGGGACAACCCCCCGCCTGAGGAATTCCTTGGTCGCCTCCCGAGCGCACAGGAACTGGCCGGTGAGGTTGACGTCCAGCACCTTCTGCCACTGGGCCGTCGTCATCTCGGTGAACGGAGCGTCGCGCTGCAGTCCGGCGTTGGCCACGAGGATGTCGATGGTCCCGAACTCCTGAACCATTCGTGCGATCATCGCGGTGACCTGGTCTTCCTGGGACACATCGGCCTCGTACGCCGCCGCCCGCACTCCGAACCCGGAGATCTCCTCGATCACCTGCTCGGCCTCCTCACGCCCGGCGACGTAGTTCACGACCACGTCGGCTCCGGCGCGCCCCAGGCCGATGGCCGTCGCCCTGCCGATGCCCGAGTTCGCGCCGGTGACCAGTGCCTTCTGGCCTTTGAGTAGCTGCGCGGGAATGACGCCCTGCGGGGCTCCCTGAGTCACGCTCACGCCGGTTCTCCTCCTCGTCGGGCTGACCGCAGGACCCATGTGAGTCCTATGACCCCTGTCGACACCGAACCATCCGAAAGTCCCGGCCACATCCCGGGTGCGGGCTGATTGCGCCGATCGGCCGAACACGGCCGGCCCTCGACACGGACATCGGCGCCGATCGGCAAGGCAGCCCAGTCCCGGCGTGCGGGCGATATGCGCACGGGATAGGCTGACCGACAGGAAGGTCATGATCTCTGGGCGGTTCTACCCGCCGGTCGTCTCGTAGGCGACAACCAGATTCTTTCTGCGGCGACCCGACGGGCGCGGCACGCACCCTCGCAGTCCGCGGAGGTGGGCAACGGCCGAGTCCCTTTCTCCTCAGCCTCGCGGCGCCTTGCGCGCCGAAATGGCGCCGGCTCCCGGGCCCGCAGCTTGCAGCCCCTGTGGAGGTCGGGATGCGAGTTGTCGTTGATCTTTCCCGATGCGAAGGGTACGCGCAGTGCGCCTTCCTGGCTCCGGACGCGTTCCGGATGCACGGCGAGGAAGCACTGATGTACGACCCGAACCCCGACGACGCCCGACGCGACCAGGTGCTGCGCGCCGCGGCGGCCTGCCCCGTCCAGGCGATCCTGGTCGACCAGCTGGAGGGACGGGACGCACCGGCGGAGGCGTCGCCGTCATGACCAGCGCCGAGAACCTGCAAGCCTTCAAGCGCGAGGGCCGCATCGTGGTCGTCGGGGCGTCCCTGGCGGGACTGCGGGCAGCGGAGGCGCTGCGCGGAGCGGGTTTCACCGGATCGCTGACCATGATCGGCGACGAGATGGGCGAGCCCTACGACCGGCCTCCCCTCTCCAAGCAGGTACTGACCGGGTGGGTGCCGGCCGAGAACACCAAGCTGCCGCGCCGCCGCGAGATCGATGCGCAGTGGCTGCTGGGCGTGCCCGCCAGCGGACTGGACCTGGCCGGCAACCACGTGCGTCTCGCGGACGGACGCGAGGTTCCCTTCGACCGGGTGCTGATCTCCACCGGGGTCCGGGCCCGGCCGTGGTTCGTCGAGAGCGAGGCGGCTCTGGACGGGGTCTTCGTCGTGCGTACGCGCGAACACGCCGAGGCTCTCCGGCGCGCACTCGCCGCCGGGCCCTCACGCGTACTGGTCATCGGTGCGGGATTCACCGGCTCCGAGATCGCCTCCGTCTGCCGCGAACGGGAGATCCCGGTAACCGTCGCCGAACTCGCGCCGGCGCCGCTGGTCGGAGCGCTCGGCGCCATGATCGGTGACGTCGCCGCGGACATGCAGCGCGCTCACGGCGTGGACCTGCGCTGCGGTGTCAAGGTCACCCGGCTGGAGGGCGACGCGCAGGGGCGCCTGCGCCGCGCGCACTTCGACGACGGCAGCACGATCGACACCGACGTGGCGGTCGTGGCACTCGGGGGCATTCGCAACACCGAGTGGCTGCAGGGCTCGGGGCTGGCCGCAGGGGTCTGGGGCATTGCCTGCGACACGGGCTGCCGCGCCCTCGACCTCAACGGCCTGATCACGGACGACGTCTTCGTCGCCGGAGACGTGGCACGCTGCCCGAACCCGATCTACGAGTACCGGCTCATCTCGCTGGAGCACTGGGCCAACGCCGTGGAGCAGGCCGAGGTCGCGGCGCACAACATGGTCAGCGGCCAGGCGGACCGCTGGCCCCACCTGTCCATCCCGCTGTTCTGGTCGATCCAGTTCGGGGTCAACATCAAGTCCGTCGGCGTGCCGACCTTCGCCGACGAGGTGGTCGTCACCCAGGGATCGGTGCCCGACCGCCGCTTCGTCGCCGCATACGGCTATCGGGGCCGTGTCACCGCGGCAGTGAGCTTCAACAACGCGAAGTGGCTGGACCACTACCGGCAACTGATCGAGACGGCCGCACCCTTCCCCCCGCCCTGCCCCACCCCCGACCAGCCCGCCGACATGAAACCGGTGCCCGTCGACTTCCCCGGCCCCACTCTGCTCGCCCAGGGCGCCACCGTGGTCGTCACCGGCCACGACCCGAGCGAGCGCCGCGTCACGGCCGCGCACCAGCACCGCTAGGAGGGAAAGCGAGATGACCACGACCGAGACGCCCGACACGCTGCGCCGGATCCTCGACTACTCCTCCCGGGCCGACCCGTACCCGCTGTACGCCGAGCTGCGCAAGACACCCGTGGCCCGGCAGGAGGACGGCAGCTACGTCATCAGTACCTACCGCGAGATCACCGACATCCTGCACGACCCGCACCTGAGCTCGGACATCCGCAACCTCTCGCATCCGACGGCCGGAGCCGAAGAGCAGACCACCCCGGCGTTCATCAACCTCGACCCGCCCGAGCACGACCGCCTGCGGCGCATGGCGATGCGCCACTTCGGCCCCCCGCACACCCCGGGACTGGTGACCGGCATGGAACCCGCCCTGAGCAGCATCGTCGGCGGCCTGATCGACGACTTCGCGGGCAAGGAACAGATCGACCTCGTCGACGACTTCGCCTACCCGTTCCCCGTCACCGTGATCTGCCACCTGCTCGGCGTACCACGCGAGGACGAACCGAGGTTCCACCTGTGGGTCAACGACATCATCGACTCGATCGACTACAACCCCAAGACCGACCCGAAGGAAAAACTCGACAACGGCATACAGGCCCGCAAAGACCTGCGCCAGTACATCGGCGGCCTGGTCGAACAACGACACGGCAGGCCGGGTGACGACCTGTTGTCACGGCTGGCCAACGACGACGGGCCCGACGGGCGGATGACCGACGAGGAAATCGTCGCCACCGCCAACCTGCTGCTCATCGCCGGCCACGAGACCACCGTCAACCTCATCACCAACGGCATGCTGACGCTGCTGCGCCACCCGCAGGTGTTGCAGCGGCTGCGCGAACAACCGGACCTGGTCGTGCCACTGACGGAGGAACTGCTGCGGTACGAGCCGCCCGTCCACATCATTCCCTGGCGGGCGGCGTACAGCGACATCACCGTCGCCGACACCGTGATCCCCAAAGGCTCCCAGATCATGCTGATGCTGGCGTCGGGCAGCCGCGATCCGAACCGCTTCCACGATCCGGACCGCTTCGACCCCGATCGGCGTGACAACCAGCACCTGGGATTCGGCAGCGGTATCCACCTGTGCTTCGGCGGCCCATTGGCCCGGCGGGAGACCCAGATCGCGCTGACCGAGCTGGTCCGCCGCGTCGACCGCCCCAGGCTGGTCGCCGACCCGCCACAGTACCGGCGCAGCCCCGTTCTTCGCGGCCCGATCCATCTGCACATCGAGCAGAACGGCAATTAGCACCACAGCCGGGACTTTCCCAGGGGACCGTGTCAGGCGGCCGCGAGGATGCTGATGCCGTCCCCCAGGAGCTTGAGGCCGAGCACGAAGAACAGGACGGCCATGACGGCGACGTTGTGCCGCGCCGCCCAGTCCCGCCAGCTGCCGAGGATGCCTTCGGCACGTTCACCCATGGCCAGGTAGACGGCGAGTGGCGCAAGCACGCCGAGTGAGGCGATCACCACGAAGATCGCGAGCGTTCCGATCTGCTGGGGTACGGGGAGTCCGGCAGAGCTGATCGAGGCGCCCGCGGCGATGGCCAGGGGCGCGTTCTTGAGGTTGGCCGCCGAGAACAACAGCCCCAAGCCGACGATCTTGATGGGACTGAAACGGTCGATCGCCGCCATCCACTTCGGCAGTTGCGTCTCGGAGGCGTCCTTGGGGCGGTGCCGCCACTGACGGGCGCCGAAGAGGACGAGGAGTGCGCCCAGGGCCAGTTTGAGCGCTCCGACCCAGGTGGCCGGATGCTTGTGGGTCGAGGCTCCGCCCGTGCCACCGACAGCCAGCATGATCGCGCCGACCGCGGAGAGCCCCAAGACCCAGGCGAGGACGAACAGCAGTCCGTTGAGGCGTCCCCTCGGGGTGGCCAGAACGAGGATGAGCGCCACGATCGGCAGTGGGCTGACCGCGATACCCGCGGCCAGGCCCAGCACGTCACCGACAGCGTGTCCCACCGCGGCCTCCCAAAGACGGACGTTCGGGAGCGGACTGCCCCGTGTCAGTGGTTCGAAGCTGACGTGCCGACCCTGATAGGGGCGGAGCACTCTGTGCCATCGTGGGCGTCTCCTGGCTCGGCAGCCACTGACCGCTGGCGAACGGGTGACCATACGCGGCCGTCAATCGCCTCGCATCGCGCCCCGGCCTCGGCTGTTCCATGCGGAAGCGGCAACTTCTGCGTGTGGACGGACGCCAACTTCACGGGCCTGAAGATCGAGCACTCCGGCGACGACCACTGGTGGGAGGACGACATGTTCAAGCACGACTCGTCCTGGGCCAACCGGGGCATTTCGGGCCCGGGGGTGAAGGACCACGTGAAGGTGTACGAACGACGCGAACTGCTCGGCCGCGCCACCATCTGCCTCGCCCCCGGGCAGGAGGTCGGCACTCCCGGATCGGCATCTCCCGTTGAGGTGGGTGGCATGCGCGAGACAAGAATGTCCAGCAAGCGGGCGGCCTCCCGCCTCTTCCGCCTGACCACTGTCCTGGTGCTGATTGCGTCCGCGCTGTTGTCCGTCGCCGGCCCGGCCTGCGCGGCCGCCCCCGTGGACCCGCTCCTCGGTCCCCTTCGTCCCGGCCCCGGCCCCGGCTCCGGTCCTGGCCCCTGGGTTCTGGTTCCTGGGTTGTGGCTGGGGGCGGGGCGGGGTTGTGTTCCGTGAGTTGTGAGTCCGGGGTTTGTTCGTGTGCTCGGTCGGTTTCGGGTTGGTGGGGTG